>NZ_FOQC01000108.1 GCF_900113645.1 Trichococcus flocculiformis
TTCAAATAGCAACATCTCGGCGGTATAGCCAAGTGGTAAGGCACAGGTCTGCAAAACCTCTATCACCGGTTCAAATCCGGTTACCGCCTTTCCATGAGTAAGATGGAAAATTGCATTCTTCATATCATGCCGGCGTGGCGGAATTGGCAGACGCGCTGGACTCAAAATCCAGTGCCCGCAAGGGCGTGCCGGTTCGACCCCGGCCGCCGGTATCACACAAAACAGGCTCCTGACGATGACATCATCGTTGGAAGCCTGTTTTTTTTGCATAGTTATACACAAAAATAAAAGGAATATTTGAAATTTTTTCATTTTAAGTATATAATTCGTTGTAACTTACAAAAAGAAACTTGATATCTAAGAGGTGAAAAAGATGCTGACCAAAGAAGAATTGCCATTTTGTCCGGTTGCGACAACCGTTGATCTGATCGGAAATAAATGGAAACTGTTGATAATGCGCGAATTGTTGACTGGAACCAAGCGGTTTAACGAGATGCACCGATTGGTTGATGGTATCAGCCAAAAAGTATTGACTGAAAATCTCCGGAAAATGGAGTCTGATGGGATTGTTAAACGGGAAGTATTTCCTGAAGTGCCACCCCGCGTGGAATATTCATTAACCGATCTTGGTGACTCCCTAAGACCGATCATCAACAGCATGAGTGATTGGGGAACGGATTATATCAAAAATAATCTCTTGTAACAAAAATAAGCCAGCATAGGAAGTAGGAAAGCGGGTTGCAAATCCGACCTTTTCTGTGATCCCATACGGGTGCCAAAAGTTGTATCATTTTCATACTCCCTTTTGAAGCGTTATAATGCTTCAAAAGGGATTTTTTTTTACAATTTTTTGTTGTAGGTATCATTGTAGCTGTAGCTTACAAAAAGGTAAGTACCTGATAAAAAAGTGCGTACTTTTGTAAGGGCATCTTTAAAGATATAGTAAGAGTCACTAGTGTTGCATAAACATTTGTAGGTCCTCATCTAAACTGTTTTCTGAAAAAAAGCAAAAAAATTCCCATGCTCACGCAGAAAGACGACTTT
>NZ_FOQC01000107.1 GCF_900113645.1 Trichococcus flocculiformis
AAATTGGTTAAGTCCTCGACCGATTAGTATTGGTCCGCTCCATACATCGCTGTACTTCCACTCCCAACCTATCTACCTGATCATCTCTCAGGGGTCTTACTCACTTAAAGTGATGGGAAATCTCATCTTGAGGGGGGCTTCACGCTTAGATGCTTTCAGCGTTTATCCCGTCCACACATAGCTACCCAGCGATGCTCTTGGCAGAACAACTGGTACACCAGCGGTGTGTCCATCCCGGTCCTCTCGTACTAAGGACAGCTCCTCTCAAATTTCCAACGCCCGCGACGGATAGGGACCGAACTGTCTCACGACGTTCTGAACCCAGCTCGCGTACCGCTTTAATGGGCGAACAGCCCAACCCTTGGGACCGACTACAGCCCCAGGATGCGATGAGCCGACATCGAGGTGCCAAACCTCCCCGTCGATGTGAACTCTTGGGGGAGATAAGCCTGTTATCCCCAGGGTAGCTTTTATCCGTTGAGCGATGGCCCTTCCATGCGGAACCACCGGATCACTAAGCCCGACTTTCGTCCCTGCTCGACTTGTAGGTCTCGCAGTCAAGCTCCCTTCTGCCTTTACACTCTACGAATGATTTCCAACCATTCTGAGGGAACCTTTGGGCGCCTCCGTTACATTTTTGGAGGCGACCGCCCCAGTCAAACTGCCCGTCTGACACTGTCTCCCTGCTCGCTAAGAGCAGCGGGTTAGAGTGGTCATATCACAAGGGTAGTATCCCACCGTTGCCTCCTCCGAGACTGGCGTCCCGGTATCTTCGGCTCCTACCTATCCTGTACATGTGATACAAACACGCAATATCAAACTGCAGTAAAGCTCCATGGGGTCTTTCCGTCCTGTCGCGGGTAACCAGCATCTTCACTGGTACTATAATTTCACCGAGTCTCTCGTTGAGACAGTGCCCAAATCGTTACGCCTTTCGTGCGGGTCGGAACTTACCCGACAAGGAATTTCGCTACCTTAGGACCGTTATAGTTACGGCCGCCGTTTACTGGGGCTTCAATTCAAAGCTTCGCTTGCGCTAACCTCTCCTCTTAACCTTCCAGCACCGGGCAGGCGTCA
>NZ_FOQC01000103.1 GCF_900113645.1 Trichococcus flocculiformis
ATGTTTGTGAGCGAAAGTGTTCAAAATTAATTGGCGTTAACTGTTCAATTCTACTTGACGCTGACACCCCGGCCATCCCCATATTTTTTGGAATAATCAATCCACGATTGGGGGGTGTTGAATTTAATTGATCCGGTATCTAAAAAGGAATCAGCATATTTTGAACTGGTTAATCTACAAGCAACAAAAAAGTCGTTAGGCCTTGCCCATTCTCCCATAAAATCCACTCCTTTCAAGGTATATGTGAATTAAATTTTATCTATAGTCCAATTCTTATTGAGCGATTTTGAAATATTTCTTTTTACGAAATCCAAATATCATGAAGTACGTAGGAACAGCTCAACATCACAATACGTTCATATCATCTTTTACTATAAGTAATATGTTTGTCTAGTCAAATTGAAATAGCCCATGCCATATTTGACATGAGCCCATTAAATATTTACTTCAAAGTTCTTTTTTAATCTCGATTCCAGACTTGAATTCGATTGTTAGAAGCCTTTCATCGACCGTAATCCTATCAATCAATCGCCTCACAAGTAAATCGTCATACACTTCAAGTTTCTGCGGTTGTTCTTTTAAAAACTTTGTCATTTCTTCGATTCGTTGCCTGAGTCCCTCTCGTGCTGCATTTTTTATCATGACCTCCTGCTTCAGTTCCCGCAACCTGTATATTTCTTCTGCTACATCCTCGTAATCTTCTTTTGAGTTTGCAAGCCTAAGCAGTTCCATTTGAAGTCCTTCTAACTTTTCATCAATATCAGTTGTTGGTTTATCCGCATTTTCATTCAAAACTGTTTCAATATTTTCTATTAAAATATTCAGGTAATCTCCTTTGTTTCCCAGCACTTCATTGATAGCTTGTACTATTGCTTGGTGAAGTTCATCTTCTCTGATTGTTTCTGCTATTTCAAATAATTTTGTTTAAAAATTGTAAAATCTCCTACTGATAATAAAAAATTAACAGGGGAATTCTTGTGCCAAAGAAAAGTCCAAAAACTAAATTAAACAAATTATTTAATATGCCAATTCATTAATGAAATATTCTTTACTTACATGACTAATAATAAGTCTCCATTTTCCAATAACTATGGCAAAGTTATATATTATTTAAGAAAATATTCTAATTTTAAAGATAAAAAACACTTCATCCTGCGATGCTTTATATTCTATATAGGTTGAATTAAATACTTTACATCCGCACGCACAGTCGGTCAATCACCTCAAGGGGACGCCCGTTCACATCGGCTAAGAAACCGCGG
>NZ_FOQC01000110.1 GCF_900113645.1 Trichococcus flocculiformis
TCCAAATCAATCATACAAAAAATTTGGGGTTGTTTGTATTTTTATGCCCTTAGGGGCGTGAAAAGTTGTAAAGTGGTGTTAAAAGAAGTTATAAAGATACAGTATATTTTTGTTTTCTTCTTTTTTTTTTGTATAATGTAGGTATACAGAAAGGGGATGGGAAGGCTGTTGTGTTAACATGTACCTTGAAATTTAGGGATATTCCGGACATCATTTGATGAGAAGTCACCCAGTTATAAGATTTCCATCAAAAATACCCATTTTCGGAAGATCCAAATTTTTATTTTGTCGGTAAAATTGTGGCCACTCGATCCTGTAGATAAACGGATGAACGTATGAATGGAGGGGATACCATCTCAATTTATTCATAAAAATAGGTTTATACCAGTATGCCAATACCTCTATCTCCTAAGGTTTTTTTTGAAAGGCAGGAGATGCTAAAATGATCAAGAAGATTTTCTGGATTTTTTTTGCAGTTATTGGGATGGTGATGTTTGTTCACGTAGGTGGTGCTTATGCAGAAACAAGTGATGCAGTATCAACGGGAAATGTTGGGGATGCGATAGACAGCATTGAAATGAGCGGATCGATAGTCCAATTAGAGTCTATTAGTTTCAGTACCACCGATATTAATTTGAAGATAGGTGAATCTATTGATGCTAAAACCGCTATCATTTACTCCCCTATTGATACAATGGATAATCCCCCCCTCGTTTGGACAAGTAATGATGCGAATATAGCGCAAGTCGATGGCACAGGTAACATTATTGGAGTGTCACCAGGTACCGCAGTTATTAATGCTTCTGCGGGAAGTATAGCAACCTCTGTCATAGTGAATGTAACAAGCCTCGCAGATATTCCGGTGGGGAACACATCAGCAACTGACTCTACTTTATTACCTACGACCATAGCTTCGCCCGCAGATCCCGTAACTGAAACAGCACCGACAGATACCACAACCAACACACCGCCCGCAGATCCCGTAACTGAAACAGCACCGA
>NZ_FOQC01000101.1 GCF_900113645.1 Trichococcus flocculiformis
GATATTTCTCCATCTATCAGTAATTGAATAGAGTTATGAACAATTCGATCCATAATCGCTTCAGCTACAGTGCCATTCCCAAGCTTTTGAGGCCATCCTTGCGGATCAATCTGGGAACAGAAAATAGTCGATTTGAGCTTGTATCTCATTTCCACAATTTCAAGAACGAGTGCAGCCTGTTCTGGCGAAATATCGATTAAAAGCCATTCGTCAAGAATCAGTAGGTCGACCTTGGAAATCTTCTTGATACTTTTGCGGTAAGAATCGTCATTTCGATATTGCTCTACCATCAGTTCATCCAGTAATTCCGGAAGGCGCACATACTTCACTGTATGGTGTTGGCGGCAAGCGGATATGCCAAAAGCTTGTGCGATATAGCTTTTGCCAGCTCCAGTTGGACCTTTGATGATAATGTTGTTTGTTTGGCGAACGTAATTGCAGCTGGACAGTTCCAAAATGCGCATCTTCTCTAATTTCCGGTCCTCGTGGTATTCGATGTCTTCAATGCAAGCCTGAGAATCTTGAAAGTTAGCGCTCTTGATCAATCTTTTTAACGTGTTCGATTTGCGTCTGTCGTACTCATGATCAATCAACAGCTGGAATCTTTCTTCAAAACTCATTTTTTTGAACTCCGGCGAACTCTCTTGATGCTGGTATCCTTCTACCATCCCTGATAATTTCATTGAAATCATTTTGCTTATTGTTTGTTCGTTCATTGTCCTTTTCCTCCCCAATAATCTGAGCCGCGTGTAAATCCGAAATCATCCTGAGACTTGGATGGTTTTTCCAGTGCTTGCTCGGCATCTTTTTTCTTATTTGCTTTCAGTTGATTTTGAACTAATTTGACCGTCGGTCGCTGGGTGACATTCAAGATTTCCTTGCACGCTCTTTCGATCTCGTACTTGGTATAACGGCGGGAACTATTTTTTAAAGAAAAAATAGACGAGAGTGCCTTGCGCTCAACCTGATAGGTATCTAAAAGATATTGAATGAGGCGCAAGGTGTTCTCTCCGATCGTTTCTGCCCATTGTAAGGCGTTTTCCGGCGTTTGCTCGACATACAGTTTGTGGTTGTCAGGCATGTGGTCTTTACTGGTGGATAACTGACCGAATTTCCCATATAATCGGGAGTGCGTAGCTACTCGCATTTGTTTGAAGAAGACCTCGATGAGATGCTCAGAAACACGTACATCGACGTTTTTGCCGATGTATTCATATGGGACGGAATAAAACATATTTCCAATACTGATATGATAATCCAGGCGTACTTTAGCGGTTCTCCACTCGGCCATTTTGTATGGTTTTGCTGGTAGAGGGGAAAGTGCGAATTTCTCCTCTTCTTCAAACGCTGTAAAGCGAGTGCCTTTCTTTTTCGAGAAGTCTCTATGATTGAATTCTTCGAGCTTCAGGCTGATTTTTTGATTCAAGTCAGTCAGAGTAAAACAATGTTCGTTTCGCAAGGCCGCAATTATCCATGTCGATATGGTGCTGACAGAGCCTTCAACAGATGCTTTGTCGCGCGGGGCCCTGACCCTTGCTGGCATGCATAAAGTCCCATAATGATCACACATTTCACGGTATGTCGGATTCAACACGAGTTCCTTCAGCGTATGGCGGGTCACGGAGGTTTTAAGATTATCCGGAACAACAATCTGCGTGCTTCCTCCAAAGTATTCAAAAGCACGGTTGTGTGCACCAATCCAGGCGTTGAGATCCATG
>NZ_FOQC01000109.1 GCF_900113645.1 Trichococcus flocculiformis
TTCACACCTTTTGGGTGTGAAAGTGAAATAAAGAATACGTTGATAGAACAAGATTTCAAGGTGTTTTCTGAAAACCTATGAATAATTCAGGATCACCTCCGTTCTCTTAATTTTTTGTATAAAAAAAGACCCCGGATGAGGTCTTTAGGATAAGCTAAAATATAGTTAGGGAATTTTCTAATATTTCCACATCAATTTCTTCCCCATTGTTATCTCTTATTGAAAAATCTTCAAAATTTGGAGCGCCTTGAGGATATTCAGTATACGTATAGTACACCTCATATTCTCTATTACAGTTAGGGCAAGTTGTTTCTACCGTTGCTTCGAACCCGCTTTCTGTACCCATTCCACGATCAGGCTCAGTCCATGTATTCTCAAAATCAAAATCTCCAGCAACAACTTCTACTAAACCAACATGATCACTTTCTACGCACTTAAATATAAGCTTACCTTCTAAAGAAACCATCTACTCATCTCCTAATCATTTATTATACCAAGTATACCAAAACCCTCATACTATAGCGATTTTCAAATTCCCTTTGCTCACTTTCGATGACATCCTTATCCCTGTCAACTACTTTCACAGTTTGTTCTGTATATTCAAAGTCAAAAGCGCGTTTAAACAGAGCGTTCTCGACTCCCCGGCCCACTACCTCTTTTCCTCTTTTTAAGGCAGCCGAAATGGCCGAATACTTTTCTTTCCAAACTTTTAAAGTTGAATAGGCAATGCACATGTTATGTGCAATTTGCTCGTCTGGAAGGCAATTCTTTACCCATGATTGCATGAGTAAAATATTATTTGCCTCTAACTACTCTGCAAACTTCCCTCTCGCAATTTCATTTCCACCAACTCATTCTTTTATAGCGATCACATACCCGAAGATTCTCCGCCCCTTACATATTTCACAGTGCCGTTTTCCATCACCGACTTAATTTTGAGTAAGAAAAGCATCGGGGAAAACCACCCCGATGCCTTTTTTTGTGTAGTTGTATTATTTTTTTTGATAATCTGAGAGCTTGTATTCCAAACCGTGG
>NZ_FOQC01000099.1 GCF_900113645.1 Trichococcus flocculiformis
TCAGTTCCCGAGCGGTTTATCGGCATAATAGTATAGCTAGAATTATTGATATATCAAGCCTTTAGGGTCTTTTTCGGTGTGCGAAAGTTGAGTTACTAAAGAGCGGGAAGGGTCTATTTCTGCTGCAGTCACTATAGACAAAGGAAATATAGTGTTTGAGGCAAGCAACGAAAGAGAGAGTGCCCCTAATAATATCTTTTTCTTGAACATAATCTAAAATCGCATCCGTAAGTTTAATGTAGAAAAATTGTTTTATACCAATTAATCAAAGATATTTTTGGTATTTTGAGATATTTGACATAAAGGTATTAAACATAATGTTTTCGTAATCGATTACAATGTAATTATATCAATATAAATTAAAAATACATCAAAATATGCCAATATGAATATTTGTATTGATGAACCCTAGAATTCCGGGGGAAACGAGGATTTCACAAAACTCACCAATATCGAGGGTTTGAGGATGTTAGATTATAATCTGCCTTGTTATATATGCGGGTAACTTCTGATATTATTCCGGTCTTTTCGTTGGCTAGGGCCAGATGACGAGTATATCGCGGAAAATCAAGGCGAGTTATCGGAAGTTATCGGAAGTTCTCGAAGGGATCAGGGGGCCCCGCAAAGCAGGGGTATGGTAAACTGGAGGTACATAAAAGAGCAGTGCCAAAAACCTATATCCTTGGTGAGGTGTTAATGATGGTGAGCAGAAAATCTTCAAAACATACAATCTCCGAAATAATCGATCGCATCCAATGTGATCCAAAAAGGATTTTCCCAGAGAAAGAATTGGAAAAAATAATCGCCAACCAGGAAGAAGCGATTCCGTTGCTGCTGGCTGTTCTTGAAGAGGTACGTGAGGACAAAGCAAAATACATCACCAATTTTGACTATTTTGGCCATGTCTATGCTGCTTATCTATTGGCTCAGTTCAGAGTCAAGGAAGCCTATCCTATCGTTCTTGAGCTGTTCGGCCTGCCTGGTGACCTGCCGGAGCAGCTGTTTGGGGATATGATGGATTCTTCCGGAAGGATACTGGCTTCGATTTGCGGGGGAGACGTGGCACCCATCAAGCAAATGATCGGGAATGAGGAAATCGATGAATTTACCAGAGCCCAGGCGATAACCGCATTGGCTATTTTGACATTGGATGGTGAAATCGAACGGGAAGACCTTATGGCTTACTACAGAGAGATCTTCCGCACAATCGACAATATGACCCTCCTGACGCTGCTGATAGGTCTCTGTACCGATATCTATCCGGGAGAAGTGTATGATGAAATAAAGGAAGCATACGAAAATGATAAGGTAGATTATTTAATGATCGGTATGGAATCGGTGGATCGGGCTATGGTGGCAGGGAAATCATCCGTTCTGGCTAGTGCCAAGAGGAACAGCAGCTTGCAAAAAATCGATGATACTATCGGTGAACTGAAAAACTGGGCATACTTCAAAAATAATTCCCAGGACAAATATTTTGATCAGCTGATGAACAAAAATCCGGGCTTCATGTCCCAGCCGAAGGGTACGCCGACCGTAAACGAACCAAAAATCGGCCGCAATGACCCTTGCCCATGCGGGAGCGGCAAGAAATACAAGAAGTGCTGCGGGAAGTGAGGGGCAAAACGGCATAAGAATGCAGTTACCGAAGTGAGTTAGCCCGCCAAACCGTGTTTGGCGGGTTTTTTGGACGGGATTCATGCGGAAATAACCTTCCAAAGTCGCTTTGGAAGGTTATTTCGGTGGGTTTCGCTGTCTTTTTCCCCGCCAAACCGCTTTGAGGCTGCTGAAAAAGTCAGATAAATTTCTGGCTTTTTTTGTATTTTGGAGGAAAATAAAGATATGAAGGGGTGATAATTATGCTACGCAAT
>NZ_FOQC01000098.1 GCF_900113645.1 Trichococcus flocculiformis
CCCACATAACACAACTGAGTGCACGTCTTATATCCCCATAGCTAAAGCAAGGGGCTTTACGACGCTCTTTCGGTAATAACTAGCATCGGCAGTCCATCCGAGCCGGTCATATTCTGTGCGTATCCAGATCAATTGCTATCCGTATATAGGTTTCGGAAGCTAATTCCAGCCATCTTTAGTCTTTAAAAGCAGAGACCGAGACAGCGATTCATCTTTAGGATGTCAGCGGTACGGTCGAAACATAGAAACGGAAAGCAGGGAAAATAATGGATATGACAACATAGGTGGTTGATGTACTTTCGATGGGTATGGAACGGTTCCTGCGAGCATGATGAGTGACCGGAAGCTGACGGTCGAGGCGAAGGCGATCTATGCGTACTTTGCCGCATGCATCGGGGCCGGGGACACAATCTTTCCCAAGGTGGGCGAAATCTGCAAGGATCTGAATATGAGCGAGGACCGATTCCGGAAGCATCAGAAAAATTTGATTGAAAGAGGATATCTGACAATCCGAAAAAATGCAGCGGCAAACGGAAGATACAGTACGAATGTGTATGTAATCCAGGACCGGATCGCCAACGGATAAAATAGAAAAGAAAATCCAACATAAAAGGACTGCCTTAAACCATTTTTGGTTCAGGGCAGTCCTTTTTGCGCAACCAAAGGAATCATTATGGAGCCATCTGATAACTTTTCCAGACAATTGGGGGAGCCATCCTTAAACACGAAATCAACATATAAAGAAGGTGGAACTGTCGAGAGGATAATCATGGTTGTGCAGGATGATTTATCACCCCTTGCGAAGATGGTATAATCAATATTTTATGATTAGTCGTAACGAATGCACAAAACTTATGAAGAACCACTTCTGGAATTAGGAGTTAAAGAAGGGATGCAACCTGCATATACCCAACAATAAGACAGCGTTTACATTTTTGCAAAATTAGATGGCAATAATATCTACTAACAAAATAATCGGAGGGAAGATATACTTCAATCAGACAAGGAGATAAAGAATATGAGAGATAAATCATTAGAATTATTGAGAAAATTTGTTATATCTGGTTTTCCGGTTAGCATAGAGACACTATGCGAGGAGTTCAAGTTAAGTCAAAGGACTTTGAGGAGTGAGATAAAGAGCCTGAATGATTATTTGGTGGAAAATGAATTTCCTATCATAGAGACCATTAGAGGAAAGGGATTTCTGTTGACGTTGAGTAAAAGTCAAACAATCGATTTAATGGGGCTTTTTGAGAATGATTTTAAAGATGAATTTTACAGTAGGGATGAACGGATACTCGATTTAGTCCTGGACATAGCACTGGGGCAAAATAAAGTCTTTCTTTATCAGAAGGAAGAGGAATACCAAATATCTAAAAGCACTTTGGATGAAGACATGAGGAGGTTAAGAACGTTATTAAAAGAATACGGTGTTGAGGTATTGAGCATACCGAAACAAGGATTGGTTTTTGAAGCGAAGGAAAGAATTATCCGGACTATGCTGTACTCTCTGGTCAATAAGGCTATCGACAACGTTGCTTTGATAGATCCCTTCTGTTTAAATAAACTGAATAGCAGAAACTTCAATACCTGCCGCCTTTGCTTGAGCGAAAATTTCGGCCATCATTTTTTGTGGATCAGCCCCACCTTGTGAACGTAAATTTCCACCACTACTCCCAATTACTGCAATTTTTTTCATATAGCCCACCTGTCTTTTTACTTCTCGTTTTCAACCAAAAAACGAGAAAAGAAAAAATATTCTGATAATTATAACTAATATTCATTATAGAATTTACCCTGACAGAATGAAAGAAAAACTTATTAAGTACACGATAGAATAAAATGATGGTAAATTGTAAAATGAAATGCATAAGGAAATAAAC
>NZ_FOQC01000097.1 GCF_900113645.1 Trichococcus flocculiformis
CGGGAGTTTGACACTTACGAATCGAAAAAGCATCCGGAAAGCCCGATAGGGCTTATTTTTTTTGTCAAATTTATCGGTTATATTTTGCGTGACTTAGCGTGATTTGTTATAATGAAAATAAAAAGGGGCTGTTCTTATGCGGTTGAAAGTTTCAAAATCTAAAAACGCTGCCTCCTTCTACGTTACCAAAACCATCTATGAGAACGGAAAGGAACGAACCATCACGGTAGAGAAGCTCGGCACTGAAAAGGAACTCCGTGAAAAACTGGATGGGCAAGATCCTTATGCATGGGCAAAAACGTATGTGTCGGAGCTTACTGCGAAGGAAAAAGAAAACCAGCGAGAAATCCTCGCTCCCTTATCCCCTATCAAACAAATCGAAAAAAATCATCCTTGTCTATTCAATGGTGGCTACCTGTTCCTCCAGGATATTTATTATGATTTAAAGTTAGACAAGATTTGCCAAACAATCAGCGACCGGCACAAGTTCAGCTTTGATCTAAATAGCATCCTCTCCTATCTGATTTACGGCCGAATCATTTATCCCGCTTCCAAGAGGGCCACTCATGAACTATCCCAAAAATTTCTGGAGCGACCCTCTTTTGAACTGCAGCATGTATATCGAGCGCTGGAAGTGCTGGCAAAGGAATTCGATTGGATTCAGGCCCAACTCTATAAAAATAGTCTGGCTATTCTTCCTCGGAATACGCGCGTCCTCTTCTACGACTGTACAAATTTCTTTTTCGAAATCGAACAGGAGGAGGGGTTAAAACAATACGGCTTGTCGAAGGAGCATCGGCCCAATCCGATTGTGCAAATGGGGCTTTTCATGGATGGAAACGGCATGCCACTGGCATTCTCAATTCAGAAGGGGAATACGAACGAGCAGACAACCTTGAAACCCTTGGAGAAGAAGATCCTTTCAGATTTTGAATTATCTCAATTCATAGTTTGTACAGACGCAGGATTGGCATCGACAGCTAACCGCAAGTATAACAATCTAGGAAACCGAGGCTTCATAACTGTTCAATCCGTCAAAAAACTGAAAGCCCATCTGAAGGATTGGGCGTTGGACCCGAAGGGTTGGCGGCTAGCTGGCCAATACGAATCCCCTGAAGATGGCTATGATGTGAGGAAACTTTCTTATGATTCGAAAGAAGACCGGAACAAGAACTTTTATAAAGAGCGATGGATCAATGAAGATGGTCTAGAACAAAGACTGATTGTCACTTATTCTCTGAAATACCGCATTTATCAGGAGCAGATTCGCAATCGTCAGGTGGAGCGCGCACAAAAATTAATTGATACCGCTCCTCAAAAATTCAAGAAAGCCAACCAGAACGACTACAAACGGTTTATCGAGCAAATCCCCTACACCTCTGATGGTGAGAAAGCAGAAAAGGTTGCTTTCTCCTTAAATCAAGATGTAATCAATAAAGAAGCTCGGTATGATGGCTTTTACGCTGTATGTACGAATCTAGCAAGTTCCGCTGAGGAAATTATAGCCATTAACCACAGGCGTTGGGAAATCGAGGAAAGCTTTCGCATCATGAAAAGTGAACTGAGGTCCAGACCCGTCTATCTGAGTCGTGACGATCGCATTATTGCTCATTTTATGACTTGTTTCATCTCACTTATGGTAGTGAGGGTGTTGGAGAAAAAAATGGGAGAAAAGTTTACTTGCCAAGAGACCATCACAAAACTAAGGGAAATGAACTTCATGGAACTCCGTGGTGAGGGATTCATTCCGGCCTATACTAGAACAGATTTCACAGATTCCCTACATGAAGCCTTTGGCTTCCGAACAGACTATCAGATTCTACCTACAAAAAAAATGAAAAAAATTTTTAAAATGACCAAAACCACGAAAAAGGTACGCACTTTTTAACAAAATAAAAAAGCCGAAAAAAGCTGTAATAGCAGCATTTTCTCGTCTTTTTTCCTTCTACAAGTGTCAAAGACAGGA
>NZ_FOQC01000045.1 GCF_900113645.1 Trichococcus flocculiformis
AATAATCAAGGCACCTAGTGCCATCCTTACCGGTTTGGCGATGTTGCCTCTGTCACTGCTGAACAGAGCAGCGTACTTATCTTCAATGACTGACCAGGGAATCGAATCTGCTTTTTTGACCCAACGGTTTTCTGGGTTCATCGTAAGGCCCAATGGCTGATCGAAGTCATAAATGGTTAATTGCCGATTCGTCTGCTTTTTGTACATTTTCATCGCCTCTTTGTATCATTTTTGAAAAAAGTGCACGGGTTTTTGGTATTTCCCTCTGGAATCCATGCATCTATTATACCAAAAAACAGCTAAAAACGCTGTTGCGATAAGGTTTGTTAATTATTCAGTAGACATTATTTATGTTTACACTAAGCAAATGTTTTGTAATAATTTTTAGCCACTAAAAGTCAAATGGGTCGACTGCGCTTGATAAATGACAGAGATAAAACAAATGTTACAGATAGAAAAGTTGTTAAATCAAATGTTTTTGTTGCTTTTTGTATGAAGTTTGTGAAAAAAGACAGCAATGAAGCTGGTTGTTACAAATTGATTTTATATATTACGACAGCGTAATAATTGACTTATGTTTGTAAGATAAATAGTTGTTTGAGACAGTCACGTTAAGACGGAATAACAAAGAATGTATTTTTAACTTTGTCGGTTTGATTCATGATAGGATTGTCTCTGTTGAAAGAACTCCGATCGAGACCTGGATAAATACTTCATTTATCAAATAAAAAAGGTCATGAAGAGTATAAATTGCAATACGAAAACATTGCGAAGAGAAGAAAGGGAAAAAACACACATGAAAAACTTCAAATCTAGATTATTCGTAACGAGCGCAACTTTAGCAGCCATTGGTTTTATGGCAACAGCGAACCCTATACAAGCAAACGCAACAGAATATACTTCATCCACTTGGACAGCACGTACGGCAGATCAAATCAAAGCGGATATCCAAAACTTGGAAAGCGGCAGCAAATATACTTTCCAATGGGGCGACACTTTATCAGCAATTGCAGTAGCTACTGACGTATCAGTGAATGCCTTGGTTGATGTCAACAGCATCGGAAATGCAGATATGATTATCGCCGGTAACGCGATTGTATTGTCAGCTGATCATAAAATCGTGACTGTTGAACAAGACTCAGAAGTGAAGAGCTACGATATCAGCTCCGAAGAAGCAGTTGAAGTCGAAACACCAGTTGAAGCAGTTGAAGAAGTGCAGGCAGCTGCACCAGCTGAAGAAACATATGTTGAGCAAACTCCAGTAGCTCAAGCACCATCAACGACTTACCAAGCAAGCTACTTCTTGTATCAAGTAGTCCAAGCTGAAGCAGGCCCAAGCTACCAAGAAAAATTGAACGTTGCTTCTGTTATCATGAACCGTGTCGATTCCGGAATCTGGGGTGGTACGACAATCGATGCCGTGTTATATGCATCAGGTCAGTTCTCAGTAGTTGCTAACGGAGCTGCTGCAGCACAAGTGCCTTCTGCTGAAACAATTCAAGCAGTTAACGAAGTATTGAATGGTTACCGTTCAACATCGGAACAAAGCTTCCGCGCTTCAGGCGATGGCGTAACAAACGTGTTCTTCTAAAAAATATAAATAGCACCGATAGTACAAAGCAAAAAGCTGGACCCATTTTGGGTTCAGCTTTTTTGATGCGAGCGGATCCGTCCGGTAGGATTGCAGGATGTCCGATACCGGGAAAGAATCGGACATCCTGGAAACTATATACAAAAACGACCGTCTCTTCCGATACGGTCGTTTCTTTATAAAATGCACAATTAAATGTTGATGTTCAGGTTCACTGGGCTCAATTTCGAAACAAGACCGCGTAGGCGAGCGCCTGCGAGTTCTTTGATAGGCTCGACGACCTCTCTGATCGCGACATATTTGTCCACGTAAGTTACGACAAAACTTTCTTTGTAGCGCGGCAGGCCACAACGGCTTACCAAAAACATATGCTTAAGAATGATGTCGCGCTCCAAGGAGCTGATTTCAGTGATACGGCAAGCATTTTCACAAGCAATTTTTGGATGAGCATCGGCATGGGAACCGAGATTCAGCTGGGCGACAGCATCGCGGTCTTCATGGAAGAAGTCATGCAGCAAACCGGCACGTGCAGTAGCTCGAGCATCCAGCTTCCATTTTTTTGCAAGTTGGTAACTTTTATAGGATACGCGAATCGAATGCTCCAAACGATTGGTGAAGTGGTGGTGGGTAATGGTCTCCATATGCAATAATTCTTCGTGATAGATCAGATCTTCGACCAAAGCGACATATTCAGCATCATTTTTCCAATGGGATTGTTGCATCTGCATGCTTATTCTATCATCCTTTATGTAAGTAGTTGTATTTGTATTTGTATTTTTCATGATGCCCATACTATACACCCACAGTAGAAAAAAAGGAAGAGACTCGTTGTGTTTTTCTTCACTTTTACCAATTTTTAAAATGTTTGTCATTCTGCTGTCACATCCGCGTTTTTGAGAATGGGCGTGTACTTTTTGGGATTCCGGAGTAGAATAGGGAATATAAGATCAGGAAGGGGCGATGAATGTGGAGAAAGTGGAAGGACCTTTTTACCTATTGAATGATGACATCATCAAAAATGAGGACGACAGAAAACATCCGGAATTCGAAGGACGGACCGTATATGAATTCATCCGTGTCCAGGATGGGATTGCGATTTTTTTGGAGGATCATCTGGAACGTTTTTTCCGGTCCGCAGCTTATCTGGACCTGCCACTGCCTGCTACGGCAGAGTCCATCGAGGACCGCGTCTATCGCCTGATAGCTGCCAATCAGGTTGAGGAGCAGAACCTTAAGTTTATCCTTGGTAAAACGTCAGAAGGCGAGAGTGTGTTGTGGATTTTTTTCACCCAGAGCATTTATCCTTCAAAAAAATATTATGAAGAAGGCATCGCGACGAGCCTCTTCCGAATCGAAAGATTGGATCCGAACATCAAGCTTGTCCGATCTGATTACCAGAAAGCGGTACTGCAGGAGCGTGCCGACAAAGGGGTTTATGAACTTTTGCTGGTTGATGGAAATGAGCAGATCACCGAAGGCAGCCGCACGAATGTCTTTTTTGTGAAGGGTAACGAACTGTATACGCCTCCGGCACAAGCGGTATTGCTGGGAATCGTCCGTAAGAAAGTGTTCGAAATCTGTGCAAAACGACAAATACCGATCAATGAAACGGCAATTCCGGTGGAGTGGGTCAAGGAGGCTGAAGGTGCTTTCGTTTCCGGCACCGGCAATAATGTGTTGCCGATATCCAAAATCGGAGATCATTTGATTCCGACGATGGAGAATCCAGTTGTGCAGGCAATCATGGCAGATTATGCCGAACTGGTCAGGATGTATAAAGAAGAAAATAAACACTAAAAAAACATTGTTAACCACATTATGAAAAAGGTTGACAAACAGACGGCCTGCGTTTAAACTGAATACAGCATTGAGACCATCGCTTCGGTTCAAGCGGTGGTTTTTTAATCTTCTAAGTAAGAGAACGGGGGTAAAGGATGTCCACAAAAGAGAAAGTATTACAATATTTGGAGCAGCATAAAGGCGAAAGCATTTCCGGCCAAGACTTAGCTGATAAATTGGAAGTTTCCAGAACATCCGTGTGGAAAGCGGTCAATGGCCTGAAAAAAGAAGGTTATCAAATAGAAGCAACTACGAATAAAGGGTATCAGTTATCCATCGATACCGATCTGTTGTCTGAGGCGGCCATTGTGCCGTTGCTGTCGGAAGCGCTGAAAGGCCACCGAGTCATTGCACATAAAACAATCGATTCGACAAACCTCGAGGCCAAACGGATCGTCAACGAAGATCCGACTTTCGAAGGTGTGATTTTATCGGAAGAACAGACAAAGGGCAGAGGCCGTTTGGGAAGAGTTTTCTACTCACCGAGCGAATCAGGCCTGTACATGAGTTTGGTTTTGAGGCCGGTTGCTGATCTTGATAACGCCACCTTGATCACAACAGCCGCAGCCGTAGCCGTTTGCCAAGCGATCGAAACGCTGACGGGAAAAAAACCGCAGATAAAATGGGTGAACGACATCTTTCTGGATGGCAGGAAAGTCTGCGGCATCCTGACGGAAGGAATCATGGATATGGAATCGCGGACAATCGGAACGATCATTTTGGGAATCGGCTTGAACTTCCGGGAGCCTGAAACGGATTTTCCCGATGAGATCCAGTCGATCGCCGGCACGTTGTTCGATAAAAAAAATGCCGCGGTGACCCGGAATCAAATGGTCGCCGAAATCCTCAATCGCTTTTATCTACTTTATCCTGATTTGGTAAAACGTTCCTATCTGGACGAGTACCGCAAACGTTGTTTCGTCTTGGGTGAACAGGTGACTTTCCCGCAAGGAAACGAAACAATCGAAGCCAAAGCGATTGCAATCGACAATGACGGCGGGCTTGTGGTGGCATTGCCGAATGGGAAAACGAAAATCCTGACCTTTGGCGAAATCAGCATCAAAATCAAAAAAGAGAGAAGGAAAATAATATGAAATTATCAACAAGAGATTTGACTCAAATCAGCATATTCGCGGCTTTGACATTCGTCAGTGGTTTCCTGAGCATCCCTGTCGGCCCCGTTCCGATCACTTTGCAGACACTCATGGTACTGCTGACCGGCTTCTTCCTGCGTCCAAAAGCTGCCTTTTTTGCGCAACTGCTGCCTTTGCTATTGAAATTATTGCTTGGCGGATTCCAAGCCTTTTTGACTCCTAGTTTTGGGTTTGTGTTTGGATTTATTGCAGCTGCTACTTTGATTTCCTATCTCGTGCATAATAAAGAAGGAAGCTTTTTGAATTATGGCATTGCAGCCGTTGCCGGCACAATCGTCATGTACGCAATCGGTTTGCCTTACATGGCGATGATCCTGAATGTTGTCATGGGCAATCAATTCGACTTGGCTGCGATTTTCCAGATGGGCATGTTGCTTTTCATTCCGGGGGATATCGCTAAAGCTGTATTGGCGATCATTCTGGCGGATCGTTTAAAAGGGCATGTTCGTGCCTTCCAACACTGAATTTAGATTTTGAAAACATAAATAATTCAAGATAAAGCATCCAGACCGGTGTAGGAAGGGGTTGGATGCTTTTATTTCGAAAAATATCTCGAATTCGTG
Source organism: Trichococcus flocculiformis (assembly GCF_900113645.1). Classification (GTDB taxonomy): domain Bacteria; phylum Bacillota; class Bacilli; order Lactobacillales; family Aerococcaceae; genus Trichococcus; species Trichococcus flocculiformis. The sequence goes on from NZ_FOQC01000045.1 coordinate 5,148, forward strand.
AATATATAACTTGAAATACATTCCGGGATGTGGCATAATGATATCAAGCTTACGAAATGTAAGAGAGGTGAGGGTGAGCCCTTCATTGAAAAACAAGTGCATGGAGGAAAATAATTGGGAAACACATCTATGATATCTCGTATTAGTAATGCTTTATTTGGAAATAAAAATACAAAAACAACAGATGAAAAGGGGAAAACAATTATGAAAATCGGAATTATCTCTGGAAGCGTACGTGAAGGAAGAAACTCAGCGGCAGTATCGGAATGGATCCATGAATTTGCCAAAAAACGCAATGATGGCGGCATCGAATACGAAATCGTAGCTTTAGCAGACTATGACTTGCCTTTGTTGGGCGCTAAATTACCAGAAGACCGTCAAGCGGCAGCAGGGGCAGCAATTCAAGCTTGGTCAGAAAAAATGGCTTCATTTGATGGATATGTATTTGTGACACCTGAATACAACCATGCAGTCGGTGGCGCTTTGAAAAATGCATTGGATTTCCTGAAACCTGAAGTTGCGGATAAAGCAGCCGGATTTGTTGGATACGGAAGTTTGGGCGGGGCCCGCGCACACGAAAATATGCGCGTCATCCTTGGCGAGTTGAGCGTAGCAACTGTGTACACAACAGTGAATTTCTCATTGATGACTGATTTCGAAAACATGAGCAATTTTGTGCCGAACGATTATCACGCAAGCAATGCAACCGCAATGTTCGATGAATTGATCAAATGGTCCGGAGCTTTGAAAACTATCCGTTAATGAGCGGTAAATATTGAAATGAATAGATGATTGTGATCGTCAGGGAGTCCTGGCGATCATTTCTTTTCGAAGACAGGATCCTTTTATATTTTCTCCATTGATTTTCTGAAAGTGAACACCTATACTGAAACGTACTGAGTTTGCAAGCAAGCATTCGAATCAAGTGATCAGCATACATGGGAAAACAATCGGAGGGGATTAAGTGGTTTTGTTGGGAAGTTTGGTCAACAGTGCGGCCATTATTTTGGGAGGCAGTATCGGTCTGGCTTTGAAGAAAGGTTTATCGGATAGGATTGCCAGCGCAGTGATGAACGCTTTGGCGTTATGTGTCCTTTACATAGGCGTGAGTGGCATCTTGAAGGGTGAAAATATTTTGATCACCATCCTATCGATGGTGTTTGGGACTTTGGTCGGCGAATGGATCGATCTGGATAAAAAAATCAATCAGTTGGGCGATGAAATAGAAAGCCGGGTATCTTCTGAAAATAAGGAACATTCTGTTTCTAATGGGTTCGTCACAGCAAGTCTATTGTTCTGTGTCGGCGCGATGGCGATTGTCGGAGCTCTGCAGAGCGGTTTGACCGGAAATCATGACACGTTATTTGCGAAGTCACTGATTGATGGCATCGCGGCCATCGTGATGGCATCCAGTCTAGGGATTGGGGTACTGCTTTCAGCAGGTCTGATCCTCGTTTATGAAGGCGGAATTACACTCTTTGCGAATGTCCTGGCGCCGCTTTTGACTGATTCTGTAATCAACGAAATGACCTGTGTCGGCTCATTGCTGATTGTTGGTCTGGCTTTGAACATGCTGAAATTGACGAATCTGAAAATTATGAATTATGCGCCTGCTGTTTTTTTTCCTATCCTTTTCGGATATTTTATGTAACGACAGAAAGAAGACGATCCCCAGCGGACGTCTTTTTTGATTAACGACTCCGTTGCCGTTATAATCGGTAGCAAAGAAAGTCAGCGAAAAGGGGACAGAACTATGTGCGGACGTTATGCGCTGGAAGCGACAAAGAGTGAATTATGGGAAAGGTACCTTTTGGGGGAAATGAAAGAGGATGTCGAAGAGCGCGCGGAAATATTTCCGACCAACTACACACCACTGATAATGCCGGGCAACGAGCTTGTTCACCACAAATGGGGGTTTGTTGAGCCTTTCGCTAAGCGTCCTCTGATCAATGCCCGAGCAGAGACAATACTCGAAAAGCCGACATTCAGCCAACCCTTTCGGACAGCGCGTTGTCTCGTGCCGGCGACTGCATTTTTTGAATGGGATAAAGTCGGCGATGAAAAGTTGAAACGAAAAATTGCCGTAGCAGATATCCCGATTTTTTCGATGGCCGGTATCCTCAAGACTTATCAGGATGAAAACGGAAATCCTTTTACTGTTTTCTCCATCATCACCACGGCCGCCAATGATCAGATGCGTGCTATCCACGATCGCATGCCTGTGATACTGGAACCTGAAGATGAAGCCTTCTATCTAGATCAGAAGGCTGATCCGAAATTGGTTTGGAAGTTGCTGAAACCTACAGAACAGCGCCTGCTGATCGAATGAGTAATCGTTAATTGTTTTTAAATGAGAATAAGCTCATCTTAATTTAATTTAATCGTTGACATCCTTATCTGATTCTTATAAACTGAAGGCAAATAACTAATGTGCTAGAAGGATTAATGCAAACGCAAACAAAGGTGCCGCAGTCCCATCATCAGAAAAGCCCATTTGGATAATTTTATCTGAATGGGTTTTTTCGTACTAGGGATAAGCGGTTGATTGCCTAAGAAGTTCTCGCACAAACTAAAAATAGGGGGAAATGAAATGATTGGAATGGATTGGAAAAAGAAAGTAGCGACAACATTGGCACTGACTTCTGCTTTATTGCTTGGTGCATGCGCCGGCGGTACAGAAGAAGCAACGGATTCTTCCGCAGCAAGTTCGACAGTTTCAGAAGATGCTGTGCATATCGGTATTCTGCAGATTCTTGAGCACGAGTCCTTATCGGCTGCCCGCACAGGGTTCTTGGAAGTGCTGGAGGAAGCTGGGTACGTCGAAGGCGACAACCTGGTCGTAGATTACCAGAATGCCCAGGGTGACCAAGCCAACCTGCAGAGTATGGCTGAGCGCTTAGCAGGCAATAATGACCTTATTTTATCGATATCGACCCCGGCTTCACAAGCGATAGCAAACGCAGAAAAAGAAAATGCAGTTCTGTTCACTGCCGTAACCGATCCAATCGATGCCGGACTGGTGGCAAGCGCGGAAGAACCGGGAGCGAACATCACCGGAACAAGCGACCAAGCACCAATGGACAAGCAGATTGAACTGTTGTTGTCGATTGTACCTACTGCAGAAACGGTAGGGATCATCTTTAACTCCAGTGAAATGAATTCCGTTGTCCAAAGTGAGCAAGCGAAAGCGTTGCTGGAAGCAGCAGGCGTGAACGTCGAAATCATGACCGTTACTTCGACAAACGATGTCCAACAAGTGATGGAATCGTTGGTACAAAAAGTGGACGCGATCTATATTCCGACAGACAATACCTTATCCAGCACAATGGCTACCGTTGGCCAAATCGCGATGGAAGCCAAAATCCCTGTCATTCCTGGCGCCACAGATATGGTGGAAGTTGGCGGATTGGCAACTTACGGAATCGACTTCAAGGAATTAGGGCGTCAGACAGGCGAAATGGCCTTGCAAATTTTGGAAGAAGGTAAACTTCCTTCCGAACTGCCGGTACAATTCCCTGAGACGCTGCAATTGGTCATCAATGAAGAGATGGCTGAGGCATTGGGAATTGATCCAGACAGCATCAAAATGCCAGAATAAGTTATCCATTAAAAACGAAGCTGCCTCACTAAAGTGTGGCAGCCTCGTTTTTTTGTGGCGTACCCGAGCGTATATTGTTCTGCTCCGGCGACGGAGGCCTCGCCGGAGTTGGTCTAACAATTAGAGTTGTCTCCTCCGATAAGGCCTCACTTATCGGAGGAGAGAAAGAAAGTTACCGGCGAACTCCGATGAGAAGGCCATCACCGGAGTTGAGGACACATTCTTCTGCGTTTCCACGCTGGCTTGAGCGACGTGTTACACGATTTTGTAAGCAAATAGCAAAAAGGGTTGACAAAAGAAGGTACATTGCATAAAATGAGAATACGATAATAAAACTTAATGAAAAATTAGAAGGCTACAAAAAAGGGAAGGAGGGGATCGTCATGGAAGATGCAAACGTATCAGCTAACGTAATCATGGGGACTACCCCTTCTTTCAACGGCTTATTATTATAGCAGGGCTTGGACACTGGAATATCAGTCGTTTGAGCCCTGCTTGGCATTGACAAATAATGGGGCTGAAGCGATTATTTATTGACCTTCGAAATGCATCCATTATTTGTGGATGCATTTTTTTTCGAAATTTACTCTTATGAATCTTTAATGAAACCAATAAACGAAAAATGAACCGGAGGAAAAGACCATGACCGAAAAACAGTACATTCAATTCTTTGATACGACTCTGCGCGATGGGGAACAGACACCTGGTGTGAACTTCAATACGAAGGAAAAAGTACAGATTGCCTTGCAGATGGAAAAATGGGGGATCGATGTTATCGAGGCGGGTTTCCCGATTTCTTCAGAAGGCGACTTCGAGGCGGTAAAAGCGATCGCCGGCGCTGTCAAAAACATGACAGTAGCAGGACTTGCGCGTTGCAACGAAAAAGACATCGATACAGCTTATGAAGCCTTGAAGGATGCGGCGGATCCACAAATCCATATTTTTATTGCAACGAGCCCTGTCCATATGGAATTCAAGCTGAAGATGAGCAAAGAAGAAGTGTTGGCGTCTGTTGGACACCATGTGGCATACGCCAAATCAAAATTCGAGAAAGTCCAGTTCTCTCCTGAGGATGCGACCAGAAGCGATTGGGATTTCTTGGTTGAAGTCGTCAATCTGGCTATCGAAAAGGGCGCAACGGTCATCAACATTCCTGATACCGTTGGCTATACCAATCCGACTGAATTCGGAAATCTGTTCAAATACCTGAAGCAAAATGTAACCCGCTTTGATGACGTCATCTTCTCCTCACATTGCCACGACGATTTGGGCATGGCAACGGCGAACGCTTTGGCTGCAGTCGAAAATGGCGCGCTTCGGGTAGAGGGCACCATCAACGGCATCGGAGAGCGTGCAGGAAATACGGCACTTGAGGAAGTTGCAGTTGCGCTCCACATCCGCAAAAATTATTATGAGAAAGAAATGGGTATGGTACTGAAGGAAACGAAGCGCACAAGCGATTTGGTCAGCCGCCTTTCCGGCATGCCGGTTCCGCGCAACAAAGCCGTCATCGGCGGTAATGCCTACGCACACGAGTCCGGGATCCATCAGGATGGTGTGCTGAAGAACCCGGAAACCTACGAAATCATCACACCGCAATTGGTCGGTGTGGAGCATAACTCATTGCCGCTTGGCAAGCTTTCCGGCCGTCACGCCTTTGTGGATCGGATTGCGCAAATGGGCTATGAAATCAGCGATCCCGCTGAAATCAAAATATTGTTCGCCCGCTTCAAAGAACTGGCTGACAAGAAGAAGAACGTGACCGAAGAGGACATCCATGCGCTGATGGTCGGTAAGTCGATCGAAGATGAATCGGCTTACGAGTTGAAACGACTGCAAGTGCAGTTTGTGAAAGATGGCATCCAAGCGGCGATCGTCGGCATCCAGGATAAGGGCAATAAAGAAGCGAAGATGCAGGATTCCGCAACCGGATCGGGAAGCATCGAAGCGATCTACAATACCATCAACCGCATTATGGAGCAAGAAATCATTCTGAAGGAATACAACATCGAAGCCATCACAGGCGGGAAAGATGCGCAAGCAGAAGTGCACGTGGTCGTGGAGGATGAGGACGGCAAGAGTTATAACGGAACAGGTATCGACTTCGACGTTCTGACGGCATCCGCGAAAGCGTACATCCAAGCCAGCGGAAAAGCAAAAAATAAACAGACAATAGAAAAAGTATCAGCACATTTCTGATGAGGGGGAAAAAGTAAGATGAATTATACGATTGCAGCATTGCCCGGAGATGGCATTGGACCAGAAATAATGGAAAGCGGCTTGACCTTGCTGGAAACGCTCGGCAAAAAATTTCAGCATGAATTCAACGTAACAGTTTACCCATTCGGAGGAGCCGGTATCGATGAAACCGGTGATCCGATTCCGCCACAAACAATCAAAGGCTGTTCAGAAGCTGATGCGATTCTTTTGGCCGCAATCGGCGGACCGAAATGGGAAAAAGCCGAGAAAACACCGGAAGATGGCCTTTTGCAATTGCGTAAGACATTGGGACTTTTCTCGAACATCCGCCCGATCGCAGTCAGCGACAGCATCGCCCACCTCTCCCCTTTGAAGACGGAGCGGGTAAAAGGCACAGACTTCATCGTGGTCCGTGAATTGACTGGCGGCCTGTACTTCGGCCAGCCGAAGCATTGGAACGATGAGGAAGCGACTGATACTTTATTCTATAAAAAGAGCGAAATCGATCGGATTGTCCGCCAGGCTTTTGACATCGCGATGACGCGCGGCAAAAAACTGACTTCCGTCGATAAAGCCAACGTATTGGCCAGCAGCAAATTATGGCGCAAAACCGTGAATGAAATCGCGACAGAATATCCGGAAGTGACCGTGGATCATTTGTATGTCGATGCGGCTTCGATGAAAATTATCCAAGATCCGACCTCATTCGATGTCATCGTGACGGAAAACATGTTCGGGGACATCCTGAGCGACGAAGCATCCGTCATCACAGGCTCACTGGGGATGTTGCCTTCCGGAAGCCATGCGGTATCCGGTCCTTCGTTATATGAACCGATCCATGGATCCGCACCGGATATCGCCGGTAAAAACATCGCCAACCCGATGTCGATGATCCTATCCGTAGCCATGATGCTGCGCCAAAGCTTCCAGCTGCATGAAGAGGCTGCTGCGCTTGAAAAAGCGGCCTCCGAGGTGATGGATGCCGGGTTCCTGACGGCCGATCTGGGCGGCACGACGACAACGACAGCATTTACTGAACAAGTGAAAGCCATTTTGGAAAAGTGAAGGGGAGTAGATAGTATGAGCAGAACGCTTTTTGATAAACTATGGGACAGACACGTCATTACAGGACCAGAAGGTGAACCACAATTGTTGTACGTGGACCTGCACCTGATCCATGAAGTCACTTCGCCACAAGGCTTTGATGGCTTGCGCGAAACCAACCGCCCAGTCCGACGTCCTGACAAAACGATCGCAACGGTCGACCATAATGTGCCGACGGAAGACATCTACAATATTAAAGACCTGATTTCTAAGAAACAGATTGAAGCGCTGCAAAAGAATTGCGCAGAATTCAACATTCCATTAATGGATATCGGAACAGCCAATCAAGGGATTGTGCACATGGTAGGACCTGAATTGGGCGCAACCCAACCTGGTAAGATTGTCGTCTGCGGAGATTCACATACGGCTACGCATGGGGCCTTCGGAGCGATGGCATTCGGTATCGGCAGCTCGGAAGTGGAGCATGTTTTTGCAACGCAATCAATCTGGCAGAAAAAACCGAAATCGATGGGCGTAAAAATCACCGGCAAATTGCCTGCGGGCGTCTACGCGAAAGATATCATCCTACATTTGATTGCGACTTACGGAGCAGCCTTCGGAAGTGGTTATGCGATTGAATTCTACGGAGATACAGTGGAAGCCTTGACGATGGAAGAACGGATGACAATCTGTAATATGTCCATCGAGTTCGGTGCAAAAATCGGCATGATGGCACCGGACCAGACTACTTACGATTACTTGCGCGGTCGCCGTTATGCACCGGAAAACATGGAGAAAGCCATTGCCGATTGGGAGACGCTGAAGAGCGATCCGGATGCTGTCTATGACACTGACATCGCTATCGATGTTTCCGACTTGGCTCCTTATGTAACTTGGGGAACCAATCCAGGTATGGGCGTGCAATTCGGAGAAAAATTCCCGGAAATCCAGGACAAAAATGATGAGCGTGCCTATAACTACATGGATCTGAAACCTGGTCAAACGGCGGAAGATATTCCATTGGGCTTTGTCTTCATCGGATCTTGTACGAATGCCCGCCTGTCCGATCTGATCGAAGCGGCGAAGTATGTCAAAGGCGGAAAAGTGCCTGCCCATATCCAAGCGATGGTTGTGCCGGGCAGCCGGACCGTCCGCGATGCAGCCGCCGAGTTGGGATTGGACAAAATCTTCATCGATGCGGGATTTGAATGGCGCGAGCCAGGATGCTCGGCTTGCTTGGGGATGAACCCGGATAAAGTGCCTGCTGGCGTACACTGTGCTTCGACTTCCAACCGTAACTTTGAAGGCCGTCAAGGTAAAGGTTCGCGGACGCACTTGGTCAGCCCGGCAATGGCAGGAGCTGCCGCAGTGAACGGTAAATTTGTGGATATCAGAAAGGAAGCAGTGACTTATGGAGCCAATTAAAGTACATAACGGTAAGACCGTTGCTTTGATGAACAACAACATCGATACTGACCAAATCATTCCGAAAGTATTCCTGAAACGGATCGAAAAAACGGGTTTCGGCGCTTTTGTCTTCGATGAATGGCGCTTCTTGAAAAATGGCGATCCGAATCCGGAGTTCCCTTTGAACGATGATGACCGTCAAGAAGCGACAATCCTCGTAACGGGAGATAATTTCGGCTGCGGCTCTTCCCGTGAACATGCCGCTTGGGCATTGAAGGATTACCGTTTCCGAGTCATCATCGCCGGCAGTTACAGCGATATCTTCTATATGAATTCCTTGAAGAATGGTCTGTTGCTGATCGAGTTGCCGCAAGAGCAACGTGATGCGTTGGCGCAATTGCCGGCGGATGAAACCATCCAGATCGACTTGCCGAATCAAGTGGTCAGAACCAGCACAGCCGAGTATCCGTTCGCCATCGATCCGACTTGGAAGCATAAATTGGAAAACGGCATCGACGACATCACCGAAACAATGGCCTATAAAGATGAGATTGATGCGTACGAAGCAAAATGGGACAATATATACGCATAGATAGAAAAGTGAAACGGATTCGTTCAGCCCTGAAAGAAATTTAGGAAATCGGACCGACTGAGCATCGTAGAGCGCAATAGACCCGATTTATCTAATTTCCGAAGGGCTAATCCGTGGAACTAGCCATCATTATTGGTGCGGGGAACACTTTGGGAGTACTTCAAACACCTAGGGTGATGCATTTTAAATTTTTTAAAATTGTAATAGGATAAGCGGGAAATTTCCTTCAAATGGAGGGAATTTCTCGCTTGTTTTTTTGAAGTGTTGTAAGATGGAGTTGCGCCAAGGGCTATCAGATATGACGATATGTTGTCGTTGTCGCTAAAAAAACATTATCCTATACTGCTTTGTGTTATAATATCTTGTCTGTCGTTAAGCCCCTATTTGAGGATATCTGCAGAAAAAGGCCCGCAGGATGGATGAATGAATTTTCCCTACAGGAGGAATGAATAAGATGAGTAGAGCTTTAATTATTGGTGCCGGTGGCGTTTCCAACGTCGTATGCCATAAATGTGCCCAAAATTCAGAAGTGTTCGAAGAATTTATGATTGCCAGTCGTACCAAGTCAAAATGCGATGAAATCAAAGATCGGATCGAAAGCGGCATTTATGCTGGGCGTTCAAAAATAACGACTGCCCAAGTGGATGCGAACAATGTTCCTGAATTAGTGGCGCTGATCAATGAATACAAACCGGATATCGTGATTAATGTGGCTTTGCCATACCAAGACTTGACCATCATGGATGCCTGTCTTGAAACAAAAACTGATTATGTCGACACAGCGAACTATGAACCGGAAGATACAGCTAAATTTGAATACAAATGGCAATGGGATTACCGCGAGCGTTTCGAAAAAGCCGGCATCACCGCGTTGTTGGGATCAGGCTTTGACCCGGGCGTAACAAGCGTATTCTCTGCCTATGCCCAAAAACATCATTTCGATGAAATCCATACGATCGATATCCTGGACTGCAACGGCGGCGATCATGGTTATCCTTTCGCAACCAACTTCAATCCGGAGATCAACATCCGCGAAGTGACCGCAAACGGAAGCTATTGGGAAGATGGTAAATGGATCGAAACGGAACCGATGGAAATCAAACGCGAATACAATTTCGATCAGGTCGGCAAGAAGGACATGTATTTGCTGCACCACGAAGAAATCGAATCTTTGGCTTTGAACATCAAAGGCATCAAACGCATCCGTTTCTTCATGACATTCGGCGAAAGCTACCTGACGCATTTGAAAGTGTTGGAGAATGTGGGCATGACTTCCATCGAGCCGATCGAATTCGAAGGCAAACAAATCGTGCCGCTACAATTCCTGAAAGCCGTATTGCCTGATCCAGCTTCATTGGGACCGCGCACAAAAGGAAAAACGAACATCGGTAACATCTTCACCGGAATCAAAGACGGAAAAGAGAAGACATACTACATCTACAACGTCTGCGACCATGAAGAATGCTACAAAGAAGTCGGCTCGCAAGCCGTCTCCTACACAACCGGTGTCCCAGCGATGATCGGGGCAGCTATGGTCTTGACCGGACAGTGGAAAAAACCAGGTGTGTACAATATCGAAGAATTCAATCCGGATCCATTCATGGAAGCATTGAACGTCTACGGCTTGCCTTGGCAAGAGGACTTCAATCCTACCTTGGTCGACTAGGAGGTACGGATGGACACAACAATCGATTTTCAATCCTTGCCGACACCCAGCTATGTGGTGGATGAAACTTTATTGCGCCGCAATCTGGAAATCCTGAAATCGGTCAAGGATCAGACAGGTTGCAAGATCTTGTTGGCTCAAAAGGCTTTTTCAATGTATCATTTCTACCCTTTAATCGCCGAGTATCTGGACGGCACGACCGCCAGCTCCGTCCACGAAGCGCAACTGGGTTTTGAGGAATTCGGCAAAGAGACGCATGTTTTTGCGCCGGCTTTCAAGAAGGAAGAAATGGAGGCGCTGCTCCCGATCGTGGATCACATCGTCTTCAATTCACCTAACCAAGTGAGGCTGTATGCCGAAATGGTCAAGAACAGCCCGCGTCCGATCGAAATTGGCTTGCGCGTCAATCCAGAACTTTCGACGCAGGATCATGCGCTGTATGACCCGGCCAGCCCGTTTTCGCGTTTGGGAACGACAGCCGTCAATTTCGATGAAAGCCAAGTCGAACTGTTGGACGGTCTGCATTTCCACACCCTTTGCGAACAAGGTTCCGATGCTTTGGAAGCGACTTTGGTCGCATTCGAGGAAAAATTCGGGAAATATCTGCACGGAATGAAATGGGTGAACTTCGGCGGTGGACACCATATCACCAAAGAAGGTTACGACATCGCCAAATTGGTGAAAATCGTCAACTACATCAAAGAGAAATATGCTGTGCAGGTCTATCTTGAGCCTGGTGAAGCGATCGCATTGAATGCAGGCTTCCTTGTCGCGAGTGTGCTCGAGACGACCTACAACCAGATGAATCTGGCCATCCTGGATACATCCGCGACTTGCCACATGCCGGACGTGTTGGAAATGCCCTACCGTCCGTTCATCATCGGTTCCGGTGAAGCCGGTGAGAAAGCGCACACGTACCGTTTAGGTGGACAGACTTGCTTAGCAGGGGACGTCATTGGGGACTATTCCTTCGATGAGCCGCTTCAGCCCGGCAATCGCCTGATTTTCACGGATATGGCCATCTATTCGATGGTCAAGAACACGACCTTCAACGGCATCCAGCTGCCGGCCATCGCAGCCCATACGGTCAAAGACGGCACGAAAGTCATCAAGACCTTCGGATACGAAGATTTCAAATCACGACTGTAGAATTTTGAATAGTGGAGCTGTCTCTGATGAGACAGCTTTTTTGCTGTTCTCCGGCGTGGGGCGCTTGGCCGGAGTTGAGGACCACATTCTGATGGTCTCCTCCTGTGGGCAGAAGCCTCCTCGGAGAAGAGACCAACTATTACCATTCTGCTCCGGCGAAAGAAGCCTCGCCGGAGGAACGGGACATTTTGCTCTGTAGTTTTCCAGCGAAAATATGCATATCCATAAAAAAAATAGGAATAAGAAAAATTTGCCTCAAGTGACAAAGACGATAGGGTCCGGTATAATCAAATTGTCGAATATTGCGAAAAATCCTTCGGAAAAGGGGAACAAAATGAGAAAAGAAACGTTTGTGATGTCGTTGGCTGTGCTGGGATTATGGGGGTGCGCGGATGAAGCGGATACGGTTCCTGAAGTTGCATCCGTGGACACCGCTTCTGAACAAAATGATACAGTTTCCGAAAACGAGGAGGAAAAAGTCATTTCCTTCATCGGAGTCGGGGATAATCTGATCCATGATTCCATTTTCCGGGATGCGGAATTGCCGGACGGAACCTATGACTTCAAGTTCATCTACGAAAATGTGGCAGAGGATATTGAAGAGGCGGATATCGCTTTTCTGAATCAAGAAACGATCAGCGCGGGGGGAGATTATCCTTATTCGGGCTACCCAGCGTTCAATACGCCGCCCGAAATCGCCCAGGATATGAAAGACCTAGGCTTTGATTTGGTCAACGGCGCAACGAACCATGCCTTGGATTATGATTACCCAGGCGCCCTCAATTCCCTGGCAGTATGGAATGAAGTGGAGGATGTCATCTACACAGGTATTTATGAGAGTCAAGCGGATCGGGATGAAATCCGGACAATCGAAAGAGAAGGCGTCACGTTCGCTTTTTTGACCTATACTTACGGCACGAACGGTATTGAGCCGGACACCTCTTATCGGGTAGCCTATTTTGACGAAGAGCAGATTCGCCAGGATGTTGCCAATGCCAAAAGCGTCAGCGATGCTGTCATCGTTTCGGCGCACTGGGGTGACGAAAATACGCAGGAAGTCAACGAGATGCAACGTACTTATGCACAATTGTTTGCAGATCTGGAGGTCGATGTCGTCATCGGCACCCACCCACACATTCTGCAACCGATTGAGTGGGTGACCGGCGTAAATCAAAATAAAACCCTTGTGGTCTATTCTCTAGGGAATTTTATTGCCCACTCGTTGACGGATTATAATACGCTCGGAGGCATGGTGACTTTTGATTTTGTCATTGCTGATGATGAGACGATGAGTATCGAAAACGTCCAATTCGAGCCTACTGTTTCGCACTATGTGGCAGATCCGGGAAATGTTGAGAACTCACGGCGGGATTTTAAAATTTATAAGTTGGAAAATTACTCGGAAGAGTTAGCCTTGGAGCATGGGTTGAACGGTTATGAGGACCTGGAAATAACGCCGAATAATTATCTTTCCCTCGTGAAGAACGTCATTCCTGCAGAAATGTTGGAATAACCAAAGAAATACAGTAAACGTTCCTTACTTATATCCGAATCCTGAATTGTTCAAACAGAATTATTTTTGGAAATTTTTTGTGTAAAACCATGTGAACGTGGCAGCATCCTTGCTTAGGGCACCTATTTCGCCGTTACAGTTATCCTTTGTGAAACCACCCAAATGGTGTTAAGATGGTGATGAAAACGATAACATTTTTTCGTGAAGCAAGGGGGATGCGCGATGGACAAGAAAATTAATCAACTGATTGAAATCGCTGAATTTGCGATGGAGGCGAACGATTATGCTCATGCTGAAAAAAAGTACATCAACGCCTTATATTTAATGGATAATCCTAAATCGGAAGAATATCAAAAAGTCGTAAACAAGCTGGCGAAGTGCTATGCCGCCCAGAAAAATTTTGCTGGAGCCAAAGAGTGTCTTGAAGAGCTATTGTTTTACGCTAAAAAAAATAAAGATCTGAAGAAAGAATCAGAGTATCTGCATGCCTTGGCGGTGAATACCCGGTGCATGAAAGAATACGATTTGGCAGCATTGATGTGTGAAGAAGAAATCACTTTCCGATTGACACATTTTCCCGATGATTACAGTGGGTTGGCCCGCAGTTACTATGAGGCGGCTTTGCTGTCTTTGTTGCAGCGGAATCCGATGAAAGGCAAAATGAATCTTGATAAGGCGAAACAGTACGCTGATAAATCCGAAGACGAGGAATGTCAAGCCGGCATCATGCGCGGACTGGGTGATTATCATTTCACCCTAAATGAATTGGAAAGGGCCAGAGATTCTTATCTGGAAAGCCATGCCTTATATATGAAAACTAAAAATGAAGGGGCGGCTGATGAATTACTGGCAAGGCTGAAGCGTCTTGAAGACAGAGGGTGAATAGCGTAAGATGTCAATTTTGATTGTTCCTACCCATTCTTATAACGAAAAAAGCAACCTATCTCCAGGTTGCTTGCCTTTTCTATAAAATCGATAAAATATCTGAAGGTGTCTTGAAGATGTGATCGGCATCGAATCCTTCTGCCGTATGCGATCCCCATTCTGCCAATCCGAATGCAACAGCGGCATTGCGTGCGCATTGGTTGTCGTAAATGGAATCCCCGATGTAGATGGCTTCATTTTCGGAAACGCCTAATCTGCGCAAACATTCCGTCAAAGGTTGTCCGGAAGGCTTGTGTTCTTCAGTATCGCTTGATGTAATGATGACGTCAAAATAGTCATCCAAACCGTATGGTGTGATGTTCAGCTCGTAACTCTCTTTTGTCTTTGAAGTGACAATGCCCAGGAGATGATTGTTTTCCTTTAAATAGCGCAGCGTATCTTCCATCCCGGCAAAGATACTCACGCTGTCCGCATAAGTTTTCGACTGCGCACTCCACTTCGGATGCAGATCCGCAGCTTGTTCGGGTGTGAAGCCCAAATGCTGCAAACCTTCCATCCCCGGTATGCCGAATATTGTACGCATGTCTTCTTGTGTGGCAGGTCTGCCGGCGTGTTCCTGAAGGATATCGTCCAGACCTCTGAAAATGGAATCTTCAGTATCAACGATTGTACCGTCGACATCAAAAATAAATGTATGAATCATATGTGCAACTCCCTTGAAATATTTCTTGTTATTATAGCATATATAGGTTGAATTAAATACTTTACATCCGCACGCACAGTCGGTCAATCACCTCAAGGGGACGCCCGTTCACATCGGCTAAGAAACCGCGGACCGCCTGTTTGATTTTCTGGACGTGGTCAAAAAAAACATTGTTGATGACCGATTCCTTGAGCCACTTCCATACGCCTTCCATTAGGTTCAACTGAGGGCTGTAGGGAGGGAGGAAGATGAGTGCCAGGCGCCCAGCGTTTTCTTCAAGAAAAGACTGGATCAGCTTGGCGTGGTGGATACGGGCATTATCCAATACCATCACGATTTTTCCGGTGGGGTATTCCCGCAACGTCCGCTCCAGAAAACGGAGGAAGGCCGCTGCGT
>NZ_FOQC01000089.1 GCF_900113645.1 Trichococcus flocculiformis
ATGAATTTGTCCAGTTAAGTGTAACCTATCCACTTTCGCAGGAGTTGGTGCAATGGCTATAAGTGTTCTTGACGAGAGTTCTCCTCACCCAGATATGAGGTTTTGTTCATCTACAACTGGGAATAATTTGGACATTCCAGAGGTAACCTCGTATCACTCTTAGTAATTAAGTCTTCCTTACATGGTAATGATGGTGTCAAAGTGTGGTAACCTCTCTGTCAATCGTTGGTAATATCCTTGTCAATACGAAGAACCAAAAGAATTATGATATATGATAAGCAACGTTCTGTAGTTCCCTCTACAATCTTCTGCACCTTCGCTTGCAAAACACAAAAGCTTTCCCTCTGATAACGCGTCTGGCATTCAGTGGTAATTTCGGTGTCACTAAGTGGTAATAACTATGTCACTGCTATTAATTTCTCTGGGCTAATACCATTTGTTTGAAATGAAATACATTGCGCTAAGTTCCTAAGTTGCGACTAAATTACTAACACCAGATGGCTGACACCTATTTGCCACCGGAGAAATTGATTGACATGAATACGCACCACCGATAAACTGCGATTCATCGAATTTCGCTCACTCTCATACCTACTTTTCTCCGGTTAGAGTAGTTCTCGTCGGAGTTGGTGCTAGTAGAAACACTGATGGACAATGACGTATCTGATAGATCATCAGCTCTCTCCACAGATGTAACGCGATCCATAATAAAACACCAGTGGCTTTCTCTTTCGCATTGGGTGGCTGTCAACACCGGTTCAAAAATGTTGTTTTTCACCGGTTTAAAAAATGTCGTTTTTCAGCGGTAAGACGATGTTGCTTTTCACCGGCTTCTGCCGAAAAACAACGGGGGACTGTCTTTTTTCACCGGTCGATCACGGAGGATCGTCCGGTGTTTTTTTCTTGGAACGCTGCTCGCGTTCCAGCTTGTAGTCTTTCATGCGATATGAGTTTCCGGTGATCTGGAATACTCTGGAATGGTGGATCAGGCGGTCAAGAATGGCTGCTGTCACGGCGCTGTCCTGAAAAACGTCTCCCCATTTGGAAAAGGGAATGTTAGTCGTCAGGATGGTGGAATGCACCTCGTGCCTCAACCGGATCAGTTGGAAGAGGAGACTGGCCTCTTGTTTGGCAATAGGCAGGTAGCCGATTTCATCGATGATTAGGAGCTCGTAGTTCGAATAACGTTTTAAAACCCGTTCGAGTGTTCCTTTTTCATAAGCTGATTGGAGCTTTTGGATCAGCTCATGACAGTTGATGAATATGGCCTTAACGCCTTGATGGCAGGCTTCCACGCCGAGGGCAGTCGCCAAATGCGTTTTCCCGACACCTGAATTACCGATGAATATAATATTTTCGGCTTTTTCAAGAAAGCCCATGTGCTGCAGATCCAGAATTTCATGCCGGTTGATGCTTGGCTGAAAGTAGAAATCGAAGTCTTTGAGTGCACGAATGACCGGAAACCGCGCGTTTTCTACAGCACGCTCCACTTTCCGATCGGACCGAAACGCCAGCTCTCGATTGGTTAATTCCAGTAGGGCTTCCGTGAAGGGAATCGCTTCGCGGTTTACGACTTCCTGGTAGTTGGGGAAGTATTCCCGCATCCGAAGCAGACCGAGTTTTTCAAAATTATTGAGGAGTTGGACATGGTTACTCATTGCAGCACCTCCTACACATCATCATACTGCGCCAAAGAATTTTCAATGAACGCATAGATTTCTTCGTCCTCTTTATGCTTAAACACATCAGACTTCAAAATCTCGTAGGCGTCATGAGTGTCGTACGTATAGGATCGCTTTTTTTCACTAATCGGATGCGTTTGAATCAATTCTCCATTATAATAAATGTGTATGAATGCGGTAGTGAGTCGAATTTCGACTTCCTCGCCGATATATTTAATGGGAACGGAGTACTTACTCGTTCGAAATTGGACCATGGATTCTGTGCTGACGATACGGCGAATATCGTCACAACTGTATTCAGCCAACAGTTCAAAATCGAATGCCTGTAGGTGCTCTTTTTCGTGTTCCCATAAGTCGATTGGCCGTTGGCCTGTCGCTTGGGAAACCTCATAATTGAGCTCTTCGGCTAAATCATGGACGTAGTGACAGAGCTCGAGCTCATCATCAAATTCGCCATTCATAACGCGCAACCGTTCGCAGGTTCTTGCCAAAGCCTCCACCTTTCCTTTTGTCTGAGGCCGGAACGGACGACAAGCGATAGGCTGAAAACTGGCATCCTTACTGAAGGCGTAGAAGGTGTCGTGGAAGACGACCTTTTTGTATTGAGATTTGGCATGATTGACCACTGTTTTCATATTGTCGAACCAGATTTCCCTGGGTACACCGCCGGTTAAATAAAAGGCATCGTTTAAGCACATGAATAACGTATCTTGCTTTTTCTCAAAAGTCAGTTCCAAATATTTCATGCGTGAATAACCCAGCACGTACAAGAAGATATTGAATGTGACGGGCCGCCCGGAACTCGTGTAAAGGGTCATATTCTCCTTCCAATCCACTTGCGCCGACAGACCAGGGTTCGTTTCAATTCGAATTGTTGCCTTCTTGGTTTTTGTTTGTTTCAGTGTTCGGCAATAGTCCCGAAGAATCGTGATTTTTCCTTCGTATCCTCGCCGTTTAAGGAGCGAATAAATCGCCGTAGCGGAACAGCCTTCCGAAACCTTTTCGTCAATCAGGGTCCGATAAGGATCCAATTTACTGGCTTTTGTCAGTGCTAAACTAAATTGAACAGTTTTCGATGAA
>NZ_FOQC01000040.1:0-17292 GCF_900113645.1 Trichococcus flocculiformis
AAGTCACGCAAAATATAACCGATAAATTTGACAAAAAAAATAAGCCCTATCGGGCTTTCCGGATGCTTTTTCGATTCGTAAGTGTCAAACTCCCGGGAACGAAAGGTGTTCTGCCTTATCAGATTCTGGTGGCAATCTTCATATTCCTGGGCGCCTTGCAGGAAGTCGATATCGTTTGGATGCTTGCCGACACCTTCAATGCCTTGATGGTCATCCCCAACTTGTTCGGTCTCTTCTTCTTGTCCAATCAAGTCAAAGCTGTCTTGGAAGATTACGACCGCTGCAAATTGGAAGGTCGCATCTTCTACGACTACGACGTAAAATGATTTCGAATACTTGATGCCGGTCAAGTCCTTTCCGGCTTATTCCGCTTATACTATAGTCATAACAGACACATAGGAGGAATGAATCATGAGCCAAGCCGTTATCCAATTGGGACCCGTCACTTGCCCATCCTGCATCAAGAAAATCGAAGCCGCCGTCAGCAAAATCGAGGGCGTCGAAACCGTCAAAGTGCTGTTCAACTCCAGCAAAGTCAAAGCCGCATTCGACGGCAACAAGACTTCAGGGAACGCCATCAGCGAAACAATCCAAAAATTGGGCTACGAAGTCCAATCAGTCAAAGAATCCTAAATCATTTTAGGGGTCGCCTCAATTTCGAGGCGGCTCCTATTTTTTGTTTTCGATGGTTTCCTGAAAGATGGATTCCTGATGATTATCCGTCTTTCCGTCCGGATTCGGGGGCATAAACATGGATTCCGCAGAGTTATTCATCTTTTCCGCGCCCCTCACTCGCGCAAATTCAATTATTCCTGAACCGAGGGATATCAGTTGCTTTCGAAAAATAAGCATGCTATCATGAAAACACAAATGAGAATAAGTTGTGCGTTGAAGAGAAGAAGTACCTTTCACGGTCATCAAAGAGAGCCTCAGTCGGTGAGAAGAGGCATGGTCTGGAAAGCGAAAATGCGTCTCGGAGCAAGATGATGCGTTAGTGTCATTTCGGTTTGTACCCGATACCGTACAGAAGTATGGCTGGTTTTGCGTACTTCATAAGGCACAATCCGCGAGGGTCGTGCGAACAAGGGTGGATCACGAAGAGCTTTCGTCCCTGTATTCCAAGCATTTGGAGTATAGGGACGAGAGCTTTTTTACGTTCTCGGATAGATAAATCAAAGGAGGAATTCAAATGGACATCATTTCCATTGTCATTATTCTAGCCGTATTTGTGGCACTGCTTTTCGCACTTTATCGTTTGGGCGCCAAACACATCAAGTTCTCCAAACGCGTTTTCATCGCGTTAGCTTTGGGGATCGTCTTCGGGGCCGCCATCCAGTTGCTTTTTGCACCGGACAGCACAATCACACTGACTGCCATCGACTGGATCAATATCGTCGGTAACGGTTACGTCCGCTTCCTGCAGATGCTGATCATGCCGTTGATTTTTGTGTCGATCGTGGGCGCTTTTACCCGCATCGAAGAAACCAAAAATCTGGGCAAAATCAGCGGATCCGTGCTCGGCACTTTGCTGGGCACAACCGCCATCGCTGCCCTGATCGGATGGGCATCCGTCATCCTCTTCAATCTTGACGGCGCACAATTCACGCAAGGTTCCGCTGAAACCGCAAGGATCGAAGCCTTGACTACCCAGCAGACGCAAGTCGCTGATTTGACGATCCCTGGTCAAGTGCTCAGCTTCATCCCGACCAACATCTTCCAGGATCTGGCCGGTCTGCGTAGCACAAGTACAATTGCCGTCGTAGTCTTTTCCGCTTTTGTCGGGATCGCTTATATGGGCATCAAGAAAAAACAGCCTGAAAATGCTGCTCTGTTCAATAAAGGACTGCAAGTCATCCATTCAATCGTAATGCGCATCGTTACCCTGGTCCTACGCCTGACTCCATACGGAATCTTGGCCTTGATGACCAAAATGATGGCGACATCCAGTTACCAAGCCATCGTCAACTTAGGACTGTTCGTGGTCGCTTCCTATGCCGCGTTACTGGTCGTCCTGCTGGTGCACAGCTTGATTTTGGCTGGAGTCGGCGTCAATCCGATTACCTACTTCAAAAAAGCTTTCCCAGTTTTGAGCTTCGCCTTCACTGCTCGTTCCAGCGCCGGCGCACTGCCGTTGAACGTTGAAACACAAACGAAAGCTTTGGGCGTCGATGATGCTTCCGCCAACTTCGCCGCCAGCTTCGGCTTGTCCATCGGCCAGAACGGTTGCGCGGGCGTCTATCCTGCCATGTTGGCGACCATCGTGGCTCCAACTTTGGGCATCGACGTCACCAGCATCGGTTTTGTATTGACATTGATCTTGGTCGTTACGATCAGTTCCTTCGGGGTTGCCGGTGTCGGCGGCGGTGCTACTTTCGCCGCTTTGATCGTTCTGGGCGCCATGAACTTGCCTGTCACAATCGCCGGACTGGTCATCTCGGTTGAGCCAGTCATCGACATGATGCGCACGTTGACGAACGTGAACGACAGCATGCTGGCTGGCGTCGTTTCTTCCCGCAACATCGGAGAATTCGATTCTTCCATCCTGAATGATGAAGCTGCTGTTGTCGATGGGGATGCGATTTAGTCTTCTATTTATATCTGTCCTGACGAAGGACTCGGCTGCCTGCAATTTGCGGGCAGCTTTTTTTGTATTCGGATACCATTGAGCGGTGAAGTCGCTGCGCTCCTCCGGTGAGGCTTCCCACGCAGGAGAACAGCGGTAATGTGCGGGCTCTTCTCCTGCGTGCAGGTTCTCGTCGGAGCACAAGACTTAAATGTAAGCCGTACTCCGGCGTAGCCTCCGTTCGCCGGAGGAAAACGGTTGAGATTCTGCTGAGCGAAATTGCGCATCCAAAGCTTGACCCCCATCAAGTCGCTTTCCTGCCTGATGGCGTATGATTAGGCTATAGGAAAATACCAGAGGAGGTCATTAAAATGATCAAATGGATAAATAAATACAAAAACCGCATTACCGCACTATCAGGCTTCCTAATCGTCATCGGTTTTGCTTTGAAAACCCTCGGATATACCACTGCTGCTGACTTCGCGCTTATCCTCGCGACGCTCATCGCGGTGGTTCCGATCATGTACAAAGCCTATCTGGCGTTGCGGATGAAGGCTTTCAGCATCGAGCTGCTGGTGACGATTGCCGTCATCGGTGCGCTGTTCATCCGCGAATATACGGAGTCTTCCGTCGTCACCTTCCTGTTTCTGTTCGGTGACTTCCTGGAAGCACGCACCTTGGAAAAGACCCGCTCTTCTCTGCGGTCGTTGATCGACATGGCGCCCCAGGAAGCGATCGTCCTGCATGGCACCGATCAAGTCGTTGTGCCGGTCGAGGAAGTGGCTGTCGGGGATCGGCTGTTCATCAAGCCCGGCGGCAAAATTCCGGTTGACGGCATCATCGTGAAGGGTCAGGCGGCCATCAACGAAGCCGCTGTGACGGGAGAAGCGATCCCGGCCAATAAATCCTTGGATGACAAAGTCTTTTCGGGTACATTGGTGGACGATGGCTTCATTGAAATGATCGCGGAAAAGGTCGGCGATGACACAACTTTCGCAAAAATTATTGAATTGGTCGAAGAGGCGCAGGAATCCAAATCCAAGGCCGAACGTTTCCTAGATGCCTTCGCCAACTTCTACACGCCGGCGATTGTGGTGCTCTCCGTCATCGTTTACGTTTGGACGCGCGACCTGCATCTTGCCATCACTTTCCTTGTGATCGCCTGCCCGGGTGCGCTTGTGATCGGTGCTCCGGTATCGAACGTGGCCGGCATCGGCAACGGCGCCAAATATGGCGTACTCGTGAAAGGTGGCGAGGTCATGGATCGCTTTTCCAAAGTCGATACGCTCGTTTTCGACAAGACCGGCACGCTGACGAAAGGCAAACCGGAAGTGACCGATATCCATGTCCTCAGTAGCGCCGATCGCAGCGAACTGCTGCAGCTGACGGCTTCGGCGGAGCGCATTTCCGAACACCATCTCGGACAAACAATCGTGAAATACGCACATCAACAAGGGCTGGAAACATCTGTTGCGCCGAAAGATGCGGAAGTCATCAAAGGCCACGGATTGAAAGCGACAGTTGAAGGTCAACGTCTCGTCGCCGGCAACCGCAAACTGATGGCCCAGTCCGGAATCTTGATAAATGAAGCAGCAGAAAGCTACGCGATTGCACGCGAAAAAACCGGCAATACCGTCGTTTTCGTGGCCATTGACGGCACGCTCGCCGGGCTCTTCTCCATTGCTGATCAGATCCGCGAGGACGCACCGCAGGCTTTGGCCGAAATGCGCCGCAACGGCATCAAACAGATCATTATGCTGACGGGGGACAACCGCCACACCGCCCAAGCGGTCGCCGAACAATTGGGATTGGACGCCTTCCATGCCGAGCTGTTGCCGGAGGATAAAGTGCGTTTCGTCAAACAACTGCAGGCAGATGGCGCTGTCGTAGCGATGGCCGGTGACGGCATCAACGATGCACCGGCCATCGCGACAGCCGACATCGGCTTGGCCATGGGCGAAGGCGGGACCGACATCTCGATGGAGACAGCCGATGTTGTGCTGATGGCCGACAAACTGATGCAGTTTTCCCATGCTTATTCGCTCTCAAAGGCGACCATGCGCAACATGAAACAGAACATCGCCATTGCGGTTGGAGTCGTGTTCTTCCTTTTGGCGGGCGTGCTGATGGGTTCCGTCCATCTCGCCAGCGGTATGTTCATTCATGAAGCCAGCATCCTGGCCGTCATCCTGAACGCTATGCGTTTAATCGGCTTCAACCGGAAGAAAAGCGGAACGGGTTCGTTCAGTCATGAGAGAAATTTAGGAAATCGTGCCGACTGAGCATCGTAGAGCGCAATATGCTGAGAGACTTCCTGCGTCAGCAGGTTAGTCGAATAGTATCCTTGGCTCGTAGAGACAAGGGGTTCCTTTATCCTTTCCGAAGGGCTAACCCGTGAAGCTAGCCATCAGTCGTTATAAAAAGCTCACATCCAAGATAAAATTCGCATGCAGCCTACGGTTTGCGGTACAATTTAAGCAACCAAGACTGCCTGTCCCATTCCGAAACGGAGGATTTTCCCTATGAACGAAACCCATAAACCGGCGCACAATTGCGGCGGAGACTGCGCCTGCAACTCGCACAAATCCTGCATTTCGCTGGTGCCGATCTTCAATCACTTGGAGCCGGACCAGATGGACGAAATCATGTCCGTCACGCATCCGGCGACCTACAAAAAAGGCGAACTGCTCTACCGCCCCGGTGATACGTCGGATACACTCTATATCCTCCATTCCGGCCTGATCCGCATTTACCGGCTGGCCGAGTCCGGAAAAGAGCAGCTCGTGCGTTTCCTCAATCCTGGCGATTTCACTGGTGAGTTGGCCCTCTTCAGCGAATCGAAGCACGAAGCCTATGCCGAAGCGGTGAAGGAGACCCAAGTTTGCCGGATGAAAAGGAACGATCTACAGCACTTTTTGTTGAAATACCCGGCCATTTCGCTGAAATTGCTGCAGGAATTCTCCAACCGTCTCGAAAAGTCGGAACGGCAGACGACCTACGTGTCGACCGAAAAAGTCGAAGCCCGCTTGGCCCTCTACCTTGCCGAACTGGCCAAGAAAGACGGCGACACCATCACTTTGCCGATGTCGAAGAAGGATCTCGCTTCCTACCTCGGGACGACACCGGAAACGATCAGCAGGAAGATGGGCTCATTGGAAGATCATCACCTCATCAAACAACTGAACCACCGCGAAATCGTCATCCTCGATCTCGATGGCTTATTGTTTCTCTAAAATCGCTCACGACCGTCTCTTAATGGGACGGTTTTTTGATTTGCAGACGCATGAATAGTCAGCTGTCGGGTATTGGGATAGCTACGCATTGCGATTACCTGACAGTTGTGGGATCTCTCGGTTGTTTGCGTCGCGCAGCGAGCGGTTCACCCGACAGACATACAATCCGCTCACTTTTTGCCGGATCACAACCGTATTCCGGAAGCGCGCTTTGTGGTAGAATAGGCTAGAAAAGTGAGACAAGCCCGATCTGCCTCGAAAGAAATTTAGGAAATCGGAAATCGTACCGACTGAGCATCGTAGAGCGCAATAGGTACGATTTATCTAATTTCCGAGGGGCAGGCTTGAATCACTGGACAGTTTACGAAAAAGGGGGAAATTTTGATGACAGAAAAAATGAAGCAGCGGCTTTTGTTGGTCTTTGCCACGGTTGTCGGCTTCGTGATCGGCTATCTGAATCCGGCGACTTCGCAGGCGCTTTTGTCGGGCATCGGCTGGATTGCGGGGATCGGTATGTTCATCCTCTTCCGCCGCTCGAACAAGAATCCGGAGCGCGACTACTCGGAAAGCTGGGCCTACCTGCTGATCCGCATGCTATTGTTCTTCATCATCGGTGCCGCTTTGGGCAGCATGATCCCTTATTACCAACAGATCATGGCTTTGCAGCAGCAATAGGCCATCTATTCATTATTCAAAAAACAACCAAAAAGGAGTATGTATGCACATGGATTATGTCGCCATTGACTTTGAAACTGCAAACAGCCGTGGTGACAGCGTCTGTTCCATCGGATTGAGCCGCTTTTCCGACGGTAAGGAAGTCGACCGCTACTATGCGCTCATCAATCCGCGCCAATATTTCAGCCGCGGGAATATCCAAATCCACGGCATCACCGAGGCCATGGTCGCTCGTGAACCCGACTTTGCCGGCCTATACCCAGACATCCGTTCCTTCATCGGAACCGATCCGCTGGTGGCCCACTTTGCCCAATTCGATATGAGCTGTCTGCAACAAACGATTGAAACCTACAAACTGCCGAAGATGCAGAATGAGTTTTTCTGTTCCTGCAAGATGGCGCAGCGTATGCTGGATCTGCACAATAACCGCTTGCCGACCGTGTTGGACTACTTCGGCATGACGATCGATAACCACCATAATGCCGTGGAGGATGCGGTCGCCTGCGGGCTGATCACCAGCAAAATGCTGGCGCAATACGACTACGACATCCAAGGATTTCTGGACGAATACCAATACCGGATGGGCAAATTGTTCTCGCATAGCTTCGGCGTCGCGAAAGGCAGCAAAAGTTCCCCTGCCAGACGAACAAAAACGGCGGCACCACTGAAGCCGAAGAGTCTGCTGTTCGATAGGGAACACGTCTTTTACGACAAGCACGTCTGCTTTACCGGCCGCTTCCAAAAACTGAAGCGCAACGATTTGGCCCAGCTCGTCGTCGACGTCGGCGGCCATTTCGATGCCAAGCTAAGTTACGAGACCCTTTATTTGGTCGTCGCCGACAGCGATTGGCGCAAGATCGGCACACCGAGCGAGAGCCGCAAAATCCAGGCAGTCCGCGAGCTGCAAGGCAGCGGCCACAATTTGACGATGCTTTCGGAATCGGATTTCCTGCGCAACTTTCTGAAGGAATGAGGTGAAGACAGATGAATATCTTCAGCAAAATGGACAATTTATTGAGCCTGACCGAAAATGAGAAAATTTTGGTTTCCTATATAAAAGAAAATCCCGAGGCTTTTGTGAAAATGACTTCAGCGGAAATCAGCGAAGCCAGTTTTATTTCGAACGCAACGATTTACCGCTTATGCAAAAAGATGGATTTGGCCGGACTTTCCGAATTGAAGATTCTGGTTTCGGCCTCGGTCGGAGACTATCTGAAAGAACGGAAAACGCTGGATTTCAACTATCCGATCCACCCCAACGAAACCCAATATCAGATTACGCGGACGATGCAGGAACTCTACGAACAGACGGTTGTGTCCTCGCTCAACAATCTCGATCTGGAGCAGCTGCGGCAGGCGGCTTCCTTGATGAAAAAGGTGCCATCCATCGACCTGTATACCTCTGCCGGCAATCTGTTTTTCGCCGAGAACTTCAAGTTTCAGATGCAGGAAATCGGCAGATTCGTCAATGTCCCGATCGAAGAATATCATCAGCGTCTGACAGCGGCAGCCAGTGATCCCTCGCACCTGTCGATTGTTGTTTCATACGGCGGACGGGGGACGGTCATTCCCGAAATCGTGAAAATCTTGAAGAATAACCGATCACCCATTCTGTTGATCACATCCACCGATGCGATCCCTTTCGCGGGTGCTGCCACGCACCACCTGTACATGAGTTCAAATGAAAGCCATTACAATAAGATCTCTTCGTTTTCGACCAGACTTTCATTACTGTTCTTGCTGGATTGCCTCTACACCAGCTATTTCAAACTCGACTACGATCACAATGTCGCAATGAAAATGGATTATTACAAAAAAATCAGTCGAATCACCTGGTGAGATTCACTAAGTCAACAAGGTCTTCTGAAAGAATCCTCTCAGTGTTCAAACCGTATGGATGCAAGTTCTGAGAAATTTCTTTCATTCGGGGCTCGGCATCTTTTTTCGTAAATAGTTATGGCTTATACTGAGTGCATCCATAAAAGAGGGCCTTTCATTTCTTAATGAAATCCTCCCGACGTGAGATCGCTCAGTCAGTAAGCGTCGGAAAAAAATGACTCCATCATTGAGAAGAAAGGCCTTATCTGCATACTGCCATACGCAATGAGGCGTCCTTCTCTGCGAAACCCGGACAGATCTGTCCGGGTTTTTGTGGTTCTTCGGCAAAAAACGGAAACGAGGCTGCCTCGTTTCCGTTTTTCTTTTTCGCTATTCTTTGCTGAGGGCTATCTGTTTGTCCCGGTTGCCCAGAAATTCGTTCAGGAAGGCCGCAGCCAGTATCAGCACGCCTCCCGCCAATTGCACGGGTGATAAGTCTTCTTTCAGGAATACGGCCGAAACCACAATCGCCGTCACCGGATCGACATAACTGAGGACAGCGAATGTCTGGCTCTCGACAGCTTGGGCGCCTGCAAACATAAGCACATAGGCAATTCCCGTGTGGATGATTCCCAAAACCAGCAGACTGGTGATGGAGCCGCCAGTCAATTGTCCTAATCCGAAAACGGAAGTCAGAGCGACATAAGGAGTCAGGATTCCTGTTGCGATGACGAGCGTCAAAGCAGTCAGCGGGATCCCGCCAAGACCTACAATTTTTTTGTTGGACATAATGGCCACCGCATAGAAAAATGCTGCAGCCAAACCGAAGCCGATCCCGACCGGATGATTATAATTCCCCGCATTCGGGCTCACGCCGATAATCAGGAACATCCCCAGCATCGCCAAAAGGACGCACGCGATCTTTTTCGCGGTCAAGGATTCCTTGAAAACGAACGGCGCCAACAGCGTCATGAAAATCGGCTGGAAATAATAGCTCAACGTCGCATTCGATACCGTCGTGTACCGGAAAGCTTCAAACAGCAAAATCCAGTTCATGCCGACAGCAAAACCCGAAAGCAACAGGAACTTGGCATTTTTCCTGACCAACGCCAAAGGGATCTTTTCCTTGCGCACCATCAATGTCCCCCAGAGGAACAGACTCCCCAACGCTCCCCTGAAGAAGGCAACCTGATTGGACGCCAAATCGATATTCTTAACGAAGATGCTGATTGTCCCGAATATCAGCATCGACAGCATCACTTTCCCTTTTCCTTTCGACACAACCCCACACCTTCCCTTGATTGATGAAAATAGTACATCCATCATATCACAGAGTTTGCCGGCCGGGACAGGTCTGGTTCAAAAAAATACGGAACGCATAACCCACTGCGGTCCGTCATATATTATCTACTTTTTATCATAAATGCTGTACAACGCTTCTCCCAGCCGATCGAGCGTGTCTTCGATCACTTTGGTCGGCGCCGCCAGATTGATGCGTTCATAGCCTTCGCCTTCTTCCCCGAAGATGTAGCCTTCATCGGTAAAGAACTGGGCTTCCTCGCGCATGAACCTTTCTAGCTCTTCAGGCGCTAATCCCAGTGCTTTGAAATTCACCCATTGCAGATAAGTCCCTTCAACCAAGGGCGCGGTTATTTTAGGGAAATTTGCAGCAAAGAAGTCGCGCACCAGATGCTGGTTCCTATCGATGACCGGAATCAGATGGTCGAGCCACTGTTCAGCTTCATTGTAAGCGACCCGGCAGCCTTCCAATCCTAGTGTCCCGACCATACCACAGGCGACACTTCCGAGCGCATCGGACATTTTCTTACGCAAAGCCTCATTTTTGATGATGATGTTGGAAGTGCACAGCCCAGCCAGATTGAAAGTCTTGGAAGGCGAAGTGCAGGTGATTGTCCTTTCCGCCACCGCATGGGAAAGTGTCTGGAAAACTTTATGTTCGTAGCCGGGCATGATCAGGTCGTGATGGATTTCATCCGCGACGATGATCATGTCATAGCGCAGCACGATATCCGCTAAACGGGCAAGCTCTTCTTCCGTCCAGACTCTTCCGACCGGATTATGCGGGCTGCAGAAGATGATCAGCTTGTTCTCCTTCTTGCGGCAGAGGTGCTCAAGCCCTTTAAAGTCGATCGTATAGTCGTCCGCGCGATTCAAGAGCGGATTCCTGATGATTTTCCGTCCCGCGTTTTCGATGGCCCCAAAGAAAGGATAATAGACCGGTGTCATGATGATGACTCCCTCTCCCGGTTGGGTATAGGCCCTGACCGCTGCATAAAAGGCAGAGACGACGCCCGGACTGGTCAGAATCCAGTCCTTCTCCACCTCAAAATTGTGCCGGCGTCGTTGCCAATCGATAACTGCTTGGTAATACCCTTCAGTGGGCACGCTGTACCCCAATATGCTGTCTTCCAGATATTCCTGTAAGCCTTTGGTGATTTCCGGCGCAGTCTTGAATTCCATGTCCGCCACCGTAAGAGGCACCACATCATCGGCTACATCCGGCATCCATTGATACATCTGTTGCCATTTCACGGACCCTTTGTCTTTTCTGCTGATGACCGATTCGAAATCATATATTTTTTTGTTTCCTTCAATCTCCATCCCGTACACCATACTATCTCTCCTTTCCTCTTTGTGTGAGATTTAGTCACACGAAAGTCGGTTCAGCACCTCACTTTGGGGTGCAATTCAATTTTGACACTAACTATAACGGGATTTCCGGCTCTTGTCGAATTTTTCATAACAAAATTGGTCACAAAACCTTACATGCGATTAAAACCCAACCCCAAAACCCTAAATAACAGCGATTTCCCGGCGTCACTATTCCTTACATGCCCTTTGGCACAAAAAACAAGTCCCGGTTACGCCGCCTGTGCGCAACCGGGACTTCTAAAGCATTCTTTCTGAAAGGCTTACTTGAATTCAATGAAGAGGTAAAGATCTCCACCGACGAAATTCGGTGTGCGTTCCAAGGAATTGACCAGAATATTCATTCTGATGCGGTCATTTTCGGTGATAACCGTCGCATCCTCGATTGTCAGATTCCCTTTATCGAAGCCTGACGTTGCAGACTGCTCGAAAATGGTATCGTACACTTCCCGGGTATTGTAGGCGATCAGTTCCTGTCCGGCCGCATCCTTCAAAGTCAGAATATAGTACTCGTCATCCAGTCTCTTTTCCAATTGGTATTGTTGGCCATTCGCTTCAAAATCGGTAGTTTCAACTGGGCTTGTTTCGACTTCGGAGTAGTAAAGATACTGGTGAAGCATAATATCAAAGCCTGTGATTCCAACGACGGGATTGGCATCCCAATTCAGGTAGACGAACTCGCCTTCGCCTTGCGGGTACTCCGTTTCGGAATAGGTCATGTCAAATCCGTAGGTATCGCTGAAATCACTGTAGACATTGAAGTCGCTCGGCAGGTAGGCCACCTCTTTATTGTAGCCCATGTTGTCGATGTAGGACGCGACCTTTGTGATAACAATCTTATCGCCGATGGAAACGTCACTTTTCGGAACGATGGCGTTATCCACCAACATATCATTTTCCAATAGTTTCCGTTCCAAAAAGCCGATCTGGTTGTTCTTGCTGACGGTAAAGGCATCGATCGGCGGAATGATGGAAATGGCCGACAACACAAGCAAAGCGATGGCGATCAAACCGTTATGTTTCGGTTTCATGAAACTGAAGATAACTCCTGCTATCGTCGCGAAGATGCCGAACAGGATGACATAATAGCGGCCATGCGTGACGCCCATCTCCCTGATTTTCAGGAAGGAAGCGATGGTCTGAAAGACGACGATCGGAATCAGGATTTTAGGAAAAACCTTGCGGAACAGGTCGGCAAATTTATTCTCGAGATTGCAGGCAAGGATATAGACGATGATGACGATGATCGCATAGGAAACAAGCAGCGGCTCCATGAGATTGTCTGTCCAGAATTCCCCTCCGATGTTCCGAACAACGTAAACCACGAGAATCAACGTATAGATGGCAGTCAAAGGGATGATGATGTAGGAAATCAGGATTTCCAGGAAGCGCGGAACCATAAATTGGCGATCCAGCGTTTCTCCACGCTTCGCCCATGCCTCATCCGGTATCAATTCTTCGCGCTTGCCCGGATACAGCGGCGTCATCGACAAGAAATAGATCGGCGCAAACAAGGAAGCGACGATATTCATAAGATGCGAGAGAATCTTGAAATCGATGTTGAAGAGCAGGTAATCAGTGGCATAGAAAATGGCGCTGATTCCGCCTGTCAACACTGCTGAAAAAAGTACGGTAGTAAAGAAAGCTTTCATAGCCGACAAAAAACTCCGGTGGAAAGGCACCTTCACACTTTTGATCGATGGTATCCAAATAAAAGCAATCATGAGAGCGAACAGTGCCACACCCGTTTTTACACTTATGGCGATATTGTACTGCGTCTGCGGTCCGACCGCGAAGTAATAGCCGATCGTAAGTAATACAGCCCCGCCCATCAGCAGATAGCGGGCATTCAATTGCGTAAAGAAACGTTCATAAACCATTTGGCCGACGATGCTCAGCATGGCTCCCACCAAAAAAGTGAACAGATAGCGGGCATAATCCTCGCGCGGGTTTTCGATCATGAAGCTGTTCAAGACTGCGACCGCGATCAAAAAGAGCACGGTCAGTGGATAACGACTGATGGAACGCCCCATTCCTTTGTAGGCTTTCCACAATGCGTCTTTGAATTTCATTTTTGCCACTCCCTTCAGGCATTCGGATGATCGGATAGCATTCTCTTTTTCCGAAACCTTCCCCCTTCCAGCTCCTATCCTTTGCACCCGCATTATTTCTAAATGTATTCCCGATGAAATCGTACAGTTTGCTTATCTTAATTATGGATATCCAGACGCACCTTTGTCAAATTTTGCGGTGCCTTTAAGGGCGCGCACCAAAATACAACTACCTCTGCGCTAGCCAGCTCCTCATTCTTATTGTTTGAACGGTCCCGTCTTCGCATCCTTCATCGCCAATTGGATATAATCGATGGAAGCGTTGAGTTTGGCTGTTTCCCGCTCATTCAAAGCAACCCCGAATTGTTTTTCCACGCCGTTGCGGCCGATCAGGCAAGGCATGCTCAAAGCCACATCGCCATCATGACCATACTGTCCGCGCAGAATCGTACAGACGGGATGGACGCTCTTTTCATCCAACAGGACCGCTTGCGCCAAGGTGATGGCGGATTGCGCAACCCCGGCATTCGTCCAACCTTTCCCGTTCAAGACATCGTAGGCTGACTTCACGACCGCCGCTCCGATCGCTTCTGGTTCCAACGTCTCGACTTCCGGGAAATAAGTTCCGAACTCCTCATAGCGAATCCCGTTTATAGCCAACCGACTCACCACCGGGAAGGCTGTGAAGCCGTGTTCGCCCATCATATAGCCGGTCACGCTCTTAGGATCGACACCGTACTGTTGGGAAATCACTTTGCGCAGACGGGCCGAGTCCAGCATCGTGCCGGTCCCGAAAATCCGGCCTTCCGGATAGTCGAATTCGCTGGCCGCGATATAAGTAACCGTGTCCAATGGATTTGTGATCAGAATGATGATGGCTTCTTTTGTATATTTTACGATTTCAGTCATCACTTCACGGATGACCGCAGCATTTTTTTCGGTCAAAGAAGCGCGATCCGGGATGGCATTCGGATCGTTTTCATCCTTCAGGACACTCGGCCCGGCAGCGATGATGATGACGTCCGCATCCACGCAATCGGCGTAATCCCCGGCGTGTACGTCCACATTGGACATATAGGTCAACGCGGTCGCATGCGCCTGATCCAAGGCTTCCCCATGGGCAACATCCTTCAGAATATCGATTGTCGCGATTTCCGCAAATAACCTCAATTTCATCGCATCCGCCAACACATAGGAACCTACATGCCCCACACCCACCACAACAAGTTTATTTTTGTGCATCTTTTCCCCTCCAGTTCTCATCATACTTTCATCTTAGCATCTTTTCGGCGATTTATCACATGTATTTCGCGAAGATGGACGGGCCACGGCGCCGGCTTGCAATAATCCGTCCGTCCGAGTACTATGGAAGCAACATCACCAAGAGGAGCATACGTTAAATGGAAAAGTTTCTGGAAGCTTTAAAACAAAAAATTCGTAGTAAAGAGGGCTTGTCGCCCAAGATGCAGGATATTCTGGATGCTTGCGTGGTACTATTCTCGACGAAAGGATTTTCCAACACCAGCACAAAGGACATCGCCAAAGCCGCCAATGTTGCTGAGGGAACCATCTACAAACACTTCGGGACGAAGGAAAACTTACTTTACGCTACGATTTTCCCGATTCTGCGCGACATCATCTCTACGGAAGCGCTCGCTCAAGTGCAACAGTTCCGCAGTTCTGCAGAGAACGCGCCGTTCGAGCGGTTCGTGGCATTCATCGTGCGCAAGGATGTTATGATGCCGGAAGAGCATTTTCAATCCGGTAAAATTTTTCTTACCGAAATGATGTACGACAAACAGCGCTGCCAAGAATTCATCACCATGATTCCAAAGGACTTAATTGAAGGCATCTATGCGATCCTCGACGGCTATAAAGAGAAAAATGAGATCGTCGATTGGCCGAATCCCGTCATTTGGCAATTTATCATGAGCATCCTGTTCGGTAATCACCTGACCCATTACGTCCTTTTCACGGATACAAAACGCGACAAAGAAGCCGAAATCACTTATTTGACCCAACAGATCGTCAAAGGCCTCAGCCCCGATAAGCAATAGCATTGACAGCCCTTTACAGAATCGCTATACTTGACTAATCGTACGGTGAGTAAATACTCACTCATCGGCATTTCTTTCAAAATAATAAGGAGGCATCCCCTAACTATGGCTTTTGTCGAACTAAAAAATCTGAATAAGTATTACCCTATCAGCGGCTCGGAAGATTTCCAGGCACTTAAGGACGTCAACCTTTCCTTGGACAAAGGCGAATTGGTCTCAATCGTCGGTGAATCCGGCAGCGGTAAATCAACCTTGATGAATCTGTTGGGCGGTCTCGACAGCCAGTTCTCAGGCGAAATAACCATTGACGGCCAAAACATGAGTACGTTCAAGGAAAAAGATTTCGTGAATTACCACAAAGAGAAGATCGGCTTCGTTTTCCAGAGTTTCAATCTTGTTTCCCACCTCAGCGTGCTGGATAACGTCACGTTGGCGATGACGCTTTCGAACGTCGATAAAAAAACGCGGGTCGCAAGGGCGAGAGAAGTCCTGAAGCAACTTGGCCTTGACGACCAATACAAAAAGAAACCCAGCCAGTTATCCGGTGGACAAAAGCAACGTGTGGCCATCGCCCGTGCGTTGGTCAACGACCCGGACATCATCATTGCCGATGAACCTACCGGAGCTTTGGACTCACAAACGACTGATCAGGTGCTGGACATCATCCAAGACATCGCCAAAACCGGTAAGTTGGTCATCATGGTCACCCACTCGGAGAAAGTAGCGGCCCGCTCCACGCGCGTCGTCACAATTGATGACGGAAAAATCATCGGGGATATTCATCAAGGCGAGATCGCCTTGCACGACAATGCATTTGAACTGCAGCAGAAAAGTAAAAGCAAAAATCTCACGTTTTTTGCAGCAATCCGTTTGGCCCTTCTTAATATGAAGGAAAAGTTGGCCCGAAACATCCTGATCGCGCTTGGCGGCAGCATCGGCATCATGAGCATCATCGTGATGCTGTCCTTGGGCGAAGGCGTCAATGATTATCTGACCGAAACGATGAACGCAAACGTCAATCCGCTCGTCAGTGAAGTGCGGATGCCAATCGTCATCGAAACCAACAATAGCGAGAACGCCGATTCATCCATGATGATCAGGACTCCTGCCGGAGCAGAAATCCCTGCCGGATCCGCGCCATCGGGTCCGCCTGCCGGGGTGACGCAATCCAATCCGTTCGGAGAAGAGAACCTGGAGGAATTGCGGAACATCCCGCATGTGGCAGAAGTCAATCTGGCCTACTCTTCGCTTACGATCGGCAGCGACAACGTCATCTATGAAGGAGAAAAGTATGCCTTCATGAACTTCGGGACAACCTCCGGCATGACCGATTCCAACATCCTCTATGGGGCTTTCCCTGAAGAAGGCGAAATCCTGATCACAGAAGGTGTCGCCAACCAGCTGGCTGGCACTGCGGAAGAAGCCATCGGCAAAGAAGTCACCGTGGATGTTACCATAGACGGTGAATCGTTGGAAAAAAATTATGTCATCAGCGGCATCTATTCAGCCGGCCAAGCCATCGGAGCGTTCGAATCTGTTTATATGTCGGCGGAATCATTCGAAACCTTGACTGCGGAAAACAATCTGGAAGTAGAACCGAACGTTGTCTACTTGGTATCTGATGATCCGGAAAATACCCAAGCCATCAAAGATGAAGTGGCCGCCCTAGGTTACCGTGGTTCATCTGCGGATGCACTGGCTTCCACGTTCACCCAAATGCTGGATATCTTCACTTACATCCTTTCCGGGGTTGCCGGTATCTCCTTGTTCGTGTCCGCCATCATGATTTTGACGGTACTCTACATCAGCGTAGTGGAACGGACACAAGAAATCGGTGTCATCAAAGCAATCGGTGGCCGCAAGAAAGATATCCGCCGCATCTTCGTTTCTGAGTCCTTCCTGATCGGTCTGTTCAGTGGCATTCTGGGTGTTGGTATCGCCTACCTCATCACCGTCGTCGGAAATATTGTTGTGGAGAACCTGTTTGATACTGCCATCCTGAATATGACACCGGCATTTGCGGTGTTCGGCATCGTCACCAGCGTGATCATCAGCATGGTAGCCGGCCTGATGCCAGCCCAAAAAGCAGCCCGCCTAGACCCAGTAGAAGCCCTAAGACACGATTAAGAGCAGGATACGATGAATCCCGTTTAGAAATCGAGCACTAAGAGGAAATACCCACCGCGACCCGGTTTTGGTCGAGGTGGGTATTTCAGCTTAGGCGG
>NZ_FOQC01000040.1:17527-22831 GCF_900113645.1 Trichococcus flocculiformis
GTTTTGGTCGAGGTGGGTATTTCAGCTTAGGCGGAGAGTTCTGGGATTCAGAACTCAACTACCAGGATACGATGAATCCCGTTTAGAAATCGAGCCCAAAAAGAAGCAGTCCGATCTTCAAGTCGGCTGCTTCTTTTTATTTATTCTGCTAGGCGGATTTGCGCATAAAAGGCATTCATCTGATCGGCCAATTCATTTTCCTGCATCTCATGGAAGATGCTCATCACGTTGTACAGGTAACGCAACAACCAGTCAAAAGCATCCTTCTTCAAAGTAAGCCCGGCTTTCGCTTCTTCCTCTATCTCTTTATGCAACGCATCGACCCAATGATCTCCCAGAACAATGCGTACCCGTTGGAACTGTTCTCGGAAAAGCTGCTCGGTGGAAACTTCGCCTTCCCCCGGCATCCACTTGTTCTGGTTAGCGCTACGGTAATAACGAGGAATGAAATGTTTGAAATAAGGATCGGATTGCTGCAACAAGAAAAAAGCTGCTTCATATTTCCGATCGGCTATATAGCTGTCCAACAAGTAAGAAACCAAAATATCCCGAAAATCGATCGACAATTTGCGGACAACCAAATCCTTGTAAGTATCATTGATAGGCACAATGTCCAACTTCGTGTACAACGGCTGCCGGCTTGCCCCCACCACCAATTCTTCGCGTTCCAGCAGCTTGTGCGCCTCTTCTTTCGCTTTGGCATGCATACCCCGGGAGCGAAAAACGACGAAACGGACCCACTTCAGCAATGCACCTTCTTCAGCAGTCAGCTGAATGTCCGGATTACCGTCTAAAACTGCCGCAAAATTCTCCAATTTCCGGACGGTATCCGCATAATCATGGTGCTCCCACTGGATATAACTCGCCTCATTCTTTTCGTATCGGAAGCTGATGAAAATCAGCTGCAGCCACAGTTTTTTTGTGTCAGAATAATTGACGTGGTAATGTAACTGTTGCCGCAACACTTCTTCCATCTGCGTTTTGATTCTGGCCGGATCCCAATCCGATCCGACTGCCTCAGCTTCAAACAACTGAACGAGTTCAATCAATTTCCTGACATTATATTTGTTTTCTGTCATTAATTTGTTTATAATAGGCCTGAGAATAAGGTGCGACAACTTCGCGTGATTCTTGAAATAAGGGAAGACAAAATAATCCTCGTTGACTCTTTTCCGCAAAATCCCCGAGTGCAAAGGTTGGTGACCGAGGGGCCCGATTATCGGCGAAAAGCCCTTCAACTCATATTCCCATTCCATGAATTCCAGATTCGCATGATTAAAGGGATAGCCCGCAGGAAAGTTTTGTTTGTAATAGAAGAGGTACCATTCATGCGCTTCTTGTTCGTTCAGCAGCAGCCGATCCACAGCGATATCCTCATTCGCAAACCGCTTCGCGAAACGTTGCGCCTCATGGGATAATCGATAATATTGTTGCGTATGCAGGAAATCATGCAACGTCTGCTCATTCACTGACACTTTCCCAGCTAGCACATAGTCATAAACCGCGCAATAATACTCAAAAAACAGATCGTAATCACCTTTCATCTTCCGCACCTCCGGACCGTAATCCTTTACAACTCTAAATCCATTTTACCATATTGCTTACAAAACAAAGCAAGAAAGCCTGTGCGCTTGATAAACTCGGCTGCCAAATGCTGAAAATTGTTTGATTACCTGTAAGCTGAAACAAACAATCTACATAGAATTTATTGAAATTTACACAAATTCTATTCAGTTGATATAAAAATGTTCGGTTATCGGATGACGTTTTTGCGCGATGATGCTATACTATACATGAAATGACGTTCGTCTTATTTATGTACAAACACAATACAGCATCCGAGGATTCCCATTGTATAAGGTTTTTCCCGAAAGAAGCCCTTCCCTTTATCTCCCGTCCGTCACTTTTTGATCAGAAGAAATCACAGCAACCGAAATAACAAATATTTTTACATCATCTATATTGCAATTCCAAATCAATATCTTTCATCGAAAATACCTTTAAACAAGCTTTTAAGAGAAAATGGCTGCAACTATTTTGTTTCGATTCGGTTTTTAATAAACAAAAACAACATTTCTGTCGATTATGTTCAGACAGTTTTTCCGTTAGCCCGGGAACGAAAATCCATGTT
The DNA here is from genome assembly GCF_900113645.1 of Trichococcus flocculiformis. GTDB lineage: Bacteria > Bacillota > Bacilli > Lactobacillales > Aerococcaceae > Trichococcus > Trichococcus flocculiformis. The sequence continues at coordinate 19,659 of NZ_FOQC01000040.1, forward strand.
GAAGCAGCCATTAAATTGCATGCCAAAAATGGACAGCGATCCTACAGCCTGATACTTTTTTATAATCAGCCGCGGCGGGGAGGAGCAGCGCGGATTAATCAGCCCCTATGCCTTAATGGCAAAATATTTGCCCCCTCTCTCGCATCAATAAATTGGTTTCGTTAACGGCAACATACTTTCTGCAATAAGCTTATCGTTTCTAGTCTCTCGCTTGTACATATCAGATTTAATTACAGACATATTACAAATAACCCTTTTTATGACAAGGATTAAATTTTGATATTTTTATAAAATATACTAGACAAACTAAAAAAATAGTATATTATTATTGTTATTGGCTCGTTCGGATGATATGGAATTTGAGTCAATTAATTTTCAAATTGTCGAACCGTTGCTATCAGATAAATTATGTCAGGAGGATTACGATGTACACAATGTCCAACATAAAAAACCTCTCCTTGAAGATTGTTCTTGCTGAAAAGAATACAATCACATCAGCCCAACCTACAAACTACCAAAAATTTCCTTATGTTAAACTTTTCTATGTTACAACAGGGGATGTTTCTTTAGTCATGAAAGAAACAACAGAAAAGCTTTCAAAAGATCAACTGATCTTATTGAACCCAAATGTAGAGTATTATTGGGACCTGACAGGAGATAAAGCAGCAGAGATTATCGAAGTCGGCATCCACGGGCTTGAATTCTCCAAAATCGGTGATGCAGAAAGCGATTTCTCTTACTACCGCCACAACGACGGTGAAAAAGAAACTGCGACTTTCTTGAATTTATTGCTGGATGAAATGAGCACACGCAGCCAGGGATACGAAGAGGTCAGCAAACGTTTCGTCGAGATCATCCTGATCCACTTGTTGCGTCTGGAAGAATTTTCGATCCGGAACTCACTGAACAAAAAGAACCACAAAGAAATCCAAACGGTCAAGAATTACATGAAAGTGAACTACCACAAGAACATCACGTTGGATGACTTAGTGGATCTGGTCCACATCAACAAATTCTACTTGATCCGTATCTTCAAGCAAGAAGTCGGCATGTCGCCGATCGACTACTTGATCCATATCCGTATCGACGAAGCGCAAAAAATGTTACGCAACACCAATATCGCAATCGCCGACATCGCGCACTTGGTCGGCTTCCAGTCTCCGTCACACTTCTCGAAAACATTCCGGGAATTGTCTAACTGCACGCCTTCACAGTATCGTCGTCAAGGAAACCAATAATACAACAAAAAGAAGAAGAAGCCGCTGTTTTAAGCGACTTCTTCTTCTTTTTGTTCCTCCAATGCCCGCAAATAGTCTCTTGCTTCGCGCGGTTTGCGGAAATGTTGAATTTCGATGCCGGCCGGCGCCTGATCCAGTAAAGCAATCAAACCCGGGCGGTTGTTTTTGTTGAAGTTCCAGATGAATTTCATAAATTCCCAATCGAATCGCTCCGGGCAGCCTTCCCCCATATCAGGACGGGTCCTTTTGCGGTTCAAAACAATCCGCTTCAACGCGCGATAGAGACACAAACTCCTTGGATAGTCGAAAAAGAAAACTGTATCCGCACGCTCCAACCGAATCGGCAGGCTCCGTTGGTAATTGCCGTCGATTATCCATTTTTCGTCTTTGATCCGTTCTTTTTGGATCCGATCCTGTTCTTCAGCAGCGCGGAGATTCCAATCAGGAAGCCAATACAGTTTATCGAGGTGATGCAACGGATTGCCCGTCACTTGCTTTAACTTGCGCGAAAAAGTAGACTTTCCCGATCCGCTGCATCCGATGACGACGATCCGTTTCATTGCCTTCCCACTCCCGCTGTCCTTCATTATTGCCAAAGCGATTCCTCCTATCGAACGAGACATTCTCTTCTGTTGAACAGTTTACCACAGCGCAATTACGGTGGACAGTACCTGCTATGTCCCCGCAACTAATGGTATACTTGGACTACAGAACTTGAAAGGAAAGATAAATAATGATACGCAAAGCAATAAAAGAGGACTGTCCGGAATTGTATGATCTGATCCACGAAATCTTAGTGGACATGGAATTGCCACTGCTCACCCTGTTGGAACCGGATGTCCTGAAAGCCGCAGTGGTCCGGGCTATGCAGGAGGACGTCTACCGGTTCAGTTACCGGAATGGCCTTGTCTATGAAGAAAATGGCGAAATTCTCGGCTGTTGTTTCGGCTATCCGGGAGCGTCCGAACCTATCATCGATGCCGCACTCCAGACCGCTTTCGATAAGATGCACATCACGGCAGCCAGGCTTTTCCCTGATAGCGAAACATTTGCCGGAGAATGGTATCTGGATTCCATCGTGACGAAGCAGTCAGCGCGCGGAAAAGGCGTCGCTTACCAATTGCTGCAAGCACTGCCGACACTCGCCTCGGCCGCGGGTGAAACCGTCATCGGCCTGAATTGCGAAAAAGACAATCTGCAGGCAAAAAAAATTTACGAAAAAGTCGGCTTCCGGACCGTTTCCGAGCGAACGCTGAGCGGGCATGTCTATGATCATATGCAGTGGGAACTCGAAAGAATTGCCGATATCAAAGAAAAAATCAGTCGCCGTTTGTAAAGCAGTCCCGCTATTTATTGGATAAATGAAAACCATGGGCTAGGCCCATGGTTCCGGAGAGCTTACAGCGGTGTATTAAAAAATCCTCGCTAAGTGCTAGAATATATTTGGTTCGCCAACCAATATTCATGACTTAGGAGGATTCTTTAGATGTCTCAAGACAAAAATAGTTTAGCACATACCACTTGGAATTGTAAGTATCACATAGTTTTTGCGCCCAAATACCGGAGGCAAGCAATCTACGGAAAGATAAAACAAGATATAGGAGTCATACTAAGGCAGTTATGTGAAAGAAAAGGTGTAGAAATAATCGAAGCCACTGCTTGTGTGGATCATATACACATGTTGGTAAGCATACCGCCCAAGATAAGTGTCTCATCGTTTGTCGGCTATCTAAAAGGTAAAAGTAGCCTCATGATATTTGATAGGCACTCCAACCTGAAATATCGCTATGGAAACCGCAAATTCTGGTGCACAGGATATTATGTCGATACAGTCGGGAGAAACAAGAAGGCAATTCAAGAATATATACGCAACCAAATTCAAGATGATATAGTCGCAGAACAATTAAGCCTATTAGAGTACACGGATCCATTTAC
>NZ_FOQC01000038.1 GCF_900113645.1 Trichococcus flocculiformis
CTTGTTTATAGGTGCCGATTTTAGCCATCTGTTCCAGCTTTCCCCGTTGAATATCAGTAAGGTGTGTGAAGGTGCGGTTTTCTATGATACAATTACTATTAGTCATGTAGATACCCCTTATACTTTTGCTTTGGTCGCTAACAAGTATATCGTATCTACATGATTTTTTCGTTTATTTCCTTATGCATTTCATTTTACAATTTACCTCTTGGATTTTTCATTAAAATTCGCTAAAAAAGTCTTTACCAAACCATTTTATCACTATATTCGACGAATGTCGCCATCCAAAAACTGTCTGCTTGTCGAATTTTCTGAGGACTTCAGTATGCAGGAGCCCGAAAAACGCACAGACATAGGCTTCCCTTCTCAGAAGAGTTCAGCTTGTCCGCGCGTTTCTGTTTGCGTGTTTCAATTATCATACTCATATAGTGCGTACTGTTCGATGACTGCTATCAATTTTTCGGCATAATCCGGATCTGTCGCATAGCCGCAATCCTGAAGAGCCTGAGCTGCTTCCTGGTAAGTGCTGGCCTGCAGAACTGCTGCGTATTGATTCGGATTCCAAGTGGTACCGTTGACGAAAAGCAGCGCATGGTCCTGTATCGATTCTGCCCAACTGTCGTAGACCCTGAATTTCGCTTGGATGGTGATCCATTCGCCGTTGTAGTACTCACTGGTAGACAGGAGCACCGTATTTCCCGGGTTATCGCCCTTCATACCGTAAAGATTATTGTAGACTACAGACAATTCGCTTTCCCCCCAGTCCGATTCGAGGATTGCTTGAGCGATGCTGATGCTGGCGTGGACACCGTAATTCGCTTGCATCTGCTGTGCGGCAGGGGCGATAGTACTGATGAAGTCTGTTCCCCGATTATTGCCGTACTCCGTGATTTCCGGCACACTCGGGGCAAAATCGCCAATCAGTGACAGACTGGCCATAAAACTGATCAACAAGAAAAATAAAATTTTTACGGTCTTAACGGACGCTGATTGCGGTAGTTTTCGAGCCCGCTTTCTCTTTCTTGCCATATATTCCTCCGTCTGTTTGGTTATGTGCTTTGCCTGTTATTGTTCGCTGTTCCCGAGCGCTTCATTATTCTTCAGGATGGCGATATACTCTTCCAATGTCAGATTGTTTTCGGTCATGTACATGGCGTTTTCGATACCTACATACCGAAAATGCCAAGGTTCAAAATTGATGCCGGTTATGGCTTCTTTTTCCTTTGGATAACGCAACACAAAACCAAATTTGGGTGCATTTTCTTTCAGCCACAGTCCCTCAGGATAATTCTCCAGATCCGGAAATAATCCTGAATTGCCTTCTTGATTGGCTAAGGCGGTCGACGTGATGTCTACTGCAAGTCCGGTTATATGTTCACTGGCATTCGGCAAGGCGATATATTCCTCTGTTTTCGTGCGTGCTTCTTCTTCCGACAAGCCCGAAGCTAGATAGTTCTGATAATTGACGTCATAGTTTGTTTGCTGTTGCTCGATGGAGCGATAACCTGAAATCATCGTGAAATCCATACCGGCAGCTTTCCCGGCTTCCATCAGTTGCAGATAAGGCTCTTGTATCCTGCTGTCGATCTGATAACCGCTCTCGGTCAGATACAGCTCCATTACAATTTCTTCAGCAAGCTGATTTTCTCGGTTCACCAATACCAGATTCCAATCGGCTGAGGAAGCTACAGGAGTCACGATCACTTTGGACTCCGATTCAGCAACTATGGCTGAGGAAGAGTCTTGCGATTCTTCGGAATGGGCGCTTATTTTCGAGTACTGCTGACTGTTTGACGGTTCATCGTCATCAGTTGTGCATCCTGTGAAAAAGAGCATCGCCAGCAAGAGTCCCGCTAGGAAACGCCGTCTTTGCGCGTACCGCTCAGGTGTATGGGAGTATTTTTTTTTCGGTTCCATCTTTTTACCTCTTCTGGTCTATATTTTTTGCTATGCCTATTTTAGCACAACTCGCCGCCAATCCACACCCAAAAGTAAGCCCGGGTTAGAATCCATACGAAAAGCCAAGATGGTTTCATCTCGGCTCTCTGGTTTATATTTAACTTATTCTGTAATTTTTGGGATGGTATCCGGTGTATTTTCATTGAACCATTCAAGTAGATTGATCTTTTTCGAATCGATCTGATGACGGATGATGCTGGGCAAGCGCAGATCGATGATATCTTTGTAGCTCCAGAAATCATAGTTGCACTCGAGTCGGAGTGTCGTGATTGCCGGTTTATGGATTTCTGAATCATGGACGGTTTCATCGGTGGTGTACCATTTGAAGTCGGCCAAATCCGTCGCTATCCACTTTTTGGCGACTTGATACTTCAGGAATTGATATTCTCTTACAGGGTTCTCTGCCACCTCAGGAAGAATTTCGGCATTGCGGCAAACTTTCTGGACAAGCATCCATTCGTAATCGGTAAACAATTTGGAAATGATCTGCATGTTCTCGGGTTTTAAACCATGCTCTCCTTTTTTCCAGCGATCCCAGCTCTGCGGCGAGATCCCTAGTTGATTGGCATAAAAAGCTTTTTCACTGACATATTGCTCTTTTATCGTATACAAGACAATTGTTATTAGTGCATTATTCATTTATGTAACCTCCAATCTTTCATGTTCTAATTATACACTTATTACGTGATAAAAGAAATGATTTGCCTGAAAAAAAGACACCGCTGTCTCAAAGTGTGTCCCCTCTTCGTTAGTGCGGGTCTGCTTACCGGAGGAGCGCGGGGGCATACGGGTTCAGTTCCGCTGAAGACTCCGCTCAACGGAGCACATAGGCAGCAATCGGGCTTACCTCCGACGAAGTGGTACTCCCGGGAGAAGACAAATAAAATGTGGATCGACTTCCGGCGAAGCCTCCGCTCGCCGGAGCAGAAGATCGCTGCACTCACCGCTCCGTGATTAGCCGCAAAGAGAGTTACCTGATAAAGGCAAAAAACGGGCCTATCTCGCAATGAGATAGGCCCTTGGTGCTATGATTGTGAAATTTTGATTTCCAGAGCGCGAATCATCACATCCTATTAGTCGAGTTCTGATTCGCAGATACCACTAACGTTTCGCAAACGACTATCGTCCACAAAAGAGGTGAACGGTAATCGTTTGCTCCAACGTACGGGTATCTAAACGCGAATCATCACATCCTATACTCTTTCTGGTTTGTAGATGATGGATCCGATTTCGTAGCCGTGTTCTTCGAGTCGGGCGCGGATGCCGTCGATATCTTTGCTTTCCAGCTGGATGACGACTTGGACATAGCCCATTTTGCGGTATGTCGCAATCTGTTGGATGTTGATGTTCTCATCGGAGAAGATATCCGTCAGGTCTTCAAGAACGCCTTTTTTGTCTTCATGGATATTGACGACAACACGGACACCAGGTGTATAATAGCCCAGCACATCGATGAAGGCGGAGAAGATATCCTTTTCGGTGATGATGCCGATCAGACGGTTGCCTGGCTCGACTACGGGCAGAACACTGATGCCATTTTCGCGCATCGTTACGGCTGCTTCTTCCAAAAGTGCTTCCTTGTTGATGGTCACAACGCGTTTTTCCATGATGTCAGCCACTGTCGTTTTGTTCAACAGGTAGTTGACCTCATGCATATCCAGGCTGGTCATGCTGGAAGGGGTGTTGCGTTCGATGATGCCCTCCGTGATCAAGCCTACGATAGTCTCGCCTTGAACGACCGGCAGACGGTGGATCTTGTGCTCTTTCATCAAATCCAAAGCTTCGATGATTTTTGTTGAAGGTTGAATCGTTACTAAATCCGTTGACATATAGCTTTGTACATCCATTGTTTAGCCTCCTAAGTAAGCTTTCTGAACTTCGTCACTTGCTAATAATTCTTCCCCGGTTCCGGTCAATACGATATTTCCCGTCTCCAATACATATCCGCGATTCGCGATCTTCAATGCAACGTTGGCGTTCTGCTCGATCAAGAGGATCGTTGTGCCTTGTTTCTGGATATCCTGGATGATGTGGAAAATTTCCTTGATGAAAATCGGCGCCAATCCCATCGAAGGCTCATCCAAAAGCAACAGCTTCGGCTTCGTCATCAAAGCGCGGCCCATCGCCAACATCTGTTGTTCCCCGCCGGACAAAGTGGCCGCATCCTGATTTTTTCTTTCGCGCAGAATCGGGAAACGTTCGAATACCGCTTCCAGATCACCGGCAAGGTTCTGTTTGTCTTTGCGGGTGAAGCTTCCCAAATCAAGGTTTTCCTGTACGGTCAAACCTTTGAATACATGGCGGCCTTCCGGAACTTGGGCGATCCCTTGTTCGACGATTTTTCGGGTCGCTACAGTATGGATCGGTTTGCCCAAATACTCGATTTCACCTGAAGATGGCTTCACCAGCCCGGAAATCGTACGCAAAATGGTGGACTTCCCTGCTCCGTTGGCTCCGATCAACGTCACGATTTCGCCCTCATTCACTTCAAAGCTGATATCTTTGATGGCTTGGATCATGCCATAGTGCACGGATAGATTTTTTACTTTCAGCACGTTAGTCGCCTCCTAGATAAGCCTTGATTACGGCTGGATTTTTTTGGATTTCTTCCGGTGTTCCCTTGGCAAGCAGACGGCCGTATTCCAATACATAGATTCTTTCGCACACATTCATGACCAAGGACATATCATGCTCGATCAGAACGACAGTGATTTTGAAATCTTTCTGTATTTTGCGGATCAACGCGGTCAATTCGGCAGTCTCTTGTGGATTCATACCGGCTGCCGGCTCATCCAAAAAGAGGATTTTTGGATCCGTCGCCAAGGCGCGGACGATTTCCAATCGACGTTGCTCGCCGTAAGGAAGATTTTTCGCCAGAACATCATATTTCTTTTCCAGTTCGAAAATGGCCAACAATTCCAAAGCTTTTTCACGCATTTCGGCTTCCTTGCGGTAGTAGGTCGGCGTGCGCAGCAAGCTGTGGAACGTACTCTCGCCCATCGTGCTGTGCATCGCGATCAATACATTATCGATAACCGTCAGTTCCTTGAAGAGACGGATATTCTGGAATGTACGCGCTAAGCCAAGGTCCGTAATTTTGTAAGGCGCTTTTCCGTTCAACAACACTTTTTTGTTGTCGATCTCCAATTCGATCGTACCTTCTGTCGGAACGTAAACGCCCGTCAGCAGATTGAAGAAGGTCGTTTTACCAGCGCCATTGGGACCAATCAGACCGACCAATTCATTTTCTTCGATCGCAAAATCGACATTGGATACAGCGGCCAAACCGCCGAAGTTTTTGGTCAATTCTTTTACTTCTAATAGGCTCATTATTGGACCTCCTTCTTAGCAGTATCTTTTTTCGCGAAACGCTTCATCAAACTTGACATCGTAAATTCGCGGTTGCCCAACAATCCGCCTGGACGGAATACCATGATGGCGATGATGGCAAGCGAGTAGAAGATCATCCGCAGCTCTCCGAACGATTGCAGATACGTATTCAGGACACCCAACACAACCGCCGCAACGATCGTGCCTGTTACGCTGCCGATACCGCCGAACACGACGATGATCAGCACATCGATAGATTTCTGGAAAGTGAAATCGCCAGGCGTGATTACGCTGAAGTATGTGCCGTACAAAGAACCTGCGATACTGGCAGTTGCCGCACCGATCATAAAGGCGATGACTTTGTAAGTCGTTGCGTTGACACCCATCGATTCAGCCGCAATCTCATCTTCACGGATGGCAATGGTCGCACGCCCCGGACTGCTGTGGATGTAGTTGATGGTGATGATGCTCGTTACGATCACAATAAGGAACAGGACCATAATAAAACTCATATTTGATTCAAACGGGAAAGAGATGCCGCTGATTCCGCGTGCGCCGTTCGTAAGATCGCCCATGTTCAGAATCAGGATGCGAATGATTTCCGCCACTCCCAGAGTCGCGATAGCCAAATAATCACCTTTCAGACGGAGTGTCGGAATGCCGACGATCAGCGCCACAACGATGGAAATGAACACCCCCACGAATAACCCTGAAAAAAAACCTGGCAAGCCTTCGATCTTATCACCGATGATGGCGCCACTATAGGCTCCGATTGCCATAAAACCAGCATGTCCCAGAGAAAACTGGCCAGAAAATCCGATGACCAGATTTAATCCGATCGCAAGGATGACATTGATCAGAATTGTCACTAACGTAATTTGATAGAAGGGAGAAATGACATTTGAGCTGACGCCGACAAACAGAACGACAACCATCAAAGCGATAAGAATGAGCCAACCTAGATTTGTTTTGTTCAATTGTTTCATCATTATCACCTACACTTTCTCTTTTGTATTTTTTCCGAAGATTCCGGAAGGCTTTACGATCAGGATGATGATCAGGATCAAGTACACGACTGCATCTTTGAACATCGATCCGCCATAAGCACTGACCAGCGTCTCGATGATGCCGATAACGTAGCCGCCGACCATGGCGCCTGGGATGATACCGATGCCGCCGAACACTGCCGCAACAAAGGCTTTCAGACCCGGTGTCACACCCATCAGTGGCGAAATCGAATTATAGTAGATACCGACCAATACCCCTGCCGCTCCGGCTAAGGAAGAGCCGAGGACGAACGTGAAGGAAATGACGTTATCCACGTTGATCCCCATCAATTGTGCTGCTTCAGGATCGGTACTTACTGCCCGCATCGCTTTCCCCATCTTTGTGTACTTTACGATGACCTGCAAAGCGATCATCAAGATGACTGTCGTCAGGAAAATCAGAATTTGCTGCGAGTTGATGGTCACCCCGCCGAATGTCCAATTCCGGATGACCAAAGCGGTAGGGAAGGCTTTTACTTGAGGCCCCATAATATAAATCATCACATTTTGGAGTAAATAAGAAACCCCGATGGCTGTAATCAGTGTCGCTACCCTGGTCGCGCCCCGCAATGGTTTGTAGGCGATCTTCTCGATGACCACCCCTAAAATGGCACAAAAAATCATTGAAATCAGAATGGATGGGAAAAGGCCGAGGCCGACGTTTTGGATCAAAGCATATCCAAGGTACGCGCCCACCATGTAAATGTCCCCGTGGGCAAAGTTAATCAATTTGATGACACCGTATACCATGGTGTACCCTAGCGCAATCAGGGCGTAGATACTTCCCAACGATATACCGTTTATCAGCTGTTGAACTAAATTTTCCATTTTACACCTCTCTTTTCTTCTGCTGGACAGAAGTCTTTTATTTATTATACTGCATTGTTCGGATATAGTTTACTATTATTCACGCACGATGAGGGATTACTTTACGATGAGGTAAAACATAAAGAAAGGTGCTAAGCAAATTCTGCCAGCACCTCATTGTGTTACTTTGGAATCAAACGGTCTATTCAGGTTTCAATGCCACAATCTCGCGCACCAGTGTTTTTATTTAGCTGGTTCCACAATAGAATTGCCGACTTCTACACCATCTTGCAATTCGATTACGAAAGCGGATTTGATAGGGTTGTGGTTCTCATCAAATGAGAAGGTACCCGTTACGCCTTCGAAATCTTCAGTTGCCGCTAAAGCATCTGTGATTGCTTGAGGATCTGTGCTGTCAGCATTCGCAATTGCATCGAATACCAATTGCGCAGCATCGTAAGCCAAAGCTGCGAATGAATCTGCAGGCTTGCCGTACTCTGCTTCAAAATCAGCCAAGAAGTCTTGTACTTTAGGATCTTCACTGTTCGGAGTAAAGTGGCTCGCGTAGAATACATTGTCCACATTGTCTGCACCTGCCAATTCAACCAAGGTTGAGTTAGCGAAGCCATCCGGTCCTAGGATCGGTTGCACAATACCCATTTCGCGGGCTTGCTTGATGATCAATCCGCCCTCTTCATAGTATCCAGGCAGGAAGATGACATCATAGTCCAGATTTGCGATATTCGTCAGTATTGCTTTGAAGTCTGTATCGCCGGCTGTGAAGTTTTCTTCCGCTACGATGTCTCCAGTGAATGTTTCTTTGAACGCATCAGCCAAGCCGATCGCGTAGTCAGTCGAATTATCCACTAAGATGACAGCTTTTGTAGCTTGCAGGTCTGTTTGAGCGAATTCTGCCAAAGCTTTACCTTGGAAAGAATCCTGGAAACATACGCGGAATACGTATTCCAGAACGGAATCGCCATCCATCGTTACGCCATCGCCTGTAGCAGCCGGAAGGATTGCTGGCACTTTTGCTCTTGTGACTGCTGGAGATTGTGCATTCGCTGCACCCGTTGTAGCAGGTCCTAAGATTGCGACAACATTATCTTCGGTAGCTAAACGAGTCGCAACCGATGTGGATTCTGAAGGCTCAGATTTATTATCGTAAGATACGTACTCAATCTCTTTACCCAATAAGCCATCTGCAGCGTTCTGTTCTGCAACCGCCATTTTGATTCCTTCGTCCATCAGCGTGCCGTATGCACTCGCACCGCCTGATAATTCGAAGTTACCACCCAATTTGATTGTATCGCTCTCTTCTGTCGTTGCGCCATTGCCGCATGCTGCAAGTACGAATACAGATGCTAGACCCATCAAAAATTTCTTTTTCATCTAAATAATCCTCCCCATCTCACTATATATTAATAATTCGTTGCAATTTCAAAGAAAAGGCCCTCATCCTTCTCCTTAAAATTTAATGTCATTAGTATAGAATATTCTGACAATTTAAGCAACCCAATTTTGGCCTTTTTTGGCAAAAAGCGAATGTTCTTTTTTCACCCTACCTGAAAAAGCCGCCGTTGCAACAATTCCAATAAAATGACTTGCCCCAAAAAGGACATTTCTTATCCAAAAATAGCCGTTTTTTCTCATTTTTCGAAAAGCTACTCTAAACAATGAAGTAAATACAAGTGTATTATTTGCACAATAATGTGAAAATGCCTTGATAAAAATCAAAAAATGCTTATGATTGAGATATTATTTCATTTCGAGAGGAAGTATCGTACTTACTATGATTCATTTGGATAAGGAGAAATTCCGCGTAGGCATGCGTACGACCAAATCCGGCGTTGCTGTCGGCTTTTGTGTGCTGCTGTTCAAATTATTGGACCGAGGTTCGCCTATGTTGGCCGGCTTGGCGGCAGTCTTTGCTTTGCGTGAAGATTGCTCACAATCACTGCATCATGGCATCCGCCGTGTCGGAGGTAATACTGTCGCCGGTGTCTTGGGGGTAACCTTGATCGCAGTCAAAGATTTCCTCGGACTGGATTTTTCTGTGGATTTCTTCGGTACGATCATCGCCATCATCATCCTGATCACGGTCTGCAACATTATGGACATGTCCACAGCTATCGTCGGAGCCACCGCGACTTTTCTTGTCGTTTTCTACAACATAGACGATGCAGAGAAAATCACCTATGCCATCCAAAGGGTACTGGATACCGTCATCGGCACTTCCATCGCCATCGGAGTCAACTACCTATTGCCTGGTTCACCTCAAACACCAGCCGATAATTGTTGATGTCTCTAAAGAAGAAAAACGCGCAAGCGGCCTATTTGATGGCTCTTGCGCGTTTTTCTATTCTTACTTTTATTCAACTGACTTGAGTGCTTCGATCATGTCCACTTGTTTCAGTTTGCGGTGCATAATCAACATGACAACACTTGAGAACAACAACGAAAGTAACCCTGCATACAGGTAGCTGATCGGCATAATGGTCGGTGGGAACATCATGAAGTCAATTTCCACCATTTTAAGAACGACTGTACTCAAAATTTTTCCGAGGACAAAACCGAACAAAATACCCAACAAAGTTAAGACCAATGACTCTCTGTAGATGTACATGCTCACTTCCACATCATAGAACCCCAAAACTTTAATTGTCGACAGTTCTCTGATCCGCTCCGAAACATTGATGTTCGTCAGGCTGTACAGCACAACGAAAGCCAATGAGGCTGCCGACACAATCAATACCAAGGTGACGACATCCAGGCTCCCTAAGGTTTCAGCGAAGCTGCGATCGACGGAATTAATGAATGTCACCAGCGCCACCGCCTGTTCTCCCATCACTTCAGATCCGAAGCTCCGTTCCCAACTTTCCGGTTCGTCAAACAGCAAAAGATCAGTTGTCGGTTCCACAGCTTGGATAAAAATCTCTTCATAAAGGGATGGCGTCAAGTAAATGTAATGGTTGACGTAGTTCTCGGTGACAGCCTGGATCGGAATCTGATAGGTCTGCATTTCATCATTGCGGATTTCGATGCTGTCGCCCGGTCCGACGTCTGCCAGGTTCGCTAATTTTTCCGAAATGACGGCTCCCTCATCCGTCAACGCGATCGGTTCTTGAGTTATACGATCGCGTAAGCTGACAAAATCCGGGAGATTTTCGCTTTCCAGCGGCGCGAAGACCGTGACGTTCTGCAGGTTTACCCCTTTTTTATCCAGTTTGTAGCTTTCTTGCACTACCTTGAGATGATCCGTTATTTCAGGAGTTGCAGCGACCAGTTCATCATAGGAGGCGATTTCTTCTGCGCTCGCTTCCGGACGCATCGCCGTGATTGCGTTATAGCGCATCACATCGTTGAACTGGGTATCCGCCAATCCGGAGATGGAATTTTTGATACCGTATCCGGTCAATATCAAGGCGGTACAGCCGGCAACGCCCAAGATCGTCATCATGTTGCGCGCTTTGTAGCGCATCAAATTACGTACCGTAATCTTCGAGTTGAAGCTGAGACGGTCCCAAATGAACGTCACGCGTTCCAAAAGCACACGTTTGCCATTCTTCGGCGCTTTCGGACGCATCATCATAGCCGGGTTTTCCCGCAACGAGGCATGTGCCGCCCACGCAGCCGGTCCGATGGTGCACAGCAGCGCGATAGCAATGGAAATCAGTGCATAGGACAAGTAGTAGGTAATCTTTACGGAAGGCAGACTGTACATGGATCCATAGGCATCAAAGATGACCGCAGGGAAAATATTGTATCCGGCCACCAAACCGAGTGAGGTCCCTACGATGCAGGCGATCGCTGCATAGATCAGATATTTTTTGGCGATATCGAAATCACTGTAACCGAGGCCTTTCAGCGTCCCCATCTGCTGGCGCTGCTCATCCACCATCCGGGCCATCGTTGTGAAACTCACCAAAGCCGCAATCAGGAAGAAAAACACCGGGAAAATCTCTGCGATGGCCGAGATGCGGTCCGCATTGTCGCGGTATTCCTGGTAACCAGGGTTCCCGGACCGATCCGTCACGTAGTAGACCGGCTCAATCAGATCGGCCAAGGCTTGCTTCGCTTCTGCGACCTGACGTTCCCCGTCGGCTATTTCGATTTCTGCATCGACGCGTTCGGCTGTAAAAGTGACCAAACCTTCCTGATAAGCCGCTTCGCCCTGCTGGATTTCCTGCCAAGCTTCCCCGAGGGCCTGTTCACCGCTCACGCGTTGACTTTCCAACTCTGACCAACCATTATTGATCTGTATCTGGCCATCCTCCAGTTGCGAGAAGGCCGATGCCAATTCCAATCGACCATTCTCCAACGCAATCCCTTGTTCAGCAAATTGAGCGTCAGCAGCTGCGATTTGGGCTTCGGCATCTGCCATGAATGCCGCAATCTTTTCTTCCAGCAGTTGCTGTTGATCCAGCAACTCTTCCCCTCTGGCGGCTAATTCGTTGCCGGCCGACTCAAGAAGGCGCTGTTCCTCCAGGAGGGCGGCCTCTTCACTGGCTCGTTCTGCCTGGAAAGCAGCGGCTGCGGCGGTCAAGGCTTCTTGGCGGGTGGACAAGGAGGCACCCTCTTGCTCCAGCTCACTTTGGTGGACAGTCAATTCCGTTTCGGCTTGCGCCAGCGCGGCCCGTTCCGCATCCAAAGCTGCCTGCTCTTCATCCAGAGCAGTTAAGCGTTCTGCCACGCTCGGGTCCGTCTCCGGATCCAGCTCTTCCAAGGCTGCCCTTTCTGAATCGATAGCGGCTTGTCGTGTGGAGAATTCCGCTTGTTTGATTGCTTTCTCCGTTTGGAAAGCCATCATGTCAGCAGTGAAAATAGCCAGCTCTTTCTGGTAGGCTGCTGCATCCGCCTCCAAACTCATCTGTTCCGCCAAAAGCAGCTCGCCTTTTGATGCTAAGGCCGCTGCCCGTTCCTGCAGCTCTAGAGCTTTCATTTCCAGCGAACTTTGGGTCGCTTCAACTTCAGCCTGTCCGTCGAGCAGCATTTGCGCCAGTTCAGCGATTTCGCGTCCTTCCGGTGTATCGGGCAGGCTTGCCAGCAGCGCATCCAATGAAGCGTCGGAATCGTTCTGTCCTTGCAGGGCTTTTTTCTGCGCCTCCCAGGCAACTTTTGCTTCATCGTAGAGCGCTTTATTTTCCAGATAGGTCGCCAGGCCTGCTCGGTACTCCGCCATGCCCGCATCGATTTCAGCTTGGCTTGCAGTCAAAGTGCTCTCGGCTTGGGCGATTTTGTCCAGAAACAACTGGCGATTCTCCTCATAGAGTGCTGTGCCGTCATCCAATTGTTGGCGGGCATCCTGCAGTTCCTGCTCGGCTTCCGCAAGTTTGTCTTTGCCCTCCTGCAGTTCATCTTCCGCATCTCTGATCTTCCGTTGACCCTCCGCACGGATTTCATTGATGCGCTCCAACGGTCTCCCGTTCAAAGCAAGCTCCACTTCATCGGCCAATCTGTCCACTTGTTCATCATAGGCGTCCGTGTAGCCTGTTTCCGCCACAGTCGGAGCCATCGTCAGATAAGCTTCCGTATAGATGCTGCCGAGAATATCCGATTCGGGTACGACAACGAAAGCATCCAGGCTGCCCTTCCCGACATTGGTGGAACCACGCATTATCGTTTCGATGTACATCGGCGAATCAACGAAGCCGACGACCGTGTATTCTTGTTCCTTCAAGGAGATGCGGTTTTCTTTTTCTTCATCACTAAGGTCTTCGTCGGACTCATGGCGGAAAGTGATGGTATCGCCGATCTGATAAGTACTGCTCAGATTCTGTTTCGCATCCAAGGCGACTTCGCCGCTTGTTTCCGGCAGTCTGCCGTCTACTAGCGCATATGCGTTGACCGGATCCGCACCGCTTTGCAGCGGGAATACTTTTACGAGAAAGTCACTGCCTTCCATTTCGATGTCCACTGTCCGCATCGGATGGACAGACAGATCGGCCGTTTCATCCAAAATGGCGATGTCCGCTTCTTCCAATCCGTAGGTAGACAAAACTTTCAGGTCATACAGGTTATTGTCTTCATAATATTGGTTGGCGGTGTCCAGCATATCCGGACCCGCCGCTTTGATGCCGGCAAAGAAAGCCACGCCCAAAGTGATGATGGCCAATAAAGCGAGGAAACGTGCCTTACTTTTGCCAATCTCTATCCAGATGTCTTTCCATAGCGCCTTCTTCTTCATCGTCTTCTCCCCCTCCTACCATTCGATTTCTGATACTGGTTTAGGGTTTGGATTTTCATGGATTGCCCTTACTTTAGCATTGTTGATTTCGATGATGCGGTTCGCCATGGCTGCGATAGCTTGGTTGTGGGTGATGACGATGACGGTTGTTCCCGTATCAAGGCATGTATCCTGCAGCAGCTTCAGCACTTGTTTGCCCGTTTCGTAATCCAGTGCCCCAGTCGGCTCATCACAAAGCAGCAACTTGGGCTGTTTAGCCAACGCACGGGCGATGGCGACGCGTTGCTGTTCGCCTCCGGATAGTTGGGCCGGAAAGTTATCCATGCGCTCGCCCAAGCCTACTTCCCGCATGACCTCGGCAGCATCGCGGGCATGTGGGGATATTTGCGAAGCAAGCTCCACATTCTCCTTAGCGGTCAGGTTAGGCACCAGATTATAGAATTGGAAGACAAAACCGACATCCCTCCGCCTGTAGGTCGTCAACGCTTTTGAAGTGAACTGTGAGATATCAACCCCGTCGATGCTGATGTGCCCTTCATCGGCATCATCCATTCCTCCAAGGATATTCAGAACAGTGGATTTTCCGGCTCCACTGGGGCCCAGTATCACGACAAACTCCCCTTCGTTGATGTCGAAGCTGATCTTGTCGTTGGCTGTGATCCGAGTTTCGCCCATTTGATAGAATTTGCTGACATTCTTTAAGGAAATGTACGCCATTATGTATCCCTTCATTTCTTGAGTGATTTTTATTTTGAAGCATCCCGGAAAACTTATCCGTACTACACTTACCTATCGTAATAGTACTATGGTATACAAAAGCGCGCGGATATGCAATCGGCACCTCCACCTCTGGATAAGACTGCCCCGGACGAGTATGCAAAAAACGACCCGGGAAACTTGAACGTTTCTCCTGCAGTCGTTTTTCATTGTCCAAACTGTCCTATTCGACGATGTTGACGGCGATCTTTTCCAATGTGCGGGGCCGATCATGCAGATAGCCGTGCGGATAGCCCGCCACCATTCCGGCGACAGGCGTAAAACCGTCGGGAATCTGCATTTTTTCACGGATCCCTTCAGCGTCCAACGTGCCGTTCGCCATGATTCCCATCAGGAAGCAGCTACCTAAAAGTTCTGCTGTTGCTTGCAGATGCATATTTTCGACGATGGTTGCTGCGCTTGCGATACTTCCAGGTTTGGCCGGTTCCTTAGCGGAAACAACGAAAAAGGCCGGCGCTCCATACAAAGGATCCTTGTCCGTACTGCCCGTCACGTCCTTTGCCGCCGATGTAATCGCTGCCAATATTTCCGGATTCTTAATGACTGTGATATGGTAATCCTCAAAGCGACCGCGGCTGATCGGTGCATTTTGCCCGGCTTGCAGCATCAGTTCCACTTGCCCTTGGGAAAGTGCAAACTTCTGGAAGCTGCGTGTTGTTTGTCTCGTATGCATTACTTTCATAAAATCCATTTCAATTCCCTCACTTCTTCAAAAATAACTCTATACTCATTATACTCTTTCGGGCATAAAAATAGAACGGAAATCCTGGACAGCAGAAAAAAACGATTATCTTTGGGTATGGATACAGTATAGGCGCAATCTCTGATTATTTAATGAAGGAAAGCATCTTTTTTCGTGACCCTTCCGGAAAAAAAGCCATTTTCAGTTGGACATATCTGTGATAAAGTAAGTGCAGCAAAAGAACGGAGAAAATACATAACATGAAAACACGCATCATTATTGTCGGTGGCGGTTCGAGCGGTCTGATGGCAGCTTGCACGGCTGCCGAAGCGGGAGCGGAAGTGACGCTCCTCGAACAAAACCCCAGTCTCGGAAAAAAATTACTCTTGACAGGCGGGGGACGCTGCAACGTCACCAACAACCGTCCCGAAGAAGAAATCATCCGGCACATTCCCGGAAACGGAAAATTCCTGCACAGCAGCTTTACCCAATTCAGTCAATATGACATCATGACCTTTTTCATCGAACGCGGCGTCGCCCTGAAGGAAGAGGATCACGGTCGGATGTTCCCTGTCACAGATAAAGCCAGAACAATTCTCGAAGCTTTCATCGAGGAACTGAAGCGGCTGCAGGTCCAGATTCGGACCAACATAAAAGTCGAGCGTATCCTGATCGAAAATGAACAGGTGACCGGTGTCCTTTTGGAAGATGGCGAGATTCTCCCGGCCGATCGGATTATCCTGGCAACTGGAGGAAAAGCCCTGCCGCGAACTGGATCCAAAGGCGACGGCTATAAGTTTGCCAAAGCTGCTGGACATACCATCACGGAACTATACCCGACCGAAGCGCCGATAACTTCCGATGCGGACTTCATTCGTGCAAGCGAACTGAAGGGACTTTCCTTGCGCAACGTTGCACTCAGCATCAGAAATAAAAAAGGCAAAACAGTCGTTTCCCACCAGATGGACATGATCTTCACCCACTTCGGTGTGTCCGGTCCCGCAGCTTTGCGTTGTTCGATGTTTGTCCACCAGACAATGAAGCGCGATAAAACCGAGACGGTCACGATGTCCTTGGATGTCCTGCCGGAACTTTCATTGGGCGCTGTCGAACAACAATTGCAAAAGCTCATCAAGGCCCAACCGGAAAAGAGCGTCAAAAACGGCTGGAAAGACCTCATGCCGGAACGCTACCTGTTGTTCGGTTGCACGCAGGCGGCCATCGATCCGCAGAAGTCATTAAAGGAATTGACTCCGAAAGAAATCAAAGCTTTCGCGGACTTCTGCAAAAATTTCTCATTCGAAGTGAACGGCACGCATCCGTTGGATAAAGCTTTCGTCACTGGCGGGGGCGTCTCAACGAAGGAAATCAATCCGAAGTCGATGGAAAGCAAACTGACAAAAGGACTTTATTTCTGCGGTGAACTGATCGACTACAACGGCTACACAGGCGGATATAACATCACCGGCGCCTTTGTTACAGGGCACACTGCCGGACAACATGCCGCTGCGGGTCTGCATACATAAAAATATCCCATACAAAAAGAGAACGGGGCAACCTCCCAATGAGGCAGCTCCGTTCTCTTTTTTCTATATTGTAGGAAAAATATAAATTTCTCTGTACTCAAAAGTGCGTCACCATTGGTGCTTCAAAGAACTGCAAAATTTTCCATGCAATCCAAAGCGTTGGCTAGCTTCACGGGTTAGCCCCTCGGAAAGGGATAAAGGAACCCCTTGTCTCTACCGAGCCAAGGATACTATTCGACTAACCTGCTGACGCAGGAAGTCTCTCAGCAATTGCGCTCTTCGATGCTCATTCAGGGTCAGATTTCCTAAATTTCTTTCGGGGCTGAGCGAACCCGTTCAGCTTTTCTTATCTCGCCAGTTTCTTAATGATGAAGACTTTCAGGTAATCGCTTGTTTCGCTGCCTGGCGGAACAGCAAAATCGTTCGGCAGATGGAATGTCTCCATGATGCGGTAATCGCATCGGCTGTTCTTGAAGGCTTGGGCGATATCCTGTTTGAAGTTCTTTTCCTTGTAGTTGGCAGCGTTGGACGACACAATCAGCGTGCCATCCGCTGCGGTGATCTGGATCAATTCCTCCAACAATTGCGTATAATCTTTCGTTACCGAAAATGTGCGCTTTTTTGTGCGGGCAAAGCTTGGCGGATCGATGATGGTCACGTCATACTGCAATTCCTTTCGGATCGCGTAGCGGATGAAATCGAAGACATCCATTACATAGATTTTCTGTTGCTCGCCATCCAGGTTATTGACGGCGAATTGTTCCTTTGTCCGTTCCAACGAACGGTTCGCAACATCGACACTCGTCGTTTCGATCGCCCCGCCCATGGCTGCTGCCACAGAGAACGCGCCGGTGTAGCTGAACGTGTTCAAGACCCGTTTGCCTGCCGCATAACGCTCCGTCAGAGCGCCGCGTACCTCGCGCTGATCCAGAAAAATGCCCGTCATCAGTCCATCGTCCAGATACGTCGCATAGTTGATGCTGTTCTCCTTCACGATTAGGGGCGTCGGGGCTGCATCACCCCTGACGTAGCGGCTGATCAGGCCATCCTTCCGTTGGTAACGGAATTTTTCATAGATGCCCTTCGTTTCCGGGAAGACCGCTTGGAAGGCAGCGATAATGGCGGTCTGGTAGCGGAAGATGCCTTCGCTGTACCAAGATACCACCGCAAACCCGTCGTAATGATCGATGGTAACACCAGGGATACCGTCCCCCTCCGCATTGAAAAGCCGATAGGTAGTCGTTTCCGGGTCCGATTGCAAGTCCGTGCGCTTACGTTTCGCTTTTTCAAACTGTTTTTTGAAGAATGCTTCATTGAAACTATCCGCGTTATCCAAGGAAAATACCCAACCGACGCCTTTGTTCTGTTTAGCCAAATAGGCTTTTGCGACGAATTTTTGGCGGGAATCGACCAGCTCGACCAGTTCCCCTTCATCGAAGCTGAGCTCGTTTGGGAAATCTTCCATTTGGAGCAAGGGATTGCCTGCCTTAATTTTTTTCTCGCTTATTTGTGTAATCGTAATTTTTTTCATAATTTACTTCCTTTATAGTCGATTATCCGTTCTGCACTGCTTTTTTTGATGATACCCATATGCTGTAGCCGATTGCGGCACCCAACGTATTAAAGAAGACATCATCGATATGCGTGACGCCCGTCTGAAAGATGAGCTGGAGGAACTCAATCATGCTGGAAAAAAGAAAACCCATCGCTGTCACTTTGGAGAAGCTGCATTTTTTTCTGAACAGATAAGGCCCCATGTAGCCCAGCGGCATAAACCAGACAACGTTCCCCCATGAATTGTACCATGCCGAAAATCCGGAATCCCCATAAAAGAGTTTGACCGTATCCACCAACGGCAGCCAATGGATCGCTGACCAATCGATTTTGTGATACTCGACGGTACAGAAGGTCACCTCATTGCGGAAAACCGTCAGTTGAAGCAACAATACGATGTAGATAAACAAAGCATGCAGCAACCCTTCCTTATATAAGGGGATTTTCTTGCCCGTCTTGCGGTGTCTGCGCAGCAGGTAGGCGGCTCTTAGAACCAGAAAAATCAAATAGTACAGTATGGTCTTGTCCACGCTGTTGAAAACTAATTGTATGAGCGGAAAATGATTAACGGATGACTCCAGCGAAGCAGCCAACCACTCATACAGCCCTTGTAAAAATATCATAATCTACGCTCACCTTTGTCAGTTTCGTTCCTTTAAACAGATACTTTGAAAGTCCCATTTTCTCGAAAAATCCTTAAAAAAGCAACTATTCTTGAGAAAAACTTAGGAAAAACTTTACGGGGCTTCGATTGACTATCAAAAGCATTCAGAATATAATGACACTAGCTCATTTTACATAAAATTCACAAACAACACACATAAACCAAAAAAATTCACAGGAAATTTACATGTGTTCCACACGATATCATAGGAGGTCTCTTTTTTGAAACAAAAATTAACTGAACAGTTGCAGACGCGATTCGGATTTTTCCTTTTCGCCGTCGTCCTTTTCTGGCTGAAGACCTATTTCGCTTATCACACAGCGTTCTCTTTAGGCGTAGACGGTTGGTTTCAGCAGCTGATTCTTTTTATCAACCCAATTGCCACGACTTTATTGATTCTCGGGATTTCGCTTTTTGTTAAGAGCCCTAAAAAAGGCTACAGAAGCTTGATTGCTCTGTATGTACTGAATTCGATCCTGTTGTTCGCCAACATCATCTACTACCGCGAATTTACGGACTTCCTGACAATCAAAACCATCTTCGGTTCAGCCAACGCAACCAAAAACTTAGGTTCCGGAGTCATCGCCATGATGCAGCCGCTGGATCTGTTCTATTGGATCGATGCTTTTGTCCTCATCTATGTCTATAAGAAATTCGTTAGCAAAAATCGCGACGAACGTATCTTCAAGAAAAGATGGGCGTTTGCGACAGTTGCTGCCTCGATCGCTCTCTTCGCCGCTAACTTAGGCCTTGCTGAAATAAGCCGACCGCAATTGCTGACAAGAACTTTTGATCGCAACTACATCGTCAAATACTTGGGTATCAATGTCTTCACCCTCTATGATGGCATCAAGACTGCTCAAGCCAACCAAGTGCGCGCAAGTGCGGACAGCTCAGATATGGCTGCCGTTCTTGATTACTTAGGTACACATTATGCCGAACCCAACGAAGCAAACTTCGGGCAAGCAGAAGGCAAAAACGTCGTCTACATCCATCTGGAAAGTATGCAGCAGTTCCTGATCGATCTGTCATTGACTGATGAAACAGGCATGACGGCTGAAGTGACACCATTCCTGAACAGCTTGTATCACAGCAGTGATTCTTACAGTTACAGCAACATTTTCCATCAGACGGGCCAAGGAAAAACAAGTGATGCCGAACTGATGCTGGACAATTCACTGTTCGGATTGCCGCAAGGTTCGGCCTTTACACAAATCGGTGCGGACAACACCTTCCAATCAGCACCGGCCATCTTGGGCGAAACCTTTGGCTACACATCAGCTGTTTTCCACGGGAATGTCGGTTCTTTCTGGGATCGCGATAATGTTTATAAATCTTTCGACTATGATTATTTCTTTGATGCCGGCAGCAGTTACACACTGACGGATGAGAACTCAGTCGAGTACGGCTTGAAAGATAAATTGTTCTTCCAAGAATCGGCGCAATACCTCGAGCAATTACCGCAGCCTTTCTATGCAAAGTTCATAACCGTTTCGAATCACTTCCCGTTCCCTGAAGACGAGATGAATAACACGTTCACTCTGGATACCGGTGACGAAACGATTGACGGTTATTTCAATACTGCTCATTATGCCGATGAAGCCTTGGCTGAATTTTTCCAATATATGAAGGACGCAGGCCTTTATGATAATACGCTTTTCGTATTGTACGGCGACCACTTCGGTATTTCCAGTTCCCGCAACGAAACGTTGGCGCCGCTCATCGGAGCCAATCCGGATTTGTGGGGTGCCTATGACGATGCCATGATGCAGCGTGTTCCTTTCATCATCCATAATCCTGGTTCCGGTACCGGCCAGATCAGTGATGTTTATGGTGGCCAGATCGATATCTTGCCTACCGTGATGCATCTTTTGGGTGTTGACACATCAGCCTATGTCCAACTTGGACAGGATCTGATGTCAGCGCAAAATGAGGGGATCGTTGTTTTCCGTAATGGCAGCATCGTGACGAGCGAATATACCATCTTAGGAAATACCGTTTATCATACCCAAACAGGCACGCTGGCTTATCAGACAGAAGAAGTAGTCGAAAAAGTTGCTCAGATCCGGGCGCAAGCAGAACTGCAGTTGGCCATCTCCGATCAAATCATCAACGGTGATTTGTTGCGCTTCTACACACCGGATGGATTCGTTCCGGTTGATAAAAGCCTGCACGGCTATGTGGATTCCCCTTCAAGATTGGAAGAGGACATCGCAGAATTGGGTGACCTGAACACTTCCTTGTACTATACGAACCACGGCGTTTCAACCGTGCCGCTTTATCAGACGGACGCTCCTGAGTTCCCGGCCAACCAAGCCATTGCTGAAGAAAATGCAATGCAAGAACAACCCGCTGCTGAGGAAGTCCCAGCAGAAGGACAGACAGAAACAGTTGAATAACCAAAATAGCTGCCGGAATTTAAAAATTCCGGCAGCTATTTTTTTAACTATTTTTTTCGATTGCTGCTTTCGTCGGTAATGTAATCGTGAAAATTGTTCCCTCGCCCGGATTGCTCTCCACATCAATGGTTCCCTTATGGTTCATCACTAATGATTGGACCACCGCCAAACCGATTCCTGATTCGCCAAATTTCGTGTTCTTTCTGGAAACATCCACTTTGTAGAACCTTTCCCAGATGCTCGTGATATCCTTCTTCTCGATGCCGATGCCCGTGTCTTTGACCTGAATGATTTGCTGATCGCCATCCGGGAAAGACGACAGGGTGATGGTTCCGTTTTTCGTGAACTGGATAGCGTTCTGGGTGAGGTTCACCATGATCTGGATAAAGCGATCATAGTCCGCGTAAATCCGGTCCGCTGCATCCACCTGAACGATGATCAGATCGTCCTTCGCCTGCGCTTTTGTCCGCATCTGCTCCGCAACATTCTCCAATGCTTCTTTAGCCGAAAATTCCTGTTTCACTAAAATAATCTGGTTGGAGCGGATCTTTTCATAATCAAGATTCTCATTAACCAAACGAATCAGCCGTTTGGTTTCTTTCTGCATCAGTTGCATACTCCGGTCCCGACTGCCTTCGGGGATCATATGATGCTGAATTCCCTCGAGAATGCCGTTGATTGTCGTGAGCGGCGTACGCATTTCATGGGCAACATCCATCATAAACTGGCGCCGCAAATTCTCTTGGCGTTCGACTTCCTCATTGGAGGCTTTCAAAGACCTTGCCATTTGGTTGAAATCCTCCGACAGCTCATCAAACTCATCTTTGTGATGATTCTCCAGTGAGATATCGAAATTGCCTGAAGCGATCTCATGGGTGGCCCTGCGCATGCGTTTAATGCGCCTTGTCAGATAGTTGGCGATGCCGAGACTCAATACAATCGCGATGCCCCCGGAAGTCAGCACAGCCACAAGCAGGTTGTGTTCAATCTCATTGATTTCGTCCTCGATGCCTTTTACCGGCGAACCGACTGCTATGAAGCCTGTGAATTCATTCGTAGTTGCATTGAACAGAGGAAGATAGACCGTCAAGAAGCGCTTCTTTTCGTTCAGGAAGCCACGATCCCGTTCAGTCAAAGAAATCCGGTCGCCTTCCGATAGCCTCTCAAAATCCTCCGCGCTGATTCCGCTCGTATACAGATCCGTTGCTTGCGGATAAACCATGCGGTCTTCGGCATCGAAGATGGCGAACGAGACATCCTGGTTGGAAACCAAGGTAGATCCATTTTCCAATTGTTGGATCGTCATGTTCTGATCGATGATCGATTCGGCATAGCCGTAAAGCTGTGCCTCTTTTTCGTCGTAGATATTACTGGTGACGTATTGGATGATCAGGATGCCTGTCGTACTCACGGTTATCAGAATCAGAGCAAAAAAGGCCAGGATTTGTTGATAGACATACTTCATTTATCCTCTACTCCACTATCATCGAATTTGTAGCCGACTCCCCAAACCGTCTGGATCACTTGCGGTCCGACCGCTTCTATTTTTTGCCGTAATTTCTTGATGTGGGCATCGATTGTGCGCTCATCCCCGTAGTAAGGGTCTTCCCAGATCCGGGTCAAAAGGTGCTCTCTCGAAAATACTTGTTTCGGGTGTTCGGCCAAAAGCGCGAACAGTTCAAATTCTTTCGGCGTCAAGCTTTCGATTTGTTTCCCGTCAAGGTAGGCTTCGCGCGTGATCGTGCTGATTTTGACATGATCGGTGAGCACGTCGAAATCATCAGTGGCCTGCGCTTGCGCGTGATCGACCTTAGCGCGACGGTGCATCGCTTTGATGCGGGCTATCAACGTCAACGGACTGAACGGCTTCGTAACATATTCATCCGCCCCGATTTCCAGGCCGATAACCTGATCACTTTCAGAATCGCGCGCTGTCAGCATGATGATCGGTACGAACTGGGAAATTTTCCTTACTTCGCGACAGACCTGCATCCCATCCATGCTCGGCAGGTTCAGATCGAGGATAATCATGTCCCATTTTCTGTCTGCTGCCGCGAACGTCTCCAGACCTTCTTTTCCATCATGCTTGAATACAGCTTGCCAGCCCTCATTCTCAAAAAACATCGCCATCATTTCGCAGACGGCTTCATTGTCTTCTATCATCAAAATTTCCATAGCGATTCCCCTTTTCATTTCCTCCATTATATCTTTTTTTCCCATAAGCGGCATCATTTCCAGTCTACGATACTACATACGTTTGAAGTTTCTGTGAAATAATTGGGAAATCGCCGGTTCCAATTAAGAAAAGCTGAACGGGTTCGTTCAGCCCTGATTAAGGAAACACTGTGACCTAATCGGTCAAGTGTATCATGCCTCTAAGCGATTGAAATCGCAAGAGTCATGACAATTTAGGAAATCTGTCCACGCAACGTTCCCTACGGTCACCTTGTACTGGGGCTCTAAGGGATGAATCCCTAAGAGTCCCATGCAACTGAGCATCGAAGAGCGCAATTGCTGAGAGACTTCCGAAACAAAGGAATCAACGTGACCGTACCGGTCAGTTGTATCATGTTTCTAAGCCATCAAAGATGGCAAGAACCATGACAAGTCGAACAGTATGTCTTG
>NZ_FOQC01000044.1 GCF_900113645.1 Trichococcus flocculiformis
CAACGAAAAAAGAAACGCAACAGATCCTCAGTCAAAAAAAGGCTGGTTTCTGTTGTGTTTCTTTTTATTTGGAGCTAGTTATTTCCCAGTCCCAAGTTTTTCCTTATCGATTAATAACGCGTATCCAAGAATCCGCAGAATGCATCTACTGGAGAAACTCCGGTGAATTCGGAACGGCCGACCATCTTGTTGACAAGAGCTTGCAGTGTGAAGTCTTTTGAGTCGTATGTGTTGATGTATGTTTGTACTTGCGGCACGTCAGCCAAATGGTTCGGTGCTTGTACAGAAACAAAGATTGTAGGGATCTCATGGACATAGAACGGAATGTCCGGTGTCCCTTTTGAAGCTGGCCATTGGATGCGTTGATCTGTATTCGGTTGTACCGAAGCCACGTTGATGACCAAATCGTAAGCCGCAATCAAATCTTTGATCGGACGTTTTTGAGCGTACACGTTCGCAACGGCAGCGGCTCTTTCTTCTTCCGGCAATTTGTTGATCCGTTCTTCCGTCGATTCCCAGATGGAAACTTCAAAGCCTTCAGCTTCAAGGATACCTTTCAATGTATCGACAGGGCGAACAGCTTCTCCGCCGATCATTGCGCCGAATCCGCCTTTGTGGCCTTCAACGTTGACTAAAAGAACACGTTTTGTCTTTTCTGGTGAGATCGGGAAGATATTTTGGTTGTTTTTGACCAAAGTGATTGCTTTGTCGGCAACTTCAACTGCGATTGCTTTGTTTTC
The DNA here is from genome assembly GCF_900113645.1 of Trichococcus flocculiformis. Lineage (GTDB taxonomy): Bacteria > Bacillota > Bacilli > Lactobacillales > Aerococcaceae > Trichococcus > Trichococcus flocculiformis. Next base: position 741 of record NZ_FOQC01000044.1, read on the forward strand.
CGGCAAGCCGATTTTAGCCATCGCTTCTTCTTTGGTCGGCAAGATTTCTGTTTTCGCTTTTTTGTGCAGACCTAAAGCAGCTTTTGTGCCCAAGATGCGCGTCAAAGCTTCTTCCAAACGCTCGTCCGTGATGACGCCGTTGTTGTAGCCATCCAACATCCATTGGAAATCTTCGTCCGGATCGTTGAAGAACAAGAATAAATCGGAACCTGCAGCGATAGCTGTCGGCAGCATATCTTGGCGTTTCATGGCGGAAGTCATCGCAACCATGTGGCTGGCATCGGTTACAACCAGGCCATTGAAGCCCATTTTGTCGCGCAACAGATCAGTCAGGATGTATTTGTTCAAAGTAGCCGGCATAATTTGTTCTTGTACGGTAGCTGCCGGGTTGAAGTATTTCACGTATTCAGGCAAGGAGATGTGACCAGCCATGATGGAAGGCAAACCAGCATCGAACAAAGTGCCGTACACTTTACCGAAAGTAGCATCCCATTCTTCAGTGGAATATGGGTTTACGCTGAATGACAAATGTTGGTCGCGTTCGTCGATTCCGTCCCCAGGGAAGTGTTTTGCAGCTGGTGCAATGCCGCTTTCCTGGATACCCTTCATGTATGCCAACGACATTGCGATGGTTTTGTCGACATCGCCGCTCCATGTACGGGTTGCGATGATCGGGTTGCGCCAGTTGCGGTTGATGTCCACGATCGGAGCGAAACTCCAGTTGCAGCCGATAGCAGCAGCTTCGACACCGGAAACGCGGCCCATTTCATAGGCGTACTTCGTGTCGTTCGTGGCAGCGATTTTCACTTCAACGCCGACATACGTACCGTCTTTACATGCGCCGTTGCCGCCTGCTTCGGTGTTGGCAGCGATCAATAACGGGATTTTGCTGTTTTCCTGCAGAATTTTGTTTTGTTCGTAAACTTCTTCCGCCATACCAGGATTGTAGCGGACTCCGCCGATGTGATAGTTGTTCAATACGCCAGTCAAATATTCCCCCGTGCGTTCTGAACCCATATTAATGAACAGTTGCCCGATTTTTTCTTCGACAGACATGCCTGCAATCGTATCTTTGACCCACTTGATTCCCTCGGCATCCAAGTTATAAGGTTTAGTAGTTAAATCGACTCTCATGATTTGTCCCCTCTCAAAATAGTTCTGGAACAGACAGTTGCACCGTCTTTCCTTCAAGAACAAGTATAGGCAGTTTATCAGAAAAATTGAAGGCACTTTCACCCTGTTTTGAAAGGTTCGGATTCTGTTCAAAATTGAATCATCGAACCATAACGGATAAAATAAGGCTTTCAAAACGCTTTGAAACCTCTCCATGAAGCCATTTCTTAAAATTATGAAATGATTCAGAAAGCCCCTGCACACTAAAAAGAAGCCTTGAAAATTTGTCACTTTTTTGTCACAGTATTCGTCCAAATAGAAAACGAGGCTGGGACAAAACCCCAGCCTCAAATTATATATCCGAATATTATTTGCCTAAACGTGCGCCAAAAAATCATTCGACAAACTCGCCTACGATCGGCAATCCCTCAAGTACCTGTTTGCCATGAGGCGAACTATTGATCTCTTCCGACAATTCATTGCCGGCAGTCAATCCCATTTGATGCTCCCCGTCTTTCCATGCTTCCACGTTTGTGACGTCATAAACTACCCCATCGACGGCAACATAACCAGGCTGGTCGTCCTTGCCGGTGTATTGGCTGAGTTCTTCAAGCGTGAAGGTTTGCATTTCCGCGGCCGAACTGCTGACCGATACGCTTTCGGAACTCGTTGTTTCGCTGTCTTCGACAGTGTCAGGCGCACATGCGACTAACAACAGGCCAGCTATCCCTGCTTGCAGCATCAGGCTCCATTTGCTTCTAGTCATTTTCGTTTCCTCCTTCATCATAAACCAAATGTTTCATAATGGATGCGATCTTTGGGAATACCTTTTTTAAGCAAAGCTGCTTCGACCGCATTCATGAATGGCGGTGGTCCACACAACAAGTACTCGGCTGCCTCGTATCGGATTTCATTGTCCTTGAGTATCTTATCGATTTTTCCTTCATCGAGAAAGCCGCTCTCATTGGCAAAGAATGGCACCAAACGGAAATCCGGAAGCTTTTCCTTAAACGCCTGCAATTTTTCAGTGAAACCATACTCATTACGATCTTTCAGACTCCAGACCAGTACCGTCTTGTTCGGGAACTGAAGGTATGCACTGTTTTCCAATATCCCCAGCATCGGTGTGATCCCGATGCCTCCCGCAAACATGACCATACTCACCGTTTTATCGTGAATGCCTTCCTGGACATGCCACATACCGCCATGAGGGCCTTCAACCGACGCTTTGACTCCCGGTTGCAGCGTTTGGAAGCGGTGCGTGTAATCCCCGGAATCCTTGATGGCCAATGCGACCTTATCCCGATCCTGCGGAGCACTGATCAGCGAGAACGGATGCTCTTCCGGTGAATACTGTGGGTCATACAGGCGCAGAAAGACAAACTGCCCGGCTCGATAAGGGAATATTTCGCCACTATCCGGCTTCAGATGGACTTCCAGGACGTTGCCCTTTTCCGGTCTGGTGACGGTGTAAAGATTTTTTTTGAGTCTGATCGGCTTCAAGAATTTGTGGTTGATGTACAAGCTAAAAGCCAAAGCGAAGTAGCCTCCTAGGATGGCGGCGGCAAGATAATCGCCCTGGACAATAATGGTCATGGTCAAGACATGGATAGCCAGAAAATTGGCGGCGATTATGTTGAAATTATGGACGAATTTCATTTTCTCGTAGTTGGCGATGGGGTATTTTTTGAGGGTAGTTTTGGCCGTTTTGACGATTTTTTTTCGCCCGAACCAGTTCGTCATGACGAGAGCGGAAAGGACAGCGATGGTCAAAAAGAAGAGGATGGCCAGGTCCCCGAAGATGGTCGAATAGCGGTATGCCCAGCCCCAGAGAAGCGTCACCCATAGTTTATGTGTGATTCCGATCGCCAGCGCAACGACGGCCATGATGGCGTGGAATCGATTCAGCTTGTCCAAGCTGAAGTAGTATTCAATGAACCTGGGACGGGATGCAATGATGACGCCCGTCAAAAGCCAAGTATAGGATACAATCCCAAGAAATGGCGGACCTGCGGAAAGGAAGCTCCTATTCCTGAGGGATACTGCGGCGATAAGCACAGGGAGAAGAATATAAGCGGCAACAATCAGCATGCGCATCAGTTTTCTGTTCATTGGCGAACCCTCTTTTCTTCTGCTGGTTTCGGCGGACAGATGCAAGCCGCATTCCTTTTCGGCAGAAATGCATCTCTTGTGTCCATTTTATAATGTCATGCAAACGGATACAAATTAGAACCCTCAGCCGAAAAATGCAAAAGCAATCGGAAGAAGCTTTCGAAGCCAAAAGCTGTGATACAATAAAAAAAATAATCCAAACAAGGAATGATGATATGAACCCTACAAAAAAAGAACTGTCATGCAACCAGACGCGGAACGTACGCACTGCTTTCGTGTCCTACAGCGAATTGAACGATAAAGATACCCTGTTTGGCGGCGAAATCATGTCGCACTTCGATTCAGCCTGCGGCAGGGCGGTGTTCAACTTCGTCAAGCGCCCTTCTTTCACCGCGACCGTAGATTTGATTGCTTTCATCCAGCCCGTCCAGAAAAATGAGGCCATCTATGTCGAGGCTTACGTTTCCGGCTGTGGAAACACATCCGTGGAAGCCTTCGCCAAACTTACTGCCACCGACGTCCGCACCGGTGAAAGCCGCATCTGCGCTTACGCCTTCCTGACATTCGTCATCACCAACAGCTCGGATCCGGACTTTGTGATGCCGCTGATCCAGCCCGAGTCGGAGGAAGAAAAGCTGATCTGTTCCGGATACGAGGAGCGCAGGACCAATAATCTGATCAAACGCAACCAGAACAGCCGCCTGCTTGCTGGCCTTTCAACCAAACAGATTTGGGATGCCCAGAAATAATCCAAAAAAGCTCCAAGCGCACCGATAAGGTAGGCTTGGAGCTTTTTGCATTTCAACTATTTAGATTACGTCGATGGAAACTTCGATTGTCTGTAATGGAACATCGTAGAATCTGTCTTCTCTGCGTCCAAGGAAGTCTTTTGCTTGTTGCGGGAACAAAGCGTACATCAAGACGTCTTCTGTGGATTTAGCATATTGGCTGATCTCTTTTTCAAATGTAGGCATTTGCGGCAGGATCAGGTCAGCAGGTCTCACAGTAGTGATGCCTTCGTTGCCGATGATTTTTTTCGTGATTTCTGCAGAAATCGCTACTGGCGGTTTGCCGTATTGACCTCTTACATACTCTTTTATTTCGTTAGGAACAAGTTTGTAGCGCTCACCCGAAATGACGTTCATCAAGGCTTGCGTACCGACCATTTGCGATAACGGTGTAACCAATGGAGGATAGCCTAAGTCTGCACGCACTTTCGGAACTTCTGCCAATACATCGTCGTATTTGTCTTGCAGGCCTTGTTCAGTCAGTTGACTCAACAAGTTGGAAAGCATGCCGCCTGGTACTTGATACAGCAATGTTTTCGGCTCGACGTCCTTCACTTTCGGGTTCAGGATGCCTTCGTTGCGGAAACGATCACGGATCGGTGCAAAGTGATCGGCGATTTCTGCAAGTTTGTTCCTATCAAGACCAGTGTTGTAGCCCAAACCTTCCAACGCGATTGCGACGGATTCCGTAGCCGGTTGGCTTGTTCCGCCTGCAAATGGAGAGATGGCTGTGTCGATGATATCAGCACCGGCTTCAACAGCTTTCAGGTATGTCATTTCAGCAATACCGCTTGTCGCATGTGTGTGGACTTCCAAAGGCAGATCAACGGCTGCTTTGATTTTGCTGACCAATTCATAGGCGACGGCTGGCGTCAACACGCCGGCCATGTCCTTGATGCAGATGGAATCTGCGCCCATTTTAGCCATTTCCTTCGTCAAGCCGACGAAATAGTCGACTGTGTGGAATTCGCTGGTTGTATAGGAGATTGCAGTCTGGCAATGGCCGCCAGCTTTTTTGGTGATATCGATGGCTGTCTTCAGGTTGCGCAGGTCGTTCAATGCATCGAAGACACGCACAACATCGATTCCGTTCTGGATCGATTTTTCAACGAATGCGCTGACGACATCATCGGAATAGTGTTTGTATCCCAACAGGTTTTGTCCTCGCAAAAGCATCTGCAGTTTTGCATTTTTGACTTCTTTACGGATCGTGCGCAGACGTTCCCAAGGATCCTCGTTCAAATAACGGATACAAGAATCAAAGGTAGCCCCTCCCCACATTTCGATGGAGTGGTATCCGGCTTCATCCATGGTTTTGATGATCGGCAACATGTCCGATAGCGGCATACGTGTTGCAATCAAACTTTGTTGACCATCACGCAAGACCGTTTCCATAAAACGGATTTCTTTAGTCATGTAATTGGTCACTTCCTTCTTGTATTATTTTAGAAATGGCTTCTTGCATTTCTTCTATAGTGTGACGACGACTGCGACCGCAATCTTTCGCATCACGATTGCAGATGAAGCAGCGTCTCGTATTCAGACCTAATGCGGTTCGGCTGATGCTCTTCAACTCATTGCCTTCCATCCAGAGGACATCCAAATCAAACAAACGGCCAAAAGGATGCGTCTCCTCTATCATCACCATTTTTTCTTTCAGTTGCGCAGGCGTCAATGGCGATAGGATAAAATACTCCGCACCCGTATTCAGATTCCGGTAGAGGGAAGCTTGCGGCAGATCATTGCCCAATACTTCTTCTATGCGTTCCAAAACTGCAGTAAAGACAGCTTCCAACTTTGGATTGTTTTTGATCGGGCCCGGGATATTCATGAGCGCCATCAAGAGACTGTCCTCTTTCTGGCTGCTCAATAATTCCCGTTGGATGGCGACGCGTTTTTCACGCACCGCCAACATTTCTGCTAGCGTAACGCGTTCTCCTTCTGTAAAAAGAGCTGTATTAGACATTTTTTACCACATCGATTATCGTGCCATCACGGTATTCGATCAAAGCAACGACTTTATCGCCGTATTCGATCGGATCTGGAGATCCAACGATGGAATACGCGATGTCCTTCAGTTGATCAATCGTGAATTGAGGTACATCCAATGTCTTGAAGTGTTTGATCAGATCTTCTCTGGCTGGGTTGATGGCGATACCTAATTCGGTAACGACCACATCAACGCTAGATCCAGGTGTGACAACCGTGTTTACCGTATCAACAATTGTCGGGATACGTCCACGGATCAGCGGCGAGATGACCAAGCTCATCTTGCAGGCAGCACTTGTATCAGAGTGACCGCCGGAAGCACCACGGATGATACCATCGGAACCAGTGATGACATTCACGTTGAAGTCCGTATCGATTTCCAAAGCAGATAAAATAGCTGTATCCAATTGGTTGATGACAGAACCTTTACTTAATGGTGATGCATACATGATCGCATCGACTTCATAATGGTTCGCATTTTTGCCCAATGAGATAGCGGACGGGTGGTCGAAATCCTGCACGTCAATGATTTTTTCGACAAGGCCTTCTTCTAGCAGTTCAACCATCGCGTTCGTGATGCCGCCCAAAGCAAAGCTCGCTGTGATTTTATCGTTGATCATCGCTTCTTTCAAGAAACGCGATACAGCTAACGAAGCGCCGCCGGTACCGGTTTGGAAAGAGAATCCTTGTTTGTAGTATGGTGAGTTCGTGATCACTTTTGCAGCATATTCCGCAATCAAAAGCTCTTTAGGGTTTTTCGTGAAGCGGGTTGCTCCCTTAGCGATTCCTTCAGGGTCACCGATCGCATCAACTAAAACCACATAATCCACATCCGTTTGAGGGATGCTGATCGGCGTGTTCGGGTAAGGCATCAATGAGTCAGTGATGACGACTACTTGATCCGCATACTTCGCATCCACCATTGCGTATCCCAATGATCCGCAAGCTGTTCTACCGTGGGAGCCGTTCACATTGCCGTATTCATCGGAACTTGGCGCGCCAAGGAAAGCGACGTCAATATGGATATCTCCGCGTACAATCGCTCTTGCGCGGCCGCCATGGGAACGGATGACAACAGGGTTGTCCAGAATGCCTTCAGAGATGGCAGCACCGACTTTGTCACGCAAACCACTTGATGTGATGTTTGTGACAACGCCTTTTTTGATGTGTCCGATCAACGGTTCGTGGATGTTGGCGATCGAACTTGGTGCAATCGTCAGGTTTTTGAAGCCCATTTTGGCGATTTCATCCATTACCATGTTGATGACGAAGTCGCCCTCACGGAAATGATGATGGAAAGAAATCGTCATGCCGTCTTTCAAGCCTGTTTTTTCGATTGCTTCGCGAAGACTCCCAAGCAATTTTTTGTCGCGCGGTTTCACCGGATGGATCTTACGGGTGGATTCTTGGTAATCTTTGATGTTCGCTAATTCTCCATCGAAAACACCGTATTGCGCAGCATACATTTCAGGTATATCTTTACCAACTTTATTGACAGTCATGATTAAATATCCTCCTCGCTAATAAGTTTTGCGGCTTTAGCCAAAGCAATCACACGTTCAGCACGTTCAACGATCGGTTTATCGACCATTTTACCCTTCAAGGAGATAACGCCTGAACCTTTTTCTTCAGCTTCTCTGATAGCCCAAATAACTTCTTTAGCATGTTGAATTTCTTTTTCTGTTGGTGCATAGATATGGTTTACGATCGGAATTTGACGCGGATTGATCACGGATTTGCCGTCGAAACCAAGCTGTTTGACGAGCTCGACTTCGCGAGCGAATCCGCCCACGTTCTCAACGTCAGAGTAGACCGTATCGATGGCTGCGATGCCGGCTGCACGGGCAGAGTGAAGAATATAGCTTCTTGCGAAGAATAATTCTTGTCCGTCAGGGTAGCGTTTTGTTTTCATATTGGTTACGTAATCTTCAGCGCCTAATGCAATCCCGATCAAGCGAGTGGATGCTTTGGCGATTTCGCGGGCGTTCAGTACACCTTCAGCGGATTCGATGGCGGCCATCATTTTGGTTCTACCGATTTCGATACCGTATTTTGTTTCGACTTCAGTGATCGCTTCATCTACATCAACGATGTCTTGCGCTGTTTCCGTTTTTGGAAGACGGATAACATCCACGCCTGCCAAAACCATCGCTTCGATATCCAATTTCCCGACTGTATCCAAGCTGTTGATACGCACAACTGTTTCTGATTTGCTGTAATCAAATGTCCGCAATGCAAAATGCACTAGAGTACGGGCTGAATCTTTTTCTTTCAGGGAAACAGCATCCTCCAAATCAAACATGATTGAATCGGCGCCATATAGAGGTGCATCCCTAAGCATTGCAGCATTTGCGCCAGGGACAAACATCATAGTTCTTCTTAAACGTTCCATGAGTCCATCTCCTTCCAGTTGTAGTCGTCTTTTTCAGCAGCACGGTGAATGGCCGTTACTGTTCGTGCTTCGATTGTGCAATCCAAAGCGCCTTTATCGACAGCGGATACTTTCGCGCTTGTGATGCCCAGATTTTTAAGTGTTGCGATGATGACTTCCTCGATACGATCGCCATACTGTTTCTCAACGCTTGAATTCAGTGTCACTGCAACTTCATTGTTATCGCTAGGTTCTACGACGATCATGATGTCACTTGATTCAGTCGTTCCTGCTACTGCATATTTTTTAATTTCCACTTTTTTCACCTCTAAATTTGTCTTTTCCATAATTTTTTGCCAAATAATTATAAGTTGTGGGTGGTACAAGTTTTTTAATTGTTTGGAAATCATCTTCTTTCAATGCTTTTCGTACACGTGTAGCACTAATGACTTGTCCATCCAGTTCGATCCGAGGAACGACTTTAAGGGCAAGTGTGTCAGAAAAAATCTCACGCATGCTCTCGTTATATACCTCAGTAACGGGGGACAATGGCTCTTCCCCTACAAAGCGCGTTTTGATTTGGAGAGCAGGCGCAATCCTCTCCTTGAACAAGGTTGCATCCAGCGTTGCCTGTACGCGGGCTATGCTTTCTACCGCCTGATCCTTCAGAAAGTAGGATGGGAAAGTAGCGGATGACACTTGGTAATCCCTAGTCGGGAGAATGACTACGTTTGAAAGGTGCTGTGTGCCCACCTCTACAAGCATTGATCGCTCTTGCGTCGAAAATTCGGAACGATCATCGGACAGCACAAAAAGATAGAGAACATCCACTTGCGCAGCAGCCGTTTCGACTAAGTACAAATGACCTTTGGTGAACGGATTCGCATTCATGACGATGGCTCCGGCATGATCGGCATTCTTTTTGAGACCCTTAAGCAAGGTCAAGTAATCCGAAAAATCGGGAGAACCTTGCTCCATAAAGAGAATCGTGTCTGTACGGATGATTTCTTTGAAGCCAAGAGAAGCAAAGGAAACCGCCACGCAGGGCTTCGTATACAAAAAGAAGTGGATAATGCCCTCATCGTGAAGCTTGGAAGATAAAGCCATCACAATCTTTGTCAATAAATTTTCGCTTTGATACTCTGGATCGACAGCGACTAGCTTGATGATGTTTTGATAAGTCGATCCGGTAGCGACTAATTTGTTTCGGTCGTAGAGACCTACTGTATAGTCGACTTGCTCGTCCGGGACAAGTCCGCCTAAGACCAATAAATCTTCCCAAGCTTTTTTGTCCGCTGGAACACGCATTATCCAGATTCTTTTCAGTTCATACATAGATAAGCCTTCTTTGTTTTATTTTTAGGCTGGAAAACGTTTGATCAATACAATCGATACAACATACAAAAGGAATAGCACCAGGAAGATGCCGCCCATACCGAAAATCATCAATTCAAATGCAATTTTTAAAGCTTCTGGATCATATACCATAATAATTCTCCTTTCAATGAACCTTCTTAACTAAAGAAGGCAAGTACTAAACCACCAGCGATAACAGATGCAATTTGTCCGGATACGTTCGCACCGACAGCATACATCAAAATAAAGTTTTGAGGATCTTCGTCAGTAGCCATTTTTTGGATAACACGGCTTGACATCGGGAAGGCGGAAATACCGGCACCACCAATCATCGGATTGATTTTTTCGGTTCTGAACAAGTTCAGCAGTTTTGCGAACAATACGCCGCCGATTGTATCCATAATGAAGGCAACCAAACCAAAAGCGATGATCATCAGTGTTTGGAAATTCAAGAACAGATCAGCCTGCATTTTGACGGAAATCGTAAGACCCAACAGGATGCTGACGATGTTGACCAATTCATTTTGGGCAGTCAATGAAAGTCTGTCCAACACGCCACATTCGCGCAACAAGTTACCGAACATGAGGAACCCTACCAACGGAAGGGAAATTGGTGCGATAAAACCGGAAACGATCGTAATGATGATCGGGAAAAGAATTTTCGTCATTTTGGATACGCCTTCCGCTTTGTAAGTCATGCGGATGCGACGTTCTGCTTTGGTTGTGACAGCTTTGATGGCGATCGGCTGGATGATCGGAACAAGCGCCATGTAGGAATAAGCGGCAACCGTGATCGGTCCCAGTAGATTAGGCGCCAACTGGTTGGATACGAAGATGGCTGTCGGGCCATCAGCAGCACCGATGATACCGATTGAAGCAGCTTCTCTGATATCGAATCCGAAGAAGATAGCGACTACGATCGTAAAGAAGATACCGAATTGAGCGGCTGCACCGAATAATAACATGAATGGATTTTGCAACAGCGGACCGAAATCGATCATGGCTCCGATACCGATGAAAATCAGCAATGGGAACAGCTCCGTGCTGATACCTGCTTTGAAGAGAACGTCCAAAACACCCTCTGATTCAGATCCGTTGACCATTTGGGTCAGAACACCTGTCCCAGGGAAGTTGACCAAGATGGTACCCAGTCCCATAGGCACAAGTAATGTAGGTTCATACTCTTTTTTGATTCCTAAATATATCAGGACAGCCCCGATAAGCATCATCGCGATTTGGCCAATCGTAATGGATGTAATTCCTGCTAATAGTGTTTCCATTTATTCACTTCCTCCTAATAAAAAATTATGCGATTGTGATTAATGCATCGCCGGCATTTACGACTTGACCTTGGTTCACATGGATGCCGGCTACTTTACCAGCATGATTTGCAACAACTTCATTTTCCATCTTCATTGCTTCAAGGATCATCAATGGTTGGTTTTCTTTTACTTCGTCGCCGATGTTCACTAACAGTCTCAGGATAGTTCCTGGCATCGGTGCTGTCATTGCGTCTCCTGAAGCTGCTGAAACTGGCGCGGCTGCTGGTGCTGGTGCTGCTTGTTCTGCTGGTGCCGCTACTGGAGCTGCCGGTGCTGCTGCAACTGGTGCTTGAACGGGCTGTTGTACGCCACCGATTTCTTCCATTTCCACTAAGTATTCTTTACCATCGATTGCAATCTTGAATTTTCTTAACATTTATAATTCCTCCTTATTATTTAACCTGACTTATTTTTTTTACGACAAATTTACTTTCAGGCATGGTGCCTGCCGCAATGCTTGCGGAAATCAGCGAAACAAGATGAGCCTCGGGATTACGCTTCATAATATTCTTTACCACAAACTGCGATTTAGGATGATCTCCTGCAGCGATTGCTGTCGCGATGACACTTACTAATTCATATTCATTCGGATCAGTGGGTACAAAAGCTGGAATTTCTATCAGATCATTCACGGGTGCATTTGCAGAGACAGTTGCTGATTGTACTGGCACTGGTACTATTGTGTCCTTCTTCCCAAAGAAACCTTTGAAAAAAAACATTTTCTCACGTCCTTTCTATGGATTTAATCCCATTATAGAAATTTCTCTCATTAAAAACAGACCATTACGCCTTTATTATTGTTTTTTTTATGTTCTCAAAAACCTTAAAACACCCAAAACGTTGCCAAATCAACGTTTTCACCCGTTTAAGACTTTTTTAATATTTGGTTAAGTCGCATTTAAGAAAGCGCTTCAAATAAGGTGTGTTTTTCGTGTTTTTTCAAAGTAACGGCTTTCAATTGACTTGCAAAGTAACTATTATTGCTCTTAGAGAGCCAGCCCTATCATATTTGGGATTTTTAAATTAGAAAAAATGTGAATAGGTTCACTTGATAGCATGAATACCGAAGTGATCGGGCCCTCTCAAAAAAACTTTTTTATAGTCGGAAGGAGAAAAAAATGTTACTTACAGTTTTATCTTATGCAATGATCGCGATCTTCATGTTCGTAATCATGAAAAAGAAATTGTCACCGTTTACCGCTTTAGTTATCATCCCGCTTGTTTTTACGCTCATCGCTATGGCAACGGGTGTTACCTCTGGAAATATCGGTGAATTTGTTTTGGAGGGTGTAACGACAACTTCTAAAACAGGTATCATGTTATTGTTTGCTATTCTTTACTTCTCTATCATGTTGGATACTGGTCTATTCGACCCTATCACTAAAAAAATGATTCACTTCGCTAAAGGCGATCCGATGAAGGTATTGATGGCAACTGCAGTCGTTGCAGCAACTGTATCTTTAAACGGTGATGGTACTACAACAACATTGATCTGCTGTTCAGCTTTTATTCCTATCTATAAGAAACTGAATATGAACTTGATGAACCTTGCTGTTTTGGTAATCCTGCAAAACACAATCATGAACTTGCTTCCATGGGGCGGTCCTACTGCTCGTGCAATGGCTGTTCTGGAAGTTGATGCAAGCATCCTTTCTTACCTTGCTCCTGGTATGGTATTGGCTTTACTGTATGTTACTTTCTGGGTTGCGCCGCACATGGGCCGCAAAGAACGCGCTCGCTTAGGTGTTAAAGTATTGACTGATGCAGAAATCGATGAAATGACTACTGTTACAGACCCTGAAACCCAAGAAATCCGTCGTCCGCAAAACTTCGTATTCAATGCCATCCTTACAGTCGGCCTGATCGCTTGGTTGGTTGCTGGATCATTTATCGAAGCTATCTCAATGCCACCATTGATGTTGTTCTTGGTTGGTACATGTATCGCTTTGATGGTCAACTATCCTGCTCTTAAAGACCAATCTTCCCGTATCGGCGCAAACGGCGGCGACGCTGTTCAAGTAGTTATCCTAGTATTCGCAGCTGGCGTATTCATGGGCTTGTTCCAAGGTTCCGGAATGGCTACTGCCTTGGCAGAAAGCTTCGCAACAATCATTCCTAAACAATTGGCTGGTTTCTGGGGAATCATCATCGCCCTTATCTCTGCACCAGGTACTTTCTTCATCTCCAATGATGGCTTCTACTTCGGTGTCTTGCCTGTATTGGCGGAAGCTGGTCGCTCTTACGGATTCACAAACATGCAAATGGCTTTGGCTTCCCTGATGGGTCAAGCGTTCCACTTGTTGAGCCCATTGGTAGCATTCATCTACCTGTTGCTTCGTTTGACTGGATTGGATATGGGTGCTTGGCAGAAAGAATCTGCGAAATACGCGCTGGGAATCTTCGTTATCTTCTTAGTGACAATCGTATTGTTCGGCCAAATGCCGCTTTACATCCCGCAATAAAGACACGTATAATCCTTGTAAGGAATGGAAAGCCGAGCGACTCTGCTCGGCTTTTTAGTATAAAAGGAATCGTTCTCATTTAGAACTAACCAACAGTTAACCAAAAAATAATAGGATGAAGGGGAAAAAGATGAGCACTATAATCAAAGCAGTCAGCAAAAATTTAGACCTTAGCCAAAATATGCCGCTTAAAGACCTGATTTACGAGGCTTTCCGAAAAACTGTCATTTTGGGTGAAATTCCAGCTGGAGAACGCATCAATGAAAAAGAGTTCTCCGAGAACATGAACATCAGCCGCACACCTATCCGTTACGCTCTGAAAAAATTGACCGAAGAAGATTTAGTGAAGCATGTTCCCGGAGTCGGCGTCGTCGTAAAAGGAATCAGCATCAAAGATGCGTACGAAATTTACGATATCCGCAAAGCGTTGGATACCCTTGCTACCACAACAGCCATGAAGCTGATGACAGCCGAAGATTTCAAAGCGATGCGCCTGCATTTGGAACATTGCGAAGTGCTGAATCAAGAGGATAAAGTAGAAGAATTGCAGCAGAAATTTTTGGAATTCAATGAATTCATATACGATAAAAGTCAGATGCAACGACTAAAATCCATCGTTTTGAAGCTTTCGGAATACTTGATGTACTTCAGGGACATCTCGATCAGTTCAAAAGAACGACGCGACTTTGCATTAGCAGAGCACTGGTTGATTTATCGTGGTATGAAGACGCAAGATGCCTTACAGATCCAACTCATAACGTATGAACATTTGGACCGCTCGCTGAAATTTATCGTCAAAGAAATGGAGAAACGTAAAATTGACTTTGAAACCAATGAATGAGTTGCTTATCGAAATTGCCGGACAAGCCGAGAAAGCACTCCTTTATGAAGTTGCATTGACTCCGAAACCCGGTCTGGTCGATCGCAACAACAACGGTGCCCACTCAGACATGGACTTCTTCACTTTTATGGACAGCATCGTCAGCCTGAGCCCTTACCTGTACCAATACGTAAAATTAGGCATGGAGCATGTAGGGACCGAAAAAGAGTTATTTCATAAAGTCCGCTCAATGGGCGTTCATGCTGAAAAAGCGATGCTGACCGCCACTAAAAACATCAACACGCACAAAGGGGCCAACTTCTCTTTCGCTGTACTTTTGGGGGCAACAGGTGCATGCATCGGTCGTGGTCTACAGCCTCCTTTCACACAAAATGATACACAAGAAGTGCTCTCCTATGCCCAAGAAATGAGTCGCGGCTTGGTTACGGATGATTTTGCCGATCTCGCTGCCAAAACCTCCTTGACCTATGGAGAAAAATTATACCTTAGCTATGGTATCACCGGCATCCGCGGCGAAGCCGAAGCCGGCTACCCTGCCTTGAGTGAACTGATTTTGCCATTTTTAAGAGCAAATCAAGGTCAGCCAGTAGAGAATCTGTTGTTGGAGGCGCTGCTCCTGTTGATGAGCCAAGTCGAAGATGGCAACATCATCCACCGTGGAGGCATCAGCGCCTGGCAGACAGTCAAAACGGAAACAAAACAACTCCTGCAAGATTCGCACGAGGGAAACCTGAAAGAGTTGCTGTACAGCTATGACCTGGTATTGATAGAAAGACACTTGAGCCCAGGCGGAGCTGCCGATCTTTTATCTTTAGGTATCTTTTTTGCAAAATTGGAGAATTTATTCTGAGCTTATTCACCTTCGGGGCTGAACGTATAGCCAATACCCCAGACAGTCTTCAAATAGCGCGGCTTTTTCGAGTCATCCTCGATTTTGTTGCGCAAGTAGCTGATGTATACCATGATCAGATTATTGTCTATTTCCCCATCATTCCAGACATTCGCATAAATCTGCTCCTTCGAAAAAACTTGATTCGGATTTTCCAGGAAAAACAGCATCAATTGGATTTCCTTCGATGACAGGGCAATATCCTGCCCTCTTTTCTGCAACTGGTACAGATTTTTATCGAAAGTAAAATCGCCCACTTTGAGAACACGGCTGGTTGGATTTGTTTTTTGTGACTGGATAGTCTTCATTCTTTGCAACGTACTCAAGATTTGAGCCCGCAGAAGATTAGGCGAAAAAGGCTTCGTAATATAATAGTCCGCTCCCGTTTCGAGACCATTTATAATATCGGTCTCGCTTTTTTTGCCGCTTATAAATATAATAGGGGTCAACGGGTAGTCAGCGCGGATCAGCTGCGCCAGATGATAGCCGTCATTCTCATATTCCAGACTGATATCCAACAGAAAAAGGTCAAAAGTCACACGGGTCATGATGTCCAGTGTTTTTTCGATGGAATCACTTTGGTAAATAAGAACGCCCGTTGATTGCAACGACTTCCAAATAAGCCGCCGGATTGAGATATCGTCATCAACGACGAGTATTTTTTGATTATTCATATTTTTCCTCCTCAATGTTCTCTAGTTTCGCAAGCAGAACATTGTTTTGTCAAGTGGTTATTTTGCTACTATGCAGTTTTAAGAAAGGGCTTTTACGATGGAAAACAAACCGACGACCCGTATCATCAACATCATCCTGACAGGGTTATTCATCATCATCGCGATTACCTTGATCACGATCACGGGCAGCTTCTACACCGTGGAACAGAATGCCAAGAAAAGCGGTCAGGAACAACTGATGCAGACCTTGAATTATGTGACCAATAATCTGAAACTAGTCATCGAAAATCGTTCTTTATCGCTTCAGCAATTATCCCATGAGTTGGCTTCAGCAGACCAGCCGGAAACGCAGCTCGGTGAGTTCGACAAAAAAACACTCATCGCTGATTACTTGGGTTCTCATGAAGATCAAACAAATTTGTTGATCCAACTTGACAGCTTAGGCGCTTTCGCGAAAGCATGGCAAATCAAAGACGGCTTCGTTCAAGAGCTACCAGAAGATCGTGCTGAATCTTATCTGCAAGAGGACCCTTATATCGGATCTTTACGCGACAATGAGGCCTACATCCAAAACAGCAGTGAATATTTTTTGGAAAATCAATCCTTCGTCAATCTTTATTCTCCCGCCGTAGACTCAGATGGACAAGTCACGGGTTACTTCGTCTCACCCTTGAACCTGGAAAACATATTCAAGGCGGAAATATTCAGCGACACCAGCGACTATAGCGGCTATCCCTTGGTGAAGAATGCCGATATGAAAGTTGTCATTCATCCGGTCGAAAGCCAAGTCGGACTTGATATCATCTCCGACCGTCAGAAACAGTTTCCGGATCTGGATCTTTCCGATTTGAGGCGTCTGGAGGAAGCCCAACTCACTCAAGAAGAAGGAACACTCAGCTATTATTCCTACTGGTGGGATGAAGAAAATCCGACTAAGGTGCTGAAACTGGGTGCCTTTGAGTGGATCGACATCGGAGCAGCCCATTGGGTCATCGCCCTGAACTCGGATTTCTACGAGCACAACCGTGTTCCTATACAAAACAATTATATATTATTGAGCCTCTTATTACTGATTTCTTCTATAATTCTCATTTTCATTCTTCTGATCAGGGGCTACAACAAAAAGAATCAAGCCTACGAAGCAAGCCAACGTCTCATCGAAAAACAAAAATTTGAGAATGAGCGCCATCGATTGGAAAAGCGGATATTGAAAGAAAGTAAACTGGAAGCAATCGGGCTCTTGACAACGACCATCGTTCACGACATGAATAATTTCTTGACCCCTATCCTGGGAAATGCCCAGTTGCTGATGGAAGACTATGCCGAGAATGAAGAGTTAGTCAGCGAACTGAAAGAAATCTACCTTGCCGCGGAAAAAGGCAAGGATCTTTCTACGAACGTATTGCGTTTTTCCAAGGTCAGCGAAGGACAGCAAGATACTGTGTATGACCTTTCACAAGTGCTCAAAGACACCATTGCCGAAATCACGATCTTGACGCCGAAGAGCATCAAAGTCGTGAGTGACATCGATTCTGGCATCTTGGTTGAAGGCTTTGACAAGCAGGACTTGCAAGTGGTGCTGTACAACCTGCTCACAAATGCCTTCCAAGCGATCGACACGCGCCCAGGAAATGTCTCAATCAGGCTGAAAAAAGCGGATGCTGAATGCAATGCCGATTTGCAGAAGCGCTCGATTGTGACAAAAGAAAAAGAATATGTTGTCCTGTCCATCACAGACGATGGCCCTGGAATCGCGGAAGGTTTGGAAAGCAATAACCTGTTCGATCCCTTCTTCACCACAAAAGGCAACAACGGATCCGGGTTAGGATTGTTTGTGGTTTCTTCCATCGCCGACAAATATGATTGGCAGGTCAGACTGGACAGATCCCAAAAAGGGTTGACCGTCCTCGTCAATATTCCCCTGCAGAAAATCTGACACGAAAACAAATAAAAACCAATAGCAATATTCCTGATTTGCATGGGAGTTGCTGTTGGTTTTTTCTTTTCATATAAAAGTACGCAATCGACCTGGCGGTATTTACAAAGATCGGACAATCTGATCAAATGCATGTATGGCTTCATCCGGAAGCGGGAAGTCCGGATGTTCTTGGTTGAACGTCTGCAGGAACTCAATCCGCATCGTCATCCGTTCTTTGACCAGCTTTTTGTAATTCTCGTCTTGAAGCGGTGGTTCATAGCCAGGCACGTCCAAGTACGCCAAGCCGGTCCCGTCACCGAAAGGTTTGAATGTGGCTGTCTCTTCGACGATGCTCTCGATCACGCCGAGTGTGATGTCTTTGGTGATGTCCTTATTCAGGAAAGCGCCGGTGTTGATGATGTAGCAGTCCACCGCCTCTTTGCTCAGCAAGGCTTTAAAATCTTCGTAATCTTCGATCAACGGGTAGACGCGGAACGGATTGGCATAAGGCTCGATAACCAATCGGTCTCTGTCTTCACCCTTTCTGGCGGTTTCCGCAGTCGACCGTTTCGTCGCCAATGTTGCTCCGAAAGTGGCAGCAAGGATCGGATTTTCGATTTTGACGAGCGGCGGCAGAGAGTCATCTTTCATGATCCAGTAGATGCCCTCAATCGCCGAATGGAACTTGTCCACTCTGTCTGGCGTCACGTAACGGGACTTGACGGTACGGCCGTTGCCGTTGCGGATATCTTCCGTCACCAATACCCGTTTTCCGTCCACATCCTTCGTCACGCCTACGTTCTGTGCCGTCAGGAAATATTCCTGCTCCGGATGATCTGCTGGATAGTCTTGGGTCTTGTCGAAGTATGCCGGTTCCAATGCAATCGATGAACCGTCGAGCAGATCGATGATGAAGGCATCATCATGCAACACCTTCACTTTGTACTTTCCGCTGTGCTTCGAATGCGTCAGTGTCGACTTTCCTGAACCGGACAAGCCGAAGAAAGCAAAGACGCGCTTCTTGTCTTCCAACACAAATTTTTTCAGGCCGCCGTGGCAGGAAGCATAGCCGTTGCGATGCGCAGTACCCCAGGCAAGGGATAGCGTGCCTTTCTTGAATTCCCCAAAATACTGCATGCCCAAAATGCAGGCGACGTTATGATCGGGTTCAAAGTAGGCCAGACCCAGCGGATAATCGGGATGGCGCCAGTCGGGATCCGTATAGATATAAATATCCCCTTCTTCATATTTTTTTGAATGCGCGTACAATTCATTGTACGCGTCATTGGCCCACTGAAAATTCAACAACCAGGAGTAAAGATTGTTTTCGTTACCTTCCGGAAATGCGATGTGCGCTTTGATGATGAATTCTTCATCCAAGCCGACATAGCCAGTAGTCTGGTGGTATTTCTTCGTGCGGTTCTGGTAGATGACGTCACGGACTATCGCAATCAATTGCTCGTCTTCCGCTTTATCTTCGCCTACGATCCTTCTTGCTTTAGCGGTCCGTCCAACTATTTTGCCGCCGTTTTCGACAAGCACTTTGGCGTCTTCAGGCAGGCCCAACTTAGCAGTCTCTTTGATGGGAAGGTCGGTTACGATGACCCCTGGGGATGTTTTCGCCAATTCATAGGCTTCGGCAAGTGTCGTCACTTCATGCATATTGCTGCCGTAGAAAGCCGTTTCGACTGTTGTGCCTAATTTAGTTAACAATGGATTGGTTTTCTTCAATGCAGATCTTTGGTACGTTTCAATTGTTGCCATACTCGACCTCCGTAATTTTGATGACTTCATTATAGTATGCTTTTCTGTGTTTGTACCGAAATTGAGGTGTACTTATGATGTGCTTGATGTTTTGAACACTAAAAAAACACTTACCTGTTACATCGCGCTTAAAGCACTTTATTAGTGTTTTTTCTCTGTACTATGTTTAGGAGTACACAAAAGAGACACCACATCCCGAACGCTTAATGCTACTATATATACAACTAAACAAGTAATAACGGAGGAATGAATAGTGCTTACCGTAGCCGAAGCAGTCAAAATACTCAGCAAAAAAAATATTACCCATTCAGAAGAGATGGTACGCAGATGGATCCGCAAAGGAAAAATCAAGGATGCCGTGAAATTCAGCAACAAAGAGGGTTGGTTGATTCCTGAAGATTCTTTGGAAGAAGTCATCGCAGCCAAAACGTATATGAACAGCGGCATCAAATCCACTAAGGAATACCGCAAAGGTTATCAGGATGCCTTGGCATACATAAAGGAACGGGATTACGAACTCATCAAACAATCCCCTCCCGTTTATGAGAAAGAATTCACGATTTATCGGGATGATGCCTTGGACTTGGCGGAGAACATGCTGCCGGAAGAACAGTTGGTCAACCCTTTCAAAAAATTTGTGGATGATACGCTGTTCAAGTGCAGCCATGCAGAACCGCTGTCCTCCATCGTCGTGAAGGTATTGAACAATTGGGTGCTAGTGGAAGATACAAACGACATCTACAATATCGCAAAACTGCCGAATCTGAACGTGACATTTGAAGATCACCTGACGCGTGCCTTATTGCGTGATCAGTTCAACACATTCAAGAGAACGGGCATGGCGATCTGAGATTAGTTCCATTAGAAGGTTGTCCGATAACCTGCAAGTATCGGACAACGCCAGTAGCGTGCCAAAATCAAAACCACCCGTTCACACGGGTGGTTTGCTCTACGGCTGAAAGCCTTTGTTACTAACCAACCCCTAAAGGGGCTCTGAATGGTTCGCCAATTGTACTACTGTCACGGGCTAGACCTAAAGGTCTGGCTCTTATTTTTTCTTTTTACTCTTACGAACTTCTTCGCCTGTAAATGGATC
>NZ_FOQC01000041.1 GCF_900113645.1 Trichococcus flocculiformis
GAATGTGTAGGTGAGAGACGGGAGTCTTGAAAATGAAGCTCTTTCTCCATCAACTGTTCGAATCCGATTGAATGAAGGAATTCTTTAACCAAAATGAGACCAGCATCCGTGGAGAGATTACCTCCAGTATTTGTAACCGTCATTTTTTGATTGAATTTTAGAGTGTTTTCGTGTAAAGTTGCCATTGAGAGAACCCCTTTCTATGGTTGTTGGTAGTACATTAACCATAACAGATAGGGGTTCTTTTTTCACACCTTTTGGGTGTGAAAGTGAAATAAAGAATACGTTGATAGAACAAGATTTCAAGGTGTTTTCTGAAAACCTATGAATAATTCAGGAATGTTTTTAGCTTGGAAAGAAATTAAACATTCAAAGACGAGATTTTCTTTAATAATAGGCGTGATGGTGCTGGTGTCATATTTGGTGTTTTTCCTGGTAGGTCTTGCCTATGGATTGGCACAGGATAATCGGACCAGCATTGATAAATGGGATGCGGACGGAATCATTCTGACTGATGAGTCAAATACGAACATCAATATGTCCATGATGCCAAAAGGTGCCATCAATGAGGTGGAGGCAGATGAAGCAGCTGTGATCGGCATAGCCCCAAATGTCATCAGGAAAAAAGGAACATCAGGCGATGATGCAAAAATAAATACAACTTTTTTTGGTATCGAATCGGATCAATTCCTGATGCCTGAAGTCATCGAAGGAAAAGCTTTCGAAAATGATGACGAAGTTGTTGCAGACATCAGTCTGAAAGAGGAGGAGGGCATAGTCATTGGGGACACCCTTCAGTTGGCTGGATCGGACAAGGAAGTCGAAGTAGTCGGCTTTACTGAAGATGCTAAGTTCAGCGTTGCACCTGTTCTGTATACGACAGTCTCATCGTATCAGGATGTGCGTTTTGAGCAGATTGACGAGTCTGAGGAGGGCCGCGTCAGCGCGATTGTTGTCCGGGGAAGCGATGGTACGGTTGAAGGGGTGGACACTGGAAATGAAGACCTGATAGTGTATCCGATTGCGGATTACATCAATGAAATTCCGGGATATACTGCTCAGGTGTTGACATTTGGGTTGATGATCGGCTTTTTGGTTGTTATTGCTGCAGTAGTAATCGGCATTTTTATCTATGTCCTTACCATGCAGAAATCGAGTATGTTCGGCGTTATGAAGGCGCAAGGAATATCCAGCGGCTATATCGCAAAATCAGTCGTCGTCCAGACATTCCTGTTGGCTGCAATCGGTGTCGGCATTGGCTTAGTGTTGACAGGAGCGACAGCACTGGTCTTGCCTCCTGCTGTTCCATATCGCACAAATCTATATTTTTTGAGTGGCATAGCTTCCTTGTTGGTCATTATGGCTATGATCGGCGGCGTGTTTTCCGTTAGAGCGGTTGTAAAAATAGACCCATTAAAGGCAATTGGATAGGAGAGACAGCAGATGAAATTAATAGAAATGATAGATGTTTCCCGATCATTCGGTGAAGGGGAATTAAAGATAGATGCGCTGAAAAAAACGAACATAGCCATCGAAGCCGGTGAATTTGTTGCAGTCATTGGCCCGAGTGGGTCAGGAAAGAGTACTTTTTTGACTATTACAGGAGGGCTGCAGACCCCAACTTCCGGTAAGGTCTTGATAAATGGGAATCCATTCAGTGAAGTAAACGAGAAAAAACGAGCCAAACTTAGATTTGAAGAAATCGGTTTTATTCTGCAAGCCTCAAACCTAGTCCCGTTTTTGACGGTCCAAGATCAGCTGCACTTGGCCAATAAAGTTGAAGGCAGTAAAGTTGATAAACAAAAACGCGATGAATTACTAAAAGAATTAGGCATATTCGAATTGAAGAATAAGTTTCCGAGTGATCTCTCCGGCGGTCAAAGGCAAAGGGTCGCAATAGCGAGAGCCCTATATCATGATCCGTCTGTCATCCTTGCCGATGAACCAACGGCCAGTCTGGACACTCAGAAAGCATTTGAAGTTGTCGAAATTCTTGCCCGAGAAACAAAATTAAAGAAAAAGGCGACCATTATGGTTACACATGATGAACGTTTGATAGATTATTGTGATAAAGTATATGTAATGAAAGATGGCATCTTGTCCGAAAGAATCGGCGGATAAACAAATAACGGAATGGAGGAAGAGAAGATGGACAGCATCAAATTGTATTTCCTGACATTTTTTGTGTTCTTTTTAGTGGATATAGTCTGGTTAGGAGTATTGTCGAAAAATATTTACAGCAAGTACTTGGGGCACCTCATGGCTCCGAATGTTAATTGGTTGGCAGCGATAATATTCTATTTCTTGTTCATCGGTGGACTCGTATTTTTTGTGATCCATCCGGCACTTTTGAAAGAAAGTCTACAGTTTGCCATTTTGGCAGGTGGCTTTTTCGGACTGATCGCTTATGCGACGTACGACTTGACTAATCTGGCTACCATAAAAGATTGGCCGGTTATTATCACCGTAATCGACTTGGCCTGGGGAACTTTTTTGAATGCCGCGACAGCTGGGATCACTTACATTGCGGCGCAAAGATTTCTCTAAAAAATGAATAAAGTTTTAGATGTGGACGGAGGAAGAACGATGAATATTTCAACCCTTGATAGCGAGAAGCTTTACAATTCTTTTTTATCGGGTGCGCATGAAGTCATAAAGAACAAGAACAGTCTGAACGAAATCAATGTATTTCCGGTCGCTGATGGAGATACTGGCAGCAACCTTTCCTCAACCATGCATGCGATCATCATGGACGCAAAAATCTCGGGATCCGTCAAGGAAACGATGAACAGTATAGCTGATGCCGCTTTGACTGGTGCAAGAGGAAACTCGGGCATCATTATTGCCCAATACATCAACGGGATTTTTCTCAGTCTGATGGATGACGAGATGATAACCATTTCTTCATTTGCAGAAACGGTCAAAAATGCGGTCCCTTATGCCTATCAGGCTATTTCCAATCCGGTTGAAGGAACGATCATCACTGTCATCCGTGAATGGGCTGATGCTGTATATAGCCATAAAGATCTTTCGGCAACGTTTTCAGAATTATTTTCAAAGTCGTTGATTACAGCCAACAAATCTTTGGAGGCGACAACTTCACGTTTGAAAGTGCTCCAGGATTCCAAAGTCGTCGATTCCGGTGCGAAAGGATTTGTCTACTTTCTGCAAGGATTTGCAACATTTTTGCACACCGGAAAGTTGGATTTGAAAGTCAGCGAAGAACAGGAAGATCTTTCTTTTAATGAAGAATTGATCCACGGCCAAGGGGAAATTCGCCATCGCTATTGTACTGAAGCGCTATTGTCCGCGGACTCTATCGATCTGGAAGCGTTGAGGTCGGAATTGGCACTCTATGGCGATTCTTTGATTGTGGCAGGCAACAATCATAAAGCCAGGATCCATATCCATGCCAATGCTCCGGAGCAAGTGTTCCAAGTTTTGCGCAAGAAAGGCATCATCTTGCAGCAAAAGGCGGACGACATGATCAGGCAGAATGAATCAGCTTTTGACAGAAAATACGCTATTGCGTTAATCACCGATTCTATCGCGGACGTTCCGCAAGAAATACTCGATCGTTATCAAGTGCACATGTTGCCGCTCAACCTGAATTTTGACAATACTTCCTATCTGGATAAGGTAACCATGACGCCTGAACTTTTCTACCCGTTGTTGGAAGTGGCCGTCGAGTATCCGAAAAGTTCACAGCCGAATCCGATCATTGTCGAGAAATATTTGGAAACCGTGCTCGCGCATTACGATCAGGTCATTGTTGTGACTGTTGCGAAAGAGCAGAGTGGAACCAACAGTGTGTTTCGGAATGCTGTCTCCAAGAAACTGCGTGAAGGCAAAAAAATCGCTGTTATCGATTCGAAACGGAATTCCGGTGCGCAAGGGTTACTTGTCATGAAAACAGCAGAAATGATTGCCGCAGGAACACCTTTCGACGAAATCGTATCCGCCATTGAAAAATTGAGGGATCGGACGAACATTTTCGTCAGCGTCAACAATTTGAAATATATGGTAAGATCCGGCCGACTAAGTAAAGTTTCAGGGATCGCAGCGATGTCGATCAATCTCAAACCGGTCGTATCCATCGACACAGAAGGTAAAGGTTCCATCGCGGAGAAGGCATTCAGCGAAAAAGGCAATGAAAAGAAATTGTTCAGATTGTTGGGAAAAATAAACACACAAGAGAAGGTTACGCGGTATGCGATTGTGCATGCCAATAATCCCGAAAAGGCTGAAGTATATCGGAAGCGCAGTGTCGCTTTGCTCGGCAAAGAACCGGAGTACATCATGAATATTTCAACAATCGTCGGAATGAGTGCCGGTGTCGGTACTGTGGCGATTTCTTATATGTGTGAGGAGGAACTATAAGGTTTCCCGTGGTTCTCTAAATGAAAAAAAGATAAGAAAAGCGGCCGAGATATCCCAACCGCTTTTCTTATTTATTTTTGCGATATTTTCTCAATAATAAGGCACCAGCGATGGAAATCACGCTGATGGACAAGCCAGTCATCAGATAAGGGGTACGGTACGCAAATACAACCGTATGTTTGCCCGGGCTGATTGGTATTGCCAGTAAGCTATTCAGAGCGGTAGTTGTTTCTGCAGTTGTCCCATCGATCGTGACCTCCCAACCTTCGCTGTAGGGGATCGTCGTCAACAATATTTCATCTTCAGCCTCGATCACGACAGAACCTGTAATGCGTGTCTGGCTGAACGAAGTGATCGTCATGCCTTCCGCTTGTCGCGCTGAAATGGTTTCCTCGAACAGAGCTTTGTTCAATTCGTAAAGTTTCAAGTCCTGTACCCGTATCGAGTCCTCGAGCAGTTCGATCGTGAAGGTGACGTTCTCCCCCTGCTGGTTGCTTGCGATGTTGATGATCTGATCATTGCGATAGGTCGTATAGTAATCCAGCTTCACATTATTCACATAAAGGTTTGCGTTATCTTCGTCGATACCGGCATCCAGGATCAGATAATAAGGATTGCCGCTGGTAGGGGTGAACTGGAATTCGATCCTTGAGACTGCACCATCCACAGACCGATAGTAGGTTGTGTTCTGCGCATCATCGGCAGCGGATGTGACATTCTGGAAAACGTTGGAATCGAACGGGCGCAATGAAAAATATGGTTCGATACTTTCCTGATTGTTGAAGGCGTCCAACAGTTGTTCCTGCATCAATAGGGGCTGATCCTCGATCAACTCGAGACCCAATACGCTTTCGGAAACACCGAATGCCAGTGACAACGCGTATGGATTCTCAAAAGTGGTGGTTCGATCGGTCTCGGAATAAGGACTGTATTGGGTCAAATCCGGGCGGGTGGAGTTGCGTTTCAACCGGTACACGCCGTCATTGAGGGCATAAAATGTTTCCGGCAACTTCTTATCCTGGATGAAGTATTTCACACCGAAAAGCGCATCCGTAAACAATGTCCCGGTTGAGTATACGATAAACCCGTTGCCGTCCGGAAAGCCCAATGATCCGAACAAGGCGGGAATCTCTTTTTCAAAAGTGGAGCTGAAATGATTGATTCCTGCATAATTAGCTTGGAAGCTGTCGTTTTTGGAACGTTGGAACGTTTTTTCGATCCGGTAGAATGTGTCTTCGGGTGTGCGCACATCCGCCAGCATCGTATTCAGATTCGTTTGATAATCAGAGAATTCGTCCTGTTTGACGTAGCCCAACCGGAACAGGTCGATGGCTGCATTTGCCGTCATCTCTGCGGTCACCACGAAAAGCAATGTGTAGGGCAGCCATTTTCTCGGTTGATCCCTGAGCATCAGCAACACTAGGACAAGGACAGAAACGACTGCACTGATCAATACTTGGACAGGCTCCAAAAATTCAAAATCCTTTTTCAGCACATAGATGGCGGTGGCCGCATTCGCGATCAAAAGACAGCAGGCCAGCGAAAAGGGAAAAGGACGATAAGTACGCAACGCCCGAAAACCGTTCAGCAGAAAAAAGAAACATACGGTGAACGAAAAACGGTAAGGGTACCAGATCGGATATTGTCCGGCATGCCAAATTTTATTCAGAAACTGGACGTTCATCGCCAGAAAAAAGAGGGCGGTTAACGCCAGCGAGGTGAACCGTTCTTTTTTTGAGAAACCGGGATGAAAAAAATAATAGATGTAGGCTGTCAGCGCGACAGTTCCGATAAAAAGATTGGGGTGTCCGCTGGGTATTTGGTCAAAATTGAACGCTCCGATATAAAACTTCGAAACGACTTCGAAGGGATCATAGGCGAAACGCCAATCGATCAGCTTGTTGGCATAGCTTGCCTTGCTTCCCAAGAGCGAATAAAAGGTGGGCAGCAGCAGGACGGCAGCAAAGCCAGCTCCCAACAAAGAATAACCGATGAATCGGGCTGATTGTGTGAAAAAATGCTTCAGCTGCGCTTTCAGGTTGTTGGTGCTGACAAGTTCTTGTCTGGAAAATGCGAAAAGGTAATAGAAGACCAGGAAAACACAAATCATGAATCCGATGTAATAATTAGAAAGCAGCATCACTGCGAGAAATAAGCTGTAGTAAAGTCCGCTTTCACCGGATAGCAGTTTCTCTAAACCCAGAATGATCAGAGGCAGGAAAACAAGCCCGTCCAGCCACATGACGTTCAATTGATTGACGATGACGTAACCCATCAGGGCATAGCTCACTGCGAAGGACGGCACCAACAAGCCTTTGCCTTCGAACCGGGAAATCAACAGATGAGCAAAAGTCAGTCCTGAAGCCGAAACCTTCATCAGGATCAAAATGGTCACCGCCAAAGGCAACTGGGACTGCGGGAAAAGCAGAAAAATGAGATTGAACGGACTCATCAGATAGTAAGCCCACAGGCCCAGCATCTCGCCGCCGAATGATTTTGTGAACGAAAAGAAAAGGGCGGAAGGATTGGACAATAAGGTAGTGCGATAATAACTGAAAAAATCCACATATTGCTGGCCGAGATCGACTGTCAACAAGGTGCTGTTGCCGAAAGGATAAACGCCCATAGTGGCATAAATGACCATCATTACAAACAAGGGCAGTAAGAACGAAAGGAAAAGCATATTTTTTTGCGGGGATAGGGTTGTGAAACGCTTCAGCATGCTGCACATTCCTCCTTAAAATGAAATTTTTTTGCGTTCCTGCAGATTCGCCTGACTATGAGTGAACGCTCGGGATAGTTGAAGCGGAAATTTCACAAGTGCTTCTGCTATTTTAGCATATCCCGCTGGTTTTATGAAGAATCCGAGCATGTGTCCGAGTATCCGGACAGGACACATCTTAAAAATTTGTTGCGTCGTTTGTAATGCTTGCTTTTTTTGCTATAATAGGTTGTCGAACTATGGTTTTAGGAAGGTGCAAAATTGGAAGATAATACCCAAAACAAAAGAAAGAGAAAATCGCATATCCCACTTCGGTTGAACCTGCTCTTTTTTATCGTGTTCTCGCTGTTTTCGGCGGTGATATTCCGATTGGGATACCTGCAGATCGTTCGCGGCGATGAATTTGAGGCTATCGTAAAACGTACGGAAACGACACTTGTGACGGAATCGGTGCCGCGTGGTTTGATATACGACAGAGACGGCAACATCCTTGTGGGCAATGAACCACAGCATTCCATAACCTACACAAGAGGAGCAAACACGACAGCAGAGGAAATGGCAAAGGTTGCCGCTGCGTTGGCGGGTTTGATAAACGTCAGCTTTGAAGAACTGACGGAGCGTGATCTGAAGGATTATTGGATAGCCATAAACAACGAAGTGATGTTGAAGCGTCTGTCGGATGATGAAAAGCTGTTACCTGGTTCCGAATTGTATGAAGTGGAGCTAGCGAAAATAACGGCGGAAGATATCGCTTATTCGGATGAACAAAAAGAAATTGCCGCAATCTTCAAGCGAATGAACAGCGCGTATGCCTTGTCGACTACCAGCATAAAAAACAAGGATGTAACGGATGAAGAACTTGCCCAAGTGAGCGAAAATCTGTCCGGTCTGTCCGGAGTGGATGTCGCGACGGATTGGGTCAGGATCTATCCCGAGTCCGACTTGCTGAAGAGCATATTAGGAGGGGTGACCAGCGAAAAAATCGGTTTGCCGAGCGACAAAGTCGCCACCTATTTGGCAAAAGGGTACGCCAGAAATGACCGTGTCGGGAATTCCTATTTGGAGCAAGAATACGAGTCGGTGCTCTCAGGCACGAAATCACAATGGGAAACGATCACGAATCAATCAGGTGAGGTTGTGACGCGGGAGGAATCCTATGAAGGAAAAGCCGGGGATAATCTGGTCTTGACCATCGATATCGATTTTCAGAAGGAAATCGAACAGATCGCTACCGGTTTCCTGAACAGCAATGTCGATTCTTACAACGACCGGGTGTATATAGTGGCATCAGATCCGAATACAGGCGAGATTCTGGGCATGACCGGCAAACAGCGCTCGACCTCAAACGAAATTGTAGATGATGCATTGGGAGTCATCAATTCCAGCTACGGGATGGGTTCGGCGGTGAAGGGCGCGACGGTGCTGACCGGATACATGACCGGTGTCATCAGTACGGATAACAATGTTCTCGTCGATGAACCGCTGCAATTCCAAGGGTCAAATCTGAAAAAGTCAGTTTTCAACCCAACCATCGGCAGCCAAGTGGCCATAAACGATATCGAGGCGTTAGCCCGCTCATCGAATATTTACATGATCAAATTGGCGATGCTGATGGGGGGACAGTCGACCTACGAAGCAGGAAGTACCCTGAATATTTCACCGAGTGTGATCGATGAACTGCGCGGTTATTTTTCCCAGTTCGGTTTGGGTGTGAAGACGGGGATTGACTTGCCGAATGAAGGCAGCGGACTAAAAGCCAGTGAGAGGAGCGCCGATAAAGCTATAAACCAATCATTCGGGCAATCCGATCTCTACACGACCCTGCAATTGTCGCAATACATCAATACCATCGTCAATGGCGGCACCCGATACGCTCCTCAGTTGGTTTCAGAAATCCGCAGCACGGATGCGAACGGAGCGCTGGGGGCTTTGGAAACGACTTTGGAGACAAAAGTGATGAATCAAGTCGATGTCGATGCGCAAGCGATGGAGCGTGTCCAGCAAGGGTTTTACCAAGTAACCCACAGCGAGAACGGGACGGCTTATTCGACATTCGGGAAAGATCCGAACGACGTCGCCGCCAAGACAGGGACGGCGGAAGCTTTCTATGACGGGAACAATGACAATCTGAAGGGTGAGAGTGTATTCAACTCCACCTTTGTCGGCTATGCGCCCTTCGACAATCCGGAAATCACCGTAACGGTAGTGGTTCCTTATCTCAGCACGGATACGGACCGGGCTACACCGATTGCCAAGAAAGTTTTCGATGCGTACTTCAATACTGGGGACTACGCGACGCCAGCGGAATAACCATCGGCTGACGATTTCAAATGGACACAAAGAAGGAGCCGGAACAAGGATTGCAATATCCTTGTTCCGGCTCCTGCTGTCTTTGTAGAGTGGGTCATTATTCCAGTGTGATCATATCGGCGATGACTTCATAGCCCATGTCCTGGGACAATTGGTACTCTCCGATATTTATTTTCGTGACAAGATTCCGTTCATTCAGGTATTGTTCAAAGGCAGCCCGATCGGTAATGAGTCCCGCACTGACCAGATTGTCGATGACGACGGACATCGGTTGTCCGGAAGTGATGACAAATGTGACGGGAGTGTTTGCGGCAGGGGCAGCTGAACTTTCAGCAGTACTCGCGACTTCAGCCGGAGCACTGCTGAAAGTTCAGCTCCTTCACTAGGCGCACTGCTTGTTGCCGCTTCATTGAGTTGCTTCTGCAATTCCAATTCCGCCAAAGTACTTTCATATTTCTCTTGATAATCCGTTGAATCGGCAGTTGCTTCTCCGTTGAAGGTGCTGCCAGGAAGGGCTTCCGGATAGAAAAGCTGGAAGCCGGCCAACAGTACGGCAGACAACAAAAAACCGATGGATATAAAACGAAGCTTTTGTTTGTTCACTTTATTTTCTCCTCTATACGATTGATTGCTCTATGTAGTTATCGACAACGAGTTGCACGGTGGTGATAGGGACGGACAGTTGTTCTGCAATCTCATCGAATGTTCTTCCGCTTGTATACAAAGTGATGATATGCTGCTTAGTCAAGTTGTGTACTTTTTTGGTGTTCTGCGAGTCTTCGGAGACGGGAATTTCTTTTCCTAATTCCTCTTCCACAGCGATGAGTCGTCTTTTCAATTCATGGATTTCTTCCGTTAATTGTAATGTGTATTCACTCATCTCATCTACGAATTTGCGATCATTATCCTTGACGAAAAATGATGCAAACAGCAATATGATTGCGATTGTCAGCAAGACAATCACGATGGTCCATTGTTCCATCTTTGTCACCTCAATTCTTCTTTTTGACGCCTGATAACATTCTAATGAAATTCGTTTGTTTCTGCAACCTTATCTGGAATTTAATTGGAAGAAAGCTGAAAAAATCGAATGTCCGCATAACTTGTTCAAAAAATAGTGGCATTATTTTTTCGGAAGTGATACAATGAGAAACGCAGAAGATGATTCGATCTTCAATTTTTTTATGTTTGGAGGGAAGAATATGCGGTTAAATATTACATTGGAATGTACGGAGTGTAAAGAACGTAATTACTTATCAAAGAAAAACAAACGTAACAACCCGGACCGTCTTGAAGTGAAAAAATATTGTCCACGTGAAAGACGCGTGACTTTGCATCGTGAAACAAAATAATTAAAATGACAACAGGATATCCTGTTGTTTTTTTATTTTTTCCGGAAGGCTTATTTTAAGCAGAAATAGTGTGCGACAGATTGTTTCTTGAGGAGGTTATTGGATGAAAGAATATATAAGAAAAGAAATGCTTGGGAAACTGAGGGATTTGCCCGCCCAGGATCGCATTCGGATGGAAAAAGAATTGACAAAAGCTGTCTGCTCCAGTCAAGAGTGGAAAGCTTCAAAGACGATAGGCGTCACATGGTCCAATTTTCCGGAAATCGATACACATACAATCATTAAAAACGGACTTGAAGAAGGCAAACGGATGGTTGTTCCCTATTCCGGCAAGAATCGTGTGATGACTTTTCATGAATACTCGCCGGATATCGCGATGGCAAAAAGCAAATTCGGTATCATGGAACCTGTCGATAAGAGCAATCCGGTTCCGCCTGGAGAAATCGATCTGCTGCTCGTTCCTGGATTGGCATTTTCAGAAACAGGTTTCCGTATCGGGTTCGGCGGCGGTTATTATGACCGCTATCTGGCTGCGTACAACGGACATACCTTGTCGGTGTTGTTCCCATTCCAATTGTTTAAGAATCCGCATTGGGAAATTGAAGCTTTTGATGTGCCGATCCAAAAGTTGTTGCTGGCAACAATCTAGTTTAAAATAGGATCATAATGAAAGGACGTGTCATGATGCGGTCATATAATACCAGAAAATCCTATTTGCCGGATAAATTCTCAGTAACACATTTGTTCTTGGCCATTCAGATTGTTATCTTCCTGCTGATGACCTTGAACGGGGGAAGCACCAATGTACTGACGCTTATTCTTTTCGGCGCCAAATTCAATCCAGCCATCGCGCAAGGGGAGTGGTGGCGTTTGATAGCACCTATGTTCATCCACATAGGCTTCACGCACATTCTGGTCAACAGTATCACCCTGTATTACTTAGGTACACAGATGGAAAGTCTCTATGGCTCTTTGCGTTTTGCGCTGATTTATCTCCTGAGCGGCTTGATGGGGAATCTGATGAGCTTCGCCTTCAATGATTCGATTTCCGCTGGTGCAAGCACCTCGCTTTTCGGGTTGTTCGCTGCAGCCATTGTTCTGGGCCGACAGTTTCCTTACAATTTGGGGATTCAGCAAATGGCCCGTAGTTTCACAATGCTTATTTTCCTGAATTTCTTCTTCGGCTTTTTTTCCGCAGCTGTCGATAATTTTGGCCATCTTGGCGGAGCGCTGGGAGGCGCGTTGGCGGCCGTATTCATCGCAATGCCAAGAACTTCCAAAAGCCAAAACGGACAAAGGTTGCTGTTTCTGATCATTTACTTTGTGAACGCTATATTCTTTGCTTACACGGGTTTTATGCGGGCCGGTTTTGCGTTATACTAGATATAATTTAAATAATTGGAGGAAATGTCATGTATAAAAAATTTATCGGAATAGATTTAGGCGGTACTTCAGTAAAACTGGCTATCTTGACAGCAGAGGGCGATATCCAGCAAAAATGGACCATCCCTACGAACATCAATGATGAGGGAGCGCATATCGTACCTGATATTGTTGCTTCGATCAAACACCATCTGGATCTTTATAAAATGACTGCAGACGATTTTCAGGGTATCGGTATGGGGTCGCCAGGAGCGGTGGACCGTGAAGCAGGCACTGTAGAGGGGGCCTTCAACCTGAACTGGAAAACGCTGCAGCCTGTACGTGAAGTAATCGAGCGTGAAATCGGCATCCCTATTTTTATAGACAATGATGCAAACGTTGCCGCGCTTGGGGAAAAATGGCGAGGCGCCGGTGCTGATGATCGTGACGTCGTATTTGTGACACTTGGCACAGGTGTCGGCGGGGGAATCATAGCGGAAGGCAATCTGATCCATGGTACTGCAGGTTCCGGCGGCGAAATCGGCCACATGACAGTCGAACCGGGTGGATTTGACTGTACGTGCGGAAAGAAAGGCTGTTTGGAGACCGTCGCCAGCGCAACAGGCGTCGTCAAATTGGCCCGCAAGCATGCTGAAGAATATGCCGGCAACGCGCAGCTGAAATTCATCATCGACGATGGCCAGGAGATTACTTCCAAAATGATTTTTGATTTGGCAAAAGAGGGAGACGAGTTGGCTGTACTAGTAGTCGATCGCGCTGCCTATTATCTGGGTTTGGCCTGCAGCCATATCGGCAATCTTTTGAATCCGGCTTATATCGTCATCGGTGGCGGTGTATCAGCAGCCGGGGAATACCTTTTGGAGCAAGTAAGAACCTATTTCGCTGACTTCACATTCCCGAACGTCAAGAAAACGACGCATATAAAATTAGCCGCGCTTGGGAATGACGCAGGGATAGTTGGGGCATGTTACCTCGCACTGATGGAAACCAGCAAATAAATCAATCCAGGCAGAAAATCTCTGGAAATTTTTCGGATAGGAAAATGCGGGAGGATGGGGAATGGCATGATAAAAAGGCGACTAGCACCAATCATTCTATCGCTATCAAGTATTCTTATTCTGACTGCCTGTGCACAGCGACTATCGTATCCTGAGCAATCCGGGGTAAGTGAACAAAGCCTGTCTTCCGGCCCCGACATCCGATCGATTCCTAAGGATGAATTCCTATGCACGGTAGGTTGGTTGGACGATGCGACTATTCTTCTTGCATTGGAATCAAATGGAGAATACGGTCTGTACAGTCATGACCTGGACACAGGTAAAGAACAGCCGATCCGAACTTTTTCAGATCGGCTTGTTTTTGTCGCGCTTTCCGCAAATGGTCGGCGAATTCTGGTGCAAGTCGCAAATCAACAGGGAAATAATGTTATGATGATCGACAAGTCAGGTAATGCCCTTGCCGAAATTCGTTTTTCCGAGGGACTGTTGACGGGTGTTTCCTGGAATCCGGCAAACGAAGGAAAGTTGTTTCTGTCCGCTCAAAAAACAGTGGGCAGTTTGGAAAATTATCTGTGGGATTTATCTTCCGATGAGGCAATGGTGGCACTGCCGGTCACTGGGGAAATGCCGGTTTGGTATTCGGAAAATATGTACCTCCAAAAGAAAACCGCAAATGATGGCGTCTCTGCATTGGTGTTGAGCGACGTTCGTTTTCCCGGCAAAGATACTGTCATCGATCAGGAAATCCTTGCTTACGGTTTGGAAGACGAATCCGTATGGGTAGTGACACCTTCCGATTTCAATGCGGAAGAGTTGTTTGTGGTTTCTTACTATCCGCTTCTGATTGCTCAAGGTTATGTTGCCTTGCCGCGCATCGCAGATGGGAGCAGGCTGATCATCCCGGAATTCGAAACATGGCGTGACTCGGATGAGATATTTGCTTTGCTTCCGAAACAGGAGTCGGACATCGCTGCCGGCATCACCTTTGAACTCGCAAAAATTGATTTTCCCGAAAACGCTATGAAGGTGCTGACTGAAGTCGAACGAATGGCTCCGATTTCTGTTTCGCCAGAAGGGAGCTACGTGCTTTATGGGGAGCGTTATGAGTATCTGTACGATGTGGAACGCAATGGCTGGATACAATTGTCGGAATAGAAAAAAAGTCGTCAAAACTGTAGCAATGCGCCTTGCACAAGTGTAAAATATGAGAGCAAGATTATCGAAAGGATGGATTTATTTTGAATTTAACAGGAATTGATATTTTTAATATCGCACTATGGATATTCATCATCGGATATGCCATTTATCAAGCTTATTTTTATTTCCAAAGAAAGAATGCAGCGACAACACTGACTGCAGAGGAGTTCAGAAAAGATCTGCGGAAAGCGCAATTGATTGATGTCCGCGAAAGAGCGGAGTTCGAAGCAGGCCATATTTTGGGAGCGAGAAATATCGCTTATTCCGCCTTCAAGCAACGCTATCCAGAAATCCGCAAAGATCAGCCGATCTATCTGTATGACCAAAACGCCATGTTGAGCGGACGTTGTGCGGCAATTTTGAAAAAAAATGGCTACAAAAATATTTTCATTCTGAAAGGCGGCTATGCCGGCTGGGATGGAAAAGTCAAAAAAGGCATCTGAGTCGATTGAAAAAGGTTCCCGGAATCCGCTAATGGATTCCGGGAACCTTTTTGATTGTTTTTTCCTACATATTTAGGAACAAATAGTACAGAGCGGAAAGGAAAGTTCCTCCGACCATGGCAAGTAACATGATCCAAATGATGAATTTGCTGAATTTATTGAATTTTGAAGAGGTAGCACCCGTTTTCTTTGTCAACATTATTCCCACCTTTTGTTTTTTACATGGCATAGTTTACAACATTAAAATGTAAAAGTAAATGTTGAGAACCGAGGGGAAGAAAAGAACGCCATTATTTTCAATTGTTTGCTTTCCATTTAAGTAAATTTTTGTTAGGATTAAGATTATAGAATGATGTGTTTATCATGAAGGGAGAATTTATTTATGTCAAAACAGCAAATTGGCGTTGTCGGGATGGCCGTAATGGGCAAAAATCTAGCATTGAACATTGAAAGCAGAGGTTATTCTGTATCTGTATTCAACCGCTCCGGCTCAAAGACTGAGCAAGTGATCGCGGAAAATCCAGAAAAAAAACTGGTTCCTACTTATACAATCGAAGAGTTCGTTGAATCTTTGGAAAAACCAAGAAGAATCATGATGATGGTAAAGGCAGGGGAGGCAACTGACAAAACGATTCAATCGTTGCTGCCTCATTTGGATAAAGGAGATATCCTGATCGACGGAGGGAATACTTTCTACAAAGATACAATCCGCCGCAGCAAAGAGTTGGAAAATTCAGGCATCAATTTCATCGGAACGGGTGTTTCCGGCGGTGAAGAAGGCGCCTTGAAAGGTCCTTCAATCATGCCAGGAGGACAACGTGATGCCTATGATCTTGTTGCACCGATTTTAGAACAAATTTCCGCAAAAGCTCCAGATGGTGAGCCGTGTGTAGCGTATATCGGTAAAGATGGTGCCGGACATTTCGTTAAGATGGTCCATAACGGAATCGAGTACGGGGATATGCAATTGATTGCGGAAGCCTACGACATCATGTTCAAATATCTTGGCATGTCAGTGGAAGAAATCGCGGCAGTCTTCATCGAATGGAACAAAGGCGAGCTGGACAGCTTCCTGATCGACATCACTGCTGATATCTTGACTAAATACGACCCTGCAACAGGCAAGCCAATGGTTGAGATTATCTTGGACCGCGCCGGCAATAAAGGCACGGGTAAATGGACTTCCCAAAGCGCTTTGGACTTGGGTGTGCCGTTGCCATTGATCACCGAATCCGTTTTTGCCCGCTACATCTCCGCTTTGAAGACAGAACGTGTCGCTGCCAGCGAAATTCTGACCGGACCTGCCGCTGCAACTGAAGAAGGTTTGGACAAAGCGGCGTTTGTTGAGAGTATCCGCAAAGCGCTATACTTCAGCAAAATTATGAGCTATGCGCAAGGCTTCGCTCAATTGCGCGTTGCCAGCGAAGAAAATGATTGGGATCTGAATTACGGCGAAATCGCTAAAATTTGGCGCGCAGGCTGTATCATCCGTGCGCAATTCCTGCAAAACATCACGGATGCTTACGAGAAAAATCCTGAATTGCAGAACTTGTTGTTGGATGACTACTTCGTAGAGATCACGAAACAGTACCAAGGAGCTGTACGTGAAGTGGTTGCAACGGCTGTGACTGCAGGAGTTCCGGTACCGACATTCTCATCTGCGGTAGCTTATTTCGATTCTTACCGTTCAGCGGTCTTGCCAGCGAACATCATTCAAGCGCAACGCGATTACTTTGGAGCGCATACTTACGAGCGCACCGATAGAGCGGGTGCTTATCACTTCGAGTGGGATAAAGAAGTGGAAGTCCCGCAAGACTAATAAAGACGGTACTTGTCACTTCGATTTGTACTCTGAAGACTAATTAACTTGAGAACGAAAGTCCAACTTATCAACGTTTTATTGCGAAAGACGAACACGAAAGTGGGATTTTAATAAAATCCATGATAAAATCCCTGCCAAAAATTCTTGGCAGGGATTTTCTTGATATATTGTGGAGTGAAGACGAAGAATAGCTTGAAATGGTAAAATGTATACAAAAATAAAATGGGGGGAAAGCCCATGGCAGAAATTAAAGCAACAGAAATACTAATCAAGAGCAAATTTAGGGTTCAAAAGCACGGAGAAGTTTTCACACCTGCTTGGATGGTTAAAAAAATGCTTGATATTGAGGGGATCAAAGAATTTGCTGAGAACCTAACAGCTAATTTTCTAGAGCCTGCTGCTGGAACTGGCAATTTTATGGTGGCTATACAAGAGCGCAAATTAAATATGGTTAAAAAGAATTACTGTGAAACTCTTACACAGTATGAAAATTATTCGTTAATTGCGCTCGCTTCAATTTATGGCATCGAATTGCTTGAGGACAACGCTCAAGAATGTGTCATGAATATGTATGAATATTATCATGATGTCTATACTGAAGTGGCTCATAAGTTCGGTAAAAAGCCTAAAAAGAATGTTTTGAATAGTGCTAAGGTCATTATAAAAGCAAATATGTCTCAGGGAGATTTTCTAACAAAACTAGCATCAAATGGAGAGCCTATTATTTTCTCAGAATGGAAAGCAACAAATGATTTAGGTGGAAAAGATAAAACTATCACAGTAAATAGGACGGAATATACACTTCAAGACATTTATGACAAGAAAAAAAATGAGTTAGGCTCTCTTTATAAAGCACCAGCTATAATACATCAAGTAGATTTATTTGGTGAATTTGAAGAACCCGAGAACATACAATCTTCTGAGCAAAATTTAAGATATTCAACTGTAAAAATCACAGATGTCTACAAAGAGGAGCTTGAAAGCATTGACTAATAACTACGATACAGCTGGTATTGATAACATAATTACTGGTTATTTACCCCATTCAATATATGCTTTTGAGACGAATACACACCCTAATTACCTTAAAGTAGGCGATACCAACCGTCGTGTTGAAGTTCGCTTGAATGAATGGCGGAAAATTTATAAGGATTTAATCAAAAAGTACGAAGCAGAAGCAATGCTTGAAGATGATAAGGGAGAGAAAAATATTTTCTTTCGAGACTATGCACTTCATGCTTATCTTATCAAAGATAAGCATTGTAACCGTCTCTCAGAAAGACAATTTGAAGAAGAATTTTTTGAGAATGCTAGGGTTATTGATGTTATAAATGGTATCACAGACATAAAAGCTGAATTTCAAAAAGATGGTGTGAAAAAATATAATTACTATCAAGTGGGCGAGGATAACACTCAAATTGAAAATCACTTTGCCCGAGAGCAAGATTATAGCCCTCGTCCCAATCAAGCTCAAGTAATTGAAAATATCGAAAAAGCGGTAAACGCCGGACGAAAAAATTTATTGCTCTATGCAGTTATGCGTTTTGGAAAGTCTAATGTTGCTTTATGGGCAGCGAAAGCTATCAAAAGTGAATTAACGGTTATTGTAACCGGCAAGGCTGATGTCAAAGCAGAGTGGCAAAAGGCTGTAGAATCACACATGGATTTTAAAAATTTTGTTTTTACAGACACTTCAGGCTATACAAAAGAATTTATAGAAGAAAATAAAGATCAGCAAATTGTTGTGTTTACCACACTTCAAGATTTAGCTGGTAGCCGTGATGAAGTCAAAGCTAAGCATGATTTGCTCTTCAAGAATCAAATAGATTTTCTTGTCATTGATGAAAGCCATTTTGGCGCTCGTGCAAAGATTTATAGTCAAGCGATTGAAAATATGACAGAGGATACCGATTTTGAAGAGTTGGATGAAAAGGATATTGATGAAGTGATTGATGCTGTAAATAGTTTGAATTCCAAAGTGAAACTTCATTTATCAGGCACTCCTTACCGCATTTTACTCAGCGGAGAATTTTCAGAAGAAGATATTGTTGGCAAAGTTCAGTTCACAGATATTCTTGAAGAAAAGAATAAATGGGCGAGTGAACATATCGAAGATGAGGAAGAACATCCGTGGACTAATCCGTATTTTGGTTTTCCTGAGATGGTGCGCTTTGCTTTTACTCCAAATAAATCTTCAGTCAAGCTACTAAAAGAACTAAAAGCACTAAAAGCACATGGCGAATCCGCAGAGCTTAATGTTCTTTTTGCACCTGAAAGTACTGCAAAAAGTAAAGCTAGTAAAACTAATTTCAAACATGAGTCAGATGTCTTAAATCTTCTGAAAGCCATTGATGGATCTGATGAGGATGAATATATTTTCCCTTTTTTAAATTACAAAAGAATCAAAGATGGAAAACTTGCTCAACATATGGTTTTCGTACTTCCTTTCAAAAATTCAGTGGACGCTATGGATCGGTTGTTAAATGCTCATAAAGTGGAATTTCAAAATCTCGGTAGTTATGAAATTCTAAATGTTGCTGGGAATACTTCTCGATTTAGTAATGTGAGCGAAGTTCAAAATAAAATCAAAGAGCTTGCGAGTCAAAATAAAAAAACCATCACTCTCACGGTTAATAAGATGTTGACTGGTTCCACAGTCCCTGAATGGGACACTATGATATTTTTGAAAGATACCAAAAGTCCCCAAGATTATGACCAGGCCATTTTTAGACTTCAATCACCTTGGATTAAAGAAATCAAGGATACTGAAACAGGAGAAGTTATCGGAAAAGAGGATATGAAACCTCAAACGCTTTTGATTGATTTCGCTCCTAATCGTATGTTTAAGATTGAATCTGATAGGGCGATCGTCGTCAATGCTTCTGAGCTGAAGTCAGGCAATGATGAGCAAGAGAAACAGCTACAAAGAAATATTAATGTTTCGCCCATCATCTACATGAATAGAAATAAGCTGAAAGAAGCAACACCGACTGATATAATTGCTAAAATCCGTGAATATTCAGCAGATAAGAGCATTATTGATGAAGTAGTGGAGCTTCCAGTTGATGATTCACTTTACAGTATCCCTGACATTCTAGCTGAAATCTCTAACCAAGCAGAACTAGGCTCTAAAGCTGGGTTTGAAACTAGTGTTAATGATAAGGGGGAGAGTGACCTTGAGGGCAGCCCGAATAACAGTAATCAGCCCAAAGATGACAATTCGCAAGGTCAAGATGAAAAATCTCATTTTGAAGATAACAAACCAACTGTAAAACAAATGCAGATGTACTATTCACGTATTCTATTCTATGCTTTTTTATCTCCACAAAATGAAAAGAACTTGTCTGACATAATTTCTCACATTGATGAAAATAGACGTTTAGCAAGACATTTGGAGCTAAAAAAGCCTATTCTTGAAGCTATCAAATCACATATCAATCCTTTTATACTTGCGACCTTGGATAATAAGATTGAAAATATCAGGGATTTGCGAGATGAAAGAAATGAAGATGGTGAAAATACCTTAAAAGCCATTGCAAAATTTGGGCGTATCTCTGCAAGTGAGGTCTTTACACCGATTAGGGTAGCTAAGATGATGGTTGATAATCTGATAGATGATGAGTTTATCAAAGATTATAAAGAAAATCCTAAAAACATAATAGATCTTAGTACAAAATCTGGTGTTTACCTAATCATGGTTTATCATAAATTGGTAAATGCAGGAATATCAGTTGAGCTAGTCAAGGACAATCTCTATGCTGTAGCAACTTCTCATGTCGGTTATGAGTTTACCCGAGCAGTTTATGAAGACTTTGGTTGGAATTTAAATCATTTGGCTGACTCCGATGTGATGAATAGCTACCGCCTTATTGAGGATAATGATTTTAATGGAAAACTTGAAGAAGTATTTGGAGGTAGAAAAATGGACTTTGATGTTGTAATTGGAAATCCACCTTACCAGAGTAAAACTAAAAAACTATTGTATCCAGATTTTTATTTAGGAGCAAGGGAGATTAGTAAATCATTAAGTTTGATTTTCCCAACTGGTTGGCAAGCACCCAAAAACAATAATGGCTTGCAAAAACTTAACAAACCTGAGATAAAAGAAGATTCACAGATTGTATTTGTTGATAATCAGCATAATGTGTTTCCAGGAGTAGCTGGCGCAGAGTGGACAAATATAATTTTATGGAAAAAAGGTTACGATAATGGATTAGATGGAAAACAAAAAATATTGTTCAATGGGAAAAATCCTGAAATAACTAAACTTCCGTTAGAAACATCAGAAATTGAAAAACCAGAAGAAATAAAGGAACTAGAAAGAATTGTAACCAGTACCAAAGGCTTTGCTTCAATTAGACAGATTACAACTGCCCGTAAGCCTTATGGCTTGGCGACAGATTATCTTAAAACGGGAAGTAAAAACGAGCTATCTCTTATACATGCTGATAGAAAAAGTGATGAAGATATAAAAATTTACGTGACATCTAAAAAGTCTGTTTATGCCGAAGCTAGTTTCCCTTTTCCTAGGGTAGCGCCAGCATTTGAAAATTATA
The DNA here is from genome assembly GCF_900113645.1 of Trichococcus flocculiformis. Classification (GTDB taxonomy): domain Bacteria; phylum Bacillota; class Bacilli; order Lactobacillales; family Aerococcaceae; genus Trichococcus; species Trichococcus flocculiformis. Next base: position 21,164 of record NZ_FOQC01000041.1, read on the forward strand.
AAGTATTTATTCCAGACGCATGGGGGAATATGTCTAAAGCTGGCTTAGGGGGGGCTTATGCAGATATTATTATTGCATCCCCAAAAGAAGCAACCTTAGGAACATACGTTGAATCAGGAAATTTTACAAATTTTAGAATTGCTCAAAAGCACGCTAAGTATTTTATGACTAAATTTTTCAGAGCACTATTGTATGCAAATAAGCATTCCATAATAAACTCATCCGCTTGGGTAGCTGTCCCGTGTCAGAGCTATAAAGAAGATTTTTGGGATAGTAATATCTCGGAAATTGATGAAGCGCTTTTTGAAAAATATGAAATTCCGGATAATATCCGTCAATTTGTAAGGACTAATATTCAAACCAAAGAAGAAAAAAATATCGTAAATTTTGACAAAAAAGAAAAAGCGCCGAATTAACAGATAAATTCAAGTGTTTTAAAGTTAATAACACCACTTTACAAGTAATTAAAAACTATGTTTTTCTTCAGCCCATCGTTCATAAGCCTTTAGGATAGCCAGCGATTTAATCCTGTTTTCGATGGAAAGCACGAAAGTATAGAAAAATACTTCCTGCTGGATCGCCATTCCAATGAGTTGTTTCTTCACTTGAGAACTTTCCTCCTTCAAATGGGCATACCTCTCCTGTTTGAAGGGAAGAAGCTGAACGCAACTATAGGCAATGGCTAAAAAGTTGACGTAACTTTCAATTCCATTTTTGCTTCTGACCATATATTTACCGAAGGACCAGAAGGTCTTCTGTTCATAAAAGATAACTTCAA
>NZ_FOQC01000036.1 GCF_900113645.1 Trichococcus flocculiformis
CTCTGCTACTTAGCGTTGGTTCTGCAGCGCCTACTGGAATATCACCTTCATGAAAAAGGAATCGACTTCTCCACGGAGGCAATCCAGACCGCTCTTCGCAGCGCTACAATCACCAGTGTGAATATGGACAATACTGATATTTTTATCAAAAACAAAGCAACCGAAGGTTTCACCGACATTCTGGGTGTGCTTGGGTTAGAAGATATTCCCCCCTACGGGAAAAAAGACAAACGCAAGCGTGCATATCTACATACCAAAAAATAAAAAAATCCCCATAAACGCATATATAACGCGATTTATGGGGATTTTTCGGTTTAGCAACTGTAAAAGTCGGGAAAAAGCCGGATGCCATGCGATTTTTCGCTGGTGTCCGGCTTTTTTTATTTTCCGATAGTGATTTGTGCAAGGTCAGTTTTTTTGTGTATTCCTTCTTTTGTTTAACAACATCTTACCTAAAATTGGCTTTAATGTATTTTTGCTTAGAACTTTTTGGTTTATCAGGCTTCGTTCGAACAATAAGCCCTTCTAAAAGCAATGGATTCAATATATTCCTTCTAAAATGACTAATATCTGATAAATTCAAAATTTCCATCAGTTCTCTTGCAGACATTGCTGTATTCAAACTTTCTAATACAATTTTTTGATTTTCACTCAATGAAACCTTAACAGGCAATTCCTCGCTCACATCGTTTGTTTTCCCTACATTATCTTGTTTTTTTGGTACACGTACTTTGAATATATCTCTATTTTCAATAAGTGGTATTTCCCCGAACATAATAGGTGCATATTTGAATATTTTATTTACACCTGAGCCTAGTTCGTCTATTAAGCCAAGTATATTAAATACTTTTGCAATAGTTGGATTTTTCGGATAAGGCTCAATCTGGTTTTTTTGCATTATCCCTGGATGAACCGGCTTATTAGCATTTTCAACTAGAATTCTATCTTTCTCAATTATCAATCTCGAAACGTATGCATTTGAATATTCTCTATGAACTAACATATTTACTATTAGTTCTCTAAAGAGGACATCTCTAACATTAATACGTACATCACCTTCTATATAAAAGGCACTAGGCAAGTGCTTCCTAACAAATCCCATTAACCTTTCATAGCTTTCTATTAAATTAGTACGGATATTTTCTCTATCGTCATATCTTTCGACATCTTCAATCCTTAATAAGGCATCTATTCTAAAATAAGGTAAAACGGAGGCAATTAATTCATCTTTTCCAAAAGTAATGATTGCCGCTAAAGTAAACCCTTCTCTTCCGTTAATATAATCCTTACTATACATACCTAAAGATTTTAAAATCTCGATATGGTCCGCAGTTGCCCATATATGGTTAGCGTCTTGAGTGATTGCTACCTTTTTCACCCTATCAATTAGATCCCCACGCAAGTCCTCTAAATTCACAAAAGGATATATTTGTCTTTCCGTATATTCTGATTGTTTTCTAATATATGTTTGTTGAACTAAAACTGTATTATTCGTAATATCAATATCAGCGTCTTCGTTTCTATCAAAAATTTTACTGCCATGTCTATGCACTTGTGAACTGCTAGGAACAAAAACATGTAAAATTTTTTTTTCGTCAAGGTCAAATTCATTGATGTCTAAATATAAAGGCGGGTTTATTTTTATCGGCGACTGAATAGCAGTAACAAAGTCTTTTTTCATCTGTAATATCTTTTCAGGATTTACACCCGTTACCATTCCGTCATCAGCTACACCTAAATAGATATTTCCACCATTCCTGTTTGAAAAAGAACACACTGTGTCATAAACATTTTTAGGTATGTCTTGAGACGCTTCTTTAAACTCTAAAGATATCGACTCTTTACCCGATCTTATTTGATCTAAATATTCATCTTTTATCAAACTTAATCCCTCTTCGTATCATATATTTTTCTCTAATGATAACACAAAAATGCTAGTGTATGACTATTTTTATGACAGAAGGAATATCTGCTTAGTATAACTTGAGGGTAATTTGATACATAATTTGGTGCATAACTTGAGGGGTAACTTGAGGGGTAACTTGAGGGGTAACTTGAGGGGTAACTTGTTCAGTAAGTAAAATATTAGAACCACTAACTAACTAAATTTAGTGGTTCTAATATTTTTGCGATTAACTGCTAAACACAAGTCGCTAACTTATCCCCAAAATTTCAGCAGATAATTTATTCTTGGGTAGCATTTTCTGGTATTATATCCTTATGACATTTTAATGGAGGAAAATCAACTATGTTGGAATTCAAACAGAATATTCGGGGTAATGTGGCCCTAGGTGTAAACCCGCTTGGATGCAAGCAGGAAGTATTGAATCAAATCGAGTACGTCAAAAATAAAGGTACGTATCAGGCTCCGAAAAAAGTCTTGATCATTGGTGCTTCATCCAGTTACGGGTTGGCGACCCGGATCAGTTTGGCATTCGGCGCGGGAGCGGACACGATCGGCGTTTCTTTCGAAAAAGGACCGAAGAACGAACGAAATCTCGGCACAGCCGGCTGGTACAACAATATCGCGTTCCGTGAAGCCGCCGAAAATGAAGGCCTGATCGCCAAAAACTTTGTGCAGGACGCCTTCAGTCACGAAAGCAAGCAAGAAGTCATCGCATACATCAAGAACGAGTTTGGCGGCAAAGTGGACCTGGTCGTCTATAGCCTGGCAAGCGGCCGAAGAACCGATCCCGATACCGGAGAGACGTACACATCCGCAATCAAATCGCTTGGTGAGCCAGTGGTCGGTCCGAACATCAATATGCAAAATCACGCTTTCTACACGGAAACGCTGGAACCTGCAACTGATCAAGAGATCGCTGGTACGCTTAAAGTTATGGGCGGCGAAGACTGGCAATTATGGATGGAAGCATTGAAAGAAGCCGATGTATTGGCAGATGGCGTTCTGACGACCAATTACTCTTATTTGGGAACAGAGCTGAACCGTCCTTACTACGGTGGCGGTACTCTTGGCCTTGCCAAAGCAGATTGTGATGAAAAAGCGAAGACCATCAATGGGTTATTGGCTGACATCAACGGAAAAGCCCAGATTGTGGTAGCTACTGCCGTGACCACTAAAGCCAGCTCCGTGATTCCGTTCTTCCCTGTTTATTGTATCGGTCTCTACAAAGTCATGACCGAAAAAGGCACCCACGAAACACCGATCATGCACATCGACCGCATTTATCGCGATATGGTTTATGGCGAAAACGCTGAGTATGACGAAGTTGGCCGCCTGAGACCGGATAGCTGGGAACTTGACAGCGACACCCAAGCCAAAACGAAAGAATTGATCCAGCAATTGAACGAAGAAAATTTCAATACCGACATGGCAGCTTACGACCTCCTCTACAAAGAGTTCTCGAACTTGAGCGGCTTTATGGTGGACGGCTATGTCGAGCAAGACGTTACGATCGAAGAATTGAAAGCTTTGGAATATTAAATCGTTCCGGTGACACGACTCACCCTTTATCCGCATCGATGAAAGAAAAGTCCTGGCTCTGAGAGTCAGAGCTTTTCTGCTTCCACGGCTGACGACACAAGCGTTTCTTTTCCATCCGGTTGCCGTTTCCATCTAAATATTAGTCGACAATCAAAATAGTGTTATAATGATAGACAATGATACACCAAATTTGAATAAGCCTTTATTGACCAGACACAGCTATTGCCTCTGCAAAAGAAAGAAGGAAAATGGATATGTTCAGAATAAAAAATTTCGAAGATAACAATGATGTGAAAATTGTCGAAGAGATGGGCGCATTTAAGGTCGTGGAATACTTGAAAGATTTGAGTGTCGATCACCTGACAGCTCAAGCTGCCTACTATGCTTCTGAAATGAACGTCAGAAGAAGACAGCTGGTGTGCGATGTCAGTCGTTCCGACATTACCGTTCAATCAGGAGCCATGCAGTGGATGGTGGGAAATGTCAGTGCTACAACCGGGCTTAAAGGCGTGGGCGATTTTTTGGGAAAAGCGCTTCGAGGGAAAGTCACGAATGAATCCGCAATTAAGCCTGAATACACCGGAACCGGAAAACTGGTATTGGAACCGACCTATAAGCATATTTTGCTGATTGATGTCGATGACTGGAATGGCTCAATTGTAATCGAAGACGGATTATTTTTGGCTTGCGATTCGGAATTGAACCACAAAGCAGTTATGAAGTCCAACCTCTCTTCTGCTGCGATGGGCGGAGAAGGTCTTTTTAACCTAGGCCTTTCTGGCGGCGGGATTGTCGCACTTGAATCGTACGTACCAAGAGAAGAACTGATAGAAATAGAGTTGGAAAATGATGAATTGAAGATTGATGGGAATATGGCGATCGCTTGGTCCGGCAGCCTGGAATTTACAGTATCAAGATCAGGCCAGACGCTTCTGGGTTCAGCCGCATCCGGCGAAGGTTTGGTCAATGTCTATCGTGGAACAGGCAAAGTTTTGATGGCGCCCGTTCTCCGGTAAAAAAACATGACCTATCGATCGCTTGTTTCATTTTTGATACCAAGCGATGCCATTCACTTAAGCAAGTTGACAACTGTAAGAAAAGCTGAACGGGTTCGTTCAGCCCTGAAAGAAATTTAGGAAATCTGTCCGCCTGAGCATCGAAGAGCGCAATAGGGCAGATTTATCTAATTTCCGAAGGGCTAACCCGTAAAGCTGGACATCATTTTAGATGCATGAAACATTTTGCGAACTTGTGAAACACCTACGGTGATGCACTTTTGAGTTAAAAAAATTTTATAAATTCCTATCCCATAAAAAAAGCGAGGATGCATGATGCATTCTCGCTTTTTTTTGACTGCGGGGCCAAATTGTTGAATGTTCCTCAGATATTCGACAATTTTGATCCAGCAGGATGTCAAATTATCGAAAGTTTCTCAGCATTCGACAATTTCGGTCCAATCTGGTGTCAAACTGTCGAATCCACCTCACCTATTCGACAGCTTTGGCCACCACGCTGAGCATTATTCCTCCTGCCTCTTATTTGTCACTAGCCTTCAGTTACTGACATTGAGTTAGTCACTGTGCTTTTTTAACCATTCGATGGCCACGGTCGCAAAAGAACCCGCTCCGATCGGAAGAGCCGCTTCATCAAATAACACACCCGGATTATGGTGCGAGAAGTTATTTCCTTCAACTTTACAATTAAGCATGATATAGGTTGTCGGCAAATGCCTGGACACAACAGCCATATCTTCAGAAGCCATGATCCTCAAATCCGGATAGCCTTTAAAGGCAGGATTCCCGGTTTCCAAAATTTCCGCAATTTCTTCGGTCAAGTCAGGATCATTGTATAAAGATGGCACACTCGCAAATATTTCAAAGTCTATTTTTGCCCTTGTCGTTTTCTCTATTCCCGCCAGAATATCCGTTATTCTCCCTTTTACATACTCCCGCACTTCATCATCGTAGGTGCGTAATGTTCCTTGCATCTCTACAACTTCGGGAATGATGTTGCTGTTCGATCCTCCCGAGAACATTCCGAATGTTAAGGTAGCTACAGACAACGGACTCACTTCTCTTGAGATCAGTTCACCAAACTCTTGATAAATGATCACGCCTGCATTGATAGGGTCTATGGAAGTATGTGGATACGCTCCGTGGGCACCCTTTCCCGTAATTGTGATCTTAAAATTGTCACAAGAGGTGCTTGTATGTCCCTTATAATACTCAAAACTTCCGACACCTTGATTTAATCCCGTATGCATAGCAAACGCCACATCCGGCTTGGGATTTTCTAAAATGCCGGCTTCAATCATATCTTTCGCTCCAGCAAATATCTCCTCGCCTGGTTGGAACATAAGCTTGACCCTACCGTGAATGTCCGCTTTATTTTCAAGCAATATTTGTGCAGCCGTCACCAGCATAGCGGTATGCAAATCATGTCCGCACGTGTGCGCCATATTGTTCGTCGCTTTGTACTCCAGCTCATTCATTTCCTTCATCGGAAGGGCATCCATGTCAGCACGAAGAAGAATCGTTTTGCCAGGTTTCTCCCCTTCTATGACGGCACTCAGCCCCATCTTCCCCACTTCTTTGACTTCCAACCCGATCTCTTCCAATCTGTTCCTGACGTAGGCTCTTGTATTGGGCAACTCCATGCCTATTTCTGGGTTTTGGTGAAGTGTCCTTCTGTCCTTTACAAGTTGCTCTTCCAGCGCATAGGCTCTTTCATAGTATTTATTCATGCTTCCTGCCCCTTTCTAATGCTTGACGAGATTCTTTTTCTTTGCAATTTTATTTGCGATCATCGGTGTCAGAACACTTGTGATTACCACTGCCATCGCGATTTGAGATACGACCAAGGGTACAATCGGTTCAAGTTCAGGGTAGGCTTGTGCAATAACACTTGGGGCCGCTAAAGACACGCCGGCTACAGAGGTCAACGCAATCGCGGATAGTCCATTCGCTTTCAACAGCTTCGTTTCCGTAAAATATAAAGTCGGCAAGAGGATGATATAAAATAGGACGCTTAAGATAATCCCCGCCAGCCCAGCTATTGCCGCCTGAAACAGATTGATGCTGTCTCCTAAAACCCATCCAAAAAAGGGCATGATGATGCCGATAGCCGGTAAGCAAAAATCTCTGAACTCATGATCTAAATTCCCGATAATCATCCCCGCCAACAGAGGAATCACAACTGAGATAATCGGCGTCCAGACTATATCGGTACCACTTGATAAGGAATAAACCAATAGAGGGACAGCAGGCACACAAAATACACCCGCTAACCCAAACGCTAAAGCATCGTCCTTTTCTGACAAGTCTTTAACCAGAGCCATATACAATGCTGGGTTTGTACTGGTGAGAACGACAATGATCGCCAAAGACGAAAATCCAAGAATCGTTTCCCCACCCAAATACTTAATCATCAGAAATCCTAATACATACGCTATCAAAAATTTGATCATCAGTAAAACGCCTTGTTTTTTCATTATTTTAGCTAAGCTTTTAACATCCAAACCCATAGCTGAGACAAAACATAAAAATCCTACAATATAGTTGGTTCCCTGAGCGGAGAAAAAAGCTTGGCTAATCGATCCGACATAAAGCCCTTCCGGAAAAGCCGTGTTCAACAGCGCACTTAAAAACATCGGGATCAATAAAGTTCCTCCGGGAACTCTTCTCATAAGTTTTAGCATGACCCTTACTCCTTTGCCTGGCATATTTTTTGCTGTGCTTGAAAGTGTTCACTTTTGTTCCTGGAAATCTGTTCAACTTCATTTGGTTCTGATCGTTGTATACGCTTACTTAAATTGTAGCATATCTCCTTTCATTCCTCATTTTTTCCATACTTGCGTTCATTCAAAAAAGGATCGGAACAAAGTGTTTTTGATACACTTTGTTTCGATCCTTTTGCTTATCTGCCTGGATTGATTCCAAGCGAAATGCGGCCGTAGCGGGTGATGCGATCCAGCACCCAGGCCGGACTCCAGACGATTTTGATTTTGACCTCTGTGATGAACCCCAGCGGATCCAGCTGCTCATGGACCCCCTTCAAAATATGCTCCGAGCAAGAACAGCCGGCGCCCGTGAATGTTAGGCGGATGTTGCAAACCCCTTCATCATCTAAATCGATGCCATAAATCAATCCGAGATTGACGATATCAAGACCGATTTCGGTATCCATAACGTTCATCAGTTTTTCTTCCAGTTCTTCCTTATACTGGCTCGCCAGACCCGTATACATGATGCCCTTTTCCACTATTCGGCACCCTCCTTTATTTTTCCTCAAATGGGTTGCGGTTGAAGAAGTCGGTTACGGCACCTTTCGACGCAGAGGATACGATGTGTGCGTATTTGCCCAGGACACCGCGCGACTTCAAAGGCGGCAACACCAGTTTTTCGCGTCGTTTAGCCAATTCTTCATCAGATACTTTCATCGTCAACTCACGCGTATCCTGATCGATGATGACCGTATCATCCGTTTCCAATAACGCGATCGGTCCACCGTCTTGTGCCTCCGGTGCGATATGTCCCACCACGAAACCGTGGGAACCGCCGGAAAAACGACCATCGGTAATCAGACATACTTTGATGCCTTTTCCTGAAATGATGCTTGATAAGGAGAGCATTTCCGGCATTCCCGGTCCACCCTTCGGCCCGACAAAGCGGACAACCACCACGTCGCCGTCCACGATTTCTCCGTTCAGGGTCGCTTCGATGGCTGCTTCTTCGGTGTTGAACACCTTCGCAGGTCCTTCATGGCGTCGTTGCTTCAGTCCGGAAACTTTTACAACAGCGCCATCCGGGGCAAGATTGCCTTTCAGGACAATCAGCGGACCATCTTTGCGTTTCGGATTCTCAAGCGACATGATCACGTCCTGACCTTCTGCCAAAGGTGCCACATTTTCAAGATTTTCCGCCAGTGTCTTTCCGGTTACGGTCAAACAATCGCCGTGTAGCAAACCGTTGTCAAGCAGGTATTTTTGAACGGCAGGCACCCCGCCGACATTGTATAGATCTTGGAAGACATATTTTCCCGAAGGTTTCAGGTCAGCCAAATGCGGTACCCGTTTTTGGATTTCATTGAAGTCTTCGATCGCAAAGTCCACCTCAGCGGCATGGGCGATCGCCAACAGATGCAAAATGGCGTTCGTCGATCCGCCCAATGCCATCGTGATCACTACGGCATTTTCCAGAGCTTTGCGCGTGATGATGTCGCGCGGTCGGATATTTTTTTCGATCAAGCCGATGATGGCTTCGCCTGCTTCGAAAACATCCTTCAATTTATCACCGGTTGCTGCAGGATTTGACGATGATCCCGGCAAACTCAGCCCCATCGTTTCGATTGCCGATGCCATCGTGTTGGCTGTATACATCCCTCCGCAAGCCCCTGGTCCAGGACAGGCGTTGCATTCGATTGCCCGAACTTCTTCTTCCGTCATTTCACCGTTGTTCCACTTTCCGATGGCTTCAAAAACGGATACGAGATCGATGTCGTTGCCATCTTCATCTTGCCCCGGTGCGATTGTACCCCCATAAACAAAAATGGATGGAATATTCGCATTTGCCATCGCGATGACAGAGCCCGGCATATTCTTGTCACAGCCACCGATACTGATGAAGGCGTCCAGATTCTGGCCGCCCACCGCAACTTCGATCGAATCGGCAATCAGATCGCGCGAAGGCAATGAATAGTTCATACCCGGCGTACCCATGGCGATACCATCTGAAACGGTCACTGTCGTAAACTGGATCGGCCAACCGCGTTGCTTCTTGATGCCGTCTTTTGCGATTGCAGCCAAGTCGTTCAAATGTATATTACAAGGCGTGTTCTCAGCCCAAGTGCTGATTACCCCTACCATCGGCTTTTTAAAGTCTTCGTCATGCATGCCTGTCGCACGCAACATCGCACGGTTCGGCGACTTCACAACCCCATCATAGACGAAGCTGTTGATGCGTAAATCTTTTTTGTTCTTTTCGTTTTCCATTCCAAAATCCCTCCCGTATTTTCATGCACAAACACTTACTACTAATCAGATTTTAACATTTCTGCCCACAAAAAACTATCAGGGGCCCTCCCTAAGTCAGGACATGGCGGAAAACGCTCCATATTTACGCGGCAAAAGTTGCGTCCTCAATTAATGATTTCGCCCTTATTATTGGCCAACTTTTCACGCCACTGACGAAGGTCCTCAGGCGTCTGTCGCAACCACTCTATTGCTTCGCCAACAATTTTTAAAGGTTCTTGGGAACGGTAGGAACGAGTCAGATTTCCTGGAAATTTCTTGTCAGTAACATTTGGGTCATTTTCAAATTCCCCTGTCGGCTCCACAATATAAATCCGTTCCGATCCATCACCTTTCGCCAATGCGGCTGCAAGTCCCGCCCCACTGATCACAGCCGTGAAATAAATGTGGTTCATTTTAAGTCCGGATTTGTAATTCGATTCTCCTTTTGCTGTCAGCAGCTCGCCGACCTGCAGATCTGCTCTTGTCCCATGAAAAAAAGGACCTGGATCAGAAGGCGTACCCTTATACGAATGCGATAATGCAACATACTTTTTTGCCTTGTCCGGATCGGATAACGCCTCATAGCATTTCGCGATGTTCAAATACAACGATGGAAAAGCGCTCTTAACCGCAACATCGTTCAGTTTCAACGCAAACTGCAAAGATGTTTCGAACCATTTTAATTTGTCTGAACTATTTTTTTGATGTCGGGCTACATAATAAGCAGCAATAAATCTTTCAAAGTCGTCTGTTGCTTCACTCCAGGCTTTAAGAAACAGTAAGCTTGCTTCTTCAGGTTTGCCGCTGTCTTCCATGCCCATCCCCCTAAGGAGAAGTTGAATGATTTTATTATTGGGATTGAATTGATTATCCATCTTATTTCACCTCTTAATTATTGAACCGCCAACTGAACTATAATGATACTCTGCTCCTCAAAAAGCCCCTGCTTTTTGCAGCACATAAATGTAGATTACAAAAGCTTTGAAAGTGAGAATGCTGACTCTTACTCACTTTTTCTTCTCTCTTTTCATGGCCTCTTGCTTCATTGGCTTTGGCATTTTTTCAATAGCATACCTTAATGCAGTTCTAGGCATTGTGTCCCGCTTGATTAATACATACTGGTATACCTCATCTTCATATTTGGTGCATAAAGACTTCAGCATCCAGCCATACCCTTTTTGCACTAAATCATCCTTATCCAACAATAAGCTGTCGGCAATTTCAAATATATCGTCTTTGAACAGACCTTTTTTGGCTGGTATTAATACAGCATCCAATAAAAAAAGAACCAGAAAGAATAGGGATTCTTTCCGGTTCTAAAAAAGATGGTGTAGTGATTGGTTAGTTCGCGTATTGGTGCATTTCAGTATACTTGTTCATCCTGATTTTTCTTTGTCATTTATTCTTATTTCGCTGTTACAATTTCTTTCACGCCCGTTTTCACATTATTTCTGTTGCCTTTCAAGCGGAACTTCAACAATCTCATGGCGTTGAAGATAACGACCAAGATGCTACCTTCGTGTACCAACATCCCGATTGACATGTTCATCCAATCACTGAAGAAGAGACTGGCTACCAGTACCACTACAACACCTAACGCAATGATGATGTTTTGTTTCATGTTTGCAGCAGTTGCTTTCGTCAAGCCTAATGCGTGTGGCAAGCGGCTGAAGTCAGAATTCATCAAGACCACATCAGATGTTTCGATGGCGACGTCCGTTCCGCTACCCATCGCAATCCCGATATCTGCTAAAGCTAGAGAAGGACTGTCGTTGACACCGTCACCGACAAAGGCCACGATTTGACCTTCTTTTTGTAATTTTTCGATATGGGCTGATTTGTCTTCCGGCAACATATGGCCGTGTGCATCAGTTAGTCCTAATTCACGGGCGACCAAGTCAACCGTTCCTTGGTTGTCACCGGAAAGGACGACCAAGTTTTTCACGCCTAGTTTTCTCAAACCTTCCAGGTCATTTTTAACGCCTGGACGGATTTGGTCGCGGATGCCCATCAACACTTGCAGGTTACCGTCAACAGCGGTCAGAACTAGTGAGTTGCCGTTTTGTTCAAAGCGTTTGACATCTGCTTGTGCTTTTTTGCTTAGTTTGACATTTTCTTTTTCCATCAAGGCTACGTTTCCGACTGCGATGCGGTGGCCGTTTACTTTGGCTACAATCCCACCGCCTTTAACCACTTCGGTTTCTTCAACGGTGGAAAAAGTGGTCGTTCCGATATTCGTTAGAACTGCTTTAGCCAAAGGGTGGTCCGATTCGCGTTCCACACTTGCCAAGTAGCCAAGCACCTCGTTCACGTTTTCTGCATAAATTTCTTTTTCAGCAACTTCTGGATTACCAATGGTTAAGGTTCCCGTTTTATCAAAGACAATGGTGTCTACGCGGCTGAAGTCATGGATGACCTCGCTACCTTTTAGTAGGACGCCATTGCGCGCTCCGTTACCAATACCGGCAACGTTTGAAACCGGAACGCCGATCACCAAGGCACCTGGACATCCTAGGACCAACACTGTGATGGCCAGTTCAACGTTTTGACTGATCATCCAGACAACAAAGGCCAAGACTAAAACAGCTGGCGTGTAGTATTTGGAAAACTTATCGATGAAGCGTTCTGCTTCCGATTTGGAATCTTGTGCTTCTTCTACGAGTTCAATGATGCGGCCGAAAGTGGTGTCTTCCCCGACCCGGTCTGCGCGGATTTGGATGGTTCCATTTTCCAAAATGGTACCGGCAAAAACTGCTGAATCGATTGTTTTGCTTGCTGGGACAGATTCTCCGGTAATACTGGCTTCATTGATGTGTCCTTCACCAGTGAGGATGGTGCCGTCTACAGGAACTTTCGCACCGGTTTTAACCAACAGGATATCTCCTTCGTCCACGTCATCTACGTCAACTTCTACAAATTCGCCGTTTGCCAGTTGTCTGAGGGCACTTTCCGGCGCCATGTCGGTCAACTCTTTGATGGCGGAACGGGTTTGATTCAAGGTGCGTTGTTCCAAGAAATGGCCGAACAAGAATAGGAAGGTAACGATAGCTGATTCTTCATAGTTTTGAATCAAGAATGCGCCGATGACCGCGATGGTGACCAGGACATCAATACTGACGACCTTCACTTTTAGCGCTTGATATGCTTGGATGGCGATTGGTGCGACCCCGAAGACAGATGCGATCATCAAAGACCCTTGCGAGAGACCTAGATTGTGTAAAACAAAGTGACTAAAGAATCCTAATACGATTAAAATACCACTGATAACGGTGATTTGATTTTTCTTACCTAATATAAATTGTTGCATGATTTTTTTCCTCCGCTTTTTTATTTGATAAGTTCAGTATAAATGTTTGTCTTTAATTAAAAATTGACGGCCGTCAAATTTTGGAAATTATCGTTCCGGCACGCAAGCTCATTCTATTTAAGAAAACCCAGAAAGATCGTTTAGCTTCTTTCTGGGTTCTATAAATAGTGAACAACGCGTTAAGCTGAGTAAGCCGCGTCTGTTTCGGCAAGCATGTTGTAAACAGCAGCAAACGTTCCGCATACGTCGCCAGGAATCGTATAGTTGTTGGTGATTTGGCGTAGCTGCGTAAATTCGGTATCCAAATTTGGTTTCGCGGCCGCCGCTTGTTTTGTTTTTGCATTAATTGTTTCAAACAGTTCGCGTACTTCAAAAGCTTCTGGATGATTTTTGCCGTGTGCCCGGGTAATGGCTAGGGAAAACATGTCTAGTTTTTCAAAATATTTGTTTGCTGTTTCCTGGTAGGTTGTCATGATGATTCCTTCTTTCTCTTTAAGTTAGGGTGCTTTTACTTTTGTTTTGAGAACGGGATAACCCAGGTCTTGAATCGCTTTTTCGATTGCTTCGATGCTCGAAGACGCAGAATCAAAATCCACTTTCACTTTGCTGGAATTGAATAGTACTTTGACGCTGTCTTTGTCGATCCCAGTCAAGCCTTTCACTGCGTTCTCGATTTTTTGTAAACAGCTCGGACAAGATAAGGTTTCTAATGTAAGGGTTGCTTTTTGCATAATATATTTCTCCTTTTTTGTTTTTATTGTTGAAGCTCTATGACTATAGTATAAGGTGTTTTCAAACATTAAAAATTGATGCTGATCAAGTTTCTAGTTATTCCAGTAATTGTTCGCTGCAGCAACTGTTTGGAAATTGATTGCCACCACTTGGGAAGCAAACGTCAAACTGTCTGCGTTATTTGCATAGACGGGACGCAATGCCTCACGCACCTCTGCATCCGGCTGAGTCATACCGACAGCCTTGCGTGCTAATTTGACCGCTAAGTTATAACCTTCTTCTGGTGTGTCAGTTTTTAAGGTGGGTAGCCATGATTCTTGGTTCATTTAATTGCCTCCTATTTTTTTATTCGGAAAAAAGGATCTTCAATGCAGCATCGACGGGATTCACGGTAACAGAAGCTTCTGAAAAAGTGATAGCATAAAGGTAAGGGCTGCCTGCTTTCCCCATTTTTTCCAGGAATTTTGGGTCTTTTTTCAGGAACGTAGCCTTGACTCCCGCCGTTTGATGATTTTCAACTCTCCTTATTTGCGCATCTTGAACACGGATGTATTCGTAACGTCCTTGGATGATGGTTGCGAAAGATACACGGGGATTCTTCTGGAATTCCGCTACTTTCGGTTTATCTTGATTGGTGCGTATGTATAGCACATTTGGTTGGTACAGATCAGGAAAATAGTCCACCACGCGTACATTTGGGACGCCTTCCACCGATGTAGCCAACGCCATGTAAGGCTGGCTGTTAAGTATTCTGGTATATTCTTCGATTGCTGACATGCTCCATCTCCTATTAATGTGATAGTTACAGTATAAGTGGTGCGCCCTGATTAAAAATTGACCACCATCAAGTTTCGTATTATTAATTAACGCAAAAAAGAGGAAGCAATTTGCGTAAAAGCAAATTACTTCCCCTTGTATTTATTTTATTGTTAAAACACAATCGGCGATACGGCGTTTTGCAGCACGGCTACAATGCTCCAACCGGCAATTCTAGGCGTCCGTGAGTAGATATTGATATCTGTCAACACTTCTTCCCCTTCAATGACGATTTTGTAGTCGTCACCCCTGAAGTTTGGTACGACATCGATGTTTAAGGTCGTTTCTTCTGGGCCTGCACTCGCCAAAGCTGTGGCGACTGCCACGTTATAATGGAAGGGCAACTGTTCAATTGCCTCTTTTGTGCTTCCGGTAAAGGCTTGTTCAGGCTCTGTAATGGTCAAGTAATGTTCTTTGAAAAGCGGTGAATAAAATAGTGACTGTAGTGATTTTTTAGAAGTCATGGTCGCCTTGATTGGGCCCATAAACGCCGCTGTGCGCAGGACATCGAAGCCCCCAACTGCGCCACTGGCAATATATACCTTTGTGCCTTTTTTTCTCGCCGTTTCCTTCACGCGGTTGTATAGCTCCGCATCCGCAAAAGCACCTACCGTAATGACTACCAAATGAGAGCCACTTTCCAATACTGTTTCACTGTAATCAATCACTGCTTGCGGGGAAGCTGCTTCTGCCGTGAAATCAAGTTTTAAGTCCATTAACGCTTGAATATCAGTACAGGCAACACAATTATGCCGATCAGCAAAAGCTTGGGTTTTTTCTGGATTGTTTCCTAAGACACCAACCAACTCGTACTCGGTTAATAACCCATCCTTGAGTGCATTCGCAACGATTTCATTTAAACGCCCGGCGCCCATCAAAGCGAGCCTTTTCTTTTCCATCTTATACTCCTCCAACTTCGATTATCTTCAATTAGTTAAATATTGCAGACCAATATTCAATTTATCAGATTGTCATATCCTTTACAATCCCGTTGAAAAAAAATGATTCCTTAACACCGCCGTGTTAAGGAATCATTTTAATTATGCTACTTTGACTTTAGATTTGATGACCGGGTAGCCCAGATCTTGAATCGCTTTTTCGATTGTTTCAATGCTCAATGACGCAGAGTCGAAGTCCACTTTCACTTTGCTGGAGTTGAACAGCACTTTGACGCTGTCTTTGTCGATTCCGTTCAAGCCCTTCATCGCGTTTTCGATTTTTTGAAGACAGCTTGGGCACGATAACGTTTCTAATTGAATAGTTGCTTTTTGCATGGTTCATTTCTCCTTTTTTTGTAAGTAAGGCTTTCGTTTCCGCCTCGCTTACTTGTTAACCAAAGTATATCCTGATTGCCAGGAATAAGAATTGACCGGCATCAAGTTTCTTCATTTTTTTTCACCTTTGTGCTTAGGACCGGATAGCCCAAATCCTGGACTTCTTTTTCAATTGCTTCTATAGTAATCTGCTCCGCATTAAAATTGGTTCTTATTTTACTAGCGTTAAACAAAACCTTGACGCTATTTTGATCCACGCCGTCCAGCCCTTTCACCGCGTTCGCGATTTTTTGCGAGCAGCTTGGACAAGATAAAGGTTCTAAATTCAGGATGGCTTTTTGCATGCTATCTCCTCCTTCTGTTTTTCTCTAACTATATAATAACGCCCAGCACCTAAAGAAAACTTGATGGTTATCAATTTTTGTTAAAAGGATTTAATCTATACTTAATTTAACCCGGAACATGAACGTTCCGGTTACTATACGAGGAGGAATGAACATGTCAGAAGACAGAACAGTTCAAGAAAAACTGCAAGAAGAAACAGAACAAGAGGAACACGAACACCATCACAACCCAACCGCCGCTGCCATGACCAACCATATTGTAGCTAACATCGCCACTTTGCACGTCAAACTGCATCAGTACCACTGGTATGTCAAAGGACCGCACTTCTTCTCACTGCATGAAAAATTTGAAGAATTGTATAATGAAAACGAAGAATGGTTCGATCAAATTGCCGAACGCTTGCTTGCTTCCGGCAACAAACCATTCTCGACTACTGCTCAGTTCCAACAATACAGTTTCTTGAAAGAAGACCCCGCCGACAAATATTTATCAGCCGAGAAGATGGTCGAGAATTTGATTGACGACTACCGTACTACCCGCGATGTGACCATGCGTGCCATCACCATGGCGCAAGACGAAGGCGATGTGGTTTTGGAAGACACCTTAATCAGTTACAAAGCTTACGTGGATAAAACGCTTTGGATGATGCAGGCGTTTCTTGGTAAAGAAGCTTACGAAAACGATGACGCGATGGAGGAGGATGAAGACTAAAGAAAGAGCGTATTAAATAGAAGTTACTATAATATCAAAATAACCTAGGCGATTCCGTGAGGCTGCTGAAAAAGCGACTTGCTTTTAACTGGTCGTGGGTTAGGCCACTAATTGAACTACTCCCACCTATGCTTACGCTTAGAGGTGGGAGATTCCTAAAAACTCCGACCTATCGGTCAGATTCTCGTTAGGCTAACCCCGTGGCCCCCACGGTTCCGGAAGCTAAAATACGCATGGCTTCCTGCTTCAAGTTTATGCTTGCGTTGAAATCCCGGTCGTGATGGCTCCCGCATTCGGGGCAAGTCCACTTACGCACACGGAGACTCTTCACGTCTTTGTTTTGATAGCCACAACAGGAACATAGCTGGCTGGAAGGGAAGTTTTTTGCTACAACAACGACTTCTTTCCCATACCAATTCGCTTTATACTCCAGCATTGTGCGGAATTGCGACCAGCTGACTTCGCTGATGGCTTTCGAAAGTTTTCGGTTCATGTGTGCCACATCCACTTTTCCCTATTATATTGAGACTGCAGTACTTATCATTCTTTGTTTTCCAATCCCATTGTTACAGCCTTAGATCATCCGGAAAGTAAAAATAAAGCGGAAAGCCCGTCGTTTTTAGGCTTTCCGCTTTGTCGATTCTATTCTCTTTTTCCAGGTATTTCTGTAGCTCACTCAAAAATGCCGTCATACCGCCATTCTACTCAAAAAAATGACCTCATTTATGATATGCATATGCGTATCATAAGCGAATGATATTTTTTGTTTGGAATACATTCTGCATTTCTGATATTGAAAGTTCAAAATCCACTGATATATCAATAGGTTAGATAGGTTTTTCAAGTGCGAAAGTTGATTTACTGATCTTATAATCACACGAAATTCAATTGCCTTCCTCACCGTAAAACCTTCTAGTGTTTTTTGTCTTGGTGTTTTTTTAGAATTTTTGCTGCATTTGATTTTGTGGATTTGCTAGTACTTTTATTGACTAATTGCCTTGCCGCTTTTCCAACTTTTCCTCCGGAATGTTTAACCATGATTCTCCTCCTGTGAACAAGTTGCTGCAAACCAAACCGCTCTCTTATTGTTAAAGAATAAGCCATCATCTTCGTACATATTAAGAGCCAACTGCTATTGCTTTAACAACACCTCAACGGTAGCAACAACAACAATGTTATTACCATTTTTCTCAAAGTAAGATTTGATAAAGTTTAAAATTTCATCATAATATCATACAACTCAACTTTTCCATTTAATTTCAATCTATTGGATATCCCCGCGCTTTTCGCTATATCTTCTGTAGATGCTTTTTTGTATTCAAATCTTGCAAAATATTCAATGCCTGCATTAATTATATCCATCTGCTTTTGTGATTCTAACTGATAAAATTTATTATTCATACTTCCTCCCATTGACCAAATCGGTTAGTCTATTAATATAAATATAGATCGTTGACTATTTTTTTCAAGGTAGCCCGAAATATAAAAAAAGCAGAAATCAGATAGATGGTGGAACAGGCGAGGGAAAGGGCGATTGAAGAAGGCCTAGAGGAGAAAGTCGCGTTTCAAATAGCGGATACGCTGGAACTGCCCTTTGAAGAATCCACTTTCGATGCTGTAATTGGGGAATCCGTACTGGCCTTCATTGAGGATAAGTCACGTGCCTTAAGTGAGCTAGTGCGGGTGACGAAATCGCAGGGCTATGTCGGATTCAATGAATGCTCTTGGATCAAGACGCCCCCGTCTAGTTTGGCCAAGTATATCTTCGACGTGTTGGGAGCTGTTTTCTTGACTCCGGATGAATGGCATGGCATATGGAAAAGAACGGGGTTGAAAGAAGTTACAATGAAGAGCTATAAGGTGCGGGCTTTGGAACAGTGGGGCTACGAATTCAGGGGGCTGGAACTCAGGGAGTATTTTGGTGCCTGGTACAGATTTGTGAGATTGCTGTTCACAAGCCCGGGGTGCAGGCGATGGGCCAGGAAGACACTTAGTATGCCCCGCAATATTTTCGCTGCATTTAAATATTTTGGTTATGGAATTTATGTCGGAAAGAAGTAAATGGCCAACGTAGAAGACCCAAATATCTAGGTGAACAATTATTTCGTGTTCACGGTTGTTCTGTTAGAAAAAATAAAGTGAAAATTCCTAGAGAATGTACGGACACATTACATTTTCTAGGGCCTTTTTTTATGTTCTCGGAGTAGCGCCACCCCGCTCTTGTTCCTTCCGACGTGAGTAGTTGACCAATTATCATAAAAGCACTCTTTTTTATTGTTTCTATATTAGCAAAATATATTTAAAACTATCTATTTATCCCTGAATAGTTCATACCAATACAAAAATGATCTGTTACTCAAAACTTTACCGAAATTTGTATTTTTTATGACTACTGCTATAAATCGATGACTGGGATAACAATCATTAAATAGCCAAGAGGCTGGGACAAACGTCCCAGCCTCTCTGATATATACGAATGTTTGCTTCGCAGGCGTGCTCCAAAAGGCAGCCCCGAACCACTTCACGAATAATGCTCTGAATACTCAAAATATCTCTGCATTCATTTAATCTCATACTTAATAACTTGATTTTATTTTCATAATTATGTACATGACCAGTCTTTCTATAGTGGCAAATCCTTCTTGGTAAAAATGACATTAGAGGCTGCATACAAGACGAAGGTAATGCCTCCTAAAGCTACCAATCCCCAACCAAAATCTCCACCTGTTAGAATTGCTTCAGTATCAAATAGAGTCGTTATAGTCAGATACTCGAGATTTTCTGATGTATCCATCAATTGTTGTACCATGGTAATAATAAAGAATGTAAATGGAATTCCGCCACCAATAGCTAAAGCTAAACCTGTACGGTTGAATAGCGTTGATGCAAAAAAGGAAATCGAACTAAGAGCCAATATCAACAACAAAAGTCCGACACTTAACCAAATATACGCTTCAGCATCAAATTCCAACGCTTCATCGACCGCTTTGGCAGAGCTGACCATGCCATTATTAGCCATTGTAATGATTTGTTGCTCGGTTAAATCCGTTGCTAGCATCGCCGCTTCTAGTGCCACTGGATCTTTAATCAAGGCAATCTTATCCGCAACTTGATCAGTCTCCATATTCAAAGCTTTCGCTGAAGACTCAATCACTAATTGCATTAAGATATCGGCATTATCTTCGGATACCATGACAGTCGGTTGTGTAGCCGGTTGTGCAGTCGCTTCTGTACCCTCTTCATTTGGTGTTTTTTCCTCTTTAACGGCGACTTCAGTTTCCTGTTCAAGTGAAACTATTTCATTATTGATAAATTGTTGGTATTCATTCACTGACAAGCCTGTTACTTTTGCGCCAGTAACAAGGGCATCGTTACTTAACAGAAGCATGGTGGGGTCGGCGGCCAATTCCTCCGCAGTGATTTCAATATCTTCGTCTTCCATGTCTTCATCATCTTTGTAGATATCCCAGCGTTCATCGGTGATGACTGCTGCGGCTTCCTCATAGGAGCGGTCATTGATGACACTCTCAAGATAGATCGTATAGGCTTCGGTATCCATATTTCTGACTGCAGCTGCTTCCCGCATGGCATGATCGTTTTCCAAAATTAGATACATACGCTCGGATATATAGCCCTCATCTTGATTCAATGCCTCAGCGGCTGCCCGCACATCATCGGTAATGGTATAGCCGGTGACGTTTTGATACTTAAGTTGGGCTGCAACCAGACCGGTGGATCCAATGATTCCATACATCAAAACAATGGAAAGGACCAAAAAGATCGATTTAGTAAAAATAACACTGGACCGTTTAATCGGAGTGGATAAGGTATAGGCCATTGAGCCAGAATCCACTTCATTAACCACCAGGTTGTTTGCGGTGAACACGACGTAGACAATTCCCAGGATAACGGCAATCAGTTTATAGAAGTTTTCCAGACTTCCCAATAAGCTTGTCATCGTTGATAAGATATTAGAAAATCTTGTCCCTTCAGCAGCAGATGCGATTGCCGCAAAGCCTTCTGCATCAAAAGTTACCGTAAAGGCCGATAGGATCATCGCTGCAACGAAAGTAATAATAACCCAGAGCTTCCAATTGGCTTGAATACTTTGCTTAAAAATTGGTTTTGAGAACATGTTATTTTTCCCCCTTGAACACTTGCGTGACATAATCTTCGAATGTGACTTTAATTTCCTTGAAATACACTAAGTTAAAATTCTTTAAATCTTGGATCAAACGATTAATATCTTGATCATGAATCATGATGTTTAATTGCAGGTCGTCCACCTTAACCCGATGTAGGTCATAACCGAGACTGCGGAAGTGCTCGAAATCTTCAATCGATTTAAACTCCATTTTATAAGTTTTCATCTTGTTATAGCGGATGTCCTTCATATCAATCACATCAATGATCATCCCATCACGAATGATTGCGACGCGGTCACAGACCTCTTCCACTTCTTGGAAAATATGACTGGACATAAAAATGGTTTTCCCTTTGGCTTTTTCCTCTTTCAATAGCTCGATAAAGATATCCCGCATCAAAGGATCCAGTCCTGTCGTTGGCTCGTCCATTATCAAAATATCGGCATCAGAGGCAAAAGCTGAGACGATAGCGGTTTTCTGCTTCATTCCTTTGCTCATGGCTCGGACATTCGCTTTCGCGTCTAATTGGAGCTGGTCAATAACATTCTCTGCATATTCCCAATCACCTCGACCTGATAAATAAATCTGATTTTTGATAAAATCCTCTCCGGTCGAATTACCTGGAAAATTAATTTCACCAGGTATATACGATACATAGCGCTTTACCTCTGCACTACTTTTGTTCGCATCAAGCCCATTAATGGTGACCGTTCCTTCATCCGGTGTTAAAAAGCCCATCATGTGTCGGATCGTCGTGGTCTTGCCTGCACCGTTTACACCAACAAAGCCATATATCTCACCTTTTTCAACTTCTAATGACATATCGAAAATACCGCGTTTCTTTCCATAGTCCTTTGTCAGATGCTTAATTTCAATGTACGCCATGTTCTAGGTTCTCCTCTCCGGCTGCTATAGATTTCTTACGATCATAGAAGTCCATAAAGTAATCTTCCAGTGTAAATTTAATTTCTGAGATAAAACGAATACTTACTTCACTTAGTTCAGTAAACAACCGTTGCATCGTCTCATCTGTCAGATTTAACTTAACTTGATTCTGATCGGGCCGTTCGACCGGAATTTTAAATTTCGTTCGGGCCAGGAACTGTTGGTAATCTTTTTTTGTCGCAAACTCTATTTTAAAAGTTTTGTTTGTATTATGTTTAAGTTTGGCTGCTTCAATAGTTGAGACAACCACTCCATCCTTGATGATGGCAATCCGGTCACACGTTGCATCCACTTCACTGAAGATGTGGCTAGAGAGCAGAATGGTCTTTCCTTCTTTTTTTTCTTCCAAAATAAATTGGATGAAACGTTCTTGCATGACCGGGTCCAATCCTGAGGTTGGCTCATCCAGAATTAATACCTTGGGATTATGCATGAAGGCTGTCACTAATGCCAGCTTTCGTTTAGAGCCAAGACTCATTGCTTCAATTTCCATTGCTGAATCCAATTCAAACATTTCCTTCAGATAATCTGTTCGGGACATATCGCTGATTTGTCTTTCTTCAGCCATGAATTTGATAAAGCCCTCTCCGGTCATCCCCTTCGGAAAGGCCAACTCTCCAGGCAAGTAACCAACATCATGTTTAATGATAGCTGCTGATTTCCAACAGTCTTTTCCATTGATATATAGTTCCCCTTCTTGAGGCTTGGAAAATCCCATCAAGTGGCGGATAGTAGTGGTCTTCCCGGCACCGTTAGGCCCAAGAAAGCCAAAGACTTCTCCTTCTGCTATCTCAAAGGAAACATCGAATATTCCCCTTCCGTGCCCATAATCTTTGGTTACGTGTCTTACTTCAATAACTGACATAGTGTCACTGCCTTTCTTTTAATTTGCTTATGTAAGATAAATTACATTCGTTTCTTTATTTACATTTGTTACAATTTCTATTATACTAATATCGAAAAGCAGAACAAGATACATATAATTGGCATTTGATACTTAACTTACATTTTTTTGATAATTGACAGTTTTCCTTAAGGAGGAAACCCAGATGGAGCAATTAGATTTAAGGGTTCAAAAGACGTATAAAGCCCTAGTTGAAGCATTTGAACGCTTATTACTAGAAAAGGAATTTGAAAGTATATCCGTAACCGAAATATGTGATGCTGCCATGATTCGTCGCCCCACTTTCTACAAGCATTTCTTGGATAAATATGATTTCATAACTTTTTTCATTAAACACAAGATGAATAAAATATTTGATTTTGCCATTCAAAAATCAAATGATGAAGGTGTTGATTTTTTTATTATTGTTTTCGAGCAGCTTTTGGATCAATTTGATAATCTCTTACACCTCATTTTCAGTATTCAAACGAATGGGAACAGCATCTTTGAACTTGAAAGTGTACGGGAATACGGAAAGAGTATGTTAAACAATTACGTAAAAAAAGAGGACACTGACAAGGAACTGCCTCTGCAACTAAGTTATAAAGGCCAGATTATTATGGGCATCACGATTCAATCTGTTTTTTGGTACAAAGATAAGAAAAGTCAAATTAGTCGTAAAGAAGTTATTGAACTCTATACGCAAACACTGGATAGACTTCGTTGACAGCATTAACAATTTTGCGTAAATGGCTTGTTCCCACTGCAGATTATTTCCAGGCTGGCTGCAACCATTGATATCCGCCACAGGAAACATTTCATAGAATCTTCATTTTGGAATTATTCCTTAAAGAATATGATGGATCCGTAAGGAATACCAAATTCCTTAAGTTACGAACGCGATAAGCTTAAAAAAATTAGGACGCTAGACCTGCCTTACAGGATTAGCGTCCTAGTTCCGTAGGTTAATTGGAAGGTAAAAAAAAGCGGAAAGCCCGTCGTCTTCTCCTCCTTTAAACAAACGCTTTATGAAAAGTAAGCTTATTGTCTTTGAGCACACCCAGCAGCTTCCATTCTCTGTTAGTTGCATCAGTAATGATGTATACAATATATTCGTCGACGGCGTAGTAATCTACGAGAACTTCCTTTTCGATATTGATTTCATCGAAAAAATCCGGCAAAAGATTCCTATCCAGCTCATTTCTGAACAGCAAAATGCTTTCAGTAGCGTAGTCAGCACTGTTTGTGGAACAACCGAAATCCCTGTGCATCAGATCCATTACATACTGTAGTTTGCCCATTCGTTATCCTCCTTTTTCCTTGCCATCAGACACGCTGGACCCCAAAACGGCACACAGTGTCTTTAAAAAAACCAGATTGTATCTATCGGAATTTTTATCCCCGACCACTTTTTACATGTATCCGCCCGTTTTAAGTGAAATGAAATCATCATCGCCCAATATGAGGTGGTCCAGCACATCGATACCCAAGAGTTCACCTGCTTCAGTCAATCTCGCTGTCATCACAAGATCCGCTTCAGATGGTTCAGGGTTCCCGCTTGGGTGCGTGTGACCAACCATGATGCGGGCTGAATTGGAGAGTATAGCAGTCTTAAATATTTCGCGTGGATGCGCAATGGATGAGTTGATGCTACCGATGTGACAGCAATTAATGTTTGTAGGCTCATTTTTAGTATTCAAACACAGCACGATCAGGTATTCCCGATCGACATCCCCCAAAAACTGGCGCATCAACTGGTAGCCATCGTTCGGGCAACTGATGGCACGGTACTTGTACAGCAAGGATTTGTCTTTCACCATCTGGATCTTCACGATATCCACCCGTTTGGCTGCTGTAAGGGCTAGTTCTTCGAACGTGTGTTGTTTCGTTTGGTTAGTGTATTCGTTTTTCATTTTGAATTCCCCTTTTCTAGTAATCTTCCGGAAAGAGCATGGTTTGGTAAGCCTCGCTGTCAATGATCCAGATGGTTTTGGTGATGCAACATTCACTCGGAATCGCCATTATCGTTGCTTGACTCCATTTTGGTTCCTCTTGACTGTGTACGATTTCTTGGCCCTTTGCGGTGGCCTTCAACTCGAACTTCTGGAAATAGTCTAATGCATTCCCGTTCTGTACTTGATCATCGATCAGGGACCATAGAAAAAGCTGTGTTGTAATAGGCACGTCTTCCGCAACACTTCTAGTGACATAGCGGTTGTTTTTGGATTCGAACATCTTTCATCCCTCTTTCATTCATTATTTTTCGGCAAAAAGAAAAGGCCAAGATCCGCTTAGGGAATCTTGGCCTTCTTATTTGTCCGATAGTTCATGGATATAATATATATTTCAAAGTGAGAATGTTTCAGTTTAAAGCACTACTAATGTGAATGTTTAAATGACGCCCGTGAACCATATTATTTATTCAACCTGTGACAATGCTTTTTCCGCTACGTTGAGTGCTAATTCTTGAATTTTCTCCCTCAGGTTATCTTCTCCTTAAATGAACTGTCGGTATTGTCCTATAGTATATATAACACCACTTTACAACTTTTCACGCCCCTAAGGGCATAAAAATACAAACAACCCCAAATTTTTTGTATGATTGATTTGGATAAAAACCAACAAAAAAAGGGGGTTGTTTGCTATGAATCAATTATATCAAAAAGGCATTACAATCAAAAGTTTAAAATCATATTTCGCTCCTTATTTTGCCGGGATGACCCGGCCAACAGCGAATAAGTTTTTCCTTTTTCTTTTGGCGATCATTTCGATACAAGGGATTCAATCCGTCCGTTTTTTATACACTTGGTTTTTGAAGAGGATAGATACCTCTAGCTGTTTGAACTCGTATTACTATCTCCTATCTGAAGGGAAAATATCCCGATCTCTA
>NZ_FOQC01000087.1 GCF_900113645.1 Trichococcus flocculiformis
TATAATATCACGCTCTAAATCGTCTGTCAACAATTTTTTCAAATCATTTCAAAGCCGATTCTGGCGGACAACTTCTATATACTATCATCGCAGCCAAATGCTGTCAACGATTTTTTAATTTTTTTTAAGGCTTCCGTCACCATCCGTATAAACACTGGCGTTCTTCACAATATGGCATGCGGATCAGCGGTCCAAACTCCCTGGATTCCGACTTTCGCATTCGGATTCTCTGATGGATTTGTCCCGCTCACCATGCCTATTTATATCAATTCACAGGTTGTGCTGTTTTTTTGGCGATATTCTCCAAAAAGTTCCGGATAAGCGTCTGACCATCTTTTGTGAAGATGGACTCGGGATGGAACTGCAGGCCATAGGCGGCATGCTCCTTGTGCTTCATCGCCATAATGACGCCATCATCGACACTTTTGGAGAGTATTTCCAGTTCGTCGGGAAGGCTCTTTTCCTCGACTACCAGCGAATGGTAACGCATGACTTCGAATGGGGAAGCGATCCCTTGGAAAAGAGGGTCTCCGTTATGTGTGATCATGGAGGTTTTTCCGTGCTTCAGCGTTTCCGCACGAATGACATTCCCGCCATAAGCATACCCGATGGCCTGATGCCCAAGACAGATTCCTAGCAAAGGTACTTTTCCGGCAAACTCCCGGACCACATCAACGCAGATCCCGGCATCTTCCGGCACGCCCGGTCCTGGGGAAAGGATGATGCAGTCCAGGTCCATCCCTTTCATTTCATCAAGTGTCAGGGCATCATTGCGCAGAACCTGCACATCCGGATTGATTTCTCCGATGTATTGATAGAGGTTGTACGTAAAGGAATCATAGTTATCGATCAATAAAATCATTCAGATTACCTCCTTCAAGGCCATTGCTTTGTTGAGCGTCTCGGTATATTCAGATTGCGGAACGGAATCGTGCACAATCCCTGCGCCGGCTTGAACATAGGCGAAGCCGTCCTTCAGAATGATGGTCCGGATGGCGATGCAGGTGTCCATGTTGCCATTATAGGAAAAATAGCCGACCGCACCGGCATAGATGCCCCGCTTCGTTTTTTCCAATTCGTCGATGATGCCCATCGCCCTTATTTTCGGCGCACCTGATACGGTCCCTACAGGCAAACACGCGCTCAAGGCTTCAAAGCAGGTCAGACCCGGTTTCAATTTGCCGGTCACCTTCGAAACGATGTGCATAACGTGTGAATAAATATCCACTTCCATGAACTTATCCAGCTTGACGCTGCCGAATTCGCTAATCCTGCCGATGTCGTTCCTTCCCAAATCCACCAGCATCACATGTTCTGCCCGCTCTTTCTCATCCGCAAGCAACTCTTTCTTCAATTCATTGTCTTCCTCTTCGTTCTTCCCTCTTCTGCGTGTTCCGGCTATCGGATTCGTCATGACTTCGCCATCCTGAACGGTGACCAGACTTTCCGGAGAGGAACCGACCACCTGGAAATCACCCAGATCGATATAGAAAAGGTAAGGCGACGGATTCTTTGTGCGCAGTCTTCTGTAGATGTCGAACGGTTCGGATTCCGATTTGATAGTCAAGCGCTGCGAAAGGACAACCTGAAAGATGTCGCCCGCTTTGATGTATTCTTTTGCTTTCTCGACGAGTTTACAAAATTCCGCTTCGCTGACATTTGAAGAAACTTCTTGATTCGGATTCACCTCTTGGAAAGATCGGATGCCATTCGTCTGGTTCATCGTTTCGGCTAACTTTTCCAGATTGGCAGTGATTGTTTCATAATCCTCCGTGTCCTCGGGGAAAACATTATGGACAAGCGTCATTTTGTGTTGGTAGTGGTCGTAGCTGATGAATTGCTTGTAGAACATCAAGTAGGCTTCAGGTGCCTGCAGTTCATCCGGGTTCACATTCGGCAGCTTTTCGTATTGTCGGATGACATCGTAACCGACATAACCGATCGCGCCGCCGACGAAAGGCAACGGGATATCGGTCTTGAGATACGGAATCGACACCTGCTCTTTTACGTAATCGAGCACCTTGCCTTTTTTGTGCACGGGTTGCCCATCGGTGATGATCGTGACGTCTTCGCCCATACTCGTGATGCTCTTATAAGGGTTCGAACCCAAGAAGGAGTATCTCCCGATTTCCCGCTCCGAAAAGACACTCTCAAACAAAAACTTATGCTCCCCTTCGAGATTGTAGTACATGCCGATAGGCGTCAATTGATCCGCATTGACCGTCAAGTGTACCGGAAACACCTTATTATGCTTTTTTGCTGCTGCAAATTCTGTTGCTGTCAGATTAAACATTCCATTCACCCCTAATGAGATTTTTTGCTGTTTCTGCTTGATTCAGGGGATTTTGGGTACAAAAAAAGCCACAACATCCCCTATAATGGGACGATGTAGCCGCGGTGCCACCCATATTAGTTCTCTACTGTTGACTCACACCCGACACTGTCGTTCTTTGCGCTCCTTGCCTCCTTATCGGAATCAAGGACCCAATGCGTCATCAAAAAATGGGCTATGCATTGTTTTCGCGCTAATACTACAGAATCAAAAAAACACTTCCTCCTCAAAAGGACGAAATGTTTCCATTCGTTTGCCACCTCAGTACAAAACTCGCTCTGCGGGTACAGATGTTACTCGATACCCCGTCCTTTTAACGGCGGACTCCCGGTTTTTGCTACTATAATTTTCGCATCACGTCTCAGAGATCCATTCGCCGACAGCTACAGTGCTTGGCTTTCACTGCCCCAAACTCGCTTTGACTAAACGCCATTGGTTACTACTTCTCATCACAGATTTTATTAATTTAATTTTAATCAATTATAATCCTTTTCTCATTATTGTCAACTGAAAAATATTTGTCTTTCGAAAAACCACTGAGCCCAGGCAATAGAAAAAGAAGCCGTTCATAACAAAGTACTCCTTGTTATGAACGGCTTCTTTTGTGATACCGGCGGCCGGGGTCGAACCGGCACGCCCTCGCGGGCACTGGATTTTGAGTCCAGCGCGTCTGCCAATTCCGCCACGCCGGC
>NZ_FOQC01000034.1 GCF_900113645.1 Trichococcus flocculiformis
GTTCCGCGATGATTTCATCGCTGAAGCCGTATTTCTTCGCTTCGCGCAACGTCTCCAGATCCTTCACATTGGCTGCCACTTCTTTTTCAAGATCGATGATGTGCTTGAATTTGTACAGGAAGAAGTAGTCGATTTCGCTCCATTCGTGGATCGTCTCCGGTGTCACGCCGCGGCGCAACGCTTCTCCCAGATAGAACAGACGCTCGTCGCAAGCAACGCGAATATTCTGTTCGATTTCTGCCATCGTCACGGTCTGGCCTTGGTCTTTCGGCAAGGCCAAATGGTTGACGCCATACTCCAAAGAGCGGACGGCTTTCAGCATCGATTCCTCGAACGTATGGCCCATGGCCATAACTTCGCCTGTCGCTTTCATCTGCGTGCCGAGAGTGCGGTCGCCCTTTTCGAATTTATCGAACGGGAAACGCGGGATTTTCGAGACAATGTAATCCAAAGCCGGCTCGAAAGCCGCATAGGAAGTGCCGGTGACCGGGTTCTTCATTTCATCCAGAGTCAAGCCGACAGCGATCTTCGCCGCCATCTTCGCAATCGGATAACCGGTCGCTTTACTCGCCAAAGCCGAAGAACGGCTGACGCGCGGGTTCACTTCGATGATGTAGTAGTCGAACGAATACGGATCCAACGCCAACTGGACATTACAGCCGCCTTCGATTTTCAGGGCACGGATGATCTGTAGGGAGACATCGCGCAGCATTTGATACTCTTTATCGGACAACGTTTGGGAAGGCGCCACGACGATGGAATCGCCTGTATGAACGCCGACCGGATCGATGTTTTCCATATTGCAGACAACGATGGCATTGTCGTTGCTGTCGCGCATTACTTCGTACTCGATTTCCTTGAAGCCGGCGATCGATTTTTCCAACAGACATTGTGTCACCGGTGAGTAGCGCAAGCCATTGGCGACGATTTCGCGCAGATCGGCTTCATTATGACAGATGCCGCCGCCAGTACCGCCCATTGTGAAGGCCGGACGGACGATCAGAGGATATCCGATTTCGGCTGCGAAGCGAAGCGCTTCGTCCACCGTATGGATGATGTCGCTTTCCGGAACCGGCTGATGCAATTCCGCCATCAATTGACGGAACAGATCACGGTCTTCGGCTTGTTGGATGGAAGTCAGTTTGGTGCCAAGCAACTCGACCTTGTACTCCTTCAGGATACCGGCTTCATCCAGCTCGACCGCCATGTTCAGACCGGTCTGTCCGCCCAAAGTCGGCAGCAAAGCATCCGGGCGCTCTTTGCGGATGATGTTCGCGATGAACTCCAATGTCAGTGGTTCCATATAGACTTTATCGGCAATCTCAACGTCCGTCATGATCGTAGCCGGGTTGGAGTTGACCAGGATGACTTTGTATCCTTCTTCCCTTAAGGCTAAACATGCTTGCGTTCCAGCATAGTCAAATTCCGCGGCTTGGCCGATGATGATAGGTCCCGAGCCGATCACGAGGATCGACTTGATGTCTGTTCGTTTAGGCATGCTTTGCCATCCTTTCTTTAAGCTTCAATTGTTTGAAAAACCTCGTCCATCACTGCAACAGCCTTGTCGATTTCCGCGCTGGTCACGTTCAGCGGCGGAAGGAAACGCAATACCGTATCATGCGTGCAGTTGATGATGACGCCCTTTTCCAAGCACTTCGCGACGATATCGGTACCCTTCATCGCAAGTTCCATCCCTAGCAGCAAGCCTTTGCCGCGTACATCGAGGATAAAGTCATATTTTTCCTTGAATGCCACTAATTTCTCTTTGAAATAGTTGCCCATCTCATTTACATTCGTCAAAATATTCTCGTCTTCAATCGCTTGAATTGTTGCGAAAGCTGCCGCACAGACCAGCGGGTTGCCGCCGAAAGTCGAACCATGGTCACCCGGTTTGAAATGGGAAGCGACAGCATCTTTTGCCAACAGCGCGCCGATCGGAACGCCATTGCCCAAAGCTTTCGCCAACGTCATCACATCCGGTTCCACACCGTAGCCTTCATAGGCAAACAGCTTGCCGGTGCGGCCCATGCCCGTTTGGACTTCATCAAAGATCAACAGGATATCCTTCTCGTCGCAGAGTGCGCGCACTTGCTGCAGGTAAGCTTGATCGCCCACATAGACGCCGCCTTCGCCTTGGATTGGCTCCAAAAGGATTGCGCATGTCTTTTCTGTAACTTTGGCGGCCAAAGCCTCAAAGTCATTGAACGGAACGTAATGGAAACCTTCCAGGAATGGATCGTAATCTTTATGGAATTGTTTTTGGCCGGTCGCCGTCAACGTCGCCAACGTGCGTCCGTGGAAGGAATTATCTGCAGTAATGATCTCGTAGCAGCCTTCGCCGTGGACCTCACGTCCGTATTTACGCGCCAATTTGATGGCTCCTTCATTGGCTTCCGCACCGCTATTGCCGAAAAAGACCTTATCCAGAACGGAATTCGTGATCAGTTTTTCCGCCAACTGCACTTGCGGCTCGATCCAATAAAAGTTCGAGCAGTGGACCAGTTTGGCTGCCTGTTCCGCTATCGCAGCCGTCACTTTCGGGTGATTATGCCCTAACGCATTCACGGCAATGCCAGCCAAGAAATCCAAATATTGCTTGCCATCCGCATCCTTCAGGTAGCTGCCTTGTCCTTCGACCATACAGATCGCTCCCCGGTTGAAGGTATTCATCAAGTAGGTTTGCCCTTTTGTTTTTATTTCTTCATTCGTCATTCTTTATACCCCTTCCTTATCGCGATCAATCATTGTGCCGATTCCTTCGTCGAAAAAGACTTCCAATAAAATCGAGTGGCGCAGACGACCATCGATGATGTGCGCTCCGGCAACGCCGCCCTTCAAGGCGTCGATGCAGCAGTCCACTTTCGGAACCATTCCGCCTGAGATGATGCCGTCCGCTTCCAATGCTTCGATTTCCTCGAGCGTGATCCTCGAAATGAGCGAATCCTTATCATGATAGTCGCGGAAAATCCCTTCCACATCTGTCAACAGGATGAATTTGTTTGCCTGAACGGCTTTCGCCACAGCACCGGCTACATAATCAGCGTTGATGTTGTAGCTCATCCCATCCTTGCCCATCCCGATGGAGGAAATGACCGGGATGTAGCCGCTGTAGATGAGCGACTCCAGCATTTCCTTGTTGACTGCTTCCACTTCGCCGACATAGCCGATGTCGATTTTTTCGCCGTTCTTTTCCAGATATTTTTTGCGCGCTTGAATCAGATTGCCGTCTTTGCCTGACAAACCGATGCCTTTTCCTCCGATCTGATTCAGCGTGCCGACGATGTCCTTGTTGACTTTGCCCGCCAACACCATTTCGACGATTTCCATCGTCTCTTTATCGGTCACACGCAGCCCTTGTTCGAAATGGCTCTCGACCTTCAGCTTTTTCAGCATATCGTTGATGGCCGGTCCGCCACCATGGACAAGGATTGGGTGCATACCAACTGACTTCATCAATAACAGATCCTGCATGACGGCTTTTTTCAATTCTTCATTGATCATGGCATTGCCGCCGTATTTGATGACGATGATCTTATCGCGGAAACGGTTGACGTAAGGCAATACTTCAACAAGCATTTCGGCTTTTTCACAATTACTCTTGTTCATCTTCATCCCGCTCTCAGCTCCTGTAGTCCGCATTTATTTTCACGTAATCGTAAGAGAAGTCGCATGTCCATGTACTGGCGGCTTCCGTGCCCAGATGCAGGTCGATCAAAATATTGATTTCATCTGCTTCCAATATTTTTTTCGCAAGCTCTTCATCGAAGACGACACCCATTCCCGCTTCGCAAAGCTGGATTTCGCCGTTCTTGCTTGAGAAGGCGATGTCGATCACGTCGGCATCGAAGTATTCGGTGTCCGCATAACCGGCAGCCGTGATGACACGGCCCCAGTTGGCATCCTCGCCGAACATCGCCGTCTTCACCAAGCTCGACGTCGCGACCGATTTGCCGATCGAAACCGCATCAGCCACTGTCTTCGCCCCGGAAACCAAGACTTCGACAAATTTTGTCGCCCCTTCGCCGTCCTTGACCAAAAGCTGCGCCAACTGGGAGCAGATGGACAGGACAGCCGCTTCAACCTCGGCGTAGCCGGCGTCATCAGCGGAACTAATCAGTTGATTATCGAGTTTGCCGGTAGCGGCCACAAAAACAGAATCGTTCGTACTCGTGTCCCCATCGATGGTCGCGTGGTTGAAGGTCGCATCCGCGGCTTTCAGTAACATCGCATGTAAAGCTGCTTGGCTGATTGCGACATCGGTTGTGATGTAGCCCAGCATCGTGCCAAGGTTCGGATGGATCATCCCGGATCCTTTGACCATTCCGCCGATGGTAGCTGTTTTGCCGGCGACTTCAAAGGTGAAACTGACTTCTTTCGGAACCGTATCCGTCGTCATGATCGCCTTGCTGGCTGCAGCGCCGCCAAATTCGGAAACTTCCGGCGCGATCGCCTTGACCCCTTTTTTCATTGTCTCCATGTTCATGAACATTCCGATGACGCCTGTCGAAGACACCAACACCTCTTCCGGTTGGATATTCAGTTCTGTCGAAAGGAGCTTCACGGTCTCTTCCACATCGGCTTTGCCTTGTTTGCCTGTACACGCGTTCGCGTTGCCGCTGTTGATCAGGATCGCCTTGAAGCGGTCATGCTGCTGCAGGACTTGTTGATCGTATTGGACCGGAGCCGCTTTGACTTTGTTTTTGGTGAAGACGCCCGCAACTGTTGCCCCATCAGGGAAATACAGCAGCGCCATATCCTTTTTGCGTTTCTTGAACCCGGCGTGGATACCCGCGGCTTGCACACCTGCAGCTGCAGTCACACCGCTTTTATGTAATTTCTTTGTCATTTCGTCCGTTTCCTCCTTCAGTCTTCCGTTATTACGGGAAAAGCCCAATCATCTGTAATCCTGTCGTTTCGGCAAGTCCGAACAGCAGGTTCATGTTTTGCACGGCTTGGCCGGCAGCGCCCTTCATCAAGTTGTCGATGACCGACACGATGATGACCCGGCCTGTACGCTCGTCGTAGGTGACACCCAATTGGCAGTTATTAGTGCCTTTTACCGATTTCGTCATCGGCCACATGCCTGCAGGCAGAACCTGCACAAACGGTTCGTCGGCGTAAGCTTCCTCAAAAAGAGCGTGGATTTCTTCTGCCGTATGTCCCCCGGTGACCGTCGCATAAATGGTGCTGAGGATGCCTCGGCTCATCGGCACCAGATGCGGCGTGAATTGGATCATCGTGTCCGTGCCGGCCATCTGCGTCAACAGCTGCTCGATTTCCGGTGTGTGGCGGTGATGCGCTACCCCGTAGGCTTTAAAGCTGTTTTCCACCTCAGTGAAGAGGTTCGCTACGTTGCCGGCGCGGCCCGCTCCGGATGTGCCGGATTTGGAATCGCAGACGATGCTATTCGGTACGACCCAGCCTTTTTTCATTAATGGCATCAAGCCCAGGAGGATGCTTGTCACAAAACAACCCGGATTCGCGATGACTGTTGCATCCTTGATTGCGTCGCGGTCCCATTCGGGCAGACCGTAGACAGCTTCTTCCAAAAGTTCCGGCTCCGTGTGCGCGACTTTGTACCATTCTTCATAGACCGCCGCATCCTTCAATCGGAAATCGGCTCCCAGATCGATGACTTTTTTACCTTTTTCTTTAGCTTTCTTGGCTATCGGCAACGCGTGTCCATGCGGCAAAGCCACAAAAATAATATCGCTATCCGTCGTCACTTGTTCCAGATCCAATTCTTCGCAAGTGTGATCAATGTTGCCCAACAGGTGCGGAAAAAGATGCTGGATCTTTTGACCCGCATACGTACGGGAGGTCAGATGATCCAAGACCACATCCTCGCGCAATCCCAATAATCGGACTAATTCCACCCCCGTGTAACCTGTTGCTCCAATGATACTGACATGAATCATACTTCCCATCCTCCTCATTAATGTTTGTAGTAAGTGCAGGCTAATCCTGTTTACAAATTGTTGTGACTATACAAAAAAACTTCCGTGCCTATACCAAATCAAATAGATTCAGTATAGGGACGAAAGTTCGTGGTGCCACCCTTATTTTCCAACATGCGCGCATGCTGGACTCAAGTATTGCTACTTTTGCGATAACGGGGCAACCGGATTAAACTTTATGGTTCACATTCAGCTTATCAACTCAAAGTTCCTGTTCATCCACCGCGGTTGACCTTGCTTTCACCCTCCAAGGTTCGCTTGACTTCGCAAATGGATTACTCTTCTTGT
Organism: Trichococcus flocculiformis; assembly: GCF_900113645.1. GTDB lineage: Bacteria > Bacillota > Bacilli > Lactobacillales > Aerococcaceae > Trichococcus > Trichococcus flocculiformis. The sequence goes on from NZ_FOQC01000034.1 coordinate 6,246, forward strand.
CAAAGTTTTTGTTTGTGTTAGATGTTGTTTTACATTTTCATTAAATTTATCATCTGTTTTTCACTTTGTCAATCAAACTTTTGGAATAAATAAATTTCCTAAGGTCGCAGCCATGATTGCCTTGATGGAATGCATGCGGTTTTCGGCCTGCTCAAACTGACGTCCGTGCTTGCTGCGGAAGGCGGCATCGGTCACTTCCATCTCGCGCATGCCGAATGTTTCCGCGATTTCCTGGCCATATTGCGTTTTTGTATCATGGAAAGCCGGCAAACAGTGCAGCATGATCACATCGTCATTTCCGGTCTTCTCAATCATCTCCATATTGATCTGATAAGGCGCCAACAATTCGATACGTTCTGCAAATTTATCTTCTTCACCCATCGATACCCATACATCGGTGTAAAGGACATCAGCCGCTTTTACGCCTTTGTCCACATCGGCCGTGATTTCGATTTTGCTGCCGCTCTTTTCAGCGAATTTCTGGGCCATCTCAACCAATTCCTCGTTCGGGAACAGCGATTCCGGCGCGCAGATCGTGACATGCACACCGAGGATAGCGCCGGTAACCAACAGGCTGTTGGCGACATTGTTGCGTCCGTCCCCGACATAGACCAATTTAAGTCCGGCTAATTTTCCGAAATGCTCTTTGACCGTCAGGAAATCAGCGATCATTTGGGTCGGATGCCACTCATCCGTCAAGCCGTTCCATACCGGTACACCGGCATATTTCGCAAGATCTTCGACTGTTTTTTGGCTAAAGCCACGGAACTCGATACCGTCGAACATGCTGCCGAGTACTTTAGCGGTATCTTCAACGGATTCCTTTTTGCCCAATTGAATGTCATTTTTCCCGAGATATTCCGGATGCGCCCCAAGATCGATGGCAGCCACTGTAAAAGCAGCTCTAGTACGAGTGGAGGCTTTTTCGAACAAAAGGGCAATGTTTTTGCCTTCCAGATAACGGTGCGGAATATTTCGTTTCTTCAGATCCTTCAAATGCGCCGAAAAATCAATCAGATACTCCAATTCTTCCCGAGTGAAATCTTTTTCCGCCAATAAGCTTCTTCCTTGAAATACTTGTTCCAAAATTCCGCCATCCCCTTTTAATGTTATTCTCACTGTCGCTCTTGCGAACGATCATTTCCGAGTCATGATGCAACTATTATTGGACTCATTTTATACCCAATTCTAATGGATTACAAACTTTATTTTAATCTAACGGTTATAATCCGACCAAATACGGGCAGCAGGAGACACTCTTCCACTACGGAACATTTGTTTACAAAAAATTTTATTTGACAATAATACGGATTGGGATTATCCTAGAGACAACTTAATTGAATAGTCTTCAGGGACGGGTGAAAATCCCTACCGGTGGTAAAGCCCACGAGCCGTTAAGGCAGATTCGGTTAAATTCCGAAGCCGACAGTCAGAGTCTGGATGAGAGAAGACAGAAACCATTTTCGAGTGGGCATACGTTTATTTGCCATGCAAATAACACTTGTTCGCCATTCGTTCATGAATCGGAATGTCAATCCCTGGGTGTAGTGTATACCCAGGGATTTTTTGGCCTTATTTAGCTGGCCTTCCTTTGTCGAGCCCTGAAGCAGAAATGTTCAGGGCTTTTTATTTTGGAAATGGGAGGCACACAAAGATGCAAGATAAGGATACATACTTTATGCAAATGGCGCTGGAACTTGCCGAGAAAGGCCGCGGTGCCGTTGCCCCGAATCCGATGGTCGGCGCCATCATCGTCAAGGACGGGCGCATCATCGGGTCCGGCTACCACGAAAAAATCGGGGAAGGCCATGCTGAAGTGAACGCGTTCCGATCGGCAACAGAAGATGTGGCCGGCGCAACCATCTATGTGACTCTGGAACCCTGCTCCCATTTCGGCAAAACACCGCCCTGCTCCGACAAAATCATCGAAAAGAAAATCGGTCGAGTCGTCATCGCGGCTTTGGATCCGAATCCGTTGGTTTCCGAACGCGGCGTCAAGAAACTGCAGGCTGCCGGCATCGAAGTAGTAACCGGCATCCTGGCTGAAGAAAGCAGCCGTTTGAATGAAATATTCATGAAATACATCGTAAAAAAAGAACCCTTCGTCGTCATGAAAGCAGCGATGTCCCTGGACGGAAAGATCGCGACCCGAACCGGCGAATCGCAATGGATCACCGGACCTGCCGCCAGGGAACGCGTGCACCAACTGCGCAGCGCCCTCACCGGCATCATGGTCGGTGTCCAGACCGTCATCATGGACGATCCGCAACTGACTTCCCGCATTCCGGGAGGAAAAAATCCGCTGCGGATCATCGTCGACAGCACCTTGCGCATCCCTTTGGAAGCAAAAGTGCTCCAAGATCAGGATGTGGCCAAGACTCTTATCGCAACGACAGAATGGGCGGACCGCAATAAAGCCGCACTGCTCGAAGCAGCCGGCATCGAGCTTTTGACTGTACCGACCAAGGATGGCCGGACCGATCTGAAGGCGCTGATGAAAGTTCTCGGAGAGCGCGGCATCGACAGCATCCTCTTGGAAGGCGGCGCCACTTTGAACTTTGCCGCATTGCAAGCAGGCATCGTCGACAAGGTGCAAGTCTACATCGCCCCGAAACTGATCGGCGGGGAAACGGCAAAAACACCTGTCGGCGGAGAAGGTATCGAGAAGCTGAGCCAAGCTTTCAGCGTCATCGAGTTGAAGGCCAGCACCGTTGGGGAAGATATCCTCTTGGAAGGCTACCTTTCCAAGAACGAATAATAGAGGAAAGTGGGAGGACATTCATGTTTACTGGAATCATCGAAGAAGTCGGCACCTTAAAAGGCATCCGTCATGGCCAAAAATCTTCCGTCGTCACTATCGGCGGAAAAAAAGTGCTGATCGCAACAAAAATCGGCGACAGCATCTCCACCAACGGCGTCTGCCTGACGGTAACGAAGCTGCATAAGGATGCCTTCGATGCCGACGTCATGCCGGAAACGCTGCAACGCTCAAACCTTGGCGGCCTGCAGATGGGCGGCCGCGTCAATCTGGAACGGGCATTGCAGCTTGATACCCGCCTGGGCGGGCACATCGTCAGCGGCCACATCGATGGCACCGGAGCGATCAAGGAATACCGCAAGGACGATAATGCCGTCTGGATCACCATCTCAGCCGGCCCCGAACTGCTCCGCTACATCATCGAAAAAGGCTCGATCGCCATCGACGGCGTCAGTCTGACTGTGGCGACGGTCGACAGCGGCTCGTTCCAGGTATCCATCATTCCCCATACCGGAGCGGAGACGATCCTGCTCGAGAAGAAATTGGGCGACACGGTCAATCTGGAGTGCGACATCATCGGAAAATACGTGGAAAAACTGCTGGGCCTGAGCCCTAAAACACAAACAAAACAAAGCAACCTATCTGAAGCTTTCTTGCAAGAGAACGGCTTTTTCTGAAAGAAATAAGGAGGGAAACATACATGTTCAATACATCTGAAGAAATCATCGCGGACATCAAAGCCGGCAAAATCATCGTGCTTGTCGATGATGAGGATCGCGAAAATGAAGGCGATCTGATCTGCGCAGCGGAATTCGCGACTCCGGAAAACATCAATTTCATGGCCATCTACGCGAAAGGCTTAATCTGTATGCCGATGGATCGGACACTCACCGAGAAACTGGTACTGACTCCGATGGTGGACCGCAACACCGATAATCATGGGACAGCCTTCACCGTCGCCATCGACCATGTCGAGACGACAACCGGCATCTCAGCCTTCGAACGCTCTTTGACCGTCATGAAGGCAGTTGAGGATGACGCCAAGCCCGAAGATTTCCGCCGCCCTGGTCATATCTTTCCGCTGAAAGCTGTGGACAATGGCGTACTCGCGCGCAACGGCCACACCGAAGCCACCGTCGACTTGGCGCGTCTGGCCGGGCTGAAGCCAGCAGGGCTCTGCTGCGAAATCATGGCCGATGACGGCACGATGATGCGCACAGCCGAACTGATCACTTTCGCCAAAGAGCATGACCTGAAGATCGGCACGATCGCTGACCTGATCGCTTATCGCAAAGAGAACGAGCAGCTCTACAAACGTGAAGGCCAGGCCAAGCTGCCCACAAAATACGGTGAGTTCGACATCTACACTTACGTGAGCAAAATCGACGCGGATGAGCATCACGTTGCCTTGGTCATGGGCGATGTCACGACGGAAGAACCCGTTCTGGTCCGCGTCCATTCCGAATGCTTGACCGGCGACGTCTTCGGATCGAAACGCTGCGACTGTGGCCAGCAATTGGACGCGGCCATGAAGCAGATCGCCGAAGCAGGTCGTGGAGTTTTGGTCTATTTGCGCCAGGAAGGTCGCGGCATCGGCCTCGTCAATAAAATCCATGCTTATGCGCTGCAGGACCAAGGTTACGACACGGTTGACGCCAATCTGATGCTCGGATTCCCCAGTGATCTGCGCGAATACTACATGGCTGATGAGATGCTTCAGGATTTGGGCGTCAAAGAGATCCGGCTTTTGACGAATAACCCGCTTAAAATAGAAGGATTGAAAAAGCATGGTGTGAAAATCACCGAAAGGCTTCCGATCCAGCTGGAAATATTCGGCGAAACGCAACGCTACATGGAAACAAAGAAACAAAAAATGGGTCACTTTCTAGACTTATAAAAAAAACAACCAAACAGGAGGAAAAAAATGAACATCATCGAAGGACAATTAATTGCACAGGATTTAAAAATCGCGATCGTGGTGGCAAGATTCAACGAATTCATCGGCTCGAAATTGGTGGGCGGCGCCTTGGACGGTTTGAAACGCCATGGCGTGGCTGAAGAAGCCATCGACTTGGCATGGGTGCCCGGCGCATACGAAATCCCATTGGTAGCGCAAAAAATGGCAGCTTCCGGAAAATATGACGCTGTCATCACTTTGGGCGCCGTCATCAAAGGCGCAACGGCGCATTTCGACTACGTCTGTTCGGAAGTATCCAAAGGCGTAGCGACAGCTTCCATGAATACCGGCGTTCCGGTCATCTTCGGTGTACTGACGACCGACACGATCGAACAAGCCATCGAACGCGCCGGCACGAAAGCGGGCAACAAAGGCTACGACTGTGCTGTGTCTGCCATCGAAATGGCCAACCTGCTTAAAAACTTATAGAAGTTTATGGAAAAACTAATGTTCAAAGGAGTCCGCACCGTCATCCTTGACTATGATGGCACCCTCCATGACAGCACCAAGAATTATATCCACGCTTTCAAACAAGCCTATGCTTACCTCATTGATGCCGGCTATGCCGCACCAAGGGATTGGGCGGATGCAGCAATCACGAAGTGGCTGGGTTACAGCAGCAAGGCGATGTGGGAAAATTTCATGCCCGACTTGGACGAGGAAATCCGATCGAAGGCCTCAAAAATGATCGGCCAGATCCTGCTGGAAAAAGCCAAAACCGGGCAGGCAATCCTTTATGAGGGCGCCTTGGAGACGCTGCAGGCATTGAAGGAGAAAGGTTACCGCTTGATCTTTTTGAGCAACTGCAGCCGGGCCTATATGGAAGCGCACAAGGAAAGCTTCGGCTTGGACCGCTACTTCGACGGCATGTACTGCACGGAAGATTTCGGCTTCATCCCAAAATATGAAATCTTCGATTCGATCCGATCCGTTTTCCCTGGCGGCTACCTGATTGTGGGCGACCGTTTCCAGGACATCGAGGTCGCCGAACATCATCCAGTCCGCACAGTGGGCTGCCGTTATGGTTTCGGCTTCCCCGGGGAACTGGAATCGGCGGATGTGCTGATAGACGATATCCGCGAATTGAATGACTTGCTTTAACAATCGAAAGAGGCCGGGATTTTGTCCCAGCCTCTTTTTGTGCTTTGCGGATATGAGGTGCCTAAACATGGAAGAGCCTACATAAACAGGCTTCCTCGGCTGTTTGTAAAACTATGATTGCATATCAGCCGACACAAAGAAGATTCCTTGACTGTTCGCAAAGTAGCGACTGCACATCAGCCGACACAACGGGACTCCTCGGCTATTCGCAAGGAAGCGCATGACGGACAACCGACGAAGCACACTTCCACCGGAAATTCCGATTCCCCCATCTTATCGATCTCGCCGGATTTATGCTGTTCAATCCGGTACCGTAGCTTTTAACCGATCCAGCAAGCGATAAAGCAGCTTCCGGTTGCTCGCGGGTATCGGATAATTCCGAATTTCTGCTGACGTCTGCGTATAGGCGGTGCCGTCCAAGAAGGCCGCATCGTTCTGGAGAATGCTTTCGATGCTTTCCTTTGTGGATTCGAAATGGAACTGCAGACCGATCACATTTTCTTTATAGATAAAACCCTGATTCGGACAGACTTCGCTTGTGAACAGGCGCTCCGCTCCTTCCGGCAAGCCGAATTGCTCCCCGTGCCAATGGAACACGACCAGTTCCTCAGGCAGTTCGCCTAGCGTTTCCGATTTCATCGTCCGGATCGGCAGCCAACCTGCTTCCCGGTATTCCCCCTGAAAAATGTCAGCCCCCAAAGCTTTGGCGATCTGCTGTCCGCCCAGACAAACTCCGAAGACCGGCTTTCCCTGGCTGATGAGTACACGGATAAGCTGCCTTTCCTCTTCCAGCCAAGGCAGTTCATCCAGGACGCTCATGGGACCGCCCAATATCACAAGGAAATCCGTTCTCTCCGCTTTCGGCAAAGCTTCCCCCAGAAATAGGCGGTATACCTTATATTCGTTTCCGGTCTGCCGGCACCAATTCTCGATCTCCGCCGGCCCTTCAAAATCCACGTGCTGTAAAATTGCGATTTCCATGCTGATCCCTCCTTAAAATTGATTATTCCATCATAATATATGAGCCCGCAACCGTCACCCATCGCCGGGTTATTGAGTGCAGATGCAGGTGGAGAATGTTATGATAGACCTATAGAAAACACTTGATCCAAAGCCATTTCCGAAGGGAGCAAGCACCATGAGAAACCTGGACAAAGAAATTGCGATCATCCAAAAATTCAAAGCCGAGCACCCGGACAAAGCCTACAAACTCTACATCGAGACAAGCGATGACTTCGACTTCCATGACGAAACCGAAAGCGAAGACTACATCGCCGTCCTCATCGCCGAATTGGAAACCGAAACGCCCGCAGAAAATCCGTTTTTGGAAGGCACATCCGCCTACACTTGGGATGCCGAATACGTCATCTACATCGACAAACCCACTACCGCTGACCGGGAATTGATCATGAAGCTTTATTATGATGAACTGCTCCAATATGTCTGAAGGAAATCATCCTTCAGGCATTTTTTCGTCCGTTTCGTCTTTAGCAGTTCCCTCTGAAACACGCTCTAGGGGCTTATGCCCTAATTCTTTTCCCTCATCGGTCCCACTCCCGCTTGGCTCCGGCTTTTTGGATGAACGCAGCAGCTTCTCCACGAGCAGTTTGACCAAGTGATCCAGTTCAGCCATCACAATCCCTCCCCTGCTTTTTTCATTATCATACAATATCCGCCCGAATATTTCGGGATATTTTTGTACTTTTTGGTCCCCATCTCAAAATTTACGTTCAGTTTATCCCCTGTTGATATAGTCATACCAAGGTTTACAGAACACAAAAAGTAGACCAAATCGAAGGAGGAAAAATAATGAGTCAGAATTTCGAGAATGCGATCAGAGAGCGGTTTGAGCAAGGCTTCAAAAATTGGAATAATGGGTACGATGCTTGGCTGGATTGGTGCGAAACTTTGTATGAGCCGGATGCGCACTACAATGTCTACAGCGACCGCCTGACTTTGCAGCAGTACAAGGACATGATGGGGCAACTTTTCCAGGCCTATGACATCGAACTCGGCGAATTCCATAATATGATCGTGGAAGGTGAATGGGGTGCCATCCGCTATAACGTCTATATCATCGACAAACGCACCGGTGAACGGATTGAACAGAAAACGATGGAATTCGTCAAATTCAAAGAAAATCCTGAACCGATCGGGGTACGCGTCATTGAAGGTTGGGCATTGTCCGACAAACCGTTGTCCGCCCACTAATAATAAAACATTTACCGCCTCAAGATAAAACAAAAGCAGCCTCCAGAAATCCCCATCATACGGACTCCGGAGGCTGTTCATTTTATCTTAGAATCGGCAAACCGCTCAGTTGTTCAAGGACTACGTGTATATTCAGTCCAGATCAGCCCCGTTTGAAGCGATGATCTTTTTGTACCAGTGGAACGAATCTTTTTTGCTGCGTTTCAGTCTGTCTATTCCTTCATCATCCTGATCAACATATATGAAGCCGTAAAGCTTGGACATTTCGCTCGTGCTCGTGCTGATCAGATCGATGCAGCCCGATGGCATGTAACTCATCAGATTTGCAACTGCTCCACTTCCTTCCTGTCCTGATAGATGGCCATATAGTCATTTACCTTCAGTGTTTCGACGTAGACTTCACGCAGACCGCAACCGATCATCGCTTTTCTGCTGGCTTCGAGGACATGCATGGTGCTCACGAGCGGAATGGACTTAGCTTTCAGAGGGAACAGTTTCTCCAATTCCCCCGCAAAAGTCGTCAGGCTGCCCATGTCCACCAGCAGCAGGATGTCATCGGTGATCTGATGGTTTTTGATGTAACGGACCAGCCTTTCGAACACTTGCTGGGGCTCCTCATCCAAACGCGCATTGATTCCGATGGCCCCTTCGTGGTTCAACAGCTGGTTCGCCGTGTCGCAAAGTGCCGAGGCAATCCCCGATCCGTGCGCAATCACATGGTCTTGTTGGCTTCGCTTCACAAGGTTGTAGATATGAATAGCCATCATCTGGAAAACCTTGTCGCTCACTACCTTACCCGTCTTAATGGTGACATGGCGGAGGATTTTCTCCAGTTCCTTGATGATGTTATCCGGCACAAGTGCGATTAGGTTTTCTTTGTTGCAAAAAAGTTGTTCCTTTTCTCCGGTCAATTTGAAATAAGTCTTCAGATCATGCTCCATCGCTTTTTGGATCTCTTCCGCGCTGGCTTTGTTCTGCTCCAATTCCCGATAGCGTGTGTTCATTTCCCGGTAGATGGTGCTTTCACTCGGAACGCTGACTTCCGTAACGGTAGCGGTGGATGGCAAATATTGGATCGCCTGTCGGTTCGTAACTTCGTATTTCGACCACATCTGGCGGTGAGCCGCATTGCTGAGCAGCCCCGCCCGGATATAATCCGGCAAATCTTTACTGCTGACTCTCAGATAATCCTCTTTGACTGCCAAAAATCGGGCATAGCTTTTCGCGAAAGCGATCCGGATATCTGCTTTGAATTGCCCAATATTCAATTCACACTTGTAGTGCAGAAAAGCTTTCAGCGCATTCTTGCTGAAATACATCGGCACCCCCAACTGATCTACTTCCTGTTGGACGAATGTATCGAACAACTGATGTCTTTCTTCGATTGACCTTTCCCTCAAACTGGGCAGATCGATGATGATCGGCAGTCTGCGGATGAATGTCTTCAAAAGTGTGTCCTTTTTTTCAGTCGTCGCGCCGATGATCAGGACATTGGCATGATGATCTTTTTCGGATTCGCCGAGCCGCCGGAAAACACCGCGGTCGATATAGGTGAACAGCATCTCCTGTCCTTCGATCGGTAACCGGTGGATTTCATCCAGAAACAAAATCCCGCTGTTCGCCTTCTCCAGAAGTCCCGTCTTGTTGGTTTCCGCCCCGGTGTAGGCGCCTTTGACGTGGCCAAACAGTTGGCTCATCAACAGCTGCGGGTTATGGGCATAATCAGCGCAATTGAACTGGATGAACGGCGAGGCCTCCGCCAGTTTTCCGGACTGGATGCCGTATTTGTGCAGCAAATCGGCGAACAAAGATTTCCCTACGCCAGTCTCGCCCAGCAAGAGCATATGCATGCCGTCCCCCGGATAAAGGATGGCAGCCTTCCCTTGTTCGATCTGATGGAACAGGCTCGGATTACGCTTCAGGAACTTGTCCATGTCCACCATTTTAGGCGTTTCCTTCGGTACCCCAGTCTTTGGTACCCTCTTGTGGGTGCATGGAAAAAAGCGTACCGGTCTGGTCTTCTCTTTGTAGCAGCGCTGTTCTTTGTGCAACCGGTTCAGGTCGCGCGAAATATTGCTGCGATCACTCTGCAACCTGTAGGCAATCTCTTCGGCCGTTATCCCCTGCTTCTTCTCTTCATAAAGCATGCCCAGTGCCTCAAGCACTTTCTCGATCCTCTGCAAAAATCATCACTCCTCAGAAAAGCGTTTACATCTTCAACAATCGTACCATATTTTTATGACAGACGAATATAAAAACGTTCAATCTGACCTATTGTTTTGCTCTGTTTGAGTGCTAAGGCGAAAATTGGCAAAGATGAAAGTAAAAATGGACATATTGCCCCAATCCTTTTCTGATCAGATACGATATAATGAACTCTAAATTCTTAACTACAAGAGAGGACTGCACATGATTAGTATCTTATTGGTTCGGAAAATTGCCCAACTGTTCCTCATCATGATTTTGGGTTATCTGTTGGTAAAACTGAGAATTCTGAAAACGGAAGAGAGTATCGTCTTGTCGAAACTATCGTTGTATCTAGTGATGCCTGCCGTGATACTCAGCGCTTTTCAGGTCGACTTCAAGCCGGAAATCCAAGCAGGCTTGATGCTGGCCTTTGTGGCGGCTGTTGCCATCCACATACTCCTGCTCATAATCGGACACATCTCGGGTAATCTGTTCCATTTTGAGGAAATTGATATTGCGTCCATCATCTATTCCAATGCAGGAAATTTGATCATTCCCATTGTAACAGCCGTTTTGGGAACTGAATGGGTCATCTATTCCACGGCATTTCTGTCCGTTCAATTGATTTTCCTGTGGACGCACTGCAAATTGATGTTCTCAAAAGAAAAGAAACCTCATTTTCGGAAAATCATTCTCAATGTAAACATGATCGCCATTTTTATTGGCGTGCTGTCCATGTTGTGGGGAAGCCGCTTGCCGGCCATCATCCTGTTGCTGCTGAAACTCAGCAATGCCGCTAGTTTGGTGAATAACGGCACGGAAATATTACTCATCACCTTCCTGGCCACCGTGACCCCCGCAGCCTCCACTGTGACGCAATTCGCGCAGGTGCACGACAAGAATGCAGCATACGCAGGTGCGATCAACATCATGACCACGCTGCTATGTATCGTAACCATGCCCATCTTCGTCATTCTGTATTATATTTGAAAAAAAATCCTTGGAAACTATTGAAGACAAGCACTTCAATGTTCCAAGGATTTTTTGTTAAGATTTATGGGTAATGAGGGGCTCGAACCCCCGACCCGCTGATTAAGAGTCAGCTGCTCTGCCAACTGAGCTAATTACCCCTATCACGTACTGAACACGTAACAAATGTTATTTTACTCCCCTTTTCAATAAAATGCAATAACATTATGAAAAAAAGAGTCCACATCCGGATAGGTTCTCCGGGGTGGACTCTTCATTGTGTTCATCGCTAGATTAGATACTTGCCCAAACGTTTTCCAATACATTCGTTTGATTGCGGTCAGGTCCCACTGAGAAAGTGGAGATGCGGACGCCAACGGTTTCTTGAACGCGACGGACATAGTTGCGCGCATTTTCAGGAAGATCTTCCAAAGTACGGCAACCAGTGATGTCTTCGCTCCAGCCTGGAAGTTCTTCGTAGACAGGCGTGCATTGCGCCAATTCCTTCAAGCTTGCTGGATAGTGGTAAATCAATTCGCCTTCAGCATTTTTGTAGGCGGTACAGATTTTCACTGTTTCCAAGCCGCTCAAAACATCAATTGAGTTCAAGCATAGGTTGGTGATACCTGAAACGCGTTTTGAATGACGCATAACAACTGCATCAAACCAGCCGATACGGCGCGGTCTGCCAGTTGTTGTTCCGTATTCGCGGCCAACTTCGCGGATTTGGTTTCCTACTTCGTCGAACAATTCAGTTGGGAACGGGCCATCGCCGACACGGGAAGTGTAAGCCTTGCAGACACCGACAACTTTATCGATCTTGGTAGGGCCCACACCACTACCGATGGTTACGCCACCAGCAACCGGGTTGGAAGAAGTAACGAATGGATAAGTACCTTGGTCGATATCCAACATAACCCCTTGTGCGCCTTCAAATAGGACACGTTTGCCTGCATCCAATACATCGTTCAAGATAACCGATGTATCACACACATATTTTTTGATTTCTTGTCCGTACTGATAATATTCTTCAAAAATATCTTCGAATTTGATTTCTACAGAATCGAACATTTTTGTGAATTGACGGTTCTTTTCTTCCAAGTTGATTTTCAGACGCTCTTCAAAGATTTCTTTGTCCAACAAATCGGCTACCCGGATACCGACACGCGCTGCTTTATCCATGTAAGCTGGCCCGATACCTTTGATGGTCGTACCGATTTTGTTTTCGCCTTTTGAATCCTCTTGAAGCTGATCCAATTGAATATGATAAGGCAAAATGACGTGGGCACGGTCGGAAATACGTAGGTTATCCGTGTTGATGCCGTGATCTTTCAAATATGCCAATTCTTTGATCAATGATTTCGGATTCACTACTACGCCGTTTCCGATCACGCTGATTTTTTCTGGATAAAAAATGCCGGATGGAATTAAGTGCAATTTGTATGTAACGCCATCAAACTGGATTGTGTGGCCAGCATTGTCCCCGCCTTGATATCTAGCGATTACTTCTGCATTCTCACTAAGGAAATCTGTAATCTTCCCTTTACCTTCGTCTCCCCATTGAGTCCCAACAACTACTACTGAAGTCATTATTTACTCCACCTCATCTAATTTATTCATAATACTATGCTAGTTTACCAATATTACCTATGTCTTTCAATAAAGAATCAGATAAAAGCGCTCATTTCTGAACAATTTGTCCAAAAATATCAACTAATTTCCGGCATATAGCTCATCGAAGAAAATTTATTGAATTCCTTTTTGAACAGGAGCTTGACGGTTCCCCGCGCCCCGCTCCGGTTTTTTTCGATGATGACCTCTACGACATTATTCTCTTGCTCATCCCGTTCCGGTTCTTCGCCGCCTTCACGTTCGTAATAGTCGTCGCGGTACAGGAAAGCAACGATATCGGCATCCTGCTCGATCGATCCTGATTCACGGATATCGCTCAATACCGGACGTTTGTCTTGCCTTTGCTCCACGCCACGGGACAATTGGGAAAGGGCGATGACCGGTACTTTCAGTTCCTTCGCCAACTTCTTCAATTGACGCGAAATGTCTGAAACTTCTTGTTGACGGCTTTCGCGGTTGTTCCCTTCAATCAGCTGCAAGTAGTCAATCACAATAAGTCCTAACTTTCCCTGTTCCTGCAGCAAGCGACGACTTTTTGCCCTTATTTCCGCAATCCGTATACCTGGTGTATCATCTATAAAAATCTTGGACTGTCCCAAAGTCCCCATCGCCATGATCAGGTTGGACCACTCATCTTCAGAAAGCTGCCCTGTCCTCAAGTGACCGGCATCGATGTTCCCTTCCGCACACAGCATCCGGTTAACCAACGACTCCGCCCCCATTTCCAAACTGAAAATGGCAACTACCTGATCCGCCTTGGTTGCGACATTCTGTGCGATGTTCAGAGCAAAGGCGGTCTTACCGACCGCCGGACGAGCTGCCAGGATGATCAATTCTTCTTTCTGAAGACCCGCCGTCATTTTATCCAAGGCGATGTATCCGGTGGGCACCCCTGTGACGTCATCGCTTTGTTGGGCCAGCGACTCGATGTTCTGCAGCGACGCCGAAACGACATCCGATATGCGGATGAAACCGGAGCGATTTCTCCGTTCGGATACCTGAAGAATATTCTGTTCGGCGCTGTCCAACATCACGGCAAGCTCATCACCCTCTTCATAGCCTTTGCGGACGATTTCTGTAGCCGAGCGGATCAGGTTGCGCAAAATCGATTTCTCTTCTACTATCTTGGCGTAATATTCCACGTTGGCTGAAGTCGGTACCGCAACCGCCAATTCGGCCAAATACTCCATACCGCCAGCATTTTCAAGCTGATTCTTCGTATCCAACTCATTCGCGATTGTGACGACGTCTATCGCTTCGTTTCGGTTGTTCAATTGCAAAATCGCGTCAAAAATAATCTGATGATTTTTTCGGTAAAAATCAGATGTTTCAAGGTATTCCAAAACATTCACAACCGTTTCAGGATCCAAAAAAATGGAGCCCAGAACGGATTGCTCTGCTTCTATACTATGAGGAGGTATGCGATCTTGAAGTGTTTCTTCCATTTTATATTTTCACCCTTTAGGTTTTATTCATTTCGACAAGGAACCGGTTACTGGTTTACCCATCTTTCGCTCTCTTATTGTACTGTAAACTGGAGGCTTTTACAACCAACGAAAGGGAACGCTTGTTCTATTTCGAATCAATATTTATCCCCCTCTACACAAGCAAAAAGACAGAGATGGTTATCCCTGTCTTTCGTTTATATTTGGAAAATTATTATCCTTCAGTCACTTGGACAGTCAACATCGCTGTCACTTCCGGATGAATTTTTACGGGCATTTTCGTGAAACCTAATGCTCGGATAGGACTGTCTAATTCAATTTTCCGCTTATCCAATTTAACATTATGTTGCTTCTGTAATGCTTCAGCAACCTGTTTCGTTGTTATCGAACCAAACAAACGACCATCTTCGCCAATTTTTGCGGACAATTTGATGATTGATTCATCCTTCTCCAGAAGTGCCTTTAATTCTTGAGCAGCGGCTAACTCCTCAGCCTGCTTCTTCTCTTCAGCCTTCTTTTGGCCTTTCAATGCAGAAATCGTAGCAGCATTCGCTTCTTCCGCTTTACGGTTTTTGATCAGGAAATTAGCGTAGCCATCCGCAATATCTTTGACTTCTCCTTTTTTCCCTTTACCTTTAACGTCCTCTAAAAATACAACTTTCATTTATTATTCCCCTTCCTTGATTTTTTTTGGATCTATGACTGCCTTCAATCTCTCAACGACTTCATGGACCGTCGTATTCTCAATCTGCGTGGCTGCATTGGATAAATGTCCGCCTCCGCCTAATTTTTCCATGATAGTCTGCACATTATATTGCCCCAGACTTCTGGCACTGATTCCAACTCTGCCGTCCTGACGTTTTGTAACGACAAATGAGGCGTCTACTGCTTCCATCGATAACATCGTGTCGGCTGTTTGAGCAGCGACAACCGTGTCATAGATTTTTTCATCTTCTCCATGGACGATTGCGAGGTTACCGTTCACAAATTCCATCGTTTGCAGCAAATGACTACGCAACAGATAGGTATCCAAGTCCTCTTTCAATGATTTCTGGATCAGAACGGTATCCGCTCCGTTCGACTGCAGATAACTGGCAGCATCAAAAGTCCTGGATCCGGTTCTCAAGCTGAAATTGCGTGTATCGACAATAATCCCAGCCAGCATAGCCGTTGCTTCTATCTTATTAATGGCATCCATCTCATTGGATTGATATTCAAACAATTCAGCGATCAATTCCGAAGTGGATGACGCATAGGGTTCCATATAGACCAAAACAGAGTCTTTGGGAAATTCTTGTCCACGTCTGTGATGATCCAAGACGACTATTTTTTTGGACAGATTCAAAAGTCCAGGGGCCGGTGTCATGGAAGGACGATGCACGTCAACCATCACGATAAGCGTTTGCGGAGTCACCAATGCCATTGCCTGCTCAGGCGAAATGATTCGCTTCGCAATCAAAGGATCTTTGTCTATCTCCTGCATAATCCGATTCACATCATTGGAAAATTGCTGCGGATCCAATACTATCCAAGCCTCCCGACTGTTCATCTGAGAGATTCGGCGGATCCCTAAACAGGAACCGATGACGTCCATATCAGGATAACTATGCCCCATGATGATCACTTTATCAGCATGAACGATGAGTTCTTCCAAAGCCTGGCTGATCATTCTTGCACGGATACGAGTCCGTTTTTCCATCGGATTCGTTTTACCACCATAGAAACGGGCATCTTCATCTTCAGCCCTCACAACAACCTGATCGCCACCTCTTGCCAATGCTAAATCAATATTCGACTGCGCCATTTTAGCGACTTCTTTAAAATTGGTTTGCTCAAAAGTTTTCTCATATGAGAAGCCCATACTCAGTGTCAACGGAAAATTTTGCTTGTAGGTTCTTTCTCTGATTTGATTTATGATATCAAAATTGTTTTCTTCGATTTTATTCAATGCACGCATATTGGTCAATGCTATGAAGCGGTCATCATCCACTCGTTTCAAAAAAACATTATTCATATTAGCCCAGTTTGTGAGTTGGTTCGTCAGATAGTTGTTTACATTCGATCGCTTGCGATCATTCATCGATTGGACAGCCTCATCATAATTGTCGACAATGATATTCCCAAAAACAAATTTTTCATCTTTGTATCTTTCTTCAATTTTGGCATACTCCGTTATGTCCATCAAATAAATGACGCCAATATCCTCTTGAATAATCATATCAAAATAATGATCTCCCCATTTCACACGGCGCATCACATAATCATGCGAACCCTTAAAAAGCTGATATAATTCTTCATCGACCACGTTCAGCTTACGTCCCAATGTGTCTTTCTTGCCAAAATACTTTATTAAATATGGGTTCATCCATTGGATTTCTTCTTGCTTATTATATAGAAGTATCCCAATAGGCATTTTAATTAAAGCCTCTTGTTCACCTTTTTTTATTCGATAAGATAAGTCAGATATGTATTGATTAGTCTCGTCAATCAAATACTCCGAAGAATAACTGATGAACCCAAAAATTCCAACGCATAAGAGCATAATTCCAATTCCGATTTTCCAATCTGCAATGAAAGTTAAAACAACAATCATAAGCAGTAAGAATACGATAATCAGGAAAGGAACCTTAATCTTGTCAGCCTTTATGAAGTGAGGAAGATTTTTTAACTTTTCCTTTATTTTCATGATAGCTCCTTTACTGAACCTACAATTTGCACTTGTACATTTTAACATATTCAAATAATAATAGCTATAATGCCCTTTCCAAAGGGATTAGTTACCATTTTAGCGTCATAATGAATGTTTCACGTGAAACATTTCCTCTGTATAAAGTACGTATTGCGGAGAGCAGGTTTTCTGAGCGAGAACGATTGTTGCTATATTTCAGGCATTGAAAAGTATTCATTTACCCAGTGATGATATCTGTGCTCAATTATCGATGTCTCAACTGTTCCCATTCAGCGTTCATTAGACCCTCGGCTAGATTGGATTATAATGCTGTATTTTTTCTGGATATTTTTTCAAAGCATACCTGCATTTGGATATGTAATTCTCTATTACTGGATTTGCATGTCGTGAAAATTTATCTTTCAAAATAGTTACCATTTTCGATATAAATGTAATTATTATTATAGTTATAAGTTGAATGCGACTCCTTCTACTATTCAATAGTTCCACGTGGAACGTTTTTAGATTTGATCTCTACTTTTTCTATTTTTTCGCATAGACTTGCTCTCTTTCACTTTTATTATTCTATTAGTTTTTTTACAAAAAACGATTTTCGCGATGACTTCTATTACTATTTCACTAATGATTTGAATAATCTAGCTATACGATTTTCTCCTTTTTTTTCATATGATCTGCAGTATCCATTTCCGTAATTGAAAATGGATTTTCATCCTCTCACTTCTCCCCAGCTTCATTTCATTGTAGTAGCTCCTGTTTTTGTGGATAACTCAAACTATCCGCAACCTTTTTAGTTATGCACATTTTCCGACGACGCACTGTGCATAACTAAATTAATTACCACATCATAACCTTGCTGCAGTAGGATTTCTGTCATAAAATGACTTTGTTGATAACTTATTTTTCTGATACTATTCATGACACCTTTACTACTCTCGAATACCTGTGGATATCCTGTGCATAAGTCGAGTTAAGTGCTCAGGTTCCTTCATTTTATTCTGAATATTTGTTTGATAATTGTTTTAATGAAATGAAACCCTTTATTTTGTGTGAATTTATTACTATTTTTATGAAAAAAGCTGGATTTTGAAGAATTCACTCTTATCTCCAGCATTTAGTCATTCCCGCTCGTTTGCAAATGCATACCAGCATCCGCCGTTGATATTATCAGGATTCTTCTGTGGATAAAGTTCAGGAAATAGTTTTCCACATCCTATCTTTGAATGTACTATTGGTCTCAAAATCATCGTCATATCCTTTTGTGGATAATTGAAGAAAAACATATAATCAGCCTGTGTACAATCCACGGAGCCTTTTCAGGTTATCACATGCGTCCGTCTATAAAACCATCTCATTAGTATAGTACACCACTTTACAAGTTATAAAAAATTGTGCTTCTTTTCAATCCACTGCTCAAAAGCTTTTATCAATGCCAGTGAATTAATCCTATTTTCGATGGAAAGCACGAAAGTATAGAAAAATACCTCTTGCTGGATCGCCATTCCAATAAGCTGTTTCTTCACTTGAGAACTTTCCCCTCTCAAATGGGCATACTTTTCCTGTTTGAAGGGAAGCAGCTGAACGCAGCTGTAGGCAATAGCTAAAAAATTGACATAGCTTTCGATTCCGTTTTTAGTTCTTACCATATATTTTCCGAAAGACCAGAAGGTCTTCTGTTCATAAAAGACAACCTCGATTGCCCAACGAAATCCATAAAGGCAGTAAGGCAAAAGACGATTTCTGTCTGCTTCAGGAAGTTCTGGACATAGTATTTCCAGTTCATGGTCATTCAGAAGAATATCTTCGGGCATAATCGTGCTGATGAAAATGCGATAACTGGAAGCACTATCTGAATTGTAGGTTGTGACTGTTGCATAAACGGGATCCGGAAATAGATTGGTTATCACTTTTCGGGTTCCCACCATATAGTCGCCAATTTGTGTATGCAATTCAAAGTCTGTTTGGTAATTCAAGACGCTGCCTTTCTTGGCAGGACGTCCGCGCTTACCGGTTGGTGCAGGGGGCAAGTCGTACAATGCTGTATCCACCCTTACGTTGGCAATCAGTTCCAATTGGGAATCTGATGATACAAGCATGCGGATAGCTCCTTTTGGATACCAACTATCGCAAAGCAAGATTGCTTTTGTTTCCTTTGGAAAAGCTTGGATTGCCTGCTCAACCATATTGGCAGCTAATTCCAGCTTATTCTCATTCTTAGAACGCAAGCGATAGCCTACGGGAACGCTTAGATAGCGCAGTTTTCCTTCCACCTCTACAGGGACGCTGATTACCAACCCAACGAAACAATGTCCCTTTAGATAGTTGCTTCCGTTATGGCAAGCATGATCAAACATCAGTTGGTATTCTTCAAAATGTGTCCCGTATTTGGGCTGAAGGGTATCATCGATAATCAAAAAAATGGGATAGTTACTGCATTCCTCCGGAATGCAAGACAACGCGATACGGACAGTAATCTGATTCAATAGAGATCGGGATATTTTCCCTTCAGATAGGAGATAGTAATACGAATTCAAATGGCGAGAAGCGTTTATTCTTTTCAAAAACCAAGTGTACAAAAAACGGATTGATTGAATCCCTTGTATCGAAATAATGGCCAGCAGGAGAAAGAAAAAATTATCCGCGGTCGGTCGTGTCATTTCGGCAAAATAAGGTGCGAAGTAAGCCCTCAAACTTTTGATTGTCAGGCCATTTTGATATAATGGATTCATAACAAACAACCCCCTTTTTTGTTGGTTTTTTCCCAAATCAATCATACAAAAAATAAGGGGTTGTTTGTATTTTTATGCCCTGATGGGCGTTAAAAGTTGTAAAGTGGTGTAGTATAGTATCACCACTTTACAAGTAATTAAAAACTATGTTTTTCTTCAGCCCATCGTTCATAAGCCTTTAGGATAGCCAGCGATTTAATCCTGTTTTCGATGGAAAGCACGAAAGTATAGAAAAATACTTCCTGCTGGATCGCCATTCCAATGAGTTGTTTCTTCACTTGAGAACTTTCCTCCTTCAAATGGGCATACCTCTCCTGTTTGAAGGGAAGAAGCTGAACGCAACTATAGGCAATGGCTAAAAAGTTGACGTAACTTTCAATTCCATTTTTGCTTCTGACCATATATTTACCGAAGGACCAGAAGGTCTTCTGTTCATAAAAGATAACTTCAATT
>NZ_FOQC01000026.1 GCF_900113645.1 Trichococcus flocculiformis
TATGTCTGTGGGTGGTGTGGAACATATCCTGAGACACAATTTCACTCCACCGCTCACTTTCACCGACAGAACATGTCGGGCAAAATTTGCCTTTACACCGAATCGGAACTTTTTTTGCCGCATGGCAACCTTCACAAACATATAACCGAAAGCCTTTCGAAATATCCCCACAGTATCTAAATTTTTCAACCTCTTTAAAGACCACAGGTCTTATCTTCAGTTTGAATCTTTTAGAGAACTGGTCCCAATGGTTATTCTTATCAAAGAAAATGGTATGGAGAATATTCTGATTCATACCTCTATTTTACCACTGTGAAACCAAAACAAAAACTGTGGAACATGTGCTATCATCACATTCCACAGCTGAAAAATTTTATACTTTCCTATAATATAAGAAAAGCTGAACGGGTTCGTTCAGCTCTGAGTTATGTTAAATAAAGAATCGGATCCTTTTCAATTATGCGAAAGGGTCCGATTCTTTTTGTTTTTGAGTGGGCAGCGCGTCACCAGCCTGTCAATAATTTCCCGAACTCCGATAAAGCGATGCTTGGCCGAAGGTGAGGGGAGGTTAGCAAGCGCTCCTCCGGTGAGACTGTCTTCGTCGGAGGTAGCGTCACCCTTATCCTTTCAGCTCCGGCAAAGCCAAAGCTCCCCGGAGCTGCGGGCTGTTCGGGGGCAGACTCCCACAGAAAAAAGGTTCTCGTTTTCCGCATTTCAAAAAAAAACAAAGGTTGCCACTTTTTTTAGGTGGCAACCTTTGTTTGACGTGATTACAATACTTTGTTAAGGAAATCCTGCGTACGTGGGTTTTGAGGGTTACCGAATACTTCGGTAGGTGTGCCTTCTTCAACAATATATCCGCCATCCATAAAGATGACGCGATGTCCGACTTCTCTTGCAAAGCCCATTTCATGTGTAACGACAACCATGGTCATGCCTTGTTTTGCCAATTTTTTCATGACTTCAAGAACGTCGCCGACCATTTCGGGATCAAGCGCGGATGTTGGTTCATCGAAAAGCATGATTTCCGGATTCATTGCCAACGCACGTGCGATGGCGACCCTTTGCTTTTGACCGCCGGATAAGGAACTAGGGAAAGCGTCAGCTTTTTCGGACAGACCGACTGTTTCCAGCAATTCGAGTGCTCTTGCTTTTGCGGTTTCCTTATTTTCACGTTTCAGTTCAACCGGAGCCAATGTGATATTGTCCATGACCGAAAGGTGCGGGAAAAGATTGAAGTGTTGGAAAACCATCCCGATTTCTTCACGGACTTTATTGATGTCCGTCGTTTTTTCGGTGATGTCCTGTCCGTCGATCAGAACGTGTCCGTCAGTAATTTCTTCCAGTTTATTCAGACAGCGCAACAGTGTGCTTTTTCCTGAACCGGATGGGCCGATGATGCAGACAACTTCTCCTTCAGCGACTTCAAGATCGATCCCTTTCAAAACCTCATTGCTGCCGAAGCTTTTCTTCAGGTTCGAGACATTTATTTTTGCGTTAGCCATTCTTTAATCTCCCTTCAAGGTTTTTCGAAATCTTCGTAAGGATCGTGATGACGATGATGTACATCAAGCCGATGATCAACCACATGTTACCGGAAGCGTAAGTTCTGGCGATGATGATTTTACCGGTCTGTGTCAACTCGACAAGGCCGATGATGGATAAAATGGACGTGTCTTTCAAAGTAATGACGAATTGGTTGATGAATGAAGGAATCATAATGCGGATTGCTTGCGGCAAAATGATTTTGTTCATTGTCGTTTGATAAGTCAAACCTAAGCTGCGTCCGGCTTCCATCTGCCCGACATCAACCGCTTTGATACCGCCACGGAAGATCTCTGCCAGATAAGCTGCCGCATTCAAACTCAAGGTGATGATCCCTGCAACCGTCGAACTCATCCGGATCCCCATCAATTGTGGAACCGAGAAGTAGACGAAGAATGCCAAGACGATCAACGGCACACCGCGCATGATGTCAACGTAGATGGTTGCGATCCAGTTCAATGCTTTGTTAGGGGAGACGCTGAACAAGCCGATGAAGATACCCAATGCCAAAGCGATCACGATGGAGGCAAAAGTGATCAGGATCGTTCTGCCCAATCCTTGCAATAATGTTTTCCAGTTTTCCTGGATCAGTCCGAAGAAGGAAGTGTTGCTTGCTTCTGTGTCGGAGCCGAGATAGTCGTTGAGAATTTCTTCATAGGTTCCGTTGGACTGTAAGTTCGCTAAGCCTGTGTTGATCATGTTCAACAGTTCGACATTCGTATCTTTCGCAACTGCGATCCCATAAGAACCGCCTGCTTCTTTTTCAGTAGCCAATTTCAAGGCGATGCCTTGACCTTCGATGGCATAGGCCATAACCGGATAATCTTCGAACGCCGCAACGGAATTGCCGGCGATGACATCTTGGTACATGTTTGCTGAATCATCGAAGGTCGATAATGTGAAGCCATATTCATCTTTGATCGATTCGGCGAAGGTTGCGCCTTCCGTTCCGGTTTTGACGGCCACTGTCAGGCCTTCCAAATCTTCATAGCTGTCGATGTCGCTATCGGCGGCAACAGCCATGACCACACCGCTTTCGAAATACGGTTCGGAAAAATCAAAGGTCTGTTTGCGTTCGTCGGTGATGCTCATGCCGGCGATGACGGCATCCACTTGTTTTGCTTCCAACGCCTGAAGGGCCGCATTGAATCCCAGTGGGCGGATTTCGATTCCGAAGCCTTGATCTTTAGCGATTGCGCGGATCAGATCCATGTCGATGCCCACATAGTTACCGTTCGCATCCTGGAATTCGAATGGGGCGAAAGTTGTGTCGGTTGCGATGATGTAGGTTTTTCCGTTCTGTGCCGGGACATCCAAACTTGTATCCGCGGATGCGCCAAGGTACTTCTCTTGGATGGCCTGGTAAGTGCCATCCGATTTCAGATTGGCCAAGCCTGCATTGAACATTGCCAATAATTCAGGGTTTGTATCTTTGGCCACTGCAAAACCATATGAACTGCCGGCTTCTTTTTCAGTAGCCAATTTCAGAGCCAAACCTTGGTCCTCAATGGCGTAAGCCATTACTGGGTAATCTTCGAATGCCGCAACGGAATTGCCGGACAGGACGTCCTGGTACATATTGGCGGAATCTTCGAAAACAGTGGTCGTGAAGCCATATTCATCCTTGATGGATTCGGCGAAGGTTGCGCCTTCCGTTCCGGTTTTGACGGCTACGTTCTGTCCTTTCAGATCTTCGTAGCTTGAGATGTCGCTGTCATCGGCAACTGCCATGACCACGCCACTTTCAAAGTACGGCTCCGAAAAGTCGAAGGTTTGTTTCCGTTCGTCCGTGATGCTCATGCCGGCGATGACGCCGTCAACTTGCTTGGTCTCCAAGGCCTGCAGCGCTGCATTGAAGCCCAGTGGACGAATCTCCACTTCAAACCCTTGATCTTCCGCAATCGCTTGGATGAGTTCCATATCGATGCCGACAAAATCGCCGTTCGCATCCTGGAATTCAAATGGTGCAAATGTGGTGTCTGTCGCGATGACAAACTTTTTTGTTTCTGTTGCTTCCGCTACTTGATGCTGGGCTGATCCAAAAATAAAAAAGCCCAAAGCCATGAAGAGCATCGGCAACTTGAGTCGCAGTTTCTTGCTTAACATATTTTTTCCTCCTTATAAAACAGCATTTCTTCTGAATAACCATGAGATTACGATGAAGCCTCTGCTTGAATATTCATATAATACCACATCGAGATTATATTTTAAATTCACAGAAAGCACAATCTTATAGCGACGTGACCATGTTAGAAAATATGACATGAAAACCAGATGACATAAAAACGCTGACATAGGAGTTTCAAACAGTTCAGCTTATTTGGGAACGTTCGGAAAAAACGCAGCAAAGAGCCCTGACATGATGGCATAAAAGCTATCATGTCAGGGCTCTTTCTATGCTTTGTGAGGCAGTGTGGTGATCATTTGAAAGCCCGACTCAATTCTTCAATCGCGCCGACAAGTGCATCGAGTTTTTTTTCCATCCGGTGCAACAAGTACATCGCGATTACGATCGGAAAACCGGTATTGCTGATCAGTTCCATATATGCCAGCACATCCACGTTCGCATCCATTCCTTTTCCCTCCTTTCCTACATCCATAAAGACGAAGGGGAGGAGGGAAGTGTAACTGTCAGCGTTCCGTTTTCGGGATTACAGATTTTCGTTGATGCAGCGCATGATGGCTTCGGCAACGCCGTTTTCTGAGTTTGTGGAAGTGAGGTACTTTGCAAATACCTTGACGCCATCTTCAGCATTGGCCACTGCGAAGCTGGCCCCGGCTACTTTCAACATCGAGACATCATTGAAGTTATCTCCGATTGCCATGACATTCTCCAAGGGAATCCCTCTTTTTTTAGCGAACTTTTCCAAAGCAATCCCTTTTTGTGCTTCCACATGGTTGATTTCAATGTTGTTCCGGAAGGAGGAGGTCACAACCAACCGGCTGTCCTCTGCCAACTTTGTCCGGATCGGATCCAATTCGCTTTGTCCGGAATCGCTGAATACAAGGATTTTCAATACTTGTTGGGTATTGTCGTCCAGAACTTCTTTGAAATTTTCAACGTAGTTTACGTGCATCACTTCCAAACGGGCGACCGCCAGCACAAGCGCCATTTTGAAGGTTGTGTCAGGGTTTGTCTCATGAAGCAAGGAAGTCATTGACTCGATTCGGCGCACTTTGTCATCCGAAAAGATCCCTTTTGATGTCATGATTTCGCAATAGAGGCCATATTTTTTCACATCCTCCAAAATATGACGAGTAGTCGTCTTGTCGATCCCCAGGTTTTCGACGAGTTTTCCGTCTTCATCAAATACTTGCCCGCCGTTCAGCGTGATCATGGGGCAATCGATGCCGACTTCCTTCAAGGCCGGCACAGCTTCGGTATACCCTCTGCCGGTAGCGACCATAAATTTGATGCCTAATCTATTTGCTTCGTTGATGGCGCTCACGTTCGATGCGGAGACTTCCATCTTATCGTTCAATAAGGTGCCGTCCATATCCGAAACGATCAGTTCAATCATATATTCATCCTCCTGTTCGGTAATTGCAGTATATTCACACTTATATTCTACCACGCTTTTCACTTTTGTTTTAAAATTAGTTTCAAGGAAGGGTTAAATAATAGATCAGCAGGCTGAATGACTGAAAAAGGTCTGCCTACTATGGTAAGATAGTTGCAACCGGAATCGAAAAATATGACAGATAGTGGTGTGAAAACATGAAAGCAATTATCCATAACGAGTGGCAAGAAAAGCTGGAAAAGGAGTTCGAAGCGCCGTATTACCAACAGTTGCGCGCCTTCCTGAAGGAAGAATATCTGAACGGGACGGTCTATCCCGGAATGCAGCATATCTGGGAAGCCTTCGAATTGACGCCTTACAATAAGGTGAAAGTGGTTATCTTGGGCCAGGACCCTTATCACGGCCCGAATCAAGCGCATGGGTTGAGTTTTTCGGTCCAAAGGGGTATCAAGCTACCGCCTTCCTTGGTCAATATCTACAAGGAACTGCAGGATGATCTGGGAATAGAACCGGCGAGACATGGCAATTTGACAGCCTGGGCGAAGCAAGGGGTTTTCTTGCTGAACACAGTCCTGACGGTGCGCGACGGAGAAGCCAACTCCCATCGCGGAAAAGGATGGGAATTATTGACCGATGCTGTCATCCGAGCGTTGAACGAGCGGGAAGAACCAGTCGTCTTCATTCTCTGGGGAAATGCATCGATAGCAAAAAAAGTGTTCATCGACACAACCAAGCATGTCGTGATCACATCGCCGCATCCAAGCCCGTTGTCTTCCTATAGAGGTTTCTTCGGATCGAAGCCCTTTTCAAAAACGAACGAAGCGCTCAAATCTTTCGGCGTGGAGCCGATCGATTGGAGCTTGCCGGAATAAAAAAAGAAAGGAATGTCGCCTATGAGAGGAAAGACAATGAAGAACGGAAAAGCAAAACTCTTCTATCAGGTAGGGGGTTCCGGTGATGCCTTGCTGCTGTTGCATGGCAACGGGGAGAGCTCGGACATCTTCGCTCAGCAGTTTCCTTTTTTTACGAAATACTTCACAGTCTATGCACTTGATACACGCGGTCATGGCCGATCGGAGCTTGGCGTAAAACGGTTGACATTCAAGCAGATTGCACAGGATATCCTGGCGTTGCTCGACAAGGAAGGGATTCAACGGATCCATGTGCTCGGGTTCAGTGATGGCGGCAATTTGGGTTTATATTTAGCGGCCCATCATCCAGAACGGATCGCTTCTTTGATTGCTATGGGGGCTAATTATGAAGCGGATGGCCTGACCGATGATTGCTATGAAGAAACCTTAGGACGCTACGAGGAACTGTTGGCGTTGCCGGATTTCGACCCGGAAAAAACGCAGCTACTGTGCGTCCATAAGCTGATGTTGGAGGAATTGGACCTTTCTGCCGCAGACCTGAGCCGTATTCAAGCACCAACCTTGCTGCTGGCGGGTGAATACGATCTGATTCGCGACGACCAAACAGAGGCGATGCACCGCTTGATTCCCGGATCGCAAAAATATATCGTACCCGGGGGAAGCCATGGCTTTTTCGTGGATGATCCGAAAGTGTTGGAACGTCTTGCGAAAAAATTCTATACAAGCTTGTGATTTTCGGAGCGTATCAGGAGGTGCTTCCGAGAAATTATGTTAGAATGAAATTCTGAAATGCCGTCGGTGGCAGTCATTCGCTGCCGCGCAATTTTTGGACGGATAAAGTGAAAATGCAAACAAAGGCACAACATGTTGCGTATCTTGTAAAAACGCATACTACATATTGTGTCTTTTCTTGTTGTAATTCCCTCCTTACAACCGTATAATGGGTGAAGAACGTTTGGAAAAGGGTGATGCAAAATGAAAGTAGTATTTATGTCGTTGACCGGCCAAACAAGGAAGTTCGTGAATAAACTGGGCTTTGAAACGATGGAATTAACAGCCGGTAATGCGTTCCAAAAAATGGAGGAGCCATTCATCATCGTTACCCCGACCTATGATAAAGAGGTGACGGATATTTTGACCGATTTCATTGAGACGGATCAAAATTGTGCTTACTTCAAGGGCGTGGCAGGTGGCGGAAACCTGAATTTCGGCAAGCTTTTCGGGTTTACCGCGAAAGATTTGGCAAACGATTATGGCGTCCCGCTGCTGCACTTGTTTGAGTTTCAGGGCAATGAGAAAGATATTCAGATTTTGAAAGAGAAGGTGACGGAACTTGGATAGTCCAAAATTAGTAACCAAAACAGATGATGTAACCTATTATAAATTGAACAATGAAATCAATCGTCCGATTGATAATGCCATCCCTTTGCATAAGGATAAGGAAGCCGTACGAGCTTATTTCCTGGAGCATGTGAATCCGAACACGGTATTCTTCTATACGTTGGATGAAAAACTGAATTATTTGATCGAGCACGATTACATCGAAAAAGAATTCCTGGAGAAATACCCGCTTGATTTCATCAAAAAGTTGATGCAGGATACGTACAACAAAAAATTCCGTTTCAAGTCTTTCATGGCGGCCTACAAGTTCTATACCCAGTACGCGCTGAAGACGAACGACGGCAAACGTTATTTGGAGCGTTATGAAGACCGGATCGTCTTCAATGCACTCTTTTTGGCTGACGGGGACCAGCAATTGGCTGTCGATCTGGCGGAAGAGATGATCCATCAACGCTACCAACCAGCGACGCCTACCTTTTTGAATGCAGGCAGAAAACGCCGCGGGGAATTGGTGTCGTGCTTCCTGATCCAAACGACGGATGACATGAACAGCATCGGCCGCACAATCAATAGCGCGCTGCAGTTATCCCGCATCGGCGGAGGCGTCGGGGTCAACCTGTCGAACGTCCGGGCAGCCGGGGATCCGATCAAAAAAATCGAGAACGCATCGAGCGGCGTCGTGCCGATCATGAAGCTTCTCGAGGACAGCTTCAGCTACTCCAACCAGTTGGGCCAGCGCAATGGAGCCGGTGCGGTGTACCTGAGCGTATTCCACCCGGATATCGTGGCCTTTCTTTCCACTAAAAAAGAGAATGCGGATGAAAAAATCCGCGTGAAGACTTTGTCGTTGGGTCTCGTCATTCCGGACAAATTCTATGAGCTGGCGGCGAAGGACGATCAGATGTATCTGTTCAGCCCATATGATGTGGAGCGGATCTACGGCAAACCGTTCTCCTATGTCGATATCACCGCGGAATACGAAAATTTGGTCAACAATCCGGAAATTTCAAAATCGAAGATCCGTGCCCGCGACCTTGAGAACGAAATCAGCAAACTGCAGCAGGAATCCGGCTATCCGTACATCATCAACATCGATACGGCAAACCGCACCAATCCGGTAGACGGAACGATCGTCATGAGCAATCTGTGCTCTGAAATTTTGCAGGTGCAACAACCTTCCTTGCTGAATGACAAGCAGGAGTATGAAGTGCTTGGAACCGATATCAGCTGTAACTTGGGTTCGACGAATATCCCTAACCTGATGCAATCGCCTGATTTCGGAAAATCGGTCGAAACGATGGTCCGTGCCCTGACTTATGTAACCGACCACTCGAGCATCGATGCGGTCCCGACAGTCAAGAACGGGAACGACCTAGCGCACACAATCGGTTTGGGCGGCATGGGCTTGCATACGATGTTCGCAACGAATCAGATGCATTACGGTTCGCCTGAATCCATCGAATTCACGGACATCTACTTTATGCTTTTGAACTATTACACTTTGGCAGCCAGCAACAAAATCGCCAAGGAACGCGGACAATCATTCGTCAATTTCGAGAAGTCCAAATATTATACGGGCGAATATTTTGATGCCTATACTGATACTGATGTCGTTTTCCAATCCGAAAAAGTCAAACAAATCTTTGAAGGGATCAAGGTTCCGACGAAAGAAGACTGGTTGCAGTTGAAACAAGCAATCCATGAATCCGGCTTGTATCACCAAAACCGTTTGGCGATTGCGCCGACCGGTTCGATCAGTTATGTAAATGAAACGAGTGCAAGTCTGCACCCGATCACGCGTCTGATTGAAGAACGTCAAGAGAAGAAAACCGGTAAGACTTATTATCCGGCTCCGCAGCTTTCCAACGAAACAATGCCGTATTATCGTTCGGCCTACGATATCGATATGCGCCGTGTCATCGATATTTATGTCGCTGCTCAAAAGCACATCGACCAAGGCATGAGCCTGACGTTGTTCATGCGCTCAGAATTGCCGGAAGGTATGTATGAATGGAAAGAAGGGCGCACAAACAAAATGACGACTCGCGACCTGAACATCCTGCGCAATTATGCCTGGAAAAAAGGAGCAAAATCGATTTACTATGTGCGTACTTTTACGGAAAACAATGACGAAATCGGAGCGAACGCTTGTGAATCATGCACCATCTGATGATACAACGCACTGTATTTGATCACCCGTCATGCAATAATCGCAAAAGTCTAACGGAGGAATGAAGGATGGCAAACAAGCCTTATATAGCAATCAACTGGAACAGCATCGAAGATATGCTGGACAAGTTGACATGGGAAAAACTGACGGAACAATTTTGGCTGGATACGCGGATCCCGTTGTCCAATGATTTGGACGACTGGCGTACGCTCAGCAAAGCGGAGCAGGATATGTTGGGGAAAGTGTTTGGAGGATTGACGCTTTTGGACACGCTGCAATCGCAGGACGGCATCGCCGCTATGAAGGAAGATATGCGCACGCAACACGAGGAAGCGGTATTGAACAATATCCAGTTTATGGAATCGGTACACGCGAAAAGTTATTCCTCGATCTTCAGCACCTTGAATACGAAGGCTGAAATCGAGGACATCTTCAACTGGACCAACAGCAACGAATTTATCCAACGCAAAGCCAGTCTGATCAACGATATCTACAAATCCGGCAATCAGTTGGAAAAGAAAGCTGCCAGCGTGCTGTTGGAATCTTTCTTGTTCTATTCCGGATTTTATGCACCGCTTTGGTACCTCGGCAACAACAAATTGCCGAACGTCGCGGAGATCATCAAACTGATCCTGCGCGACGAATCGGTCCACGGCACGTATATCGGCTACAAATTCCAGATCGCTTACAACCAACTGTCCGAAACGGAGCAGGAAGAAGTCAAGAACTGGGTCTATATGCTGACGTATGAACTCTACAATAATGAAGTGAAATACACGCAATACATCTACGACGAGTTGGGCTGGACGGAGCGCGTCAAAGTTTTCATTCGCTACAATGCAAACAAAGCCCTGCAGAACCTGGGCTTCGATCCGTTGTTCCCGGACACGGCCGACGATGTGAATCCGATCGTCATGAACGGTATCTCGACCGGCACCAGCAACCACGACTTCTTCTCGCAAGTCGGGAATGGCTACCTGTTGGGTGCCGTCGAGGCGATGGAAGACGAAGATTACGTCAAATGGATAGACTAAACTGAAAAGCAAGGAGAGCAGCGGATCGATTCGCCGCTCTCCTTGCTTTTTTTGCATATGTGCCTCGACAATTTTAGTGTTGCTTGCTGAGGCAGGTTCCGGAACCATGGATAACTTTCTATTATTCGTGTTTTAGCTCGTCATTGCGTCTGAATGAACAGAAGCTAGTGCTATCCAATTTTTTCGAAAGGAATGCTGCAACCGCATGGTTTCATTGTCGTTTACAAAAAGTTAACAACGAATCCAACTGTTCTTTACATCCGACTGTTAGTATTTATTTGTAGTCAAATACGTAACGAAAAAGAATGAAAAATTCATTCATAAATAAGGAGAGAATAAAATGAGATTGTCCAACAAAAGATTGTTTGCCAGTTTGGCATTGAGCAGCATGCTTGTTTTGAGCGCATGTGGAACGGGAGCAGCGACAACTGCTGAGGCGGAAGTCGATCTGAACGCCTTGACATTGAGTGAAATTGAAACACAAGCCAAAGAAGAGGGCCATGTGGAATCGGTAGGGATGCCGGATACATGGGCCAACTGGGGCGAGACTTGGGACGAACTCGAAACAACTTACAACTTGACGCATGCGGACACGGATATGAGTTCAGCTGAAGAATTGGCTTTGTTCAAAGCGGAACAGAAAAATCCGACGAAGGATATCGGCGATGTCGGCCAATCTTTCGGACCTGTTGCCGAAGCGGACGGCCTGACATTGGCCTACAAAACATCTTACTGGGATGATATTCCGGAGTGGGCGAAGGATGATGATGGCGATTGGAT
Organism: Trichococcus flocculiformis; assembly: GCF_900113645.1. Taxonomy (GTDB): domain Bacteria; phylum Bacillota; class Bacilli; order Lactobacillales; family Aerococcaceae; genus Trichococcus; species Trichococcus flocculiformis. The sequence continues at coordinate 11,264 of NZ_FOQC01000026.1, forward strand.
CGTCGGTTATTACGGAACATTAGCGTTCATCACTAATTCTGAAAAAGTAACGGATATCCCGACCAGCTTCGCGGATATTTTGGAAGGCGATTATAAAGTTACGATCGGTGATGTAAATGCCGCAACCCAAGCACAAAATGCGGTACTGGCTGCAGCCATCGCAAATGGCGGAGATGAAAACAACTTGGATCCAGGCATTGCCTTTTTTGCGCAACTGGCTGAACAAGGCAGATTGGACCTGGGCGACACTTCATTGGCCCGTTTAGAATCAGGCGAAATCGAAGTCGGCTTGTTCTGGGACTTCAACGCATTGAATTATGCGAACCAAGTTTCCGAAACAAATCCGAATGCCAGTTTTGAAGTGACTGTTCCGTTGGATGGAACGATCCAAAGCGGATATGCAACAGTCATCAATTCGACGTCTCCCAATCCGCATGCTGCAGCCTTAGCCCGCGAATATATCCTTTCTGATGAAGGACAGATCAATTTGGCGAAAGGCTACGCACGTCCTATCCGTGATAATGTCGAATTGCCGCAAGAAGTGCAGGATATCTTGCTTCCGGAAGAGCAATACGTGAAGGCGCAACCGGTCTCTGACTTTGATGCATGGGAAGAGGCTGCAGCCGGCCTGGGCCAAAGATGGCAAGAAGAAGTACTGACAAAAGTAAAATAATCGAGGTTGAATAGAGTGGATAAAGTAATTTTTGTAGTGTTGGACGGATTGAATGCCAAGACAGCCCATAACCATATGGGCTTCTTGGAACATCTGGTCGAAAAAGGAATCATGGCGGCTTATACCATCAAATCAGAAATGCCCGCACAATCAAGGCCCTTGTATGAAGTTCTGCAGACTGGTGTGCCAGCTGCCGAAAACGGCATCACCTCGAATCGCACAGTCCGTCGTTCCAAAGAACAGAGTGTTTTTGAAATCGCCAAGGATAACGGACTCAAGACGGGGGCGGCCGCTTACTTCTGGGTAAGCGAGCTGTATAACCGGGCACCCTTTCAAATGATGGAGGATCGCATTCAACTGGATACGAATGCTCTCATCGAGCATGGCATTTTTTATCATGAAGATCATTACCCGGACAGTCATCTGATTGCGGATGGCGATTACTTGATCCGGAAGAAAGCGACGGATTATACGCTGATCCATTCGATGAACATCGATGATGCCGGCCATAAATTCGGCGCCGACAGCAAGGAATATGTGCAGGCGGCCGTCCGCGTTGATGCTGAACTTTCTCAGTACATCTGGAGATGGATGAGCGAAGGCTATCAGATCGTGGTCACTTCCGATCATGGCATGAATGACTACCATACGCATAACGGTATTTCTGACGAAGATCGGTTGGTTCCGCTCTATTTGTTTTCTGATAAGGTAATCGTCAAAGACTTCCGCAAAGAAGAGGCAGTCGTCCCGCAGCTCGAGATTGCGCCATTTTTATGCAATTTGCTGGGCATTCCGGCCGGAGATCGCATGCAGGCGGTTCAGGGAATCCTTATGAAAAGAGGGTCTGGCGATGCTGCGGAATGAAAAACGCAAGTATCTCATATTGCTGCTGCCGTTCGCGCTGCTCATCCTCCTGTTCGAATTGATGCCGTTAGCCAACATCTTCATCAACAGCTTCAGGAATCCGGCAACAGGCAGCGTTACGTTCGCCAATTTCACGACCTTGTTTACGAGCGAATACTACTTGATGTCGATCAAGAACAGCCTGTTCGTTTCCTTGCTTTCCGCATTCATCGGGATCGCGTTGGCGCTCCTGGGTGCCTATGCCATCCATACAGCGGGCGACAGGATGAAAAAGTTCTACATCACCACTTTGAACATGACTTCAAACTTCCAAGGAATCGTATTGGCGTTTGCGTTCATCCTGTTGTTGGGGAATTCAGGGATACTGACGACATTGGGTGAGAAATGGAACTTGGCTGTATTGAACAACTACGACCTGTACACAACCTCAGGGATCCTCATCACCTTCATTTATTTCCAGATTCCTCTGGCGACCTTGTTGCTTTATCCTTCGTTTGACGGCATCAAAACCGAATACAAGGAAGCGGCGAGCCTGATGAATGCGACGGCATGGCAATTCTGGACAAAAATCGGCCTCCCGTTGGTGCTCCCCAGCATTTTCGGAACCTTTTCCGTCCTCTTCTCCAATGCGCTGGCAGCCTATGCGACACCGTATGCTCTGCTCGGGAACAATTATGCCTTATTGCCGATCCGGATTTCATCCATGTTCACAGGTGATGTCGTCCAACAGGTGGAGTTGGGAAGTGCCTTGTCGATCGTGATGCTCGTATTGATGAGCACGATGACGGTTTTAAGCAACAGCCTGTTAAAGAAATTCAGAAAGGGTGTGTAAAAAATGAAGAAACGAAGCACGCCCTTTTCGTCATTCATCATCGTCATCCTGTCCGTGGTTTTACTGCTGCCGCTGTTTGTGACGCTGTTGAATTCTTTGTTCAGGGATTTGAGCAACATCATCCCGGAAGGGTTCACTTTTGAATTTTATAGCGGAATTTTTGTGGAGTCAGGCGGGATGGCGGGCGCGATAGGCAGGTCTTTGCTGATCGCGATCATTCCGACGTTGGTTCTATTGCTGCTGCTTTTGTTGGCGATGTATGTCGTGCAGATTCATTACCCGAAATGGGATAAGTATTTGGACCTATTGTCAAAAATCCCTTACGGCATCCAAGGGGTCATCCTTGCGGTATCAATCATTTCGCTCTATGCCTCTTCCAGCACCTTTCTGTCGAATCGCATTTTTTTATTGAGCTGTGCCTACGGAATCGTCATTCTTCCCTACATGTACCAAGGCATCAAAAACGCTTTGACCACACTGGAAGTCATGCCGATTCTGGAAGCCGCGGAAACGTTGGGCGCCAGTAGGCTTTATGCCTATTTCCGGATCATCGTACCTAGCGTGTTGAAGGGACTGGTTGCGACGATTTTGCTCTCGATAGGCATTTTGTTCAGCGATTTCGTATTGGTGAACATCATTGCTGGAAGTTACTATGAAACAACCAGCATTTTCCTGGATAAGACCAGAAGTGTATCGGGACATGCAGCCAGCGCTATTTCAGTAGTCATCTTCTGCATCATGCTGATTTTGACGAATTTGGCGGGTTATCTGGGATCGAAAGAGACCAAAAAAGCAAAAACAAACACAAAAATGGAGTGATAGCTTCACGTTTTGTTACGTATAGAGGAGAAATAATGGCTTATATAGAATTCAGAAACATTCGAAAATCATATGACGGTGAAAATTTAGTGTTGAAAAATCTTGATCTGCAGGTGAATGAAGGCGACTTGGTCACGTTGTTGGGCCCATCCGGTTGCGGAAAATCAACTTTGTTGCGTTCGCTTGCCGGTTTTGAAAGTATTGATGGGGGGAGCATCCACATCAACGGTCAGGATGTGACGGAGTTGCCGCCGGGGAAACGGAATATCGGAATGGTCTTTCAACAATACTCGCTGTTCCCCAACATGAATGTAGCGGAGAACATCGCATTTGGTTTGAAGATGCAGAAAATGGATCCGGGTCTGATCAAAGAAAAAGTCGCCCGCATGATCGAGCTCGTTGGCTTGTCCGGTAAAGAGAACCATTATCCGACGCAATTGTCCGGTGGCCAGAAGCAACGGGTAGCTTTGGCACGCGCCATCGTGACTGAACCGAAAGTATTGTTGCTGGATGAGCCGCTGTCTGCTATTGATGCGTTGTTGCGGAAGAATCTCCAAAAGCAGATCCGCCGTATCCAGAAGGCTTTGCATATCACGACGATTTTTGTGACGCATGATCAAGATGAAGCGATGCTGATGTCGGATGTCATTCATGTCATGGCTGCCGGAAAAATCGAGCAGTCCGGCACACCGACTGAAATATATACGCATCCCAAAACGCATTTCGTAGCTTCGTTCATCGGCAACTACAATTTGTTGAGCGGTTCGGAGTTTGAAAAGCTGACCCGGATAAAAACGCAGGCTAGCCAAATCGCCATCCGTCCGGAGGCCATCGAGTATTTCAAGGAACCGCAGCCTGAGACGGATGAACACCTGTATTTCAAAGGGAAAGTCATCGATGAAACGATCAGCGGGAATATTTTGTCATACGTGATCGAAACCGAGCAGGGCGTTGCGCTGCGAGCGGATCATCTGTACCGCACCTTCAATCTGCTTGATAAAGGCGAGCTCGTTTTTATGAAAGTAGAGAAGCGAAATATTTTGGAGTTTTAAAAAAAGCCCCTCATCACCGCCAGAATAAGGCAAGTGATGAGGGGCTTTTTGTCTGGATGATACATTCAAAACATCGTGACCAGCCAACCGATGAATCCACCCATGATGATCAGATAGGAAGAATTCACCTTGAATCGAGTGAGGCCGATAAAACTGGCGGCAAAAATGACGACACTGACCCAAGAGACGAAGGTGGCCATCCCCAATTGCCAAGATACGGATGCCATCAATGCCAGCGAAGCAATCGTGATTCCGTCCAAAATAACGGATAAGATTTCGGATGATCGTAGTCGGTTGAACAGCGGATGCAACAAAAGAATCAGCAGGAAGGAAGGCAAAAAGATGCCGACAGTCGCCAAGATGGCACCCGGGACGCCCTGAATCAGATAGCCAACAAAAGTCGCCGTCGTGAAGACCGGGCCTGGGGTGAACTGGCCGATCGCAACGGCATCCAGCAACTGTGTGCTGGTCAGCGCAGCATAGCGCTCGATGAATTCAGCCTGTAAAAAAGCCAATAGCACATAGCCGCTCCCGTAAAGGACCGATCCGATTTTCAAGAAAGTCAGGAACAGCAGCATCAGCGACATCGGTTCGATCGCCAGATGATGCGAGCGCCATTTGGATAATTGCTGCATCAGCAGCATCGTCAGTCCGGTCAGGATGAGGATCGTGATTTCGCCGACACCCATCAGCGACAGCAGATAGGCCGCCAAGAACAAAAGCAACGATTTGCTGTCCTTGATGGTCGTCTGTCCCAGCCTAAAAAGGGCCTGGATGATGACTGCAAGGATGACCGGTTTGATGCCGCTGAAAAGCGCTTCGATGAGCGGCACTTCGCCGTACTGTTTATAGAACATAGCCAACAACAACACGATTGTCATGGCCGGAAAGATGAAGCAAATGCCCGCCAAAAACAATCCGATTTTCCCGCCGCGCTTGTAGCCCAACGCGATAGCCAGTTCCGTAGAGTTCGGACCGGGAATCAGATTCGTGAATCCGAGCAGATCCATGAATTCCGTCTTTTTAAGCCATTCCCGCTTCGTCACCAATTCGTCCTCCATCATGGCGATGTGTGCGGCTGGACCCCCAAAAGCGAAAAGACCCAGTCGGGCAAAAACAAAGCAAATTTCCTTGTAGATTTCTTTGGTATAGGTCATGAGGTTCCTCCATCAAAGGTATAGTTTACAGCCGGTTCAGATGGGTTCGGTATAGCCAACTTGATTTTTGAAAAGGGTCAATTCGTGCACACCCAAATCCTTTAACAACGCGATGGCATCGTCGAAGTGATAGCGGTATTTCTGGATGCTGTGCGCATCTGAACCAAGACTGAATCGGGTCCCGCCCATTTCCAGATAGAGGCCGATCATATAGCGGTACAAGTCGGCGTTGTTGTATTCATACATGCTGCGCGTGTTCAATTCCAGTGCCATTTCTTTCGCCATGATTTCATCGAGCAGCCCCTTCAGCAAAGGCTCGAATTCCCGAAGATCGTCTACCGTGACGGGCAAGCGACGGATTCCGTAATCAAAGTGCGCGAAAACATTTGCACCATTGACTTTCCGGACTGCTTGCGTACAGAGCTCGAAATATTCCTTCATGACCGCTTTGGGGTCCATCTCATCGATGATTGGCTGCAAGTAATCATAGCGCCCGTTTTGGTGAACACTCAGCAGGATGACATCAAAGGCTTTGCCTTCCAGATAAGATGTAATTTGCGCGTGGGACTCAGGCGTATAGCCGACTTCGATGCCACAGCGGATGCGTCCATCGTGGATTGTGTTCAGTGCGTCTATTTTATCCCTGTAGGCAGCATAATCCAAGACGGTATCCACACCGCCGTTGTAGGAATCGTGGAAATCCAGGTGCTCCGTTGTAACGAGCAGTCCGTCTGTTTGCTCGAGATAATTTTCAAATGATTCCGCAGAATCGGGCGAAAAATGCGTATGCATATGTTGATCGTAGTAACCCAAAATTATTCCTCCTTGTGCATGGATGTCACCAGTATACCAGACAGCGATGGATTTCCAGAAAAGATTCCGTTAAGAAAATGTAAACCATCGAAGCCAGAATATTAAACATTATCAAAAAATTTGCGCCAATGCTTGTGGAATTTTGCTATAATGATTAAGGTCGTGGAAAAATAAGATAAATTTTTTGGATTGGTGGTTTTTTATTTGGCAGCACGATATGTCATGGGAGTGGATGTCGGTACCACAAGCACAAAAGCCGTACTGTACGAAACGGACGGCTCAGCTTATGAATCAGCGTACGCACATTATCCATTAATTAAAGAGAATCTCGAAATGGCGGAACAAGACTTGGATGAGATCTTTTCAGCCGTATTGAAAACAATAAAAGCAGTCATACAGAAAGCTGAACTGGGCCCGACGGATATTGCCGGGATCGGCTTTTCGAGCGCCATGCACAGCTTGATCCTCATGGACGCGGAAGGAACGCCGTTGACTCGGAGCATCACCTGGGCCGATAATCGTTCAAAAAAATACGCAAGCATGCTGAAGCATTCCGGAATGGGCCAGCGTTTTTACGAAAAAACAGGCACACCGCTGCATCCGATGTCCCCGATAAGCAAGATTCTTTGGCTGAAAGCAGAAAAGCCCGAAGTGTTCCAAGCAGCGCGTTGGTTCATCGGCATCAAGGAATACATTCTCTGGCGGCTGTTCGGTGAATTCGTCGTGGACTATTCCGTTGCCTCGGCTACCGGATTGTTCAATATCCGGGAATTCCGCTGGGATGAGGAAATTCTGGAATTCTGTGGCATCACGAGTCAAATGCTGCCGTTGCCGGTAAATCCTGGTAAACAGCTGAGCGGCCTCTCGGAGGAAGTGGCTGAGTTGCTGGGGCTGGCTGCGGATACGCCCTTCATAGTTGGAGGGAATGACGGCTGCTTAGCCAACTTGGGTATGGGAGCGATTCGCGCCGGTACGGCAACAATCACGATCGGTACGAGTGGTGCGGTCCGGATGACGAGTGAAAAACCTTATGTAAGCCCGGAAGGACGAACATTCAGTTATATCCTGGATGAAAGCCATTATGTGAACGGCGGCGCCGTCAACAATGGCGGAAACATCTTTGATTGGGCCATCAAACAATTTTTGCCGGCCAATGTTGCTGATGAGGATCTCTACGACAAAGCGATGGAGATGATTGCGAACGTCGCACCTGGCGCTGATGGGTTGGTTTTTCATCCTTATCTGAACGGAGAACGGGCGCCTTTGTGGAATGCGGATGCCAGAGGGAATTTCAGCGGCATCAACATGCTGCATACGAAAGAACATTTTTTGCGCTCCGTTTTGGAGGGGATCTGCCTGAATCTGAAGGATGTGCTGGCAACGGTCATCTCTATGAACGGCGAACCAACAAAAATCATGGCCAGCGGGGGCTTTTCGCGCTCGCTGGCTTGGCGCCAAATCTTGACGGATATCATCGGTATGCCGATCGAATTCCCGGAAACTTTTGAGAGTTCCTGTACGGGTGCCGCTTTGATCACGCTGAAGAGCTTGGGCTTGGTGGAATCCGTGGATGACGCAGAAAAGTTGATGGGTGCTTCAATCGAACATCAACCGAACGAAGACAGCAAGTCCGTCTATGCGGCGATGTTCCCGCGTTACCAGGAGATGAGCAGGCTCTTGCAGGAATTTTATACAGAACAATGAAATAGAACCAATAAACAACGGCAAGGCCACTGAGTTTCACTCAGTGGCCTTGCCTTTTTGTGCACTCAAAGAGGGTTTGGTTGTTCCAGTGCGCTTTCGATCAGCTTCGTCATTTTCTTCGGTGCCGTGATCGGGGCAAAACGCTTGATGATTTCGCCGTCGCGGCCGATGAGAAATTTCGTGAAATTCCACTTGATCGCACCGCCTCCGGTCTGTTCGACCAGATTTTTGTAAAGAGGATCTGCATTCTCACCGTTCACTTCGATTTTATCGAAAATCGGAAAAGTGACGCCATAATTGAGTCGGCAGAATTCAGCAGCTTCGACTCCATTCAAAGGTTCTTGGTTATTGAACTGATTCGATGGAAATCCCAAAATGATGAAATCCTTGTCTTTGTATTTTTCGTAAAGCTCCTCCAGTTCATCCAATTGCCCCACCAAACCGCACTTCGAAGCTGTGTTGACGATGCAGATGACTTTTCCTTTATACTGTTCCAATGATACAGATGACTGATCTGTTTTAGTTGCTGAATATTCATAAATGGACATATTGAAGGACTCCTTTTATTATGCTACTTTTAAATGCTACAACATAGTATAAACACCAATGTAAAGGATTGCAAAAGATAAGGCCCGCAAAAAAGTGAAGGAGATATGACAGTTTCATGAGAAATGATGAAATTGTAACAGTAAATTCCATAAATGTCTGTTTTTTTTTTCGTATTTGCTGTATGATAGTTGAGTATTATAAATCGAATCTGGAGGGATTTTTTTTGGACATGTTTGAAGGCTTAAGCCAAAAAATCGTAGGAAAAAAAATAAAAATCGTTTTCCCGGAAGGCTTAGAACCAAGAATCTTAGGTGCAGTCGTACGTCTTAAAGCGGAAGACTTAGTGGAACCAATCGTTATCGGAAATGTGGATGCAGTTAAAGAAGCTGCAAAAGGCCGCGGATTCAGGCTAAATGGTATCCAAATCATCGATCCAACTGATTATGCTGAACTCGATGAAATGGTTGCGTCATTTGTCGCTCGCCGTAACGGAAAAGTCACTGAAGAACAAGCAAAAAAATTATTGTTGGATGAGAATTATTTCGGAACAATGCTAGTACACATGGGTTTGGCAGATGGCTTAGTGAGCGGTGCCGTTCACTCTACAGGTGATACTGTCCGTCCAGCACTTCAAATCATCAAAACAAAACCAGGCGTAAGCCGCACAAGTGGTGCTTTCATCATGATCCGTGGTACTGAAAGATTCCTTTTCGCTGACTGTGCAATCAACATCAATCCTGGCGCTCAAGAATTGGCTGAAATCGCTGTTGAAAGTGCTAAGACAGCTGAAATGTTCGAAATCCAACCAAATGTTGCTATGATGAGCTTCTCAACAAAAGGTTCAGCGGCATCACCAGAAGTTGACAAAGTCGTGGAAGCTACAAGAATCGCAAAAGAATTGGCTCCTCAATACAACATTGACGGTGAACTGCAATTCGATGCAGCTTTCTCTGAAGTAGTCGCTAAACAAAAAGCACCTGGCTCAACTGTAGCCGGTCAAGCCAAAGTCTTCATATTCCCTGAAATCCAATCAGGAAATATCGGCTACAAAATTGCACAACGTTTCGGTGGTTTCGAAGCAGTAGGCCCAATCCTGCAAGGTTTGAACAAACCGATCTCCGATTTGTCGCGCGGATGTAACGAAGAAGATGTCTATAAAACAGCCATCATCACAGCAAACCAAACATTACTTGATTAATAAGAGAATGGAAAGCATGGATCAAATCCGGCTTTCCATTTTTTTTTGCAAGCCAAATTGGACTATGCTCAGAAAAAAGGTGCATTCCGGAGTGAATATTTCTATAATAAGGAATGGAACAAAATAAATTGGTGAAGATGGGGGCAGAAACAGAATGTTCACCTTAACAGCAAAGAATGAAGAAGAAACAAAGTGGATAGCTGCGCAATTGGCGCAACTGTTGGAACCGAAAGACGTCATACTCCTTGAGGGAGATCTAGGTGCCGGGAAAACAACCTTTACAAAAGGGTTGGCGAAGGGCTTAGGTATTGATACTGTCATAAAGAGCCCCACGTATACTTTGATCAGAGAGTACACGAAAGGCAGGTTGCCGCTGTACCATATGGATGTTTATCGTCTGGAGGATGTCGGAGGCGATGATATGGGCTTGGAGGAATATCTGTATGGGAATGGGGTTTCGGTGATTGAATGGGCTACCTTCATCGAAGAGGAATTGCCGGATGCATATTTGACGATCCAATTGGTCCCTACCGGGGAATTTTATGAAAACCGGGAAGTCACATTTATCCCGACCGGCGAACGCTATGATGCTTTGGTCGAAACACTACAGGGAATACTCAAGAAAGAAGGACAATAATATGCGCAAGAGAGAAAAAGTCGAAATCATGATCCGGGAAGCCATTCCGGCCGATGCAAAAGACATCATCGCTTTCAGCAAAAAGACTGGCGCTGAGACACCGTATTTGGCATATGGAGCTGAAGGGTTGGAATTGTCCGAAGCTTTCGAGGAACTTTATCTGGAAGACTTGATGGAGAAAGACAACAATGTCATGCTGATCGCGACGATAAATAACAAGCAATTGATTGGTTTGGCGTCTGTCGGGGCAACGGATAAACCCAAACTTAGACATGTCGGTGAAGTCGGCATTACGGTCGAGAAGGAGTATTGGGGATTCGGAATCGGATCGGTCCTTATGGAAGAAATCGAGACTTGGGCAATCGAGAGCGGCGTGATCCGTCGTCTGGAGCTGACAGTCCATGGCGAAAACGAACGCGCCATCCATCTTTATGAAAAAATGGGGTACCAACGAGAAGCGGTGATGCCGCGTGCCATGTTGATTGACGGGGAATTTATCGATGGCGTCATGATGAGCCTGATGATCGATTAATATACAAAAGCAGCGTGACAGTTTAGGTGAAAAATTTGGGAAATTTTTTTATTTAAAGCGTCATTTTCTGCTTGACTTGATAACGCTTACGTGTTATTGTAACTATACAAAGAGAGACATACTAAGTAAGACTAAGAAACAAAAAAGAGTATGCCACTCTTTCAGGGAAATCCTTCAAAAAGATTTTCCGGTTAACAGCTTTTCAGTCAAGCTGTTAATGCAAAATCTTAGATGGTTCGGAATTTGTGTCCTAGATAATTTTCTAAGCCATGAAAACTTGATCCATTCTAAGATCAATAAACAGTAGATTTCATTCAAGCAACTGGAAGCGAAAGCTTAGATGACTTGCCTGAAAACCAAGCGTAACCAGTATTGAAAAGTTCGTAGATCATTAAGATTGAACAATCAATGAAGCGAGGATGAGACTACTGATTTAGGAGGAAGTGTTCCGAAAGTTGGAGCACTTCCTTTTTTTGCGTTGTAGTAGGGACAGGAGTGGGTTGCTTTCGATAAGTATAAAAATTTATATATATGAAGGAATAAATTATTTGATACATAATGCTTGCATCTGCATAATCTTTCAGTTATCCTTTAAAACGTAATCGTTACGATTTGGCGAGTGAGAATCATTATCCGATTTTGGATAGTCCATAAAGAGAAGACGGAGGAAGAGCAAAATGAAACAAAAAAAGAGCATGAAGTGGGCTTTGTCGCTAGTAGGGGCAACTGCACTATTGGCTGGTTGCGGAGCAGCCGGGAGCACAACAGAAAATACGGAGTCGGACAAGCTGCAGGTTGTCACGACCTTTTATCCGATGTACGATTTTACGAAACAGGTTGCGCAGGACGATGCCGAGGTGAGCATGCTTTTGGAAGCCGGAATGGAGGTGCATTCCTTTGAACCTTCGAGCCAGATGATCGCCGAAATCCAAGATGCCGATGTTTTCATCTACAACAGTCCCGAGATGGAGACATGGGTGCCGGATGTGCTGGCGTCCATCGATACTTCGGATATGGTGGTCATTTGTGCGAGCGACGCAATCACGCTGTTGGAGTATGAAGGCGAGGCTCACGCGCACGATCATGAGTCTGAGGAGGAAGGGGCGAATGCTGGTCATTCGCATACTGTCGATCCGCATGTTTGGTTGGACCCTGTGCTTGCGCAGACAGAGGTATCAACGATTGCGGAAGGATTAGCTGAAGCGGATCCAGACAATGCTGAGGATTATCTGGAAAATGCCGGAATTTATAACGGGAAACTGAATGAATTGGATGAAGCCTACCGAGCTGCATTTGAAGGAACAGAAAACCGTACTTTCGTGACGCAGCATGCGGCTTTCGCTTATTTGGCGGCCCGCTATGATCTTAATCAGATTTCCGTAACGGGTCTGAATGCCGAGGTTGAACCGAGCGCGGCAGCTTTGGCCACACTTTCCGATTACGTGAAAGCCAACAATATTTCGCATATTTATTTTGAGAACAATGCTTCTTCACAGACGGCGGAGACGCTTGCGGAAGAGGTCGGCGTCGAACTGGCGGTATTGAGTCCTCTCGAAGGGATCACCGAAGAGGACCAGAAAAAGGGTTCGGATTATATTTCGGTCATGCTGGATAATCTTGAGGCATTGAAGAAAAGTATCAACTGATCCAGAAGTGTTATTGCTCCTCCTTGGGACCTTTGCGTGCTATGATTTGGTTGAGAAAAGACTGCAGAAAAAAATTGCAGTGAAAGTCGGAAAACAGTCGAACAACATGCACTTGTTTCAGTCAATTGGAAGCTATTGTTGGACAAGGAGGGAACGTTATGCTTTTTAACGATCGCAAAGAGGCCGGCATGCTGCTGGCGGAAGCTTTGGAGAAGTACCGCGGAGAAGATATCATCGTATTTGCTCTGCCTCGAGGGGGCCTACTATGTCCGCTTCGATCAGCTTGACGACAATGAGGTCGTCGCCTTACTCCGAAGTATGCATGTGAAGGAGGAGAAGGCAGATGAGTGATCCAGAAACGGCAGTCAGGATAACCGGTGCGGGCGTCACCTTGATGGGTGATTTGGTCCTGCACAGAGACCCGAAAGGCCTTGTCATTTTTGCCCACGGTAGCGGCAGCAGCCGACACAGTGTGCGCAACAAATACGTGGCCAGCGTACTGCGGGCACATGGCTTGTCCACTTTGTTGTTGGATTTGTTGACGGAAGCAGAAAGCGAGTGGACCGACAAGCGTTTTGATATCGATCTGTTGGCTCAGCGGTTGACGCTTGCCGAGAATTGGGCCAAGCAGCAGGATGAAACGAAACAGTTGCCGATCGGGTATTTCGGATCCAGTACGGGAGCGGCAGCTGCTCTGCAATCGGCAGCTGCGTTAGGCGATGAAATCAAGGCCGTTGTTTCGCGAGGCGGACGTCCGGATTTGGCGAAAGCATATTTGGCCAAAGTCACAGCCCCGACGTTGTTGTTGGTGGGTGGCTATGATGACGGCGTAATCGAGCTGAATGAGCAGGCCTACGCATTACTGAACTGCGAAAAAGAAATGACCCTTATTCCGGGAGCCACCCACCTGTTCGAAGAAGCCGGGACACTGGAACAGGTTGCCGAGTTGGCTGCACAATGGTTCGTGAAGCAGTTTCCGGGAAAATAAGGCCGACCGAATTGATTCGGGCCGGATAACAAAAATAAGCAGGATACCTTTCATATGAAGGTCGTCCTGCTTATTTTTGTGGGTAGTTCAGCATGCGCGTTCACCCAACACGGCCGATCATTCGGCTTCGGGATTATAGGTCCAGCCATGGTCGTTGTGGTAGATCATGAGCTTGGACATCCCGCCATCGACAGTGAAATTCTGTCCGGTGATGAAGCCGGCTGCGTCGCTGCAGAGGAAACGGATCATCTGTACGATATCATCCGGCACACCGACACGGCCGACGGGATGCTGCAGGAGATCCGCAGCTTCATAGTCCGGTTGATAGTTTTCCTCTTTATGGAAGGAACCCGTGTCGATCCAACCCGGGCTGATGGAATTGACCCGGGCTTTCCCGGCCAATGAGATGCTGAGGGCGTGCGTCAACGCGAGGATGCCGCCTTTAGCCGCCGAGTAACTTTCGGTGTCCTTTTGCGACATGAAACCGCGGCTTGATGCGATGTTCACGACCGAGGCGCCAGCTGTGAACACCGGCAAAAACAAGCTCGTCAACAGGTACGGAGCTGTGACGCCTAAAGTCAGCACATAATTGAAATCCTGATAGGAACACGCCGAAAGGATGCCCTTTTTACTGATACAGGCATTGTTCACCAGATAATCGAGTTTGCCGAAGCGTTGTTTGACGGCTTCCGCAAAAGCATGCAGGACAGCTTCCTCGGTAATGTCTCCGTGATGAAAATACACGTCGTTCCTTTCGAAACGTGAAACGATCTTCTGCCCAGCTTGCTTATCTGTATCCACAAATGCGACAGCGGCACCAGCGGTCAAAAAAGCTTCCACTGTAGCCCGACCGATGCCGTTTGCTCCGCCTGTAACCACAACTACACGATCTTGAAAATCCATCTGCCATTCCTCCTGACTATTTGATGCTGTGATTCTATTGAGTCCGTGCTACAGCGAAAGCTTCAGCGATACCGGACAATGATCGCTCCCAAAGATATTTTCATGGATTTCCGCATCGACTAAGGCATCTTTTAACGCTTCCGATACAAGGAAGTAGTCGATCCGCCAACCAGCATTGTTTTTGCGGGCGTTGAAGCGGTAGCTCCACCAAGAGTACCTGCCTTCCGCATCCGGATGAAAGTAGCGGAAAGTGTCGATGAACCCGTTAGCCATCATTTCGCTGAACTTGGCACGTTCCTCGTCCGAAAAGCCCGCGTTCTTGCGGTTCGTTTTCCAATTCTTCAGATCGATGTTTGCGTGGGCAACGTTCAGATCGCCGCAGACGATGACTGGTTTTTCGGTTTCCAGCCCTTTCAGATAAGCCAGAAACGCAGATTCCCAATGCATCCGGTAGTCCAATCGCTTCAGTTGCTCCTGGGAATTGGGCGTATACACAGTGACCAGAAAGAAATCAGTATACTCCAAAGTGATGACGCGTCCTTCCGTATCATGTTCGGTAACGCCAATGCCTAATCGGACAGAAAGCGGGATGTGTTTCGTGTATATCGCGGTTCCGGAATAGCCCTTGCGATCGGCATAATTCCAGTAGGATTCATATCCGGGAAATGTTAAATCAATTTGTCCTTCCTGCAGTTTCGTTTCCTGAAGACAAAAAAAATCGGCGTCGAAGTCTAAAAAAATATCCGCAAAATTCTTGTTTACGACAGCTCGCAAGCCGTTGACGTTCCATGAGACAAATTTAAGATCCATTTTTTCCACCCGCCTTAACGCAATGCAAGCGTGTAATAAAGGAACAGGATGAAAATGACCAGATTGATGGCGGCCAGTGTCCACTTCATTTTTGGTTCCGGGATGTTCAGCGCAAAAATCGTTCCGACTATCGGCAAAAAAAGCGCCAATCCTAATGATGTAGTGGATACCGAATCAGGATCTTTGGTAGTAAAAAGGTAAAGCGGATATAGGATGGATAAGAGTGTGAAAGTAATGCCGTTTCTGATTTGTTTCGGTTGCATAGAGCAGCCCCCTTTATCTATTATGTATCCTATTTTACCATACCTGCACATTCTAATTGCAAAGTATAGGGTCGAAAGCAGCGTTCAAAGAAGCAAATGGATTCCCGCTATCTAACAATGCTATTTCAAATTGATTAAATTGTAAATTTTTTCATAAACTTGTGTTAGAATAGCATGAATAGGCGCATGATTGATTTTTATTAAAATTAGGTTAATTAAGGATTAAAAGGGTATAATTAATTGCTGCCGCTTACTAATTTGATACAAATCGGTATCAAGTGATGTTAAAATGGACTACATAAATAAATTTAGTGGGTGAAATGAATGTTGGGAAAGGAAATAAAACAACAGTTTCCTGAAATAATCGTTAAAGAGAATGAAAATTTGTCACACTATACATATACAAAAACAGGCGGCCCAGCAGACGTGCTTGTCTTTCCGAAGTCCAAAGATGAGGTTGCAGCTATTGTCGCTTGGGTGAACGAGAAACAAGTGCCTTTGACGGTATTGGGCAACTCCAGTAATGTCATCATCAAGGATGGTGGTGTCCGCGGTATCGTTATGATCCTGACGGAAATGGACCACATGGAAGTGAAACGCCATCGGTTAACCGTCCAGAGCGGGGCACGCTTGATCGACGCTTCGCGGATGGCTTTAGCTGAGCGGTTGAGCGGATTGGAATTTGCATGCGGTATTCCTGGCAGCGTCGGCGGAGCGGTCTATATGAATGCTGGAGCATACGACGGTGAAGTCGAAGAAGTTATCGAATCCGTTGTGGTGATCACCCGCGAAGGCAAAATAAAAACCTACTCGAAGGATGAACTTGAGTTTTCCTATCGCCATAGTAAACTTCAGGAAACGAACGAAATCGTTCTCGAAGTTGTGTTCGAGCTGGAAAAAGGCAAGCATGAAGCGATTAAAGCCCGAATGGATGAATTGACTGCCTTGCGCGAGTCGAAGCAGCCGTTGGAATATCCCTCATGTGGGAGTGTCTTCAAAAGGCCAACTGGATATTTCACGGGTAAATTGATCCAAGAAGCGGGTCTTCAGGGCTTGACGTGGGGCGGAGCGCAGGTTTCGATGAAGCATGCAGGTTTCATCGTGAACATCAATCAAGCTACAGCAACCGACTACATTGAACTGATAGCGCATATAAAAAAAGTCATAATGGAGCATTATGGCGTGCCATTGGAAACGGAAGTCCGGATCATCGGAGAAGATAAAGTGGGAAGCGTATAGGTGAAAAGAAGGCTGGGTGTGAACATTCAGCTCTTTTTTGGATAGTACTAAATTATTTTTTTGAATATACTAATGAAGGAGGATAGCCATGCGAAGACCACTGATATCTTTTCAGAACTTTAGTTTTACTTATTCAGATCAAAACGAACCGACTTTGGAAGAACTGAATGTCACTATCTACGAAGGGGAAAAAATACTTGTGCTCGGCCCTAGCGGATCGGGGAAAACGACCTTTGCCCGCTGCCTTACAGGCGTATTGCCGAGTGAAGAGAACGGCGATGTGAGTGGAAATATCCTCTTTCACCATCAAGTTGACCAAACAGTAGCCCCTTTTGAAGATTTTCTTCCGAATGAAATGAAGCTGATAAAGAATAGCTTGATTCCCCACGCAGATCAGATGGGAAAATTTGGAGTGAAACAACAAATTCCATTCCGTTCCGCCGAAGATTTGAAAAAACTGGAGAATTGGCACGAATTTTTGCAGAAACGGCCTTATCTGAAGCGCAGTTTCATGAAATTGTCGGAACAGCAATTGGTTGACATCACAATGGCGGGTATCTCCTTGGATGGCAAACCATTGATTTTATTTGATGAGCCATTAGCGAATCTGGACCCGAGTTCCGGGGATTTGGCTATGAAATTCATTGAAGATCTGCATCGCGTCAGCGATACGACTGTCCTCATCATCGAACATAGGCTTGAAGATGTCTTGGCACAACCGATCGACCGTATCCTGTTGTTTTCCGGTGGACGGATCATCGCTGACGCAACGCCGGAAGAGATACTCCGCACCGAAATTTTGAGCGATATCGGCATCAGGGAGCCGCTGTACATCACGGCGATGCGCTATGCCGGAGTCGATCTGGACAATGTCAGGGAGCTGGCGAATGTAAAGAAAGTGAACGGACCGCAATTAAAGGAACAAATGGAGAGTTGGCTGAATTATTTGCCGCAATTCCGTTATGCCGACTATGATGAAGTGCTTTTGGAACTGGATGGCTTATCGTTCAAATATCCTTGGAATGACGAAGATATCGTCGATGGAGCCTTCCTCCGTATTTACAAAGGGGAAATGCTCAGCCTTGTCGGTGCAAACGGCGCCGGAAAATCGACGCTTTCCCGTTTGATGACCGGAGAAGAAAAACCGCAAAGTGGCCGGATCTATTGGAAAGGCCATGAAATCAGCGACATTGATGCGGATGAGGCTGAAAAATACGTAGGGTACGTCCCGCAGAATCCGAAAGACAGTTTGTCACAGGAAACCGTGTATGCAGAAATTGCCTTAAAACTGAGACAGCGCAACATGGATGAGAAAGAGATCGAAAAGAAAGTTGATGAAGTTGCGAAAGTCTGCGGACTGCAATACATCAAAGACTTACCGTTATCTATGCTGAGTTTCGGCCAACTGAAACGGGTTTCGATTGCAGCCGTATTGGCGCTTGACCCTGAACTGATCATCCTGGACGAACCGGCCGCTGGACAAGATTTCAGTCACTATAAAGACATCATGAATTTCCTTCAACAGATTCACCAGAACGGCGTAACCGTCGTCATTGTAACGCATGATATGCATCTGATGCTCGAATACACCCGCAGAGCGGTCGTCATGGCTAAAGGGAAAATTGTGGCTGATACGAGTTCCGCTTTTGTCCTCATCAATCCAAGGCTGATTCAAGTAGCCTCACTGAAAGAGACCACATTGTTCACCTTCGCGAATCAAATCGGTATGACAGATCCTTACTCCTTTACGGAAAAATTCGTCTACTACGATCGGGCTGCGCGTCTGTTCTAGTAAAATCCATATAAGTCCCAAACGTCAGAATGATCGTTTCTGGCGTTTTTTGTTCAGGTTTCATTGTAAATGAGCCTACTTCTTATATAATGATAGTGTTATATGTTAACATGAAAGTACTGAATGCCGCTGGAAAGTGCGCAGAGACACTGGAAGGCTGCCGTTTCAAGCTTCCCTAAATTAAATGACAAAGGCGTGAGAAAATGACTGATAAACCAATCATCACTTTGGAGAATGTAAAAAAAGTATATGATGATGACACTGTGTTGCACGATATTAACATTGAACTTGAAAAAGGCAAATTCTATACTTTATTGGGCCCCTCCGGCTGTGGAAAAACAACAATCCTGCGTTTGATAGCCGGATTCGCGGATGCTACCGAAGGCGTCATAAAAATAAATGGCGAAACCGTAAATGACATTCCAGCGAACCGACGTAAAGTCAATACCGTTTTCCAGGACTATGCCTTGTTTCCCCACATGAATGTTTTCGATAACATTGCATTCGGATTGACGATCAAGAAAATGCCTAAGGACCAAATCATACAAAAAGTGAAAGAAGCCTTGAAAATGGTCCAACTTGAAGGCTATGAAAATCGTGAAATCAGTGAAATGTCGGGTGGCCAACAACAGCGGGTTGCAATCGCCAGAGCTATAGTCAACGAACCGGATGTGTTGCTCCTGGATGAACCCTTGTCGGCGTTGGACTTGAAGCTGCGCACGGACATGCAGTACGAACTGAGGGAATTGCAGCAACGTCTTGGCATCACTTTCATTTTTGTCACGCATGATCAGGAAGAAGCGTTGGCCATGAGCGATTGGATTTTTGTAATGAATAAGGGCGCAATTGTCCAGAGCGGAACGCCTGTTGACATTTACGACGAGCCGATCGACCGATTCGTGGCAGATTTCATCGGTGAAAGCAATATCGTTCCGGGTACGATGGTTGAGGATTATAAAGTCCGCTTCGTGGGCAAAGAGTTCGAATGTTCCGACGCCGGCATCACGCCGGGCGAAAAAATCGAAATTGTCATACGTCCGGAAGATCTGGAACTGACGACTGTCGAAAATGGTAAACTGGTCGTGAATATTGATACACAATTGTTCCGCGGCGTCCACTACGAGATTATCGGTTATGACAAGGATGGAAACGAGTGGATGATCCATTCCACCAAGAGCGCAGAAATCGGCAAAGATGTCGGGCTTC
The DNA here is from genome assembly GCF_900113645.1 of Trichococcus flocculiformis. GTDB lineage: Bacteria > Bacillota > Bacilli > Lactobacillales > Aerococcaceae > Trichococcus > Trichococcus flocculiformis. Next base: position 30,941 of record NZ_FOQC01000026.1, read on the forward strand.
ATTTCGGGCCACAAGACATCCACGTCATGCGTCTGGGCGAATCCGAAGAAGAGTTCGATGCCCGTCTCGAAAGCTATGAAGAGTAGGGGGGAAGAGACATGACGAAAAATTCTAGAGCGTTCTATTCTGTTCCTTACGTACTTTGGTTGGGGCTGTTTGTTATTTCACCGATGTTGTTGATCCTGTACCAGTCCTTTTTCGATATCACCGGGGCTTTCACTTTTTCCAACTACGCAAATTATTTCAGTTCGGGAAATTATCTGCGGATGACCTTGAATTCGTTCCTTTATGCGTTCATCATCACACTCGTTACGTTCCTGGTCAGTTATCCGACCGCGTTGTTCCTGAGTCGGACGAAGCACAAGCAACTTTGGCTGTCCCTGATCATTCTGCCGACCTGGATCAATCTGCTGCTGAAGGCCTATGCCTTCATCGGTTTGTTCAGTCAGAGCGGGACGGTCAATCAATTCCTTGGCTTCATGGGGATAAGTCCGCAACAGATCCTGTTCACAGACTTCAGTTTCATTTTTGTGGCGGCTTATATCGAGCTGCCGTTCATGATCCTGCCGATCTTCAATTCGATCGAAGAGCTGAAGCCGTCACTTATCGTAGCCAGCGAAGACTTAGGTGCGACAAGGATGCAGACTTTGACGCGCGTCATCTTTCCGTTGACGCTGAGCGGTGTGCGCAGCGGCTTTCAGGCCGTCTTCATTCCATCGCTGTCGTTGTTCATGCTGACGCGGCTGATCGGGGGAAACCGGGTAATTACGCTGGGAACCGCTGTGGAACAGCATTTCCTGGTTACCCAGAACTGGGGGATGGGCTCCACAATCGGCGTCATCCTGATCATCAGCATGATCGCCATCATGTCCCTGACGAGCGACAAAAAGAAGAAGGGCAGGGGATCTAAATGAAGGGAACAGCCAACACGAAGTGGAACAATGCCTTTCTTGGACTCGTTTTTACGATTCTGTATCTGCCGATCTTTTATCTGATTTTTTATTCGTTCAATGCCGGCGGGACCATGAACGATTTCACGGGCTTCACCTGGGAACATTACCAGGCTGTATTTGAGGATACGCGTTTGATCGGCATCGTTTTGAATACCTTTTTAGTGGCCTTGCTGTCGGCCCTTATCGCGACTGCAATCGGTACGATGGGTGCAATCTTCATATACTACACGAAAAAGCGTAATATAAAGAATACGCTCTTGAGTCTGAACAACGTGCTGATGGTTTCTCCGGACGTCATCATCGGTGCCAGCCTACTGATCTTGTTCACGATGCTCGGCTTTTCGTTGGGATTTTCTTCTGTACTGCTCTCGCATATCGCGTTTTCGATCCCGATCGTCGTGCTGATGGTACTGCCGAAACTTTATGAGATGAATGATTCGATGATCAGCGCGGCTCAGGATCTGGGTGCCAGCAGCGGTCAGGTTTTCAGCAGAATCCTGATTCCTAGTATCACTCCGGGGATCCTGAGTGGCTTCTTTATGGCCTTTACCTATTCCTTGGATGATTTTGCGGTGACTTTTTTCGTGACGGGGAATGGCTTCACCACTTTAGCTGTGGAAATCTATTCGCGGGCGCGCCGTGGAGTCAGCTTGGAAATCAATGCCCTCAGTGCGCTGATGTTCCTGTTTACGCTGCTTTTGGTCCTTGGCTACTATTTCATTCAACAGTACGGGCACAATAAGCATGCGCAGCAAATGAAGGCGATCGGAAAAAGCGCCGATTCGGAACGGATGGTGAAAAGAGGATGAAAAAATTAATGGGAATGGCGGCTGTTATCTTGTTTGCTTGTGCGGCAATCGCTTTCGGGATAAACGCTTTGAACAGAGCGCAAGGCTTTTCGGACGGGAATACGCTGACGATCTACAACTGGGGTGATTATATCGAACCGGAACTGATCACGAAATTCGAGGAGGAGACAGGTTATAAAGTTTCTTATGAAACGTTCGATTCGAACGAGGCGATGTACACAAAAGTAAAACAAGGTGGAACGGCCTACGATCTGAGTATCCCTTCAGAGTACATGATCGACAAGATGGCTGAAGAAGACCTTCTGATTGCGCTGGACCACGCGAAGATCGAAGGTCTGGAAAACATTGACCCGCGTTTCCTGGATTTGCCGTTCGATGAAGGCAATAAGTACTCCATCCCTTATTTCTGGGGAACCTTGGGCATCATCTATAATGACAAAATGGTGACGGAAGAAATCACTTCCTGGTCGGATCTTTGGGATCCGGGCTATGCTAACAGTCTGCTTTTGATCGATGGAGCGCGAGAAGTGATGGGGCTGGGCCTCCAAAGTGAAGGCTACTCATTGAACGAGACAGACCCGATCATTTTGGGAGAAATCGCTGAGAAACTAAAAGGTATCACCCCGAATGTCAAAGCGATCGTTGCTGATGAAATAAAAATGTATATGATCCAGGAGGAAGCGGCCATCGCCGTGACTTTCTCTGGTGAGGCCAGCGAGATGCTTTGGGAAAATGAAAATCTTCATTACGTAATCCCTGAGGAAGGCTCCAATCTCTGGTTCGACAACATCGTCATCCCCAAGACCGCCAAAAATATCGAAGGGGCGTACGCTTTCATCAATTTCATGCTGGAACCTGAAAATGCGGCCATCAACGCGGAATATGTCGGCTACGCCACACCGAACCAAAATGCCATCGAGCTGATGGATCCCGAAATTACCAGCGACGAGCAATTCTACCCGTCCGACGAAATCATGGATAAACTCGAAGTCTATGAAAACCTAGGAGCCAAAACCCTTGGGACGTATAATGACCTGTTCTTGGAAATTAAAATGTACAGAAAATAATGCCAAAAATTGATAAATGTGGCTTAATTGCAATATCAAATGCATAAAAAATTTTAAAAACCTTTATAGACAGCGAATTACTCAATAATCCAGTATTACCAATGCTTTGAAGCCATTGACGGCAGGGAGTGTTTCATCCCTTACCATTTTTCAGGTGAGTTGTTGGTGGTTCTGACCCAAGAGAATAGGTTAGCTGAGTCAAGAGAAGGAGCGAAGCGGCTCTTGACTCAGCTAAGCTATTCTCTTATCCTATAAAACCAACAAAACACCTTAAGCTGCTTGTAAATCGGCCAGTTCTTCCTGAAGGCGTTCTGCAGGTGTTGTATAGCCCATTATTTTTCTTGGTCTGTGGTTGATCGTATCGGTTACTTCCAGTAAATACGAATAGGACAATGGACGCAGAGTGACTCCCTTTGGGATAAATTCTCGGAGCATGCGGTTATGCCTTTCGTTCGTTCCTTTCTCCCAAGAAGCATACGCATGAGTAAAGAAAACCTGAACGTCTTCAGCGATGCTTTCGATAAG
>NZ_FOQC01000021.1 GCF_900113645.1 Trichococcus flocculiformis
TTCGAGGACGAAACCATGATCCGGGATTACCAAGCCATTGGCTGCACCTGGTTTCTCCGCGGCCACCAGCGAAAAATCCCCACTTATGGACAACACAAAGGGGTAAAATTGATAGGCACCTTGGATTATGAAACCGGTCGGATCATTTGTACAGAAGAAGGGGCATACGACGCAGCGGCCTTCCTCCGTTTTCTGGAGCGGACGTTGCGGGAATACCCCACCGGAAAAATCGTGATGGTATTGGATAATGCCCGTATCCACCACGCCAAGCTGATCCAGCCTTTTCTTAAAGAAAACGCTAGGCGCCTGGCACTCATCTTCCTCCCTCCCTACAGCCCTCAGTTGAACCTAATGGAAGGCGTATGGAAGTGGCTCAAGGAATCGGTCATCAACAATGTTTTTTTTGACCACGTCCAGAAAATCAAACAGGCGGTCCGCGGTTTCTTAGCCGATGTAAACGAGCGTCCCCTTGAGGTGATTGACCGACTGTGCGTGCGGATGTAAAGTATTTAATTCAACCTATATAGTTAGAGAAACGGGTTTGGACAACAGACAGTTTTTTTTTGCTTACGATATTTAATTAAGGAGGTTATTTAATTAAGGAGGTTATAGGTAGTGAGGAAGCGGCATTCCTATTTATGCTCATTTATTATACCCGTGATATCATTATTGCTGGTATACATCTTTTTAGGAATTTATCCTTTTGGAGATTTATCATTATTGACAGTAAAGTGGTGTCACTAATAAAAAAGCTGTTTTACCATATTAAAAAACAAAAAGAAACATTTATTAAACAAAAACAAAAAAATAAAACAAAAAAACGAACAAAAAGGTTGATTTTGTGTTTGGTTCTGTTTATAATGAGGGCATAAGGAAATAAAAACGCTTCCGGAAAAATGAGTTGTGATTTTCCATACTGTCTTCGTAAAATCTTTAAAATATTTTTAGTAAGGAGAAATGAATAGGGCTCTTGTACTGGGGACGGATTTAGCGGGTAAGAAATTGAAATCAATCATTACAAATCAAAGAAGGTGAGCAAGCTGCACGTAAATGGTGGCGTAAGACTGGCTTTAATACTATCGATACACTAAGCAAAGTTCTTGGAACGACAGCAACATCCTGGAAAGAAAAAATCTGAACAAATTGGAGGAAAATGAAATGAACAGGGAAGAAGCTACTTTATTAGGGTTTGAAATTGTTGCCTATGCAGGTGAAGCGCGATCGTACCTTTTGGATGCTTTAAAAGCAGCGGAAAAAGGTGATTATGATAAAGCCGAAGCATTATGTGAAGAAGCAAATACCAGCATCATAGAAGCTCATAAAGCTCAGACAAGTTTGCTTACTATGGAAGCTTCAGGTGATGATATTGCGTACAGCGTTACGATGATGCATGGACAGGATCACTTGATGACAACATTGCTGCTTAGGGATTTGATGAAACATATGATTGAATTGTATAAAAGAGGGAGCAACTAATTATGATGAATGCATTGATTACACAAATTGAAAAAGCTAAACCTTTTTTTGAGAAAGTATCCCGTAATATCTATCTACGCGCAATACGTGATGGCTTTATCTCAGCGATGCCTGTTGTTCTGTTTTCAAGTATTTTCCTATTGATTGCCTATGTTCCTAATATCTTCGGTTTCTCATGGAGTGCATCGACTGAAGCTTTGATTATGAAACCATACGGATATACAATGGGGATTTTAGGAGTTTTGGTTGCCGGCACAACCGCGAAGTCTTTAACGGATTCCTTCAACAGAAAGCTGGAAAGCACCAATCAAATTAACTTCCTTTCCACTATGCTGGCTTCCATATCCGGTTTCTTGCTCCTTGCTGCGGATGCAGTTGAGGGCGGTGGATTTGCAAACGGATTCTTAGGAACAAAAGGACTATTGACAGCGTTTCTGGCAGCGTTCATTACTGTGAATATCTATAATATCACTGTGAAAAATAATGTGACGATCCGGATGCCGGAAGAAGTTCCACCAAACATTTCACAAGTTTTTAAAGATATCATTCCTTTTACCTTAGTGATTGTCGTCCTTTATGGTTTGGATATAGTGACCAGAAATATTATGGGGACGAATGTGGCGGAGTCCATCATTAAGTTATTCGAGCCACTGTTCACAGCGGCTGATGGCTACTTGGGCATTACAATCATATTTGGTGCCTATGCACTGTTCTGGTTTGTCGGGATACATGGACCCTCTATCGTTGAACCTGCTATTGCAGCGATTACGTATGCGAATATTGAAACAAATTTCCAACTTTTACAGGCTGGACAGCATGCAGATAAGATTCTGACATCCGGAACGCAGATGTTTATCGTTACAATGGGTGGTACAGGTGCAACTTTAGTTGTTCCATTCATGTTCATGTGGTTATCAAAATCAAAACGGAATAAGGCGATCGGCAGAGCGTCAGTCGTACCGACTTTCTTCGGGGTTAATGAGCCAATTTTATTTGGAGCACCTATCGTTTTGAATCCGGTATTCTTTGTTCCATTTATTTTTGCACCGATTGCCAACGTATGGATTTTCAAATTCTTCGTTGATGTTCTTGGGATGAACAGCTTTAGCGTGAATTTGCCTTGGACAACACCAGGTCCTTTAGGGATCGTTATCGGAACAGGATTCGGGCTGATGTCACTTGTTCTTGCTCTTACATTGATTGTAGTGGACGTAGTGATTTACTACCCATTCTTTAAAGTCTACGATGCACAAATTCTTGAAGAAGAAAAAGCTGGAGTATCATCTACGGATAGTTTGAAAGAAAAAGTTGAAGGCAGCTTTGATACTAAAAAAGCCAAAGCGGTCCTTGCAAGTGTTGAAGCGAACGAGAATGATCCGGAAGTTTTTGAGAATAAAATAACGGAAGCTAAAAACGTTCTTGTCCTTTGTGCCGGCGGTGGAACAAGTGGCCTTCTTGCTAATGCTTTAAATAAAGCTGCGGCTGAATATGGGGCTCCTGTAAAAGCAGCAGCAGGTAGCTATGGGGCGCACATGGATATCATGAAAGACTATGATTTAGTCATCCTGGCACCTCAAGTGGCTTCGAATTACGAAGATATCAAACAGGATACTGATAGATTGGGCGTTAAACTTGCTAAAACGCAAGGAGGTCAATATATTAAATTGACCCGTGATGGCCAAGGAGCTCTTGCATTTGTTCAGGAACAATTTGAAGACTAGACAGGAGATTATAATATGAAAAAGTTACCAGAAGATTTTATTTTCGGGGGCGCAACAGCAGCCTATCAAGCTGAAGGGGCGACACAAACAGATGGAAAAGGCCGTGTAGCATGGGATACTTATCTTGAAGAAAACTATTGGTATACAGCAGAGCCAGCCAGTGATTTTTATCATCGTTATCCTGTGGACCTGGAACTTAGTGAAAAATTCGGTGTAAACGGCATTCGAATTTCCATTGCATGGTCACGTATTTTTCCGACTGGTTTTGGTGAAGTAAATCCTAAAGGTGTTGCATACTATCACAATCTCTTTTCAGAATGCCATAAACGTCATGTAGAACCTTTTGTCACGCTGCATCATTTTGATACTCCTGAAGTGTTGCATTCAGATGGAGACTTCTTAAATCGTAAAAACATTGACTATTTTGTTGATTACGCTGCGTACTGTTTTAAAGAATTTTCAGAAGTTAACTATTGGACCACGTTCAATGAAATAGGACCGATAGGTGATGGTCAGTACTTAGTCGGTAAATTCCCACCAGGGATCAAGTATGATTTTGAAAAATTATTCCAATCCCATCATAATATGATGCTCGCACATGCAAGAGCCGTCAAGCTTTATAAGGATAACGGCTATCCAGGAGAAATAGGTGTCGTTCATGCACTCCCAACGAAGTACCCTTATGATCCATCCAATCCAGGAGATGTTCGTGCAGCAGAATTGGAAGACATCATCCATAACAAATTCATTCTGGATGCCACTTACTTGGGTAGGTACTCTCAAAAAACGATGGAGGGTGTCAATCATATTCTCTCCGTAAATGGTGGCAAGTTGGATCTTCGTGAAGAGGATTTTGAAATGCTTGAGGCAGCGAAGGATTTAAACGATTTTCTGGGCATCAATTATTACATGAGCGATTGGATGCGTGCCTTTGATGGTGAATCAGAAATTACGCATAATTCAACCGGGGCTAAAGGCGGATCTAAATATCAGCTGAAAGGTGTCGGAAGAAGAGAGTTTGACGTAGATGTTCCACGAACGGATTGGGATTGGATGATCTATCCACAAGGCTTATATGATCAAATGATGCGGGTCAAAAATGATTATCCTAATTATAAAAAAATCTATATTACTGAAAATGGCTTAGGCTATAAAGATGAATTTGTAGATGGTACAGTCAAGGATGATGCACGTATCGATTATGTTAAAAAACATTTAGAGATCATTTCAGATGCAATAACAGCAGGTGTGAACGTGAAAGGTTATTTCATATGGTCATTGATGGATGTTTTCTCGTGGTCAAATGGCTATGAGAAACGCTACGGATTATTCTACGTGGATTTTGAAACACAGGAACGTTATCCGAAGAAAAGTGCTTACTGGTATAAGAAGTTGGCAGAAACTCAGATAATCGAATAGCACGTTTATTCTTATAGAGTAGGAAAGTAAAAAATAATACAACTACACAAAACAGCATCGGGAAATTTTCCCCGATGCTGTTTTTTTCGGGGAATTGAGAGCCAGCTCCGGTGAAGGGACTGCTCATCGGTGGAACCGATCCACAAATAGGGGCCAACGCCGGCGAAGCACCCTTCGCCGGAGCAGGACAGCGAAACCCAGCAGTCAACTACGGCGAAGCTGTCGTTCACCGGAGCACAGCTCCCGTTGATACGGTAACCTTGGCAACAACGTACTTTACCAAAAAGAAAACGCACCATCGGCCGGGCCGATGGTGCGTTCTCTTTAACTTTTATGCTTGCTCTGCGAAAAGGCGCTGGGTGAAGCCGTGGAAGTCCGTGATGACACCGTCCTTGCAGAGGTTTTCCTTTTGGAAGGTTTCCCGGTTCTTGAAGAACGGGTCGATTGCGATGATCATACCGATGTTCGCGCTGTTGGCCGCGCGGAGCCCGGAATAGGCGTCCTCAATGACCAGACATTCTTCAGGGGGGACCCCGAGTTTTCTGGCGGCATGCAGGAAGATGTCCGGCTCCGGTTTGCCGGGGAAGGAACCATCATCGAAGACGACTTTGTCCGGATCGAACCAACGATCAAGCGCAAAGGTGTCGAAATAGAAGTCAACATTTTCTTTGATGGTCGCGGTGGCGATCGTCAGCGGCAACTTGCGCTCCTTCAGATCGTCCAGCACTTCGGTCAAGCCGTCCGTCAATACGAGTTGCTCCGGTTTGTTCAGGCAGAGTCTGCGGTAATGCTCTTCCTTCTCCAAAGAAAGTTTCTGCACTTCTTCGTCCGTCAAGTCAGGGGATACAAAATGACGCAGGATTTTGTCGTTCGTGCGGCCGTGTACGTTTGTCAGAATCTCTGTTTCTGTGAGCCCGTTACCTGGACTGTACTTTTGGATCATGTCGATCCAAGCCTGTTCATGCAGATGCGAATCCTGGAACATTGTGCCGTTGAAGTCAAAAATGATGCCGTTCAGTTTCATAAGTTAGCTCCTTCTTCTGTTTGGGCTTGTGCTAGAGTGACGTACTGTGAGTAATGAGTGACCAGATCTGCGCTGATATGGTCATCCGTGATCAAGTGATCGATGTCGTGCAGATTGTAGAAATTGTAGAAGTCGTCCCTGTTGAATTTCTTGTTGTCCGCCAGTAAGTATTTTGTGCGGGAGTTGTTCAGGGCGATATTCTGGGTTTCTCCTTCCGCCATGCTATAGGTGGAGATCGCTTCATTGTGGATGCCGTTGGCGCTGATGAAGCATTTGGAGAACTTCAATTTTTTCAGGTTGTCGTTCGCGATCGGGCCGAAGAAAGCACCCGTGTTTTTCCGGTAATCGCCACCGATCATAATGATATCCGCGGTGTCGTATTGGCGCAGATTTTCGAAAACCGGATAGCTGTTTGTGATGATGCGGATTTTTTTGCCGCCGAGATAGCTCGCCAGTATTTCGATTGTCGTGCCCGGCCCGAGGAAAATGGTGTCGCCATCCTCAACGTAGCTTGCCGCCAATTTGGCAATCGCTTTCTTTTCTTCTTTTTGGACTTCTTGTTTTTCCGTATGCGAGAGTTCCTGGTCCAATGCGTAGCTGATGCTTTGTGCTCCGCCGTGGATGCGCAGGATTTTTCCGGCCTTATCGAGTTCGTCCAGATCCCTGCGCACGGTCATGTCGGAAACGTTCAGTTGCTTGACGATATCGGCTACGGTGATGATGCCTTCCTGGTTGACGATTTCAGTGAGTATCAGCAGGCGTTCTTTTTTTAACATTTTCATTCACCTCTTTATATTAACTATAATTTAGCACAATTTCACGGTCTGGTCAACACAAAACGAACAAAAATAAACAAAAACGCAACGATTTGATGGGGTTTCGAACAAAAATGTGTTTTTTAATACCGTAAAGGTTCAAAGAAACACAAACAATCATTAATGAACATGAACAGGAGAGAGGCAGCTGTTTCGATCACCTGAAGATCTTCTATTTGGTTGGGCCACTGCTGTATATCAAGAAGGTGTGTATTTCTATCATAAAGTCTTTGTGGAATGCGAAGAACAAGATGTGCTGCCATTCGTGACGTTGCATCATTTCGGCGCAATTCTGATTCGCAACAAAAAAACCAGCACATAAGCTGGTTTTTTTGTTGCGAAAATACATCGCCATCTCCGGGGAAGGGCCTCCCACCGGAGGAGACAACAATAAGATACCCGCCAGCTCCGGCGAAGAACCGCTCGCCGGAGGAAACAACTAAAAAAGCAGTCAACTCCGGCGAAACCGTCGATCACCGGAGCACAGCTCCCGGTGATCCGTTATCAGATCAGGGTGTAATTGGAAAGGCACAAAAAAAGACGCACACCAGCCGATTGCTAGTGCGCGTCCGTATTTCTTGATTATAGTGATTTTGCCAATGCTTCGACTTTCGCCAAGCCTTCTTCGATGATTGCTGCTGCTTGATCAGGAACAGCTGCATGTCCTTCGATGATGACTTCACCGATGATTTCCATTCCGAATACGCCGCCGAATACGTTGCGCATGTAGTTGACGCCCATATCCATTGGGGCCATTTCAGGAGCGGAGTAGTAGCCTCCACGAGCGTTCAATAGGATAACTTTCTTTTCAGGCATCAAAGCAACCATTGTGCCTGTTTCATCATATTTGAAAGCAAAGCCAGCTGCAAAGATGTAGTCGATGAATGTTTGCAATTTAGCAGGGATCGTCAAGTTCCACAATGGGAATGCGAATACGATCACGTCAGCAGCAGTCACTGCATCCATAACTTTTTGTTTCGCTGCCAAAAGGCGTGTTTCGATGTCAGTCAATTCTTCGCCGACTGCCATTTTGCCGTAAGCGCCGAAAAGGTCTTGACCCAAGTAAGGCATGTCTTCTGAAAAGACGTTATAAGTTGTGATGTTCAATTTTTCATTTTCTTTGGCTGCAGCTAAAAAAGTTTCATACATTTTTGAAGAAATTGCTTCCTCTGCTGGTCTGTTGTTTCCTTTTACTACTAAAACGTTCATGTGTGTTCCTCCACTTATGGTATATTTGATGCGAGTTTCATTTCACTTACCGCATGTAAGTATAGTATAACATCTCGACTTCGAAATAAATAGTGGATATGCTCAAAAAAATAAACAATTTGAATTTTCGTAACATTTGCACTAACATAGGAAGGAATATTTCGATAGTTTCGAGAAAACGGGAGTGAATGTTTATGCAAAAATCCAGCCAAAGCCAAAGGATCGAAATCTTTGACGGCATGCGGGGATTGGCCTCGGTCATTGTCATGATTTTCCACATGGCGGTCTGGACAGTTTATGGCTACAGTGCCAATGAATATAAAGTTTTTGCCAACTCATTTTGGCGGGTGGCGACGCAGACACCCTTGAAAATGCTCTGGGCCGGCAATGAGGCGGTGCTGGTCTTCTACATCATCGGTGGTTTCGTGCTGGCGCGGCCTTACCTGAGTGGGCGCAAGCTGGATTTCAAGCCTTTCATCATCAAACGCTGGATCCGCTTGATGCTCCCTTATGTGCTGATCATCACGGTAACGGTCATGCTGATTGCCCTATTCGGAGCTTGGAAACATGACACGATCGACTTGAGTGGTTCGTTCAATGTGAAATGGAAAAGAGTGCCTAACGCGCTGGAAATGCTGCTGTACTTTGTCGGTTATGACTACAATCTGAACATCCTCAGCGGCGCTTTCTGGAGCATGGTCCAGGAATGGCGCCTTTCCTTCATCCTGCCTTTTATCGCGGTGGCATTGCATCGCTACGCGACGGGGAAAGTGTTAGGCGGCTATGCCGTCATGCAATTCGCGATCGAGAAGCTGACGGATTGGGGGATGCGCAGCGACACAGCTTGGTTGGCGCAGCTGTCTGAATCGCTCAACCGGACGAATTATTATGCAATCTTTTTTGTTATGGGAGCTGTTTTGGCGAAGCATATGCCGGCGATCCGGACATTTGTGCAGGAGCACCGTCTTTTCCGGATCCTGTCGGCCTGGGCGATTCCGTTCTTGATTCCTAGCCAGTGGATCCTGGCGGCGCTCGGATTTTCGTTCCGGGTGCGGCATGCGCTGTTGCTGACTGGTTTGGGTATCATTTTGTTCCTGTTGTTGTGCCTGGAATCGCCGCGTTTGACGGCCTTCTTCAAATCGAAACCGCTGCTGCTCTTGGGAAAGCTGTCCTTCAGCCTGTACCTGACGCACACGACGTCGATCGTCCTCTTTGTGACGTTACTCGGCCAGACCATCCCGCCGGAAATCGCGCTGTTGCTGTCGCCGCTGTTCGCTTTGCCTGTGGCCTACTTATGGCAGAAGTATGTCGAAACATGGTGCCTCGATTTGCTGAATCATTTCAAGAAATAGACGGTCAACCTGCGCTAAGTATGATACGATAAAGGAAAGCTCAGAATTCTGAAAGAACATGCAGGGGTGGACACATGTCAAAAGATATCATTTCCATCGTCGTTCCTTGCCACAACGAGGAAGAGATGGTGCCGATTTTCCATAAAGAAATAACAGCGGTCAGCGAACAGTTGCCGGATGCCGTATTCGAAATGATTTTCGTGAACGACGGCTCGAAAGATGCCACGCTGGCTGAATTGAAGCGAGTTGCTTCTTTGGATGAGCGCGTGCACTACCTTTCCTTTTCGCGCAACTTCGGCAAAGAAGCGGCGATGGTTGCGGGGCTGCGCCACGCGACCGGTAATTACGTTGCCGTGATGGATGCCGATCTCCAGGACCCGCCGGCTATGCTGGTGGAGATGGTTGCCCTGATCCGCACAGGCGAATATGATTGCATCGGGACGAAACGCCTTGACCGCAAAGGCGAACCGCCGATCCGATCCTTTTTCGCGCGGCAGTTCTACCACCTGATCAACCGCATCTCAGATACCGAGATCGTCGACGGCGCCCGGGATTTCCGGCTGATGACGCGCCAGATGGTCGATGCGGTCCTTGAGATGACTGAATACAACCGTTTTTCGAAGGGAATCTTCAGTTGGGTCGGCTTCGAGACGAAGTACCTGTCCTACGAAAATCAAGAACGCGTCGCCGGCAAGACAACTTGGTCGTTCTGGAGCCTGTTCAAATATTCGCTGGACGGAATTGTGGCCTTTTCCGAGGCACCGTTGGCGATCGCGGCCTTCACCGGTTTCCTGTCGTTCGCCGTTGCGATTTTGGCAGCCTTGATCCTGACAGTGCGGACGCTGGTTTTCGGCAACGCAACTTCCGGCTGGACTTCGCTCATCGTTATCATCTTAGGGATGGGCGGCTTGCAATTGCTCTGTCTGGGGATCCTCGGTAAATATCTGGGGAAAACCTTCATGGAGACGAAGCGGCGTCCGCTCTATATATTGAAGGAGACGGACGGTGCCTTGCCGACTGGTCGCAAGGAGGAGCAGAACGATGACTAAAGTGTTGGCTCAAGTGGCAAAATTCGGACTCGTCGGTGTCGTGGCGACGGTACTGGATTTTCTGATTTTGTTTGTTCTGGCCGACTTCATCGGCCTGCATTACTTGACGGCCGCTGCGTTGGCGTTTGTTGCGGCGACGTTGTTCAATTACGCGGCGAGCATGCGCTACGTGTTCACGAGCCGCTTTGGCGAAGCTGAGAAGCGCCAGGAATTGTTGCTCTTCTTCACTCTAAGTGTCATCGGCCTGGGCTTGAACCAAGTGCTGATGTGGGTGTTCGTTGATCAAGTGGCGTTGCATTACCTGGTGGCCAAGATTGCCGCTACTGTGTTCGTGATGGCCTGGAATTTCATTTCGCGGAAGATTTGGCTGGAGGATAAGAATGCAGGATGAAGAAAAGCGTGGTTTGGGACCGGAACTCCGGCGACACCATGGTTGGCCGGAGCTGGAGGTACCCTGCGAGCACCAGCTCCGGTAGGCTGGTTTTCGTCGTAGTTGGAGTCGGAAACGCGTTGCCAGCTCCGGCGAAGACCTCCTTCGCCGGAGCTGCGGTTCCAATTATCAAGCGGGCAACACAGACATAAGAAAAAACGAATGCGGCTGTTCCTCACAAAGGAGGCAGTCGCATTCGTTTTTTTTGTGAGAGTAACCAAAAATCAGTAGCTGGTCCAGCCGCCGTCAACGGTCACGACAGATCCATTGACGAAACTGGCATCGTCAGAAGCCAGAAAGAGTGCAACGGAAGCGATCTGCTCGGGCATTCCGAAGGCCGGATTAATGGCCATGCCGACGCCGGTTGTTTCCTGGCCGAATGTGCTGATGTTGCCCATTGACTGGGCGATATTGGTGGCGACAGCTCCTGGGGCGATTGCGTTGCAGCGGATACCTTTTTTCGCGTACATGAAGGCCGTGTTTTTGGTCAGTCCGATGACAGCATGTTTGGAAGCGACATAAGCCGCACCGGCACGACCTCCCTGAAGACCGCCGATTGAGGCGATGTTGATGATATTGCCATGGCCATGTTCCAGGAAATATTGGATGGCTTTACGGCTTGCATACATCGGGCCGTTGACATTGACGGCGAAGACACGGTCCCACCGCGCATTTGTGACTTCTCCGACCGGTTCGAAGCCGTCCATGATGCCGGCATTATTGATGAGGATATCCACTTTACCGAAGAAAGTGATTGCAGTGTCAATCATGGCATTTATGTCGGTTTCGATGGAGACATCGGTTTTGATGGCAGTTGCAGCGTCAGGGGTTTGCGTGTTGATTTCACTTGCGACTTTTTCGGCACCTTCGAAGTTATAATCGGCAACGACCACTTTTGCGCCTTCTTTAGCAAACAGGCGACAGATGGCTTCGCCCATACCCGAAGCGCCTCCAGTTACAACAGCGACTTTGTTCATCAGTTTCATGTCGTTCTCCTCCTTATGCCTTGCTGGTCTAATTATATCACGACAACGCTTACAAGTTTGAGGTGACGATCCACTCAAAATAAAAAATATAAAAAGCGATGGCATATTTCCACATTTCAGATAAAATAGAGTGATAATAAGGTGAGGAAAGGGTGTGGAGAGCAGAAGATGGCAAATTATCCATTCGACAAGGAGCGCAGCCTCCTGAAGACGGACGAATCGACCAGAATAACAATGTTGCTGCTAAATGTATTTCTGATCGTGACTGCCGTATCTTTGACAATCAGCTTCTATATCCTCGCCAATCTGGAAATCAATGAGGAACCGGTCGTTTCCGACATCATCATCGTACCTGAAGGCGCGCCGGAACGAGGAGTCAAGGCCTCAGAACTGTTGGAAGCAGGTTATTCCGAATCCGGCAAGATCATCGTTTCTCCGCTGCTTGTGGATGCCGAACTATTGCATCTGCAGCCCTACGGCGAACTTGGGATGATGGATGATGATATACTGGCGGATTACCAAGCGACCAGTACGTGGACCAATGCCATATACAGTATCGCGTTGATGGAAGAAAATGGTTTCGACACAGCGATTGTTGTGTCGAGCGATTATCACATGAACCGGGTCAAGTACAGCTTCGAGAAAGCTGCAAAAGGAAAGGATATGACATTCATCTATGTGTCAGCTGGCGGTCCGTACGGCTTGCCATGGATCGAAACCCAACTCGGGAGACGCCTGGCGCAGCATGAAATCTTTAAAACAATCGGTTATTGGCTAGGTTTGTATCATTTCATCGATATCGGCGAAGGCGGCTCTTAATGGGGAGTGCGTCTTTTTTTATGGTTCGGGGTACCTGATTTCCGGTAAGATGGTGGCTCGCCGGAGATTGGGTGTGGATTCACCAGCTCAATTCCGGCGAGGAAGGCTTGAGCGGAGAACAACGCATAATCATAGTTGTTTCCTCCGGCGAGGCAAACGTTCCCCGGAGCTGGAGAGCCCCTCCCCCGGATTTGTTCGCCGCAGTGTGGTCTTCGCTGATGATGCAAACCTCCACAAATTCCCTACAAATCCGCGCATTTGTATCCGTTTGCAATAATGTTATCCGCTTTTGCATTCTTGACGGTTATTCTTAGAAGAAAAGCCGCCAGGGTGCTATACTTTTTGGTATAGGAGGTGTCGAGATGCTTGTAGAAATAGTGGTGGAGAATTTTTTTTCCTTTAAAGATGAGGCTACCTTTTCGATGGTCGCCAGCCCGATCGGCGAACACCCGGAGTCCGTCTATGGCAAAAACCATATCGCTGTGACAAAATTGGCGACGATCTATGGGGCGAATGCCAGCGGGAAAAGCAATCTGCTGAAGGCCATGAAGATGATCCAGGAAGGCCTTCTGTTGCAGAAGTGCTCATCCAGTGAATGGCTCGACCATATCGAACCGTTCCATCTGGATGCGCGCACCGAGAAAAAGGATACGATGTTGGAAGTAAGTTTTCTGTTGGACGGGAAGCTTTATCGCTATGGTTTTTTCGTCAACCGCAAACGGGTTACCGAAGAATTCCTTTACCTGGAAGGCGACGATCAGAAGGATCTGTTTTTCCGGAATGCGACCGGACAGATCGCCGGTGGAGAATGGGCTGAAATGTTCCGCGACATCATTTTGGACGATACGCGTTTGGCCTTGTCTTCGTTGCTTTCCGCTCCTGAATCAGCTGAACATCCGGAACTGAAACTGTTCATAGAATGGTTCACGGAGATGCGCATCATCCTCGACACTTCGAAAATCGGATTGTCGATTTCGATGGCGAAGATGCACCTGTCAAAATACAAGCATAATCTCTTGGCCTTGATTCAGGTGGCCGATCCGTCCATTCAGGATATTGTTGTTCACGAATTGGAAAATTCGCGCAATGGGAGGCCGGAACTTGCCTTTTTTGTCGTCAAGACACGGCGCAATGAAGCCGGGGAATCGGAGCTCCATTGCGAAAATTTCCGTTTCCAGGATACCGAATCGGCAGGTACGGTCAAGCTTTTGGCTTTGGCCGGTCCGATCATCGAGGCGCTCGAAAAAGGTGGACTGTTGATGGTCGATGAAATGGATACGCAATTCCACACTTTGATGACGCGCTACGTGCTGGAACTTTTTTCCGGCGACGTCAACGATAAGGGTGCGCAGATGATATACTCGACGCACGATATCACGAACCTTTCCAGCAACCTTTTCCGCAGGGATCAAGTCTGGTTCGTGGAAAAGGACACGTACAGCGCCAGCCACCTGACTTCCTTGGTTGAATATCGTTTTGATGACGAGGAAAGGAAGAATAGTTTTGAATTTTACCGCAACTACCTGAACGGCAAATATGGGGCAATCCCATTTCCTCGGCCGTTGGATTGGTGGGTCGACAATGGAAAATAGAAGAAGAGAACACAAGAAAAAATTTGAACGGCCGGTCGGAACGAAAAGGCCGGAAAAAACTTTCCTGATTCTTTGCGAAGGCACTAAAACCGAACCGAACTACTTCCGCAGTTTTCACGTCATCTCGGCGCAGGTCGAAATCGTTGGTACAGCGATGAATACGATGTCTTTAGTCAACCATGCGCGAGAGGTCGTCAAGGGTCGACCGGACGAATATGATGAAATTTGGCTGGTATTCGATAAGGATTCATTTGACCGGGATATCTTCAATGAAGCCGTCTTTTTCTGTGAAACGCATTACCGGCAAGGCTTCCGTGCCGCCTACAGCAACGAAGCTTTCGAAATCTGGTATCTGCTGCATTTTGAGCTGATCAAAAAATCGATTTCACGTTTCCATTATCCTGATATGCTGTCGAAACGACTGGGATTTTTCTACAAAAAAAATCATCCGCATATGTATAACGTACTATTATCAAGGCAACCGGCAGCCATCCAGAACGCCAAGAAACTCTACAGTCAGCGCTCGCCGTCGCCTGCCCGCGACAATCCGTCCACGACCGTTTTCATGCTGGTCGAGGAGCTGAACAAGCATCTGAGGAAATAATTTAAAAAAGTTCAAAAATAAAAAAAGCTGGAACGATTTTTTGCGAATAATACCAGTGTAGGTCTTATCAAGCAGCTAAGGCCACTTAAAAAGACAAAAGGGGATTGATTGCATATGTTCATGACACCGGTATTGGGAATGGATTTCTTGGAGGATAAGAAAGGGGTCGTCATTCATTTTGTCGAAGACGACACATTAGCGGAAGAGTATCTGTTCGAAACAACCGATGAGGCAGCCGCGTTTTTCAGAAGCTGCCAAAACTTGTGCGAGGAGGTCAAAGAGGAACCGCTAGAGGTCCAATATGCCCTCATCAGAGAGTTTTTGGATCTGGACATCGGCAAATTCAACTACGAACGCGCTTATTATTGATAAACATAAGAAAAAGAAGGCCAGACCCGGTATGCTTCAGGGCTGGCCTTCTTTTTGGCGCCGGAATTGGCGCCCTCAGCTCCGGCGAGGGGTCGGATCGCCGGATGTCACCGGTAATGATGGGCTTCATCTTCGACGAAGCCTGCCTCATCGGAGCAGGAATCAAAAATGTGGACTGAACTGCGGCGAAGCCTGCGTTCCCCGGAGCAGACCATTCCCGGCGGTAGGCAGGCTCAGTACTGGCGCACCTTCAATTGCTGTCCGATCAAAATCAGGTCACCCGACAGCTGGTTCAGCTGCTTCAGCGTAGCCGGGGTCGTTCCATATTTGCGCGACAAGCCCCAGAGCGTTTCGCCTTTCACGACGCGGTGCAGCAGGAACGTGCCGGGCGCGCTGGCAAGGGGAGGCAGCGCGGAGAGGCCGGCCTCGATATCCTGACGAAAGCGGGCTTGCGACATACCCCAACTCGCGAGGTAGCCGTCCGGATCTGTATGATCGGTCCCGCCGACATTTTTGGAAACCCAGGAATGGGTTTTGATGCCTTTCTCATGCACGCTCGCTCCGCTGTTCAGCGTGCAGGGGATGCCTGCTTCCAGCGCCAATTTCTGCAGCAGCCAAACGTAGGCTTTGTAGTCCTGTTCAAAAATGGAGCGATTGTTCGTCCGCGCCAGCTCGACTTGGGCATAGGCATAACCGTTCGCTTTCGGGCCGACACCCCATTGGACTTTGCCGACGTTGGCGATCTGGATTATTTTCCCGCCTCCGCCGACCCAATGGGAAACGAAGGCGTTTTGCCAGTTGCGCAGCATGTAACTGACTTCGTTCTCGAGGCTATTTTTGCCGACGTTGTTCGGATTGCCGGACTCGTGGGCGATGATCAGGTTGCTTGCGGTGAGTGGATTCTGGTAGATGGAAAAGATGCGTTTTTCGATCGTGTAGTTCATACTATTCCTCCTCTAATTTGTAAAACAGCCGCCCGGAATCGCATCCGGGCGGCTGTCTGTTGTTGATGAAAACTTAAGTTGTCCAGCAGTCCAAGCGGCTTGTACTGCTTTTCTGATATAACTAGGTAAATGTAAAATTTTTTAAGTTCAAAAGTACATCACCGTAGGTGTTCCACAGGATTGCAAAATGTTTCATGCATCCAATGTAGATGGCTAGCTTCACGGGTTAGCCCTTCGGAAATTAGATAAATCTGACCCATTGCGCTCTACGATGCTCATTCAGGGCCAGATTTCCTAAATTTCTTTCAGGGCTGAACGAACCCGTTCCGCTTTTCTTTTTTTTATTCGGCTTCGGCGATCAGGTCGGTGATGGTGCGTTCCACGTAGCGGGCGCTGTTGACTGCCGTGAATGGGTTGATGCCTTTCACTTCGAACGCGTTCAGGCCGATGATGGCGTCCATTGCTGGTTGCAGTTCAACCGCTGTCAACCCACTTTTCGGGTTCTTGACACTCAAGTTGCGGGTTTTTCCGTCGGCCGTCAAAAATTTCAATTCCAAGGTTACTGTTGTCGTCATGTTCATTTCCTCCTAGATGTCTGATGGGTGCTTATCGTTCTGTTTCGGTTGGCTTAAGCGATGGAGTAGCGGTTCTTTTCGACGACGACTGCGTAAGCAGCGGGCAGGTCGACGAGTCCGGATACGGCTGACTGGCAGGATTGGACCTGTTCAGCAGTGACGCCTGGTTTCAGGTTCGCGAATGACTGTTTGACTTCCTTCTCGTTTGCAAAATCATTGAAATAAAGCTCGATGTTTCCTTCTTCGTATTGTTTCACCATTTGGCATTCCTCCATTTTCTTTTCTGGTAAGTGTCATGACTGCTTACACCTATAACGACGAAAGGGGACAGGCAATCTGTAACCCCACCTTTCAGGCCTTCAAAAAAGGGCTGGCTTTGGTTTGAATCTGGCGTCTTCTTTTGTAGAGCGTTTTGCGCGAAATGCGTTGTTTTTTGGCGATTTCGGTGATGTTCAGTCCCTCCAGCGCGTCCCGCAGATAGGCGTTCTCCTCGGCTGTCAGACAGGCGCAAAGGCGTTGCAGCAAATCCGTTTGCTCCAATTGGTCTTCAAACGAAGTTGTGCTAGGGATTTCCTCCAGCTCTTCTTCGCAAAGGTAGGCTTCACGGCTTATTTTTTTCTGCTCCTTGCGGATTTGGTCCAGGAAAGTCCAATGGATTTTTTGTTTGGCATAGCTGACGAACAAAAAGCTGTTCTCGGTCACGAGCGCATCCTTCAGGCACGTTTCGTACGTGTCAAAAAGGGTGATCAACCCTAATTGATAGAAGTCGTCGTAGTCGTTGTGGTCCGGATACCGGTTGATTTTTTTCAGACAATGATGGATGACACCCGCGTACAGGTCGCACAATTGGGTGGCGGCTTCATCGGTGCAGATTCTTTTTTTCATATTCATGACGTTGCCTCCGTATGTAGTGGATGGCGTGATGCAGGGGAGAGCCCTGTGCATGCTCATCACGGCCTCGGCAAGCTTGCTGATGTCTATGTTATCGGTCCGGAGGCGGCAAGGTCAAAACTGCAAATGCGGCAAAAAAGAAGAAAAATGCGGTACTGGTCATCTATTTGCAGACGAATTTAACGGATATGCGATAAAATGTAAGCGCTTCTATATCATTCGAGTTGAAAGTAGTATATATTTTTATTAAACATTTAATTTGGGGGATTTTATGGAAAAGAAGACGGGAAAAAACTATTCGAATAATCAGAAACGGCAAGCGGATGAGCAACCGATGATGGAGCAACGCGGTAAAAATAATGTCGGAAAATCAACAGCAGAATTATTGGCGCAAGCATTCACGAATGGAGCAACAGATGAAAAAAATGCAGGCCCCTCTTTTGACATCGAACTGTGGGAAACGATCCTTTCGGGTCTGCGGACGTCTTTGCAGGAATCCGCATCGGCCCAGAGCCAGAAAGAAACGGAGGAGCCTTTCTTCGTTTTGCTCGATCCAGAAAGTACCCAGCCTTATTTGAATCGGGCTTGGGCTTTGGATCGGTTTGTGCTGGATGACTCATTTCTGTACATTATGAGCTTGGACCCGCAACTGCACCAGACCGACTTCCGCACGCTCATTTTTTTCAAAGACGGTCGCCTCATCAAAACGCGCGAAAACAGCAACAATGTGATGTTCTCTTTGTTTGAACTGATTGGTTTCGATTATGATTTCATTCGCGGGATCTCCACACGGGTCAGCGGCAAGGATACCCATTGTGTTCCCTATATTTTTGGGAGGTACCGATTTTTGCCGTTGAGCGGTCCGACCCGCAAAAACAGTTCCTGGATCAATCTTTCAAAGGTGCTGCATTCCCGGACTTTAAAAGGGGAAAAGGGAGTGGAAGTCCACTTCGTGAATCAGCATGTTTTCCACTTACCGGTGCGTCCGCAATTTTTCACCGAAAAAGTCAAACAAGCCAGCCAAACCGTTCATCGCCAAAATCACCTTTTGCACAGCGTCCTGACAAATTTCGATTACGCTGATGGAATAAAAGAAGAGCGCGCTTACAATCTGCTGGGGAACGCGTTACACGCCAATGCGGCTCGGCTTTCGACGATTCCGATGGATGAATATATCCAAATTGTTCAGTTTTCTTTGGCTGAAACGGCTTTGCGCCATCCTTCGTTGCGTGACAACCCGGTTGCGGACGAGGCGCTGCATCTGCTGCGGGAGAATCTGTATGGGGGACTGCCCCATTTAAGGAATGCACCCATCTGATCAGCGGTGCCGAGTAAAGTTTAGTATGATGGGAAAATAGGCTATCATTTGTGATTCAGGTTGAAGTATTTTACAATGAGTTCAAAGAATAAATCTTCAGTCATGGGAGGAATCGTTATGGACAAGAGAATCGAAGGTACCTTTGCTAATCAGGAAATGTTGCTTGATGAAATTACGCATCTGATTAAGGATGAGGGCTATGCGCCTGAGCAACTGCTGGTCATCACCCGCAACGGAAAAAGCAATTTCATCACGGAAGAGACGGCTGTACAAGTTATCGTAACCGGCGAAGACCGTGAGGAGGACTCCTTATGGGACAAAATCGTTAAGTTCTTTACGGTGGATTTGGAAGAGGAAGAGGAGGAAGCCATTTTCGAGCGCTACGGCATTGACGAGGATACGTACGAACGGTTTGAGGATGCTTTGGATGATGGGGAATTGTTGCTGCTGATCGATGATGCCGCTCCGATCAATGATGAACATGCCGAATTTCTCGTGCGCGATGGCATTTTGCCTGACGAAAAAGCCGTCCCTGTTGCAGCCATCACTGCCACGAAACCGGATTGGGCATCCGCCGATAGCGAAGAAGCCGGCGATGTTCCGGCTCATTCAATCGAAGCCGAGAAACAGCTGGAAGTCACCGAAGTTGCAGCTGCGTCGCCGACACAACCAGCCGATGTGACCGACGACATCACCGGACAACGCATCGAAGCTGAAACGGTGGCGGATCCTGCAATGGCGGAAGACAGTCACCGGTTGCCTGAAATGCAGTTTGACAAAGATGACTCCTTGCCGGAACTGGAAGAAGAGAAGGAACAGTTTTCCAAAGACCCATTTGGAGGCGACACGGTTGCTGCAGAAACCGGTGAAGATGCGGAAGATATCGAGCCTGATTATGAAGAGACGGATAAACCGAAACCGGCTCTGTGATTGACAGAAACACCCAGGGCTGCCTCGAAAGAATGAGGCAGCCCTGGGTGTTTTTAGCACGCGGCGGGAATTTCGAACATACGTTTTGTTCCTTTCGGTTTTTGTGTGTATAATAGCAAGTGAGATTCTCCGAAAGGATGTATAGAATGGACCATACCGAGGAACAGGCTGAAAAATTGCCTGTCGTAACAAAAATAACTGTCCAGAAAAAACGCAAGGACCGTTTCAACGTCTTCATTGACGGGGAGTACGCCTTTCCGATATCGGAAGCCGTACTGATCAAGGTCGGCTTGCATAAAGGGATGACGCTCACGAAAGAGCGCAGCGCTGAAATCGAGAAGGAAAATTACGATTACATGGCTTATACGACAGCAGTCAATTATCTGTCCTACAGCCTGCGCAGTGAGAAAGAAGTCCGCAAAAAACTGTATGACGAAGAAATCAGCCCGGACGCAATCGAACGTGCTTTGACGCGGCTGATCGAACAGAATTACGTCAATGACCGTATCTATGGCGAAAGCTACACGCGCACGGCGGCTAACCTGAACCTGAAGGGACCGCAACTCATCGCCAACGAACTGAAAGGAAAGGGCTTGTCGGAAGAAGACATCGCCATTTCCCTGCAACAATATCCGCATGCGTTGCAGTTGGAAAATGCCCAAACGATTGCTGAGAAGCAACTGCGCAAACAAAGCCGGGTTTCTTCGCATGAAGCAGCTTCAAAAATCCGTCTCCATCTGCATCAGAAAGGCTATCCTTCCGACATCGTCCTGGAAGTTATGGGAGAGATCGAAACGGAGAAAGAGGAAGAGGATGAAATGGCCGCATTGCGTCTGCAAGGGGACAAGCTTTGGCGCCGTTATGAGCGCAAAGCGAAAGGCCGTGAGCTGCAGCAAAAAGTGAGATCGGGCCTTTACCAAAAAGGCTACCAGGGAGACATGATCTCCGCCTATATCGAAGAAAAGGAACAGGAAGCAGAATAATGACAAACTTAGAACATACAAAAATATTCAAAGCAGCCGGCATCGAAATGTGGCCGGCCGAGAAAATACAGGCTTTCCGCAAAGCGCTGTTGGACTGGTACGACAAAGAGAAACGCGATCTGCCTTGGCGCCGGACGAGCGATCCCTATAGCATCTGGGTTTCGGAAATCATGCTGCAGCAGACACGGGTGGATACGGTCATCCCGTATTATCATAATTTCCTGGATAAATTCCCGGACATCGCAGCGCTGGCGGCAGCGCCGGAAGACGCGATCCTGAAGGCGTGGGAAGGGCTGGGTTATTATTCTCGTGTCAAGAACATGCAGAAAGCGGCGCAACAGATCGTCGCCGATTACAATGGTGTTTTCCCTAAGAATCCGCAGGAAATCGCTAAGCTGAAGGGCATCGGACCGTATACAGCAGGCGCCGTCTCCAGCATCGCTTTCCAGATACCGGAGCCGGCAGTCGATGGAAACGTCATGCGCGTCATGAGCCGGTTGTTCGAAATCGATGCCGACATCGCCAAACCAGCCAGCCGGAAAATTTTTGAAGCGGTCGTGCGGGAATTGATCGACCCGGAGCGACCAGGCGACTTCAATCAAGCGTTGATGGATCTGGGCTCGAGCATCTGTTCGCCGCTGAATCCGCAGCCTGAAATCAGCCCGATCAAGGCCTTCAATGCCGCCTACAAAAACGGGACGATGCATCTTTATCCGGTCAAAAGCAAAGCGAAAAGACCGGTACCGATGAATCTGCAGGGTATCATCCTGCAAAACAAGGAAAAGCAGTTCCTTTTGGAGAAGCGTCCGAGCAGCGGGCTACTGGCGGATTTTTGGACGTTTCCGTTGATCCAACTGGATCTCGATGCGATACCCGGAACAGTGGCTGCGGAACCAGAATCGGCGGCCAGCATCCAGACGGAACTGCTGGTTGCGGAGGAATTCCAGAAGTTGACAGAAACTGCAAACAAATCCGACAAAAAGCTGCCCTCCTTCAACCAGATCGAAGCGAAGCTTTCCGAAGTTGTGGCTGAGAAATACGGCTTGAAGCCGGTCTGGTTGAAGGCGGAAACGGGATCTGTCAATCATGTTTTCAGTCATATAAAATGGCACATCACCGGCTATTACGGACGCGTATTAACGAAAGAGGATAGCCGTTTACCCGAACAATGCCGTTGGGTCAGCGAAAATGATTTTGCCGATTATGCATTCCCGGTGCCGCAGCAAAAAATGTGGCAACAATTCAAGCAACAGACCCGAAAAGAATTTGGCTTATAATGGCTAAAATTTCGCAATCCATTTCCATTCTATGATATACTGTTCAATGAACTGAAAGTTGAGAGTTCCGCCGAAATGATTTCCGGCGAGGGCTCAAATAGTTGAAGAAAGTTGGGCACCGTGATGCATAATCCTCGGGAGGGAGAATTCATCACCATAAAGAGTTATAAGCATGACGGCAGCCTGCATCGAACGTGGCGTGACACCATGGTATTAAAAACTAGTGACCAATCCATAATCGGCTGTAATGATCACACCTTAGTAACGGAAGCAGATGGGCGTCGCTGGGTCACCAGAGAGCCTGCATTGTTGTATTACCATAAACATTATTGGTTCAACATCGTCACCATGATCCGCCAAAAGGGTGTCTCCTACTATTGCAATCTGGCATCGCCTTATGTGATCGACCAGGAAGCACTGAAGTACATCGATTATGACCTGGACATTAAAGTTTTTCCTGATGGTGAAAAACGTTTGCTTGATGTAGATGAGTATGAATTGCACCGCAATCGCATGAATTACCCAAAAGAGATCGACCATATCCTGAAGGAGAACGTGAAGATTTTGGTGAGCTGGATCAACGAAGAAAAAGGTCCATTTTCCAAAGAATACGTCGACTTATGGTATGAGCGGTACTGTCAGCTGTCGCATAATCAGCAAAACTCGTGATGAATCCAAAATAATAAAAAACCAGTCGAGCGTAATGATCGGCTGGTTTTTTATCGGAAATGTGCGCTAACTCAAAAAAAATACCGTGCATTAACACAACCGTTATATTATGATAAATATATCTGTAATATAGAGTCAATATTTGAAATGCGATTAAAATATTGGAGGAATCAGAATGAAAAAAAGGGAAATAGTACTAGTTTCCATCATGGGTATCCTTACGATTGCCATTGTTCTTTTTGGATATAAATATGCTGCTGCTAAAAAAGAGGAATTATTGAGTGAAGGAGAGAAACAAACAGCAACTGTTGCGGAAACAGCTTCTTCCCAGGAGTCTGTAGTCGCAGAGAGCGACACATCCGAAGCGTATGCGCAGTTCTTGGCCGCGTTTGCGGAGAACCGAAACAGCGCGCCGGTCATCGATTATCTGCAATATGTTCATCATCATACGAAGGAAGTCAATGTCGTCTTTTTCGGTGACGTGGCGGCAGATGCAGCTTGGGCCAAGTCCGCCATTGCCGGTATTCAGACAGACTTTCCGCTAGAAAACCTGTCGACTTCTTTCTTCAGCTACCCTTCTGATAGCAGCTCGGTTTATCTGAGTAGCCAGTATGTTCAGGAAATGATCGCCAGCAATCCGGATGTCATTTTTTACACGATCCCGACGAAAACCGATCAAGTGGTTGATATCAGTTTGGTGGATTCGACGCAAAACATCTACAAGATTTATGATGAAATCAGGGCTGCTTTGCCTGATACGCTGATCGTCTTGGTGACGCCACCTCCAGCAGAGTCCAAAATGGCTGATTGGAATTCACATTCCTTGGATTATCGGAACTATACCAATAATCTGGTGGAAGAAAATGCAGCTTTCGCTGTTCCGTTGTATGACCTGCATGCAGATTTCTTAGCTGAGTTGACGAACCGCAGCGAAACGTTGGCCAACTATATGGATGCAGCCGGTTTGGAATTGAACGAAACCGGACAGCAACTTTATGGAGAACTCTTTGCCAACAGCCTACGAACAAAAATGGTCGATACTACGGCCGGTCTGTATGTTGAAGGTGAAAAGCCTGCCTACACACCTATTGCTCCATCATTGGTCGTTCCGGTGGCGCCAGTCACTGTAACCGAGGAGCCTGTCACTGTAATCGAGGAGCCAGTTTATGAAGAGCCTACTTATGAATATGTTGCACCAACCTATGAAGATCCGGTGTATGAATATGTGGCGCCGGTTGTTGAAACACCAGTAACACCGGCAACACCGGCAACACCGATCCAACCAAGCGAAGATCCGATAACCGAACCGGAAACAACAATTACTGAGTAGGGATACGCTCACATAGGCACGTCGGATTTGAGTTGATCCATAACCTGCAAATCACAAAATATAAAGCCCGCATGTACCGGATTGTCCGGTAAATGTGGGCTTTTTTTGTGATTTTTTCATATTTCCATCTACAATAAAGCAGAAAAGTCAATCAGTCATTATCCTGATTTCACAAATAAGGTCAGTAAGGATAATACAAAAACATTATTGTTCTAAATGTATAAGAAGTTCTTTGAAAGGTTGATATTATCGTGTTTCTTATGTATAATTATGACATAAACAAAAGATGTAAGCGTTTTATGCGAAGGTGTTCTGTGTAGGTCGAAGATTATGTATTTCACAAACATGCAGGCAAATTTGGAGACCGCCGCACAATAGCCAGTTGTTTGAACGCAATTTCATCAGAAAAGAGATTTTTCGGAGGTAATGTCATGTACATACAAGTTGATGAACGGAAACGGACTGACGTTCTATCGACTACTTATTATCAAGATAACTCAGATAATTTAGATGATCGACTAGAGCAATTTGTGCAGTCGCCTGTTTTTGATAAAAAGTATTCATTTGATGGAGAATTGGGGGCACTTTATACACCGCAGCGGACTATTCTGCGGTTGTGGGCTCCGACCGCGCTCAGTGTAGAAGTAATTGTTTATGAAAGTCTGTACCGCAAAGAGAAGAAAAGACACACGATGGGGAAAGGCGGAAGAGGGACTCACGAACTCATTATGATTGGGGACTATGCAGGGACTGCCTACAAATATGCGATTACTTTCCCGGATGGCAAAGTCGTCGAAACGGTCGATCCCTATAGTTACGCGACCACCGCAAACGGAGAACGCTCCGTCATTATGGATGCAGTAAACACGAATCCAAAAAGATGGGGAGCCCGATTGGAGCCGATCGCTTCACCAGTCGACGCCATTATTTATGAATTACATATTCGTGACTTCACGATTTCCCCAACAAGCGGGATTGCAAACAAAGGCAAATTCCTGGGAGTGGTCGAGCAAGGTACCTTATCTGCGGATGGCGACAAGACCGGGCTGGATTACCTTAAAGAACTGGGCGTAACGCATGTCCAGTTTTTACCGATGGCCGATTTTTCCACAGTCAATGAGTTGAAGCCGTTGGAGCAATACAACTGGGGCTATGATCCGCAGAACTTCAATGTTCCTGAAGGATCCTATGCGACCAATCCCTACCAACCGGAAGTCCGGATCTTGGAAATGAAGGAAATGATTCAAGGCTTGCATGATGCGGGCATCCGTGTCATCATGGACGTCGTTTACAATCATGTCTATTTACCGAAACTGCATGCACTGGAAAAAACGGTGCCTGGGTATTATTTCCGCAGAAATGAAGATGGAACGCTCTGCAACGGTACTGGTGTCGGAAACGACACTGCTTCTGAGCGTTTTATGATGCGCAAATACATCATCGACAGCATCACCTATTGGGCGAAGAATTTCCATTTGGATGGATTCCGCTTTGATCTTATGGGAATCCACGACATCGAAACAATGAACGAAATCCGTATTGCCTTGGATGAAATCGATCCTTCGATCATTATGCTGGGTGAAGGTTGGAATCTGAACACCAATCTGCCACCTTCTGAAAAGGCAGTCCAACAAAATGCGGATCGTATGCCCGGTGTGGCTCATTTCAATGATGCACTGCGCGAAGCGATAAAGGGTTCTGATTTCGACAGCGGGAACGACACCGGATTTGTTACCGGTAAGCCATTTATGGAAGGTTGGATCGCTACTAATCTTCAGGGCGGAGCGTATTATCCCGTTAACCGAGGCAACTACAAGACACCTGCTCAGATGGTGCAATATGTGGAGGCCCACGACAATCTCACGCTTTATGACAAATTGAAGGTTTCCTTGCCGTGGGATGATGAGGATTTCCGTATGCGGCGCCATCTTTTGGCAAGCAGCTTCGTTCTGTTGAGCCAAGGCATTCCGTTCATCCATGCAGGACAAGAATTCATGCGCACAAAGAACGGGCTGGAGAATAGCTACAACGCACCGGATTCAATCAATCGCATGGATTGGCACCGTCGTTCCGAAATGAAACAGGCTGTGGATTACATGAAAGGCTTGATCGCGTTGCGCAAGCACGAGCCGTTATTCCGCTTGCGGACCATTGATGAGGTCAAGGAACACATGAATATACTCAAAGCAGACTATCAAATCGTTGTGTATCAGTTGGAGGACACTGAAAAGTTATACTACGTCATCTTCAATGGGCAGACGAATGCCATCGATTTTGATGTTGAAGCCGGAGACTATCAGGTGTTGATAGAAAACGGCAAATCAAACTTGGATGAACCGAGAATAGTTGAAGGACTATCCCGCATCCGGGTGGAATACCTCTCTGTTACAGTGCTTGTAAAGAATAAATGATGGTAGTCCGGGCGGTCGTCTCACTTGAGGCGGCCGTTTTTAGGTGCGAATGGAAAGTGGGAGCTGTCCTCCGGTGAGGACGGCTTGAACGGAGGAGAGCGTTCGAAACTGAGCCCATCTCTGGCCAGCGGGTGATTGCCGGAGAAGAGCCGCTGAAGCCGTGATGAACTCCGGCGGCCCAGGTCTTGACCGGAGTTAGACAAAGATGACAGCCTGATCGCTGTTCTGTGCAACATTTTTCATTCTTCATTGTGCAAGATTCTCACATTCTGAAGTATTTTTTGGTACAATGGAAAGGAAAATACATCGAATGAGAATGATGGGGTGGGTTCACTGATGATAAAAATGATAGCGATTGATATCGACGGTACGCTGGTCAACGGGCAGAAAGTGATGACGCAAAAAGTAAAAGAGACGATCCAGGAGGCGATGCGGCGCGGCATCAAAATCGTACTATGCACAGGCCGTCCGCCTGCGGGCATCAAGCCTTACGCGGACGAACTGGGATTTGGCGAACATGAGGACTACATCATCGCACAGAATGGCGCCTATATTCTGCGCGCGGACACGAATGAAACGGTCTACAAAAAGACCTTGACGCTTGCTGAGGTGCAGGAAATTTACGAGTTCGGAAAAGGGTTTTCTGCCGGCACGCTGTTGGTCGGGGAGCACCATTACTACAGTCTGGAAGATGAAGTGACGGAATCGATGCAGAAGGATGCCACCATCGTCAACGTGGACATCAGCGTATTGGATCCCAAAGCAGTAACCGAAGAGATGGGTTTGATGAAGATCCTTTACATCGGCAATCCGAACGAGGTGGATGTCATTGAATCAGCTATTCCCGATCAGATGCGGAATGACTTCTATATCGTGCGCAGCCAAGATTTCCTTGTAGAAGTGATGGAGAAGAGTTCAAACAAGGGCACGGCTTTGACGAAGTTGGCGGATCATCTGGGAATCGCGATGGACGAAGTGATGGCACTAGGAGATGGCGAGAACGATTATGAAATGATCCAAGTTGCCGGACTGGGAGTCGTGATGTCCAATGGAACGGACAATCTGAAAAGCATCGCGAACGAAATCACCTTATCCAACGAAGAAGATGGCGTTGCCCATGCCATCGAGAGATGGGCTTTCCAAAGCTAGACGAATGTAAAAAAAGGTTTCAGAATAGCAAAGAGGCGCGCACCCGACCAGGAATACTCTTGGTTGAGTGCGCGCCTCTTTATTGCTGCCACTGAACAAACCGAGTCGGCTGTTTAATGGATGATGTCTTCGATATTATTGATGTTTTTTGATTTATTGCCTGGAGTCGCTTTGTAGCTGCGGACCAGTTTGTTGAAGTGAACCAGATCGTCTTCATACGCCAGGATGGCACTCATCAGGTGGATGATGCCGTAGCTTTCGGAACTGCTGTATTTGCTGAAATCACTTTCTTCTTGGGCGCGTTGGAAAAAGACATCCATCAGATCGTGACGCTGATCTTTGTTGGCTTCGAAGAAATTGACTTGATTGGCCGGAACCCGTCCGCTGAATTTCAGCATAATCTGCTCATGCCCACTCATCAAGGTCTCCAGGCGTTCTCGGATCATGATGCGCATTTCGACAGGAAACTGATAGAAAACATTCTCGTAATCGTGCAGCACTTCCAGAACGTGAAAAGCTGATCGGGTCGTTTGGATCATTTTCCGGTAGACTACCAGCATTTTTTTATTCTGGTATTTGTTTTTTTTGTTGAACAAGCCGCTTTCAGTCAAATACTGGTAGAGATTGTCCATTTTTTTGAGTTGTGTACGCGCCCATTTCAGGTCGTTGTTCATGATCGAGTATTCGGTATTCTTGCGCAAGCCGGCACGGATCCAGATCAGAAACTCGGTAGTTGCATAATCCACTGTGTGGTACAGCCGTTCGTCGTATCGCGGCGGAGCGATGAATGTGTTTACCAAAAAGGCAATGATGACGCCGATGAATGTCTCCAGCACGCGGTAAGCGGCGCTCAACATCAGATTGTCATCCGTACCGACCATGATGACGATCAGTGTCACGATCGACAGTCCGATCACATCTTCGAGCTTGAGAGCATTCAGGATGGCAATCAACAACATCACTGAAATACCGAGCAGATAGATGTTGTATCCCAAGGTCATGACGACGAAAACGGCTACCAAGCCACCGATTGTATTGGCCATGATCCGGCTTTTCAGGTTGGTGTAAGAACGGCCAAGTGAAGGTTGGGTGGAATAAATGGCTGCGATGCCTGCGATGACGCCTCCGCCTTCGAATCCGAAGTATTGGGCGACAATCATTGCTAATGCGACGGCGAGACCCGTTTTAAAGGTGCGGGCGCCAAGTTTCATATAGATTCAGCTCCAAGTCGATAAATGATGTAAAAAAAATAATCCTAATTAAGAATATACTAATCCCGTGGCCATGTAAAGGTCGACAGGATGGTTGTTTGAAAACTGCCTTTCTGGATTCGTTTCCATCTGCGACATGATAATAAAAAGTAAGGATTATTTTTGAATGCTAAGAGCTTATGTATTGCTATTTTCGGCAAATCGATATATGATGAATTCAGCTAAATGTAAATTATAATGACTATCATATACAAGCCATTCCAGAAGAGGGGGGATAGACAATGCATCATACAGTCGTAAATGATTCAATCGAAAAAATGAAGAACGCCAATATTCGGATTACACCACAACGTTACGCAATTTTGGAATATTTGGTCGAGTCCAAAATGCACCCTACAGCAGATGAGATCTACAAAGCACTGGCCGATCGGTTTCCGAACATGAGTGCTGCCACTGTCTACAACAATTTGAGACTTTTCGTAAAAATCGGCTTCGTAAAGGAATTGGCATACGGGGATGCTTCGAGCCGTTTTGATTTCAGCAACACGCAACATTATCACGCAATCTGTGAAAGTTGCGGGAAAATCGTCGATCTCTATTATCCGGTATTGGATGATGTGGAGATGGTTGCCGAAAATTTGACCGGTTTCCAAGTCGGCCATCACCGCATGGAAGTCTATGGCATTTGTCCTGAATGTCAGGAAAAAGGGATCCAAAAAGAAGATATTGCTGACGGAGCGGAAGCTGCCGGACATCATCACCACCATTAATAGTCAAGAGCTCTTCCTCAGGTTTTCCGGGGAAGAGCTCTTTTTGTATAGTAAACGAAACCCCTAAGCGAGTGAGCAGCTCAGGGGTTTCGTTTTGGTTGTCTTCAGTTTTCTTTCGGTTTGCTCATGCCGATGGATTTGTCGATGGTTGTCTGGACTGCCGAGATGACAGCGGACCGGAATCCGTTTTTCTCCAATTCGGCAACGGCTTCGATCGTCGTTCCGCCCGGGGAGCAGACCATATCCTTCAGTTCGCCTGGGTGTTTGCCGGTTTCCAGAACCATTTTTGCGGATCCGAGAACAGCTTGTGCCGCAAATTTATAGGCTTGTTGGCGGGGCATTCCGCCGCGGACAGCGCCATCCGCCAAAGATTCGATGAACATGAAGACCAGGGCCGGGGATGAACCGCTGACGCCCGTCACGGCATCCATCATATATTCCGAAACCATTTCGCTGCGGCCGAAGCTGTCGAAGATATTTTTGACGTCCGTCAACTCAGCGACGTTCACCACTTCGTTTGCGCAGATGCCGGTCATACCTTCGCCAACCAAAGCAGGGGTATTCGGCATGGCGCGGACTACTTTTAACTTGCGGCCGAAGCGTTCTTCGATGTCGCTTAAGCTTTTTCCGGCTGCGATCGTAACGATGACGATCTTCTCTTTGACGGTCGTTTTGATTTCATCGATGACGACATTGTAGATATTCGGTTTGACGGCCAAGAAGAGGATATCTGCTTCGGCTGCTACCTGTCTGTTGTCGTCCGCGATGCGGATGGCGTATTGGTCCTTCAAGGATTGCAGGCTTTCGTTGTCTTGACTGGATACGATCACTTGGTTTGGTGCAACAAGTGCAGAACCGACGAGCCCGCCGATGATAGCTCCGCCCATATTTCCGCTGCCGATGAATCCGATTGTTTTTTTCATGGATGAGGACTCCTTTTGGATGATGAGTAAGTTCGTTTGATTTCCTTAATTTTATCATTATAACAAGAAAAAAGGGAAATCGTACAGAAAATGATGGAATGCTGCAAAGTATGGGCATCATCACATCCTGTGATTTGTTTTTATGAGGCCTTTTGGGTAAGCTTAAGGTAAGTATTGTTCCAACGAATAATGATGGCTAGCTTCACGGGTTAGGCTGAACGAACCAGCGAAGCTAGCCATCACGAAAGTGAGGTTTTTGGTATGGGTAATGTGCGTGAGTGGTGGCATGGATTGATTGTGTATCAAGTGTATCCGATGAGTTTTCAGGACTCCAACGGGGATGGTATCGGGGATATCCGCGGTGTTATAAACCGTTTGGATTATATTCAAAATTTGGGCGTTAATATGATTTGGCTGAATCCGATCTTCAAATCGCCGAAAGTCGATAATGGCTATGATATTTCCGACTTCCTCGAAATCGATCCGATTTTCGGGACGATGGCTGAGGTTGAAGAGTTGATCCTCGAAGCGCATAAACGCGGCATCAAAGTCATTTTCGATTTCGTGATGAATCACACTTCTGAACAGCATCCGTGGTTCCAGGAAGCCTTAAAGGGGAAAGACAATCCGTACCGCGATTATTATATCTGGGCGGACGGCAAAAACGGCGGGCAGGATCTGCCTAATAATTGGGAATCTTTTTTCACCGGAACTGTCTGGGAAAAGGAACCATCCGGTGACCAATATTATTTCCATCTGTTTGCGAAAGAAATGCCTGATCTGAATTGGGCCAATCCGGAAGTGCGGCGCGCAATGGTCGATATCGCGTTTTTCTGGCTCGATAAGGGAGTCGACGGTTTCCGTTTGGATGCTTTTATCCATCTGCAAAAGGAAGAAGGTTTTCCGGATGTGGAAGGGCTGGATGAAGGGGAAATCGGCTTGGCTGAGAATTATTACGCCAATCTTCCAAAAATCAACGAGTACATGAAATTCTTCACCTCGACTTTGCGGGAACGCTATCCGGACACTTTCATCGTCGGGGAGGCAGCTTCGGCAACCGTCGAGCTGGCGCGTTCCTATACCGATCCCGTTCTCGGCGGCTGCGACACGGTCATCACTTTCCGTTATTTCACGATGGATGAAAAATCGAAAGATCCGCGCCTCTCCTCAAATATGCAAAAGACGAAGCTGCTTTACGGCGCCTTCAAGAAAAATCTTCAGGAGTGGCAGAAAGTCATGGCGGATGTCGGCGGTCCGACGCTCTATTGGAACAACCACGATATGGCTCGGGTCGTTTCCAGGATTGGGGACGACAGTAAGCACCGCGATAACAGCGCGAAAATGCTGGCGGCTCTGATGTATCTTCAGAAAGGCATTCCCTTCATCCTGAATGGGGAGGAGCTTGGGATGAAAAATCTATTTTTGAATGACATCAAAGATTTTAAATCTCCGGAAGCCAAGACGTTCTATAAGGACGCACTCGCGTTGGGGTACAGCGAAGAGGCGGTTCTGTACAATCTGCGGGAAAGTTCCAAGGATGCCAGTCGTGGTGCGATGCAATGGGATCAGTCGGCTTTTGCGGGCTTTTCAACGGTAGCCCCGTGGAGTGGCGTCAACGTCGAAGCGGATTATAACGTAGCCGCGGAAGAAGCCGATCCCGATAGCATTCTGCATTTTTATCGGAAAGTATTGGATCTGAAAAAGACGGATCTGTTCGTCGAAGGCGACTATCATCTCTGGAATACGCACGATGACTTCTATGTCTATGAGCGGGTGATGGACAAACAAGTCGGCCTTGTCATCTGCAACGTGACGGACCAACCGAAGGAGTTTGTGCTTCATCAGTTGGAGCCCCATGGCTACCGCCAGATTCTGTTGCAGAATGGAGGGAACAGGCTGGAAGGGGAAACCTTGCACCTTGGGCCTTATGGGGTGGCTGTTTTTCAGACCGTCTACAATAGCTGAAATAGTTAAGGGGATATTTAACAGCCAATAAAAATCTCCTCAAATGCATGCAAATCTTTTGTTTTTGATCCCGTTTCCTCTATACTTTGCGTATAGAAAGGGGGGATTCGAGATGATGCTGACAAAGAAAGTCCGCTTGATTGTGACCGACGAAACGTCCAAACTCTACCAAGCGGCTGGTGTTGCTCGCTGGGCGTACAACTACACGATCCGGATGCAGGAAATGAACCATCGCTTCGGTGGGACGTTCATCAGCGACAATGAGCTACGCAGGCACATCACCAAGATGAAGAAGCGCAAAAAATACGCCTGGCTGAACGACGTTTCCAACAATGTCGTCAAACAGGCGGTCAAGGATGCCTGCAAAGCCTATAAAGCCTTCTTCAACGGGCAAGCCCAGCATCCTCGTTTCAAGACCAAGCGCCGCTCCACACCGAGTTTCTACAATGACTGCGGCAAGCTGAAAGTGAAAGGCAACCGCGTCCTGTTGGAGAAAATCGGCTGGGTGAAAACCAACGAACCGTTGCCCGTGGACTGCAAATACTACAATCCGCGCATCAAGTTCGACGGAAAATATTGGTATTTGACCGTCGGCATTGAGGTGGAAACGGAAAAGTCCGTATTGGACGGTCGGATTGTCGGCGTGGATGTCGGCATCAGGGAGTTGGCTGTCACCTCCGATGGCGTTTTTTACGAAAACATCAACAAAACTGCCTCCGTGAGGAAAGTGGAGAAACGCCTCAAGAGATTGCAGCGGCGTGCAAGCAAAAAATACAAGAAAGGTACGCTTAAATCTAAACATCTCCTAAAACTAGAAGGTAAAATCCGAAAACACCACAGACGCCTAGTCAACATCCGAACCAATCATGTCCATCAAGCAACAGCGGAGATCGTGAAATCCAAACCCTTCCGCATTGTGATGGAAACGCTGAACATTCGCGGCATGATGAAAGACAAGCATTTGGCTAAGGCGGTCGCAAATCAGAAGCTCTATTTTTTCAAACAATGCCTGCAATACAAATGCGAACTGCATGGCATTGAATTTGTGGAAGCAGACCAGTGGTTTCCGAGCTCCAAGTTGTGCAACAACTGCGGATCGCTCAAAAAGGACCTGAAACGCAGTGACAAGGTCTACCACTGCGCCTGTGGCCACCATTGCGATAGGGATCTGAACGCAAGCTACAATCTGAGGGATTACCAAGCAGTCTAACGGTAACTCGGATATGTACGATTCGTTGCATCGGAATTTACGCCCTTGGAGTGCTGCATCAAACGAAAGTAGTCCGTCAGGACCAAATCGAGCACGAAGAACAGGGAAGCAAACATAAACTAGATTTAGTTAGATTTATGGCAACGGGATCCTTATGGCGAAAGACACATTCTTGAATTTGCGGAATCAAATCATTTATTGCATTTATGTGCGTAACCACACTCCGGAAGGGACTTTTAAAGCCATCATCCCGGATCTGCAACGCATCAAGGGGCTGGGTGCCGACATCATCTGGTTCATGCCAATCCATCCCATCGGCGAAACAAAGCGCAAAGGCGTGGAAGGCAGTCCTTATGCCATCAAAGATTACCGCGCTGTCAATCCTGCCTACGGAACGATGGACGACTTCAAAGCATTGGCCGCCGCTATCCACGATTTGGGCATGAAAGTGATGATCGATGTCGTGTATAATCACACTTCGCCGGATTCACAGCTTGTCGAACAGCATCCGGAGTGGTTTTACCGCAGACCGAACGGCGAAATGGGCAACAAAGTCGGTGAGTGGTACGACATCGTCGACTTGGACTACAGCCATCCGGAATTGTGGGATTATCAAATCGAAACACTGAAGCAATGGGCAACAATCGTGGATGGCTTCCGCTGCGATGTGGCGAGTCTCGTGCCCGTGGAATTTTGGGTGCGCGCCAGAAAAGAAGTGGCGGAAGTCAAAGCAGGCGTCGTCTGGTTGGCCGAGTCGGTCCATCCGAGTTTCCTGAGGATGAACCGGGATCGCGGCAATATCGGCTATTCCGACAGCGAATTGTATGAAGCGTTCGACATCACCTATGACTATGATGTGCACGATTTCCAGCAGGCTTACTTCTGGGGGGAAATCAGCCTCAAAAATTATCTTGATGTCCTTCTGTTCCAGGACGGCATCTATCCCGTGAATTACGTCAAATTGCGTTTCTTGGAGAACCATGATCATCCACGCATCCGCTCGAAGATCGATGACATCGGCAGGCTGCGGAATTGGACTGCTTTTGCCTATTTCCAGAAAGGGACGCTGCTGCTCTTCGGCGGACAGGAGACCGCGACGGCGCACCTGCCGGATCTGTTCGAAAAGGATCCGATTGCGTGGACCGGTGAGGAGGATCTGACGCCTTTGCTGCAGCGGCTGCAACGTTTCAAGCGGGAAGCCGCTGTTAGGGAGGGCAGTTATGACCTGAAAGCTGCTTCCAAATCGGAGACGGTCATCGGCCAATACCGGTTTGGGAATGAAAGGCTGACGGGCATTTTCTGCCTGGATGGGAAAGCTGCCAAGGTTGCTGTCGATTTGCCGGATGGTGTTTATCGGAATCAGCTGGATGATCAGGAGTACCAAATCAGTGAAGGGTTGCTGGAAACCCGAAGCGTGCCAATCCTGTTCAAGAGTTACGGCGAGGCGCTGTTGACCGAGGTTTGAAAGTACATGGGAAATATTGTAGACTAATGCGTGATTGCGCTTGCATTGAGGCGGTCAAAATTGGGATAATAGAGTCATCAAAACAATCATTCTTATGTGGGCTCCGAAAAGGACCGGCATCTGATTCCGGAAAGAAGGACTGTTATATGAAAAGACTGTTTGATATCGATCCTTGGAAAATAAAGACGAATGTATTGGACAAAGAAGAGAAGCGGCTGCAGGAAAGCTTGACTTCGATCGGCAACGGCTACATGGGGATGCGCGGCAATTTTGAGGAGGGTTACTCAGGCGATACCCATGAAGGGACCTACTTGGCGGGTGTCTGGTATCCCGACAAGACACGTGTGGGCTGGTGGAAGAACGGCTACCCGGAATATTTCGGGAAAGTCATCAACGCCATGAACTTCATTGCTGTGGGTATCCTCGTTGATGGGGAACCGCTTGATTTAGCGAAGCAGCCTGTCGCGGATTTTCATATGGAATTGGACATGCGCCGAGGCGTATTGAACCGCAGCTTCATTTGGAAAAGCGAGAGCGATGCTGCGGAAATCAAGTTCACTTTTGAACGCTTCGTCAGCATCTCGCAGAAGGAGCTTTGTCTCGTGCGGGTAACGGCAGAAGTGCTGAAAGGCTCGGCCGACCTGGAATTCCATCCGCGTCTGGATGGCAACGTGACGAATGAGGATGCGAATTACGAGGAAATGTTCTGGGAGGAAGCTGGTCGCACGCTGGATGCGCCTGTCAGTCTGAGCACCAAAACGATTCCGAATCCGTTCGGGATCGATCAGTTCACGGTCACTGCAGCAATGAGCAACCGCATTTCCGGACTGGGGCAAACGGGCTGCAACGAAAGCGGCCTTTTAGTAGAAGAAACTTTTTCTGGACTCGTTTCCGCGGGCGAAAAGGTCGTTTTGGACAAGCGTGTCGCTATCGTCACCAGCCGGGACATTCCGGATGCCGAGCAGGCGTTCATCGCCAAAAAGATGGCAACTGAAGCTGCTGGGGAAGGCTACGACAGGCTTCTCGCCGCGCATGAACGTGCTTGGAAAGCGAGATGGGCGAAAGCGGACGTGAAAATAATGGGCAACGACGAAGCACAGCAAGGGATCCGCTTCAATCTTTTCCAACTTTTTTCTACTTATTACGGAGAAGACGAACGTTTGAACATCGGTCCGAAAGGCTTCACCGGCGAGAAATACGGCGGCGCCACCTATTGGGATACGGAGGCATACATGGTGCCGATGTACCTTTCCGTAGCCGATCCGAAAGTCACCCGCCAATTGTTGCGCTACCGTCATCAGCAGTTGCCGGGTGCTTTCCACAACGCACGCCAGCAGGGGCTCAAAGGCGCTTTGTATCCGATGGTGACCTTCAACGGAATCGAATGCCACAACGAATGGGAAATCACTTTTGAGGAAATCCACCGCAACGGGGCGATCGCGCATGCCATCTACAACTACACGAACTACACGGGGGATGAAAGCTACTTAGTGGAAACGGGAATCGATGTCCTTGTCGGCATTTCCCGTTTCTGGGCGGATCGGGTCCATTTTTCCAAACGCAACCAAAAATATATGATCCATGGCGTGACTGGCCCGAACGAGTACGAAAACAACGTCAACAACAATTACCATACCAACAATATGGCGACGTGGACACTCCAGTACACTTTGGACGCGCTAAAAAAAGTGTCCCCCGAGAAATGGGCAGAGCAGGGCCTGGCGGAAGCGGAAACGGACCACTGGAAAGATATTGTTGCCCGGATGTATTATCCGTATGATGAGGAACTGGGGGTTTTTGTCCAGCATGACACGTTCCTTGATAAAGACCTTCGTCCTGCCGATACGTTGGATCCGAGCGAAAGGCCTTTGAATCAGCATTGGTCATGGGATAAAATCCTGCGATCCCCGTTCATCAAACAGTCCGATGTGCTGCAGAGCATCTATTTCCTGAATGATCGGTACAGTATGGAAGAAAAGAGACGCAACTTTGATTTCTATGAAGCGATGACTGTTCACGAATCTTCCTTGTCCCCATCCGTGCACGCTGTCCTGGCTGCGGAACTTGGGAAGGAAGAAAAAGCTGTTGAATTATATGCGCGCACCGCTAGGCTCGATCTGGACAACTACAACAATGATACGGATGACGGGCTCCACGTCACTTCGATGAGCGGTGCCTGGTTGGCTATCGTTCAAGGCTTTGCCGGAATGCGCGTGAAAGAGGGCGCCCTGCATTTCAAACCATTCGTTCCTAAAAATTGGCAAGGCTATGATTTCAAAATCAATTTCCGCGGCAGCCTGCTTGATGTGCAAGTGATCGGTGGAGAAGTGACCCTCACTATAGAAGAAGGACCAGAGTTAGCTGTGTATTTAAATGATGAATTGGTACAAGTGAATGAAGCTGTCGTCGTCAAGACGAAGCACTGATCGAATTGGGGGCTGCTGGAAGGCGGCCCTTAATTGCGTTCTATCATTGCTGAAGAGCCGTACTGTCATGGAAAGTGTATAGGCAGTTAAATAGAAGCTGAAGACACTAAAATTGTAGCCATAAAGTCAGCCGGAAACTTGGGGGAATAAATAAAAAAATTCAAATAATTAAAAAAAATAGTCAACATTTACTTGCAAAGCAAGCGCTTTCATGTTATTATTAGAGTGTAAAGAAGGAAGGGTATATAACTCGAAAGGGTTGTATAAAATGAATTCTTTACATAGAACCAATTGAAGTTCTTGCATCTTATGGTTTTAATTTCATTCATGATCGAGTAGAGACTTTAAGTATAGACCCGAAAAATCTAGAAAAGATTCAACATGACAGATTGAATGAAAAAAGTAACGTAGCAGCAGAAAAGATTTAGATTAGCTTGAAAAACTATGAAAAATTGATTTAACCTGTGAAGTTAAAACCGTAATAGAATGGATAAAGGTTCAGAAATGAGAAACATTTTAGGCGAGTAAACTTAAAATGTTATCTCGAAGAAGATTCGTATTTAAATGTGAGTGGCGAGATGCCCCGTTTAAATGTTTTATGAATCTTCAGTACTACAACTTCATATTGTGGCCATGTTCCTCATTCAGTGGAAAAAGTAGTCCGGAAGTTTGTAAGACTCACATGAACGAAGATCATGTCAACGAACAGTAACTTTAAATACCAACCGCAACATTGTTGGTAGATAAATTAACAGGAACTAGTGCTACAAGCATGAAGTGAGGCAACCTCGCTATTTGAGGTTGCCTCTTTGATTTTCTTGCGCTACCTGAGCGTATTCAGCCTTATATTCGAAAAAAATGTTTTTCGCTTCAAATAATGTATCCATAGTAATGTTGATGCACTGGCGTTGACAAGGCTTACAATTTTATGGTACAGTTTAGTTCCTCGGTAATCCGATGGATTTTTTTGAAATCTGTTTGACATGGATTTGAAATGATGATAGTATTGTGAAGTTGTCTTTTGTAAGGCGACTGCAAGATAAGATTCATTGTTGACAGCAAGATAAAACGATGTTATCATATGAAAGTTGCTGATTCATCAGTCGAACAGCTTAAATTTAATTTTTAAAAGTTGTTGACAAGATGCAATGGCCATGATATTATGAATAAGCAATCACGTAATACGTGATACGCGATTGACCTTTGAAAACTGAACAAAGAATGAACGAACCAAATGTGCAGGGAGCTTAGACTTCGGTCGAAGCAAACGAAGGCGATACATTGTATCGCAAACATAAAGTCAGCAAGAAATTAAGAGCTTTTCAGCTTTTCATGAGGGTTTCTGTACAAGAGCCCACATTACATGAGAGTTTGATCCTGGCTCAGGACGAACGCTGGCGGCGTGCCTAATACATGCAAGTCGAACGGTCTTTTCTATGGAAGCTTGCTTCCACTGAGAAGATAGTGGCGAACGGGTGAGTAACACGTGGGTAACCTGCCCATAAGAGGGGGATAACA
>NZ_FOQC01000042.1 GCF_900113645.1 Trichococcus flocculiformis
GGCCTTCGAGAACCAACTTGACTGCCAGGCAACGCTCGTACAACCGGCGGTTGTCTGTCGTAGTCATCGCTTTTTCCAATTCACGGATTTGGCGTTCTGTTTCCATGTTCCCCACTCCTCAAGTGTTTTCTTTAGTATACGCCTACAGGAGGAAAAACGAATGCAATTTAACTCAATTTATATAGTAATGTTTAGTAATAAAATCGCTCTGAATGATGCAAAGGAATTAAGAAAAGGTTACAATATACCGTGTTTGTTTGGCAACAGCAGTCATTGGATATATACTATACATTTAGGAGCAGAGAATGTTGCTAAAAGAATAAGTTCGGCATTGCCGAGTTTTTATAGAGTAAGGGGAATTGAAACATGGCTTTAAACGAGAAAGAATCAAAAATACTGAGCTACATTAAGGAAAATCCTTTCATTTCGCAGCAAGATTTAGCTACAAAGATTGGTCTGTCACGTCCCGCAGTGGCGAACATCATTTCCGGCTTGGTGAGACGGGGATACCTTTTGGGGAAAGCCTATGTCATCAATGATACGCGACCGATTGTCTGTATCGGCGCGGCCTGTATCGATCGCCGCTATTTTGTGGAAGGCGGCCTTATTCATGGACAATCGAACAATGTTACCTCCCAGACGTCAATCGGCGGGGTTGCTCTCAGTATCGCTGAGAAT
The DNA here is from genome assembly GCF_900113645.1 of Trichococcus flocculiformis. Lineage (GTDB taxonomy): Bacteria > Bacillota > Bacilli > Lactobacillales > Aerococcaceae > Trichococcus > Trichococcus flocculiformis. The sequence goes on from NZ_FOQC01000042.1 coordinate 679, forward strand.
CTGGGTAGACTGCAGGAAGACGTCGTTATGTTATCTTTGGTCGGGGATGATGCGGAATGGCATACGATCGAAGAATCTATGCGCCCATTGATGAAGACCTCCGAAGTGGAAATGATTCCTGGCTTTTCGACAGGCACCTTTATGGAAGTCATCGATGAATCGGGTAAAATGATCATCGGATTGGCGGAAATGGATATCTATGAGTATATGCAGCCAAAATGGTTGTTGAAGCACCTGGCGACACTGAAGCGAGCCAAAACTATCATCATCGATTCGAATTGCCCGAAAGAAAGCGTGGAACACTTACTTGAAATCGGAGCGAAATACAATATTCCAACCGTCCTGATTTGCGCATCCGTCCTTAAATTGTATAATATTCCCGAAAACTTGAAGGGCTTGAAGTTGCTGATCACGAAGCATGACGAAACCGAGAAGCACTTCGGCATCAAAATCAAGGATGATGCTTCTATGCGGGAAGCCCTACAGATGTGGCTTGACAAAGGGGTACAGCATGTCATCATCACCAAAAACAGTCAGAGCGTCGGCTATGCCAGTGAAAATTACGGCATGCATGTCTATGATCTGAAGAACAGCGACGAAAACAGCGAAACCTACATCTGGGGAACGAATGAAGCGCTTTGCGCCGGAATCGTCTACTCCTATTTGAGGACTGATGAGATTTCAGAAATGATCCAGACTGGCTTAGCGAATGCAGTCATGTCATCAAAATCAGCCTACAAAGTTCGCCCGAACCTATCCCAGGCGGTGTTGCGCAAGGATGTCAAAGAAATCGGCAAATTGGAAAGTAGAGAAATTTAGCTGGATAAGCCCGTTACATTCAAAAAATAAACAGTCCACTACTCTTCTGATCTGAGTAGCGCAGTTACCAAAAAGAGCCTGTCAGCCAGGCTCTTTTTGGTTTGTAAATTTATCAACCGTAGGACGACTAATCTTTTGTTTATTTCGTAAGTATAGTAAAATAAGAGTAAGGAAAGCGTTTTCTGGTTGATTATTCCAAAGGAGTGGGTTTGAATGGTTCAGTATAAAAACATCTTGATTCCAGTGGACGGATCGGAGGCTTCAATCAAGGCGTTCAAACAGGCGGTACATATCGCTGAAAGGAACAATGCTGCGCTTTATCTGGTTGCGATTCTGGATAAAAAAGATAACGCCGAAGAAGCTGCGCAGCTGCAGAAGGATAAAGACTCGTTGTTCGATGAATTGGACAGATATGCGCGTGCAAACGGGGTGGCAGTGCACAAGGAAATGCGCACCGGCAACGCAAAGGAAATGATTGCGAAGGCGCTTGTGGAAGAATGGAAGTGTGATTTGATTGTAATGGGTGCTACAGGTAAGGGCACTATCGCAAAACTGGTGGTCGGATCGGTGACGAATCATGTCATCAAACATGCGCCATGTGATGTATTAATCGTAAGGAAAAATTGATCAGACGCTTTTGAACCAACGAATCAGGAGACGCAAAAAAAGTCCAGTTACTTAAATGTAGCTGGACTTTCCTTTATATCGTAGGACAGTATAAATTTTTGTTGAAATGTGCATCACCATAGCTGTTTCACAGATTTTCAAATTGTTTCATGCCATCAAATTTGATGGCCAGCTTCACGGGTTAGCCCTTCGGAAAGGGATAAAGGAACCCTTTGTCTCTACCGAGTCAAGGATACTATTCGACTAACCTGCTGACGCAGGAAGTCTCTCAGCAATTGCGCTCTACGATGCTCATTTGCATGGGACTCTTAGGGATTCATCCCTTAGAGCACCAGTATAAGGTGACCGTAGGGAACGTTGCGAGGCCAGATTTCCTAAATTGTCATGACTCTTGCGATTTCAATCGCTTATTCCTGTCATCAGGCCATCCAACTGGTCTCGCAGTGAGGCCCTCTGATGTCGCACTGTGACATCAGAGTACTTGACCGATTAGGTCACAGTGTTTCCTTACTCAGGGCTGAATGAACCCGTTCAGCTTTTCTCATCTAGAGGATAATTTTTGCGGTACTTCCTTCGGTGGTGCGGTCGACTTTGATATGGACGGGTATGCGCGTCTTCAATTCCTCAACGTGCGAAATGATACCGACTAAACGGCCACAACTGTTCAGGGAGAATAGCGCCTCGATTGCGGTATCCAAAGACTCTGGATCCAGCGAACCGAAGCCTTCATCAATGAACAGTGTATCGATCTGGATTCCTCCGCTGCGGCTCTGCATCACGTCGCTTAGACCAAGGGCAAGCGCAAGGGAAGCCTTGAAGCCTTCACCGCCCGACAACGTTTTGACGCTGCGGGTTTGACCGGTGTAATGGTCGAATACATCGAGATCCAGTCCCTTAGCTCCGGCACCTTTGCCTTTGTCTTCCTTGCGCAACAACAGATAGCGGTTGTTCGTCATCTGTTGGAAGCGAAGATTGGCAGCTTCGATGATTTCCTCATAATAGATCGCCAGCACATAGCGTTCGAATGAGATATAATCAGTTTCTTTGGTTCCGTTGGCGATGTCCGACAAAGTCTTGTATTTTTGGTAATCGGAAATGATCTGCTGTTGCTTTTTGTAGATCACAGCGATTTCTTGCGCCGCTTTTTTTAGCATTTGGATATCGCCTGCAAGCTGATCTTTTTGCTCTTCCGATGCCCGGATTGTATTGTCCAGAAGCATTTTTTGATTGGTGCAGGAGACGACGGTTTGATCCTGATCCAATACTGCAGCGCTCTTTCTTACATCTTGCAAACGGGTCACGGTGACATTCAGGTCGTCTTCATGACTGCGGATTCGTTTCTGGATTTCCAGAGACAATGCCTTATCCAATATTAGATGATCGAAAGGTTCTTCCAGTCCTGTATCAGCCAGTACGGTTTTGTAGGTTGTTTCCGCATCCAACAAAGCATGGGTTGCTTCCTCAACTTGGGCCGCGTAGGTGGTGCTGTTGGCATGGCAGACGGCAATCCGTTTCTCGAGGTCCGTCAGCTCGCTGTTCAGCCTGTTGTAGTCATTTGTGCTGGTCTCAATGGTTTTGTTGAGCTGCAGGATTTCATTTTGCACAGTTGCGAGGTCTTTGTCGCCCAAAATTTGCTGTTCCTGTTCGATATCGGCCAGCAGGTCCCTGGAAAGAGTTTCGTTCAAGTGCAATGTTTTCTGAAGCGTAAGACAGTTCTGGTCGATCTCCTGCAGATTTGTTTCGATGTTGTTTTGCTGCTTGACGAGGGTCTCTTCTTCGTCAAGAATCTTCTGCAGAGCTATCATCTCCGACAGCAGCGTTTTTTCTGACGCGATTTCGCTATCGCGTTTTGCTTTCTGTTCCTGTTTGTAAGTTTCAAAAGTTTCAGCCGGGATAGCGAACTCATCGAAGAGATCGGCCAGTTGTTTTCGGATTCCGGAAAGTTCGGCAGTCCCCTGCTGGTAATCCGCATATGCCTGATTCCGGTTTTTCTCCAGCTGCTCCCGGTCCTGATCGGAGAGGGTCTCTGCCGTTTTTTGAGCGGGTGCGGGATGGTCTGTTGAACCGCAGACAAGACAAGCTTCTCCGCTGATCAGCTGTTCTGCTAAAATGCCTGCGATGTTGCGGTTGTAGAGCAGGATTTCGTCCTTGAACTGTTGATCGATTGCCATGAATTCTTTTTCCAGAATCAGGAATCGTGCACCTTTTGCAAGTTTTTCAGCCAACAATTTTTCGGTTTGGACAATCCTCTTGTGGATCTGATCGGATTGCTGCACGTTCATTCGGCAAGCACTCAATTTGTCTTTGATACTGGCAGCTTCTTTTTGGGCTTGTTTCAGCCCCGCAAGCCTCTGCTGGCACTGCTCCTGTTTTTCTTTTTGCGCTTGTTTAAGATTTGCATGTTTCTGCAGTTCTTTCGTGGCATCGTTGCCTGCTTTCTGGTAACCTGCCAGTTCTTTCTGCTTCTTCGCCAAGGCGATAAGCTGTTTTTCCTGTTCCTTCACGGTGCCGATCTTTTCACGCAAGCCTGGGATCAGGGAAAAGGCAAGTTCAGCCACCTCGAATGCCGATTGCTTATCGCGTGAAGCCTGATTCAATTGGTCCAAGAGAGCGTCATTTTGTTTGGATTGTTCCTGTTTTGCAGCCCTGTTTGTGGATGCTGCAATGTACAGCGACCTTTTTTCCTCGGCTTTAACGGCTTGTTCATGGCGCTCCAATTGCTGCTTCCATCCTAAGGCTTGAGCTTCTTCTTCCTCCAGAACTTTCAGCCGTACCTCCAACTGTGCGATATCTTCCAGCAATTTGATGGTATCGGAAACGGCTTGACTTTGTGAACGCAAAGAAGTTAGATGCAGTTCTTTGACTTCACGTTCTTCTTCGAGCGCCGCCAACAGTTCTGCGATCCGAACCAGGAACTGCTCGGTGTCCTGCAAGCGGAGCGCTTCTTGCAAGGGTTCATCTTTGATTCCCGAGGCAAAGGAATAAGCGGTCTGTAGCGAATCATGGGCGGAAGTCGCCTGGCTCTGTAATGATTTGGCCCGCTCCTTCAGTTCCTCCTGGAATCTTTTCAAAATCTCGGTCCCGAAGATGTTCCGGAAAATAGTCTCTTTGTCATTGCTGTTCGATTCCAGTAGTTTTTTGAATTCCCCTTGCGGCAGCATGACGATCTGTTTGAACTGCTCGTAGTTCAAAGAAAGCAATTGCTCTATTTCCGCATTGGCGTCGCGCGCTTTCGTCGTCACGGTGTCGTCGTGATAAAAGGCGACATCAGCTTTCAAATCGATGATTTTTCCGCTTTTCCCAGGACCTGTCTGGGCAGGGGAGCGTCTGACGCGGTAAGATTTCCCGTTGTATTCGAACGTCAGATCGACGTAACAGATCGACTCTTCCGTTGCGAACTGCGACTTGAAGGTGTCCTTTTCCCGGCTGCTGCCGCTGGCGACATCGTAAAGGGCATAGGCGATGGCATCAAAAATTGTGGTTTTGCCGGCACCGGTAGGCCCGCTAACCAGGAACAATGTTTGGTTCTGGAATTGCGTGAAGTCCAATACGATCTTTTCTTTGTAGGGACCAAAGGCATTCATCTCTAATTTTAAGGGTCTCATCTAATCATTCCTTCCCAAAGCGGAAAAGATATCCGCAACGATTTTTTGATCGGATTCTTCCATTTCAATGGCGCGGTATTGCTCATAAAAATCCTTGAACAAATCCGGATAGGACAACTGTTGGAGATCCTCCCGGTTATGCTGCAAGGCCACCGATTCGGTTTCTCTTCGGCTGACGTATTCGAGCCCCATCGCGTGTGGATAGCGACGGCGCAGTTGGTTCATCGCATCCAGCACGTATTCCGTATCCTCCAGTTCGAAGAACAGGTAGTCCTCGGATTGCCCCTTCATCAGTTCTGAGAATGTACTCCGGATTGTGCGCATATCGCGCAAAGGCTTGATCCGGAGCGGTTCGATCTCCAGTTTGTCTTTTTCTATCGTCACGATGCTCGTCTGCTTTTGATGCGGGGTTTCTGATTTGGAATACTTCAGGATTGAGCCACTATAGCGGACTTTGTCGTCTTTGACTTTCTGGGCCTTGTGCAGATGGCCCAGAGCGACATAATCAAAGTCCTCAAACAGCGACACATCCACGTATTCGGAAGTACCGATACTGAGCGGACGTTCGGAATCGGATGGTTCGCTCGTGTCGTTTCCGGTCTGGATCACATAGCCGTGCGCAATCAGGATGTTGACTTCATTTGGGTTCATGGTTGCTTTTACGGTCGCCAACTGCGCACGAATGGCATCCTCCATATTTTTGATTGTGTCGTCCTGAAGCTTCTCCCGGACATAGACATGATCCGCAAAAGGCAGCAGATAGAAATTGGTTCCTTGGAAGGCAACTTTACGGATGGAATCTTTCATGGTTCCTTCTATATACAGGCGGCTGTCGGCCAACAGATCAGCGGCATATTCGATTCGCTCGTTGCTGTCGTGGTTGCCGGCGATGACGAACACAGGCACGCCCAATTCCTTCACCATCCGGGTCAGTGTCCGATTGGCCAACGCTACCGCTTCTTTCGGAGGCAACGCACGGTCGTAGAGGTCTCCGGCCATAATGATCGCATCGATTTCTTTATCTTTGAGTAGCTCGATCAGGTTCGTCAAGTAATAACGCTGATCTTCCAGCATGGAAAAATCATTGACGATTTTACCGAGATGCCAATCAGCTGTATGCAGTATTCTCATGGGAAAGGCTCCTGTCCATTGGTTAGTATTTTTTAAGTAAATACATTCATTTTCCATTATAACAGACTACACCGGAAGCCAGCAGAGGCAATTATGGCCGACCGAGTGAAATGCTAGTGATGTGGGCGCTTTTGAGCTATAGTATGTATAAGAGGTCGGACGAATTAAGCAGTTGAAGGAGGAACCAAAATGGATCTGGGGCTAAAGAATAAAGTGGCATTGGTCGTTGCTTCGAGTCAAGGCTTGGGCAAAGCGGTGGCGAAGGAACTCGTCAAAGAAGGCGCGCATGTTATGCTCACCAGCAGAAGCGAGGACAAATTGGCTGAGGTGAAAGAAGAGCTGGAAGCCATGCATGCCGGAAAGGTCGCGTATTTCCCTTGCGACATCACTAAAGTTGAGGACATCCAGAAACTGGTGGCACGGACCCATACAGTATTCGGGAAAATCGATATCTTGCTGAACAACGCAGGCGGTCCGCCAAGCGGGAAATTCGATTCCTTTTCCGATGAAGTATGGCAGCAGGCCTTCGAATTGAACTTGCTGAGCTACATCCGGATCATCCGCGAAGTACTGCCTGATTTGCGTAAAGAGGGCGGACGCATCGTCAACATCGCCTCGATTTCGGTGAAGACACCTTTACCGAATCTGGTGCTTTCCAATACGTTCCGAAACGGCATCGTCGGCCTAAGCAAAACGCTGGCTGATGAATTGGCGCCCGACAACATCCTCGTGAACGTCGTTGCGCCGGGAAAAATCGAAACCGATCGCTTGAAATATCTGAATAAGGCGAACGCTAAAGCGAGAGAATTGACAGTTGCGGAAGTCGACAAGGCTGCTATCGCAGGCATTCCTTTAGGACGTTACGGTACACCGGAAGAATTCGCAAAAGCTGTTGTTTTCCTTCTTTCCGAAGCGAATACATACATCACCGGCAGTACACTATATGTGGATGGCGGGGCAGTCAAAGCGATTTGAAGCCGAACCGCCATCCGAAACAGACAGGAGAATGAAATATGGGACAAGTAATCATCAACGCAGACGATTTTGGTCTCACAAATGGCGTGAACTACGGCATCATCGATAGTTTTTTGTACGGCATCACCACCTCGACGACCCTGCTGGCGAACGGAGCGGCATTCGATCATGCTGTGGCATTGGCATCCGATCATCCGGAGCTGGAAATCGGAGTTCATCTGAATCTGACGCTCGCAAAGCCCCTATTGCCTGACGCATCCACCATCAGTGCCGATGGGCGTTTCCACACCAGAGAATACGTGCAGCAGCATGCAGCTTCACTGGATCTGGATGAGGTCTATGCGGAGTGGCATGCGCAAATCGAAAAAGTTCGCAAGGCGGGCATCAGACCAACGCATTTGGATTCGCACCACCATGTGCATATGTTGGAGCCGCTCAACAAAGTCATCCTGTCGTTGGCGATCCAGTACGAGCTGCCGATCCGGGATCATTTCGAGGGTAGCCATGGGGTGCTGCATACGGACCGCCAATTCGACCTCGGCTTCGCTGCTGAAAAACCGCAGGCCGAATTGGGAATGAGTGTGATGGAGAAGTTGGATGATATTATGGCCGTCCTGGAAAAGCCGGACACCTCGGTCGAATTGATCGTCCATCCGGGTTATGTCGATGCCAGTCTGGAACGCGTCAGTAGCCTGCAGAAGGATCGAGCCTATATGGCCGAATTCTTGATGCATTCAGATTTTGCGGATCGCATCCGTGAAGATGAGGCAATCCAGTTGATTTCGTATGCGGAATTGGGAGAGTAATACGATAAGAAATAACAAAGGCTGTCTCGTTTTTCGAGACAGCCTTTGCCGTTCTCCGGCGAATGAAGGCTTGACCGGAGTTCAGACTGCATTCGGGCTTTTGTGCTCCGATGAGACCGGCCTCACCGAATTTGAGGCGGATAGTTACCGCTATCCTCCGATGAGCATCCGCCTCACCGGAGCTACAGGAAGAAACTGAGTAAACTGGGTTGCTCCTCTGATCAGCATATTTTAGTCCAATAGTATCATTTTGTATTTGTTGCTAAATTATAATCATTATCATTAACAAAAAATAGGGAATCAGTGATAGAATAGAAGAATGAAGCATTACCAACCTGAACAGCGGTTTTTGGAGTTTGCATCGGGTTTGGATGCAATTTGAATGATAAAGGAGCAATCTAAAAAATGGCATTATTGGAAATGGAACATCTGAGTTTTGTATCGGACGGCAAAGTCATTCTGGATGACATCAGCTATTCGCTGGAAGAGGGCGAGTTTCTCTCGATAACCGGCCCGTCCGGAAGCGGTAAGAGTACACTTTTGAAGATCATTGCGACGATCCTTTCGCGTACCGAAGGGGAAATACGCTACCAAGGGAAGTCGCTGGATGAATACGAACCTACCGAATACCGCAAGGAGGTTTCCTACACATTCCAGACACCCGTTTTGTTCGGAAAAATCGTCCGCGACAATTTGGCTTTTCCTTACGAAATCCGCAAAAAGGAATTCGATGAAAAGAAAGCAGTCGCCTATCTGGAGTCAGTCGGGCTGTCAAAGGAATACATGGACAAAGATATCAATAGCTTGTCCGGCGGGGAAAAGCAGCGTGTCGCTTTGATACGAAATGTCCTGTTTCAACCGAAAATCCTCCTGCTTGATGAAGTCACGAGCGCCTTGGATGAAGCGAATCGACAGATCATCTGGAGATGGCTCCAGGAAATGCGGAATCATTCCGATATGACGATCATTATGGTCAGCCATAATGAAGAAGAGTCCAGCTTGGCGGATAAGAATATCCATATTGTTGCTGGAAGAATCGTAAAAGGGGAGGAGAACTAAGATGGATCTACAAGTAAGTCCAATCACGCTCATGTTGAGCTTCTCGTTGGTATTGGTGGGAGTCTACATCTCCTATAAAGAAAAATTAGGAACGGCCAAAGACATCTTGTACAGCATTACCCGAGCCATTGTACAGTTGATCGCGGTCGGATACGTATTGACCTATCTGTTCAATGTGAACAACACAATCGTCACTCTGGCGATGGTTGCGGTCATCGTCTTCAATGCGTCATGGAATGCCCACAAACGCAGCAGCAGTATCCCGAATTCTTTGAAGATTTCGCTCATCGCCATCTCCGCTTCAGCGATTTTGACGTTAGCCATTTTGGTCCTGTCCGGGTCCGTTAAATTCATCCCTTCACAGATTGTGCCGATCACTGGAATGATAGCCGGGAATGCGATGACGACCATCGGCTTGTGCTATCGTAACCTGAATTCCTTGTTCCGCGATCAGCGCCAACAGATTCTGGAAAAACTGTCTCTCGGTGCGAATCCGAATCAAGCTTCGCGCACAATCTTGCGGGAAACGATCAAATCAGGCATGCAGCCATCTTTGGATTCCGCCAAAACAGTGGGTATCGTTTCCTTGCCGGGCATGATGTCGGGTTTGATGTTTGCCGGCACCGTACCGATGACGGCGATCATGTATCAGATCATGGTGACTTTCATGCTGGTGGCGGCGACAAGCATCTCGTCTTATATCGCCTCTTTCCTGGCATACCGCGAATTCTACAACGACAGACAGCAATTGCGGGTCTGATTTTGAATGGTATTTCGGTTGGTCCGTGCTGAAAAGTATGGTATCCTTTCTATTATAAAGTTGATTTTGGAGGGAAAACATTGAGCGGATTAATCTATCGCAGAACCCATCGCATCAAAGGCTATGAATGCGACATCACCGGTGAAATCACCTTGCCAGCGCTCGTAGACCTGATGATGGACTTGTCGGGACAACAAAGCGATTCACTCGGGAACACGAATGACCAGATGTCCGAAAGAGGACTCAGTTGGATCATCGTGCAGTACGACATGCAGATCGAACGCATGCCGCACCAAGGCGAAGAAATCATCCTGGAAACGGAAGCGATGAGTTATAACCGCTTCTTCACCTATCGCCGCTTCCGGGCTTATGATGAAAGGGAACAATTGTGTGTGGAAGTGATGACGAACTTCGTCATGATGGACATCGAAACCCGTAAGATGGTCCAGATCCAAAAAGACTTGCTGACCGTTTACCAGGCTGATGAAATCCGGACGATGGTGCGCATGCGGAAACCGATCCAGCTGGAACCGGAAAACCGTAAGGAGCAGGATTTCCGCGTCAGATACCTGGATATCGACTACAATCGCCATGTCAACAACGCGAAATATTTCGATTGGATCATCAACACAATCGACCCGAAATTTATCATGGATCATCAGATGGCTGCCGTTACGATCAAGTATGAAAAAGAAGTCGAATACGGCAACAGCATCACCAGCGTCATGTCGACAAAAGAAGCTGAGAACGGCGAAATCATCACCGCGCACCGCATCATGAACGGCGAAGACCTAGCCTGCGAAGCCCACATGATCTGGAAAAAAGTTTAGAAAAGCGGAACGGGTTCGTTCAGCCCTGAAAGAAATTTAGGAAATCTGGCCCTGAATGAGCATCGTAGAGCGCAATGGGTCAGATTTATCTAATTTCCGAAGGGCTTACCCGTGAAGCTAGCCACCGTTTTGGGATGCATGGAATATTTTGCAACCTTGTGAAACACCAGAGGTGATGCACTTTTGGAATTGAAATATGTTATTAAAAAAGAGGAACAACCCGAACGCTTGGGTTGTTCCTCTTTTTCATGCTGGTTTTATGCTTGTTCTTTATAAAGTGCGTTGATTCTTGCTTGCACGTCTTTATCTGCCAAGAAGTCTTCGTAGGTTGTTTCCATTCTGTCAACAACGCCGTTTGGAGTCAATTCGATGATACGGTTCGCAGTAGTGTTGATGAACTCGTAATCGTGTGAAGTGAACAACAATGCGCCTTTGAAAGCGATCATGCCGTCATTCAACGCCGTGATGGATTCAAGATCCAAGTGATTTGTCGGGTCATCCAGCACCAAAACGTTTGCTTTTGAAAGCATCATTTTCGATAGGATGATACGTACTTTTTCTCCCCCGGATAGGACAGAAACTTTCTTCATGACATCTTCACCTGAGAACAGCATGCGGCCCAAGAAGCTGCGCAAGAAAGTGTTGTCGTCCTCTTCTTTGCCTGCAAACTGGCGCAACCATTCCAAAATGGTGATATCGGCAACCGGGAATTCGTTCGTGTGATCCTTCGGCAAATAGCTTCTTGAAGTTGTGACGCCCCATTTGAAAGTACCGCCATCAGCTTCCATTTCGCCCATCAAAATCTTGAAGAGGGTAGAAGTAGCGATGTCTTTGCGGCTTGTGAAAGCGACTTTATCGTTTTTGTTCAAAGCAAAGCTGATGTTGTCCAAAATTTTGACGCCATCGATTGTTTTGGAGATGTTTGAAACCATCAACAAGTCATTTCCGATTTCGCGTTCCGGAGTGAAGCCGACGAAAGGATATTTACGGGATGATGGTTGAATATCATCCAAGGTGATTTTATCCAATGTCTTTTTACGGGATGTCGCTTGTTTGGATTTCGATGCATTGGCACTGAAGCGCGCAATAAAGTCCTGTAATTCCTTGATCTGCTCTTCTTTTTTTGCATTGGAATCAGCAGCCAATTTAGCAGCCAACTGACTGGATTGCATCCAGAAGTCGTAGTTTCCGACATAAAGTTTGATTTTTCCGAAGTCAACGTCACACATGTGCGTACATACGGTGTTCAGGAAGTGACGGTCATGGGAAACAACGATGACAGTATTTGGGAAGTTGATCAAGAATTCGGACAACCACTCGATTGATTCTTTGTCCAAACCGTTTGTCGGCTCGTCCAAAAGCAGTACGTCCGGTTTGCCGAATAGGGCTTGCGCCAGCAAAACTTTAACTTTTTGTGGCTCCAATAGGTCGCTCATCTGCTTGTAGTGCAAATCTTCACCGATTCCTAAACCTTGCAAAAGACTTGCAGCATCGGATTCGGCTTCCCAGCCGTCCAATTCAGCAAATTCGCCTTCAAGTTCGCCGGCTCTGATGCCGTCTTCTTCAGTGAAGTCAGTTTTTGCATAGATAGCGTTCTTCTCGGCCATAATTTCATAAAGGCGTTTATGCCCCATGATGACGGTGTCCAATACTTGATGTTCTTCGAAACCATAGTGGTTCTGGTTCAGTACAGCGAGACGTTCATTTGGATCCAAAATGATGTCGCCGGTTGTGGGTTGGATAACACCTGATAAAATCTTCAGGAAAGTAGATTTTCCAGCTCCGTTTGCACCGATGACGCCATAGCAGTTACCAGGGGTGAACTTTAAGTTAACATTGTCAAACAACTTGCGATCGGAAAATTGTAAGCTGACATTTGATACGGTAATCATTTTTTTACATTCCTCAATTCTTGTTTATAGTCAATTAATTCTAGCATATTCCAGAAAAAATAAAAGGATTTTAACACAGTGTTTACAAAAAACGAGTAGGACCGTTTCTTTTATGGCAATCGTTTGTTCGGTTTTGTCGTAATATTGCCATCATTTTTGGGTGCGGACATGGAGTAAATAAAAGCCGCGCAAATGAGAAAATGATAAGTTTTATTTGATTAACGCCCCCCATTCTAGTAACAGGAGAAATGCCATGATAGAATTAAAAAAATTGAAAAAGAAAGTTGGCTGAAAATGAATGGATAAGAAATTATCGAATAAAGAATACATATACATTGGATCCATGCTCTTCGGCTTATTTTTTGGTGCCGGGAACCTGATTTTTCCGGTTCATATGGGGCAATTGGCTGGGCAAAATTTATTGCCGGCAATAGTAGGATTTATCATGACTGCAGTGGGGTTGCCGTTTTTGGGCATCGTGGCGATGGGGCTGTCCGGTAAAGAAAGCCTGCTGGAGATGGCGAGCAAGATTCATCCTAAATACGGTGTTTTTTTTACCGCGGCTCTCTACCTTACGATTGGCCCGTTCTTTGCGACGCCGCGTACCGCTACTGTCTCCTTCGAGGCAGCCTTTGCTCCGTACTTGGAACCCTCAATGACAAAAATGGCGCTGTTTCTGTTCTCGTTGCTTTTCTTCATAGCTGTCTTATGGTTCTCCCTGAAGCCCTCGGAAATATTGAAATGGGTAGGTAAGGTTCTGAATCCGATTTTTCTGGTGTTTCTTTCGGTTTTGATTCTCTTCGGATTTTTCGCTCCGATGGGCGCAGCGAGAGAAATACCAGTAGACGCAAGCTACCAGACTGGTGCATTCTTCAAAGGCTTTTTGGAAGGGTACAACACAATGGACGCACTGGCCTCCCTGGCTTTCGGCATTATCGTCGTCACGACGATCCAAGGCTTGGGCGTCACAAAGACAACAACCATCGCGAAGGACACGATAAAATCCGGCGCGATCAGTATGCTGTTGATGGCTGTGATTTACGGTTCATTGGTTTATTTGGGTGCAACGAGCCGCGGCGTTTTTGAAATCAGCGACAACGGCGGCATCGCCTTAGCACAAATCTCGAACGAGTACTTCGGCATCTTCGGAGCGGTCCTGTTTGCTATCATCATCACCGTCGCCTGTCTGAAAACAGCAATCGGGCTGATAACTGCCATCAGCGAAACATTTGTGCACATGTTTCCGAATTCGTTAGACTATAAACAATACGTCTATCTTTTCACTGCTATTTCCTTTGGTTTGGCGAATCTGGGCTTGAGTCAGATTATCGCCTTCTCGATTCCGGTATTGATGTTCCTGTACCCCTTGGCAATTACCTTGATCTTCCTGTTGATCACAAGCAGCCTGTTCAATGACCGGACGATTGTCTACCGAATGACGACCTTGTTCACCTTTCCATTCGCAATCGTTGATTTTCTGAAAGCTTTGCCGCAAGGAATCAAAGACGCTGTCGGCCTGAACGGCGTCATTGCCTGGACAGATGCAGCGATTCCGTTATCCGATATCGGAATGGGTTGGCTGATTCCGTCGCTGCTCGGTTTTGCGATTGGCTTGGCGATTTCAAAAAACAATAAATTAGCTTAAAAATGAAAAAACGGAGCTGTCTCAATCTGAGATAGCCCCGTTTTTTCCTTATTCTTCGTTATTTTTTGAGTCTTCGTTGGATTTTTTTGAACCAGGAGTCCTTTTCGGCAAGAATCGGGATTTCCTTTTCCTTATTCGCCAGTTCCATGAAATACTTTTGTGCATCCACCGCGGGCTTATCATTTCGGACATGGCGGTAAGTCCCGTCCGGATGCAGTTCGCGTGCTTTCGTGTTGTCGGCAAGATAGACGTCCATCAACGAAAGGATCTCTTTCTTGATGGCTTTGTCCAGAATCGGAAATTCTATTTCGATCCGTTTGATCATGTTACGGGTCATCATGTCTGCGGAAGACAGGAAAAGATTCTCATCGCCGTTATGATGGAAATAGTAGATCCGGCTATGCTCCAGGAAACGGCCGACAATGCTGCGGACATGGATATTATCGCTGACGCCAGGTACTTGGGGCTTCAGGCAGCAGATGCCGCGGATGATCAGATCTACCCGTATGCCTGCTTGACTGGCTTCGTACAGTTTCATGATGACGCGTTTGTCGGTCAAGGAATTCATTTTTGCGATGATATGCCCATTGCCGGATTGTTGATGTGCCGCGATTTCGTCGTCGATATATTCAATGAATGAATCGCGGATTTCGAAGGGCGACACATGCAAGTGATTGTACTCCGGCTGATCGGAATAGCCGCTCAAATAGTTGAAGAAGTTTGTCGCATCCTCACCGATTTCCTTGTTAGCCGTGAAGATGGCCATGTCCGTATAAAGTTTTGCAGTCTTATCATTGTAATTGCCGGTAGCCAGATGGACATAACGGACGATGCTGTTGTTTTGCTTTTTGACCACCATCGTGATTTTGCTGTGAGTCTTCAAGTGGGTCATGCCATAGAGCACATGCGCACCGGCTTCTTCCAATTCCTTCGCCCATTGCACATTGTTCTCTTCGTCGAAACGGGCTTTCAGCTCGACCAGTACAGTGACTTGTTTGCCCGATTCTGCTGCAGCCTTCAACCCTTCGATGATCGGTGAATCTTTGCTGACCCGGTAAAGAGTCTGCTTGATGGCGATTGTGTCTTCATCCTCAGCGGCACTCTTGATGAAATCGACGACCGGATCGAACGAGTCATAGGGATGATGCAAAAAAACATCCTTCTTTTCGACCACGTCAAAAATATTTTTTCCGGACAGATCGCTTGGCGTTACCGGAGAAAAGCTAGGGTATACGTCTTCTGGAGAAGCAATCGCCAGATAGCGGGTCAATTTACTGAGGAAAGTAAGATCCAATGGTCCATCGATCATATAAACATCACGATCCTCGAGATCCAGTTCGGTCTGTAAAAAGCGCACGTCTCCGTGTAGGGACTCAATCGTATCGCGCGTGTCAATTTCAAGGCGGACAGCCATACCATTTTTGCGCTTCTTCAGGTAATCCTGGATGACCACCAGCAAATCATCCGCACCATCTTCATGCAGTTCCAAATCCGCGTTGCGGGTGATGCGACAGCTGAAGCTATTTGTGACGGTGAAGCCTTTGAATAAGGTGTGGATGAAATGGCGCACGACGTCTTCCAGCAGAACGATGCCGATGTCATTTTTGTTCTCGTCCAACAGAATGAACCGCTGTAGCGGGGCAGGAACCGGCACGATCGCAACACGGGTCGTGTCCTCCTTTTGCAAGTTAACGAAAACGTGGATCAGTTTATTGTTCAAATTCGGGAAGGGACGGTAAGCATCGATCCCTAATGGTGTCAACGCGGGAAAAATTTGTTCATGGAACGTTTCTTCAATGATTGAAAATTCACTTTTGGAAAGAGCGCTGATTTTTTTGATGCGAATATTTTTTTGAGCCAATTTATTCAAAAGTTCATAATAGGACTTGTATTGCAGCGCAAGGTTCTCGTTATTTTTATCAGAGATGGCAGACAACTGTTCAAGGGGACTCCTATCGGTTTTGCTGTCCGTGATATGGTAGCCGAGTTTGAACTGATCCTGCAAACCGGCTACCCGAACCATATAGAACTCGTCAAGATTGGAACTTGCTATGGATAAAAAGTTCAGCTGTTCAAGCAAAGGATTCTGAGGATCTTGCGCCTCCTCTATGACGCGTTTGTTGAAGTCCAACCAACTCAGTTCTCGATTGAAATAATAATCCGCATGAGCAAGATTGGGTTTACTATCTGATTCCATCATACGACACATCCATTCATTCGATTTATAAGGTTTATTTATAGCATAACTTCGTTAACATTCTGTAAAAATAATGTTAAGTTTACCGCTCAGCAGACGCTCGATATGTTTGCGTTGCCGTTCTGCGCGATATTCTTCCGCAAGGATGTCGCCTTTATAAGAAAGTACCAGATCGTACCCATTTTTTATCTTAATGATTTTGATGTCCCGGATAACTTCCATATGAGAATCGTTAAGGGCGTCAGCGAATTTGATGATGCCTCCGAATGACTGCAGCTGATCGATTAGGGTCACTGTGTACCAGTCCGTAAATCCGGTTAAGTATTGGTTGAAGAGTGAACGGTTTTTGAAGCTGGCCAATAAAGCGATGCTTACCCGTTCCTTATGGCTGATGCCATCAAGGTCGCTATTGGAGATGATGTAGAAGGTATGCTGCGAACTGGCGCCGGTTTCGACGAATTGGCCAAGGTAATAAAGGTAACTTCCGAAATGCAAGAGTTTCTCCATTTCCGGATTTTTGTCAAAGATACCCAGTCGACACAACTCTTCATACAGCATATCGACCAGCTTCACCCTTTGCTGCGCAACATGCGCCAACGTGTGGTAGCTGGCGGCAAGCCTGCTGACCGATTGGGCAGCGATGTTGTAAACACTGAAGGCTTTATTCTCATATTTATCGTTCAGAAATTCCATCACGATACCTTCACGCAACCCTTTGTTGCTGAACAAAAACACGGGGGCTTTCACTTCATCGAAGAGGGTATTGAATACCACATTAGCCGGTATGATCAGATCGGTGCGGTCTCGGCTAAGCCCATCCAGATTCTGCAACTGCGGGATGCTCAATGACTGGAACAAATCCAAGGTCATTTGGAGATCATTTTTGTACATACGGTAACCATGCACGCCCGCTAACCGATAATCGATTTTACGTTGGTGGACATTCGCGATGCTTCGGGCAGAACCGCCCATTGCAACGATGGGCACTTGCTTCTTGCTCAGCCACTTGATCGATTTGAACTGGTCCTTCACAAATTCCTGCATCTTCTTGATCGCCTTTGGGTCATTGTGCTCTTTGCCGTCAAAGAACATCTGTTTTAAGGTCACGACCCCAAAAGGAAAACTGTGGTATTGCTGAAGTTCTTTATTTTCATAGTAGGTGACTTCCGTACTGCCACCACCGATGTCGATCGTGACGCCGTTGAGGAATTGGGTCGTATGCAGAACGGCATAATTCCCATAAAAAGCTTCCTTCTCTTCCGGTAACAGCATCATTTCGATTTTGGTAGCTTTGCGTACTTGTTTGATGATATCGTCGCGGTTGGTGGACTGACGGATAGCAGCCGTCGCTACCGGCATCAAAACGCTGACTTGATACTGATCAGCAACAGATTTGAAACTTTTCAGAACTTTGATGAGTACGTCGATACCTGCTTGGGACATCTTTTTCTTCTTGTCCAAATACTGAAAAAGACGTGCAGGGGTCTTGATGTTCTGGACTTGAAACATTGTAAAGTGTTCATCGATTTCAAAGATGACCAAACGGATGGTATTGGATCCGATATCGATCAAACCTATTCTCTCTAGTAGCATGAGCGTCTCCTTCTGAATCCCGGGTCTTCCAAGATTCCTCACTTTCCATTTTACTGGAATTTATCGTTTTTGTCATAGTTTTCTCTTTGTGAGCTAGTGAAACAGGGGAGAAATGTTACGGGAAAGAATCTTATGTTACGAATGGATTACGAAAAGGTTCCTAATAAGGCAATGAGAGCATCAGGTGAATCATTTGATACGAAACAGTAAAATGAATGCAACCCTCCCATAAGAGAATTTCGATATAATGAAGGAGCATTTTCAAAAGAGAGGCGTGAGATTTTGAATCACAAAAAGCGTATGGGGAAACTGTTGTTGGCCGGCTTGGCAGCAAGTCTGACCCTTTCCATTACACCTGTTCAAGGTTCCACCTTAGATACTTTAACTCAAGAAGAAAAACAGACAGAAGCTCGAATCGCTTCAGTAGAAGTTACAATCGGCGAAACACTGGCCTCAATCAACCTGAAACAAATGGAGATTGATGACCTGGAGGCGCAGATTGCTGCTGCAGAAGAAAGTCAAAGCGAGACAAAAGCTGCAATCGAAGCTCAAAAAGAAGTAATCACTTCACGGAAAGAACAACTGAAAACACGACTCGTTGCTTTGCAGACTTCTGATGCAATGACGAATCAGATTTTGATGTTGCTGGATTCCGAAAATTTTGCCGATTTCATCAGCAGAGCTTATGTCGTCGGCCAATTGCAGGCTGCCGATAATGAACAGATCGAATCTGCCATTTCGGAAGAGGAGAAACTGGTGGCATTGGAAGAACAGTTGGCTGATGAAATCGAAACAGTCAAGGTTGCTGAAGGCCGTCTGAAATCTGAATCCTCTGCGCTGGCGGAAGAATTAAGCACATTGAAGGACATCCTGTCCGAAAACCAAATAGTGCTGTCGCAAGTGAAAACGGAGTATGCAACTGAAGCAGACCGCTTGGCTGCCGAAGCTGCTCAAGCCAAAGCCGATGCCGAAGCGGCCCAAGCTGCAGCGAACGCGGCGGAGGAGCACGTTACAATTGCCGAATCTACAGCACCTTCCCTGCAAGAGGGAACCGTAGCCACACCAGAACCCGAAAGCCAAATTACCGACAGTTCGGTTGCCGCTGTTGAAACAGCGCCGGTCGTAACCGCTCCGACTGTGACAGAACCACCTGCTTCCCAGGGCAAAACAATGACTGTTTCAGCAACAGCCTACTCGCGCCATGAAGCTGGATTATCCAACTTTACCGCCACAGGCATCGACTTATCGATCAATCCGATGGTCATCGCGGTGGATCCTTCCGTGATTCCATTGGGAAGTATCGTCAGCGTGCCGGGATATGGCATAGCGATCGCCGGAGACACCGGTGGAGCGATCGTCGGCAACAAAATCGACTTGCACATGGAAGACTTGAACGCTGCGCTTGCCTTCGGCAGACAGACGTTGACGATCACCATCCTGCAATAAGAAAAGCATCGGGGAAAACCACCCCGATGCCTTTTTTTGTGTAGTTGTATTATTTTTTTTGATAATCTGAGAGCTTGTATTCCAAACCGTGGGTACTTTTATAGTACTCAGGATACATTTCTCCACCGCAATTCTCACAAGTGAAGCGGGGAGCATCCAACAGATCCCCTTCGTCCATCTGATCGAATTCATCCACCACTTCCTTCGGAATGGCTTCATTGATTCCGCATTGAAGACATATATAATTGACGCTGTTTTTCCCAGTCGAAGCGATTTGCTTCAAATATTTTTTCTTTAGCTTGTTTTTGGTTAATTTTGAATTCTTCTGACTCAATGTTTCTAATCTCCTCTCGCAGATATCTCCTCGCCGCTGCATCGTTCGCAAATTGGATTCTTAGCTTCCCATTTTTGGACACAACAATCCCGCGGAACACAAAGAGGTTTCCGCAACTGGAACATTTTAAAGGATTCTCTCCAAAACATTCGGTAATTCTGTCTGCCCATTTCATGGGTTTTAAAGCAGTCGAAACGTTTAACAATAGTCGCTTGATCTTGGACTGGATCTCCTTGACGACTTCTTTCACAACCTTCTTTATTCTCCTGCTGTATAACCCATATCTACGGATTGTTTTAAAGTTTTTATCGGGGATGTGTCTTATTAAAGCTGCTATAAACTCTTTCGCAAGCATAATCTCTTTTTCTTCTGTATTCGTCCGTTTATCATGATAACGAAACATCACGATATCACCGTCGTACATGATAATACGGTTCAATGCGATCGGCCCGCGTTTCATGTAGCGGCTAATATACTGCAGAATCTTTTTGACATTCGTTCGGCTTCTCTTCGGAGCATTCACGTAAAAACCTTCAGCATTTCTTGTATAGGCTCTCTGAAGCTGTGGCTGTACTTCCTTTTTCTCCTCCGGAGAAAGCACGCGTCTAATCAGCTTTAACACTGCATTCTGCCAGTTTACCCGCAACATTTTGTATGGGATATAATCGTAATCTTTCCACTCGCCACCTTCTGTCAAGCCACCCATCGTTACGATCATATGCACATGGGGGTTAAACTCGAGTTTCGAGCCAAAAGTGTGCAGAGCCAAAATGATACCAGGCCGAATTTTCTGTTTCTTAAAATAATCCAAAATCACTTGCGCAGCGTCATCCATTAGTCCTTTCAAAAGTATTTCCCGATGATACTTTAAAAAGATGGTCCTCAGGCCTTCATCGATGGTAAAAACAATATGTCTGTGGGTGGTGTGGAACATATCCTGAGACACAATTTCACTCCACCGCTCACTTTCACCGACAGAACATGTCGGGCAAAATTTGCCTTTACACCGAATCGGAACTTTTTTTGCCGCATGGCAACCTTCACAAACATATAACCGAAAGCCTTTCGAAATATCCCCACAGTATCTAAATTTTTCAACCTCTTTAAAGACCACAGGTCTTATCTTCAGTTTGAATCTTTTAGAGAACTGGTCCCAATGGTTATTCTTATCAAAGAAAATGGTATGGAGAATATTCTGATTCATACCTCTATTTTACCACTGTGAAACCAAAACAAAAACTGTGGAACATGTGCTATCATCACATTCCACAGCTGAAAAATTTTATACTTTCCTATAATATAA
>NZ_FOQC01000059.1 GCF_900113645.1 Trichococcus flocculiformis
CAAAATACAAAAAAAGCCAGAAATTTATCTGACTTTTTCAGCAGCCTCAAACGCGTTTGGCGGGCTATTTCACGGTGAAGTCTATTCAGTTTGCCCGCCAAAAAGGTTTTGAAGGGTTATCTCGCACGCTTGGTCGCTTGCGACCAAGCATGCATCTCGTTCTACCGCATAGTCACAAACTCTTCCGCGCCAGTGGGATGGATGGCTACGGTATTATCGAAGTCGGCTTTGGTGGCGCCCATTTTGATGGCTACTGCGAAGCCTTGGATCATTTCATCGACGCCGTAGCCGATGCCGTGGAGACCAACGACTTGCTCGTTCTCTCCTGCGCAGACCAGTTTCATTTTGACTAGCTGTCGATGAGCCGTAACGGCTGTGTACATCGACGCAAAGCTAGACTTGTACACTTTTACCTGATCCGCGCCAAACTTCGCTACGGCGTCTTTTTCGCTCAATCCGATGCTGCCGATTGGCGGGTGACTGAAGATTACAGTCGGGATGTTGTCGTAGTCCAGTTTTTCATTCGGTTTGTTGTTAAACAGGCGTTCCGACAATCTGCGCCCGGCTGCAATCGCAACAGGCGTCAGCATGTTCTTGCCGGTTACGTCTCCGACTGCGTAGATGCCGTCGACGGAACTGTTCTCGTATTCGTCGACGATGATGAATTTTTTGTCGCTGACTTTCACATCGGTCGCTTCGATGTTTAGACCGTCAATGTTGGCGGTCCGTCCGATCGCCCAGATGATTTTGTCGAAGACTTCCGATCTGCCGTCCTCTAGGTGCAGCGTCAAAGTGCCGTCTGCATTCTTTTCGACAGCTTTCGATACGGCATGCGTATGTAATGTCGGACCATCCTTTTCGATTTCCTCCATCAGTCCTTCGATGATGCTGTCATCGTATTTGCGCAACGGCTTATCATAGCGGACATAAAGATGCGTATCCACTCCCAAATTGTGCAGCACGCCGGCCAATTCGATGGCGATGTAGCCGGCTCCCACGACTGCGACTTTCTCGGGCAGTTCGGTCCATTCGAAGAATGTATCGGAAACGTCGCCTAGCTTTGCGCCAGGAATCCGTGGACGGATCGGTTTTGCACCAGTCGCGATCAAGATATGTTTGGAACGGATCAGCTCGCCGTTCACCTCAACAGTATGGTTATCGACGAATTTGGCGAAGCCTTCAATCACATCGACATTGCGGCGTTCGAAGCCCGCTTGATAGGAGTTGCGGGAACGCTCTACATAGGCGTCCCGGTTCTTCAGCAAGGTCGGAAAGTCGATTTTGTGTGCACCTGTATCAAACCCATAATCTGGTCCGTATTTGTGGATTGCTTCCGATATTTGGGATGCATACCACATGATTTTTTTCGGTACGCACCCGATGTTCACGCACGTTCCACCCAATAAATTTCCTTCGATAACAGCAGTTTTAGCACCGTATTCTGACGCACGGTTCATCGTTGCAATGCCGCCGCTGCCACCTCCGATGGCGATAAAATCATATTCCCTCATTTTGTTCCTCCGTTACTATCTATAGTATTCTCAATTATTTTTTCTTTCCTCCAACCAAACACAACCAATCGTCTGCGATGCCGGCAAAATGGCCTGGTAGCGGCCGTGGTTATCATACGCTTTATAGAAAAGCTTGCCGTCCTCGTTGTAGCCATAAGCATAGACGACTACCCAATGGTTTTTGTACTTACTGTTGAAAAGCCGCGTCGTTCCGACGATGACCGGTACCGGATTCGGACGGTCCAACAAGGCCGGCACGATTTTTTCCGTGATGAGTCCCGATTTTACGGACCAATCCGGAATGTCCTTAAGCAAAGCCTTCAGTCCGTGCTGCACGTCCCAGAAGAAAGTCCCCTTGTAGGGCAGAAATTCATCAACGACCGTCAGCAAGCCCGCCAACAGTGTATCTTTATCCAAAGACTTCTTGTATTTCTGCAGAACCGCATCATGCACCAGCACAGCGCTGCAATAAGTGCCACAGATGCCTGGGGTGCCGCTGTTGATCCAGCTGCGGTATTTCGCGAAACGCGCAGGCTTCAACCCCTGCCACTTTTTCGGCATATTCTTTTTTGCTTGAATCTCTTTAGCTGCCTGATTTGACATCATGACAAGTTCCTTTCTTGACGAAGTGAATGTGCTATTCTTTTATTATACACCCAATCAGCTGATTAAATGGAAAAGGATGCTTACGGCACCAGAAACAAGTATCAGCCAAATAGAATCGATTTTTGTAGTCCGGAGCGCATACAATGCCGCAATAAAGATTCCAACCGCAAGGAAATTGACGGTGATTCCGCCGATTAGCGTTCCGCCGGATTGGAACAGAGCAGCCACAAAAAGCGCCAATCCTGCCGCGGCAATCAGAGCTACGACTGCCGGTCGCAGCCCACCAAGGATGCCTTGCATGATTTTGATATCGCGGTACTTATAGTAAGCCCATGCCAAAATCAATGAGAGGATGATTGAAGGCGTGACTGTACCAAGAGTCGCAACAATTGCCCCTGCAAAACCGCCCACTTTGGTTCCGACGAAGGTAGCCGAATTGATGACGATCGGTCCCGGCGTGATCTGCGAAATCGTGATGATGTCCGTGTATTCCTGCATTGTTAGCCAGCCATGATTCACGACGATTTCATTCCGGATCAGCGGCAAGGACGCGTAGCCACCGCCAATCGTGAACAGACCGATTTGGAAGAAGGACCAGAATAATTGCAAATAAATCATTTGATCGCCCCTTTCTTCTCTTGATAGCTCAGATTGACAAAACCGATCAATCCCGCCAAGAAAATGATCAGGACGACGTGAACATCAAAGAAATAGGAAGCGATGAACGCCACCAACAGCAATAGAATATTCACAATGTCGCGCTGCTTGACGACCCCGCTGACCATGCCGATGACGACATTGACGATGACTGCAGCCACACCCGCTTGCATCCCGATCATCAAAGCATCCACAATCGGATTTTCACGAAAATTCATGTAAAAATAGGAAACAATCGTGATGATGATAAGCGGGGGCGCAACCGTACCGAATACAGTCACCAAAGCTCCCAGAAAACCCGCCACACGATAGCCGACCAGAATGGATGTATTGACGGCAATCGCACCAGGCGCGGACTGCCCCAAAGCAACCAAATCCAACATTTCATCTGAATCAATCCATTTCAGTTGTTCCACGAATTTTTTTTGCATCAACGGTACGATCACATAGCCTCCACCAAAAGTGAATGCACTCAGCACAAAAGTTGATTTGAACAATAGCCAAAACAACCGAACTGACTTTTCTTGATTTGCCAAAGAATCTCCCCACCCCTTCATTATTTTAAACTCATATATCTTTGATTCTACCAAAGTTGGTTAGTGATGTAAAAAGAACGATCTACCAGAGGGCAGTAGCAAAAGATTGCAGAAGTGTTATTGACATTTTTCCAGTTATAGGATTTTCTTAAGAATGTTCAAAATAAATCGAAAATCTTCTTCCACCGATCCCTTCTGAAGTCATCCTGACTTTCGGCGGAAGAGGGCTTTTCTTGTTTTTTGATGGATATATCGTATACTTATAGTAAGAAAGCAAAGTTGGATAGGCAGTTTCCCCGCCTGGTCATTTGCAGTTACTTTGTATGGAAAGAAAGGGATTAAATCATGAAACTCACTTTTACCGATTCCGCCATTACGGAAATCCAAAAACGTTACGAACTCAAGGACATCAGCCTCTTCTATGCGGTCGGCGATGATTGCGGCTGCCCGAGCACCGGCATCTTCATGTTGAAGGCGCATGATGCCGGAATGGCTGAATACGATGCCATAATCGAAACGAACATCGGACCTGTACCTGCTCAAAAATGGGCTCTGGTTTTTCTCGACAGCGACAACGTCATCGATTTCAATGCCGGTCAGCATGCCTTCCAATTGAAAAGCGAACGCGGTTTCCTGAACATGAACCTCTTGCTGGAGCAGACTGTCGCACAGTAAAGTCAAATACACAAAAAGAACAGCCCCCACTTTTCCATTAAAACGGATTGTTGGGAGCTGTTCTTTTTATGGCATCAAATCAGTATTTCACTTTGATGACTCTGGCTGCGCGTACTTCATCCAGTCGTCTGACCGATGTATGCTGCGGTGCTTGTGTGACGGTTTCCGGCGTTTCTGCTGCTTCGCGGGCGATTGCGATCAGCGCGTCCGCGAAGTCGTCGAGCGTTTCTTTGCTTTCGGTTTCCGTC
The DNA here is from genome assembly GCF_900113645.1 of Trichococcus flocculiformis. GTDB lineage: Bacteria > Bacillota > Bacilli > Lactobacillales > Aerococcaceae > Trichococcus > Trichococcus flocculiformis. Next base: position 4,234 of record NZ_FOQC01000059.1, read on the forward strand.
GGTTCGATCATCAAAGCTTCCTCGACAATCAACGGAAAATAGACAGTCGGCGCGTAATAGCCGTAATCCAGCAAGCGCTTGGCCATGTCCAAAGTCCGCACACCGCCCTTCTTCTGACGGTTGCCGGAAAGGACGAATTCGTGCTTGCAGATGACCGGATACGGCGTGTCGAAATCATTTTCGAGAAGCTTACGCAGATAATTGGCATGCAGCACGGCGCTCTCCGATACTTTGCGCAAACCGACTGGTCCCATTGTGCGGATGTAGGTGTAGGCCCGGACAAGGACGCCGAAGTTCCCGTAATAACCTTTGACCGGACCGATTGAAGCGGGATGATCGCTGTTCAGCACAAAGCCTTCTTCTGTCTTCTCCACTCGCGGAATCGGCAGAAACTCTTTCAGATTTGCCTTTACGCCTACTGGACCGGCTCCCGGTCCGCCGCCGCCATGCGGCGTACTGAATGTCTTGTGCAGGTTCAAATGAACGATATCGAAGCCCATAGTGCCTGGCGTCGTTTTGCTGAGGATGGCGTTCAGGTTCGCACCGTCGTAATAAAGCAATCCGCCGGCACCGTGGATGATTTCGGCAATCTGCACGATGTCGCGCTCAAACAGCCCCAGCGTATTCGGATTCGTCAGCATCAAAGCGGCAGTCTGGTCATCGACTGCCTTGCGCAAAGCTTCGAGGTCGACCAAACCTTCAGCGGTCGACGGGATGCTTACGACATCGAAGCCGGCGATATGGGCACTCGATGGATTGGTTCCATGGGCGCTGTCCGGCACGAAAACCTTCGTGCGCTGAAAATCGCCATTCTTTTCATGGTAGGCTCGCACCATCATCAACCCGGTCCATTCGCCGTGCGCTCCGGCTGCCGGCTGCAAAGAAACACCGTCCATGCCGGTGATGACTTCCAAGTCTTCCTGCAGTTCATGCATCAACTGCAGCGCGCCTTGGACGGTTTCCACTGGTTGATAGGGGTGGATATTGGCGAAGCCGTCCAAACGGGCGGTCACCTCGTTGATTTTCGGGTTGTATTTCATTGTGCAGGACCCTAGCGGATAAAAGCCGTTTTCTATGCCAAAGTTGTCCTGGGAAAGGTTGGTGTAATGGCGCATCAACTGCAGCTCGCTGATTTCCGGCAATTCGGCCGGCTGTCTGCGGACAAGATGCTCCGGCAGTTTGGCTTTGAAATCCGCTTTTGGGACATCACTCTTCGGCAGGCTGTAGCCGACGCGCCCTGAACGGCTTAATTCAAAAATCACCTTTTTTGTTTTACGCATGCTTCATCCCCTCCAATACCGCAATGAATCGGTCGATTTCTTCCTTCGTGCGTTTTTCGGTGGCACAAACCAGCAACTGATTCGGCTTTTTATAGGTTTCGGCCAAGCTGTAGCCGCCGATGATGCCCGCCTCCAGCAAAGCCTTATTCGCGTCTTCAGCAGGGAAAGGCAGATCGATGACGAACTCATTGAAGAACGGCGACTGATTCAGGATCGCGAAGCCTTTATCCTGCAAAGCTTGGGCAAAATAAGCAGCTTTGTCGACGTTCAGCTGCGCCATTTCCTGGACGCCCTGTTTGCCGAGGGCCGCCATGCAGACCGCTGAAGCCAACGCGTTCAAGGCTTGGTTCGAACTCATGTAGGAAGTCGCTTTTTCGCGGCGGATATGTTGCTCCCGGCTTTGGAGCGTCAGCACAAAAGCGCGTTCTCCCTCGGCATCCACAGTTTCCCCGACGATCCGTCCGGGAACTTTGCGGATATGCTTTTGATTCACGGAGAAGTAACCGCAATGCGGACCGCCGAATGACATCGGCAAACCGAACGGCTGCGTATCTCCGACAACGATATCCGCCCCCAATTTACCGGGCGCTTCCAATATTCCAAGCGCCAACGGATTGGCCATCACGATCAACAGCGCCCCTTTATCTTCCGCAATCTTTTTGACGACAGCCAAATCTTCGACCGAGCCGAAGAAATTCGGGTACTGGACTACGATTGCGGCGGTATACGGTGTGGTCAGGCATCGCGTGACACCGAAGTTGGTGACGTCTTTTTCCATCAACACTTCGATGACTTCGAGGCCACGACCTTTTGCGGCAGTGTGGACGACGGCACGAGCATTCGGATGGACCGCTTGTGAAAGAACGATTTCCTTGCGTTTCGTAACGGCCGCTGCCAAACCAACAGCTTCGCTCAAGGAAGCAAAACCATCATATAAGGAAGAGTTTGTGGCTTCCATCCCGGTCAATTCGCTGATCATCGATTGAAACTCAAAAATCGCCTGCAGCTCTCCTTGACTGGCTTCCGCCTGATAAGGGGTATAGGCTGTATAGAATTCAGAGCGCGAAATCACCGCATCCACAACGCTCGGAATATAATGATCATACGTACCGGCGCCCATGAAAATCGGCATCTGCCCGGCACTGACGTTTTTCTCGGCCAAATCTTTCATTTGTTTCAATAGTTCCGATTCGGAAACGGCAGCCGGAATCGCCAACGCTTCCTTCAAACGGATTTCGTCAGGGATATCCGTGAACAGGTCCTCCATGCTTTCGACCCCGATGACAGCCAACATTTCTTTTTCGTCTTCGGCCGTATCCGGTAAATAACGGAATCGCTCCTCAGTCATTTTACGCTTCCTCCTCGGCCACGAATGCTGCATATTCATCGTAGCTCAACAATTCATCCAATTCATTGATATCGCTCAGGCTCATTTCGTACATCCAGCCGCCTGCAAACGGTTCTGCATTGACGATTTCAGGGGAATCAGCTAAAGCTTCGTTTTGTTTCGTCACTGTTCCAGAGACAGGCGCATACACTTCCGAGACGGATTTTACGGATTCTACCGTCACAGACTCGTCCCCCTTAGCCAATTCAGCATCCAGATCAGCCACGAAATCCACGAACACGATATCGCCAAGTTGTTCTGCTGCATGCTCTGTGATGCCGATGCGTACCGTTTCATCCGTGATCTTTTCTACCCATTCGTGCTCTTTCGTGTAATAAAAATTTTTGTGGTCTGCCATTTTGATCATCCTTCCGCGCATGGCGCTGGTTTATTTTTGTTTTCATTAGTAGACGTGCCCAAAATTATTTTTTTCTTTTGTAGAATGGTTTCGGAACAATCCGAGCTTGGATACGTTTGTAGCGTATTTCAATTTGGATCTCTGTTCCGAGGGCGGCTGCTTCCGACTTCACTAAGGCCATTCCGATACTTTTCTTCAAAGTCGGCGACTGCGTACCGGATGTGACGACCCCGATCTCCGCTCCGTCCGAGGAAAAGACTTTATAGCCTTCGCGTGGAATTCCTCTTTCGATGGCTTCGAAACCGACGATCTTTTCTTTTGGTCCGTCTTCGCGGATTGCCGTCAAGGATGCTTTGCCGATAAAATCACTCGCTTTTTTGGTTTTGACCGCAAATCCCAACCCAGCAGCCAGCGGGGTGATTTCCTCAGATAATTCATGTCCATACAGTGGCATTCCGGCCTCCAATCGAAGCGTGTCCCGCGAACCGAGTCCACAAGGCAAAACACCATAGGCTTCTCCGACTGCCAGCAGTTTTTCCCACAGCAACGGGGTCTGCTCACCCGCCAGATATAATTCAAAACCGTCTTCACCGGTATAACCCGTCCTCGAAATCAAGACATGCGGAATGCCCGCCACTTTCTGGTCCGCGATGAAATGGTAATTTTCGATGGCATCCAGATTGGCATCCGTCAGTTCCTTCAGGATTTTGATGGCGGCCGGTCCTTGCAGCGCAAGCAGACCGATACTGTCGGAAATGTTGCTGATACTCGCTTCTGACTTGTTGTTCTCCTGCATCCATGCAAATACTTTATCCGTGTTGGATGCATTGCAGACCAGCAGGTAGCGCTCTTCGTTCATTTTGAAAAGGATGACATCATCGACTGCCCCGCCATCCGGGTAACACATAATATTGTATTGAGCCTGGCCGATCGTCATCACGCTGGTATCATTCGTCAGCAGTCCATTCAGGTAGTCTTCTGCTTTATCGCCGGATATTTCGATTTCTCCCATATGCGAACAATCGAACAGTCCCGCGCGTTCACGAACGGCCTCATGTTCGGAAAGAATGCCGGAAAATTGGATCGGCATCTCCCAGCCCCCGAAATCAATCAGCTTCACGTCATTCGCTTTATAATATTCAAATAATGGCGTGTGTTTGCCTATTGTTGGTTCACTCACGTATAAATCCCCCTTTTCTTTACTGGATTCCCCATTTTTGCGACTATTTTTCGATTACCGTCGCATTAACGTGTAACCGTTTCACTTCCCTTTGTTATCTATTTTAGCACAGAAAATGAGCAAAACCCTCTCACGAAAGATTGTTCGCATTAGTCGCAAAATCAACCTCATAATAGCACGTACTATTTCCAATTACGAAAAATAAGCTTATGTTGTTGATGTTATTTTGAATAATCGTTCGTATTTCGTTCAAAAACAGCATTTCCGCCAATTATTAATGGATTCTTAAAAAGGTAGTTGTAAACAAGCTAAATAATGTGTAAAATGAATAATTAAAAAGATATAATTGATTTCTCTCGCCAAATTTTCATATTCGGCAGAAATCACGAATCATTTTTAATCATTGTATAAGAAATTTTCCTGAATTTTAATAAATTAGCGAGGTGGAAATATTGAAAAAAGTTTTAGTTGCAAATCGTGGCGAAATCGCGATACGTGTATTTCGTGCACTGACTGAACTGGGAATCCCTACTGTGGGCGTATATGCGCAAGAGGATGAAGGTTCTGTGCACCGTTTTAAAGCAGATGAAGCCTATTTGGTCGGAAAAGGCAAAAAGCCTATCGACGCCTATCTGGACATCGAAGACCTGATCCGCATCGCTAAAGATTCCGGTGCAGACGGCATTCATCCTGGATATGGTTTCTTATCTGAAAATATCGACTTCGCTAGACGCTGCCAAGAAGAAGGCATCAAATTCATCGGTCCTTCTTTGGAGCATTTGGACATTTTTGGCGATAAAATCAAAGCAAAAGTTGCCGCTGTGGAAGCCGGCATCCAATCAATCCCTGGATCTGACGGTCCTGTAGCGAACATCGATGAAGTCATTGCGTTTGCGGAAGCCTACAACTACCCGATCATGATCAAAGCGGCTTTAGGCGGCGGCGGACGCGGTATGCGTATGGCCTTCAACGAACAAGAAGCCCGTGAAGGTTTCGAAAGAGCCCGCAGTGAAGCGTTGGCCGCGTTCGGCAACGATGAAATTTATGTTGAAAAGTACATCCAAGATCCTAAACATATCGAAATTCAAATTTTAGGGGATGAGCACGGTAACATTGTTCACCTCTACGAGCGTGACTGCTCTGTGCAACGTCGTCATCAAAAAGTAGTCGAAGTGGCACCTTGCGTTTCCATGTCGGATGAAGTTCGTCACGAAATCTGCAACGCTGCTCTTCAATTGATGAAACACGTTGGCTATGTAAATGCCGGAACCGTTGAATTCCTTTTGGAAGGCGATCAATTCTACTTCATCGAAGTGAATCCGCGTGTCCAAGTGGAGCACACAATCACAGAATTGATTACAGGAATCGATATCGTCCAATCACAGATCCTGATCGCTCAAGGACAAGATCTGCATAAAGAAATCGGTATCCCGCAACAGGAAAATATCCCGTTGATCGGTGCTGCTATCCAATGCCGGATCACGACGGAAGATCCGTTGAATAACTTCTTCCCTGATACCGGAAAAATCAATACGTACCGTTCTCCAGGCGGCTTCGGTATCCGATTGGATGCTGGTAACGGATTCCAAGGTACGGTTGTTACACCGTTCTTTGACTCTTTACTAGTTAAATTATGCGTACATGCTTCGACATTCGATCAAGCTGTCCGCAAAACGGAGCGTTCGCTGATCGAATTCCGAATCCGTGGCGTAAAAACGAACATTCCATTCATGTTCAACGTCATCACGCACCCGATCTTTGTATCAGGCGATGCGAAAACGACATTCATCGATACGACGCCGGAATTGTTCGAATTCCCTAAAACGCGTGACCGTGGTAACAAAACGATGCAGTACATCGGAAACATTACCGTTAATGGTTTCCCGGGCATCCAAAAAGGCCACAAGAAATTTTATGATAAGCCTCGGATTCCGACTGACATCGTCGTTCCGGAACAAAAAATCATCACTGCCAAAAATATTTTGGATGAAAAAGGCCCTACAGCAGTGAGCGAATGGATCAAAGACCAAAACCGCGTTCTCTTGACGGATACAACTTTCCGTGATGCGCACCAAAGTTTGCTGGCTACCCGTATCCGCACAAATGAGATGCAAGCCATCGCAGCCGAAACGCAAGCGGCCATTCCGCAATTGTTCTCTTCGGAAATGTGGGGAGGAGCTACCTTCGATGTTGCCTACCGCTTCTTGAGCGAAGATCCTTGGAAACGATTGAAGAAACTGCGCTCGCAAATGCCGGATACTTTATTGCAGATGCTTTTCCGTGGATCCAATGCCGTCGGATACCAAAACTATCCGGACAACGGTTTAGAAGAGTTCATCAGACTTGCCGCTAAAAACGGTATCGATGTTTTCCGTATCTTCGACAGTTTGAACTGGACGAAACAAATGGAAAAGAGCATCCAGTATGTGCGCGACAATGATAAGATTGCTGAAGCAGCCATCTGCTACACTGGCGATATCAATGATCCGACACAAACAAAATACACCATCCAATACTACAAAGAGATGGCCAAGGAGCTTGAATCACTGGGTGCACACATCATCGCAATCAAGGATATGGCTGGCCTTTTGAAACCGCAAGCGGCTTACCGCCTGATCAGCGAATTGAAAGATACCGTCAATCTGCCGATTCATCTGCATACACATGACACAAGCGGAAACGGCATCTACACATACTCAGAAGCAATCAAAGCTGGCGTAGACATCGTAGATGTGGCCATGAGTGCCATGAGCGGCACGACCAGCCAACCAAGCATCAGCAGCTTGTACTATGCCCTGGAAGGTTCTGAACACGCGCCGGAAATCAATATCCATAACGTACACAAAATCAACCGTTATTGGGAAGATATCCGTGATTACTATGAAGAATTCGAAGGCGGCATCCAGACGACTTCAACAGAAGTCTACAATCACCAAATGCCGGGCGGACAATACACGAACCTGCAACAACAGGCGAATGCGGTCGGCTTGAACGACGAGTGGGATAAAGTCAAAGAAATGTATGCTGACGTGAATAAAATGTTCGGCGATATCGTTAAAGTGACCCCTTCCTCAAAAGTTGTCGGCGACATGGCTCTCTTCATGGTCCAAAACAAATTGAATGAAGAAGATATCTACGCTAAAGGCGATACCATCGACTTCCCTGAATCCGTCATCAGCTTCTTCAAAGGTGACTTGGGCCAACCGACAGGCGGATTCCCCGATAGATTGCAAGAAATCATCCTGAAAGGCAAAAAAGCCATCACAGAACGACCAGGCAGCCTGCGTGAGCCGATCGACTTCGTGGCTTTAAAAGCCGAACTGGAGGAAAAAATCCAGCGTACAGCCAGCGATGAGGATGTCATCGGCTACCTGATGTATCCGCAAATCTTCCTGGATTACGTGGCCGTCTACGATAAGTTCGGCGATGTCACTAAACTTGACACCCCTACTTTCTTCCACGGCATGCGTATGGGCGAACAGATCGAAGTTCAGATCGAAAAAGGTAAAACTTTAATCATTAAATTGAACTCGATCGGTGAACCGGATTCGGACGGAATGCGTATCCTTTACTTCGACCTGAATGGCCAGGGCCGTGAGATTGAAGTCAAAGATATGTCCATCACCAGCACGAAAGCGATCCGCAAAAAAGCGGAACCTACCAACAAAGAACACGTCGGCGCAACAATGCCGGGTTCTGTATTGGAAGTTCTCGTCAAACGCGGCGACCGCGTTTCTCAAGGCGATCCAGTCGTGATCACTGAAGCGATGAAGATGGAAACGATGATCCGTTCAACAATCAGCGGTGTCGTCGATCAGATCTATGTTATCGACGGCGATCAGATCGAAGCCGGAGATCTGCTAATCGAGATCGAAGCAAAATAAAAGACACAAGAAGGGGAGGCTCCAAAGGAGACCTCCCTTTCTTGCCGCTTTCCCTAGAGCTACATCTGTAAATGTCCGATAACTGTAGTGAATCGGACATTCAGCATCCACATGCTTCGGCGGTTGTCCGATAACTGCGCTGTATCGGACAACCAGTAACCTACCGGCAAGAAAAAAGGCAGTTCATCAGGGATAAGTCTTTCATATCCCTAATGAACTGCCGCAAGGAGGAACTTTTTTGAAAAATGAATTGAAACCCTATATCCACGTCGCCCAATACTATGAAACAGATCAGATGAAAATCATCCACCATTCGAATTACATCCGTTGGTTCGAGGAAGCCCGCATCGACTTCCTTGATCAGGTCGGTGCAAATTACGCGAAACTCGAAGCGAACGGCATCGTCAGCCCGGTCCTGACAGTCGAGGCCCAATATAAGTCGATGGTCCGCTATGGCGATTCCGTCTACGTCCTGCCTGAAATCGAGTCGTACAACGGCGTCAAATTGAGTCTTGCCTATCGCGTCATCGATGTCGCGACCGGCGAGCTGCGCACGACCGGAAAAAGCCAGCATTGCTTCCTGAACGAGGCTGGACGCCCTGTTTCGTTGAAGAAAGTCCAACCAAGCGTGCATGAAAGCTTCGAAAAATATCGCGCACATATTTTCAGCATCTGAGGTGCCCCTGCTTATTTATTCCCAAATCAATATCTTACTTTCGGCTTTAAGAACGGCCAATAATGCCGAAAAGTCAACAGTTCGGACCACTTTGGGGTGATCGGTATACTGTCCTGGGCGTTCACCCGACAGAGGAGCATTCTGTCGGGTGTTTTGCGGTTTTCGGTGATCATTCTGTCGAGAGATTCGCGCACTCTCGGTTCTTCGGTATACCGTCCTGGACTGATGCCCGACAAACGGGCGATCCTTCCGGTATTTAGTAGTTTCCGGTAGTTATTCACCTGACAGAAGTTTTAACTCTCGACTATAAGCACCCGCAGACCACCGAGAATACAGATAACTGCAAATTATGCGCCAAGCATGAAGAGGCCGGCTCTTAGCGAGCCGGCCTCTTCATGCTTATTTTGATGATTGCTTGTTTTGTTCCAGTATGCTGACGAAGCGGTCGGTGAGGTTCGCGGTATATCCCCACAGTCGATGATGCTCAAGATGGTAGAAAGGCACACAGTGGACACCGACCTTAAATTTGTAGTCTTTCCCGTTTGGAATCAGTTCAAACGGAAAATCATCGGGATGCTCCAGCCGGACCGTCGAAGAATAATAGGTAGGCCGATTGTCCATGAAATACTGAAGCGGCACCGTGAAGATTTCCTGGACCTCTTTATTGAAACGGATATCATCCTTTTCAACACCGGTGATTTCCCCGACGAAGCAATGAATGATTGCGCGATCATTCATGATATAGTCCATCTCCCCCAAAATTTTTATGTTTTCGCTCTTTAGGTTCAACTCTTCCATGGTTTCCCGGATCGCCGCCGCTTCAAAGCTTTCTCCCGGCTCCACTGCACCACCCGGGAAGGAAGTATCCCCAGGTTGGGATATATGCGCTCCCCGTACTTCATAAAGAACATGAAGCGCTCCGTCCACTCTTATCAAAGGGATCAGAACGGAAAAATTGCGCTGTTCCCCGATCGGCTCCGGCTTGTGTTCCGCAATTATTTTTTTGATATCCTCCAGCATTGTGCATTCACCTACCGCTTGTTTTAATTTCATTATACAGGTTTTTATCTCGAATTCGAAACAACACGCTCAAGCTGCACATCAAACATTTATCCAGCGATGATCTTCACGTGAAATTTACGGTTACGCGGTCCATCATAGTCCCAGAAATAGATGCTTTGCCAAGTCCCCAACAGCATCCGTCCTTCCGTCACAATGATCGTTTCGCTGACACCCGTCAAAGAGGATTTGATGTGGGCATCGGAGTTGCCTTCGCTATGTCTGTAGCTTCCCTTATTCGGAAAGGTGTCCGTATAGCCCCAATTCATGTCCTTCTGCACATCCGGATCAGCGTTCTCATTGATCGTGATGGCAGCTGTCGTATGCGGACAGAAGACAACCAAGATGCCGTCCTTCACGCCGCTTTTCGTCATTGCGTCCTCGAGATAGACATCAATGTTCGTCAATGATTGCTTTCCGCTCGTCTGGATACGGTAAGTGAACAAATTTTGACTCATTTCCTTTCCCTCCCACTCTTTCAAATGTTCAACGTACTACTTCGATGCCGGAAACATTTCCGACATCGTGGTAAATTTTTCCAGTTTTCTGATCGGTGAAATCGACTGTAACGATGCCGGAAAGCCCTTCTTTGATCAACTTGTCCATACCCTGCCTGGTCGGCGCCATCAACGCCCCGCCGTGGAGCACCTCCGCACAAATGGTGAGGGATGCGGATGCATGTGAAACTTCGATCTCGATGCGATCATCGGTCAACAAACCTAAAGTGAATTTGCTGCGGTTATAGGTCGCAAAACGATATTCGATCCCATCCACGATAAAGTTGCAAATGAACCCTTCAAACGAGGATCCCCGAAAAGGAATTTTCGCCACCGAGAAGAAGAGGCTCGTCCCCTCATCCCGGAAATGGTTGCACTGGATCCAGACATACTCCTCCGGGAAAGACGTTCCCCAGTCCTTTTCAAGGTAGCCTTTTCCGCCTGTAAAATCACAAGCTTTGGTTCCGAAAGCCACTGTTCCGTCAACGGCATGATTCATGCTGATAACGCCGTGATAGCATTCCATGTTCGGGATATAGGCAAAGAAACCCATAATGGATG
>NZ_FOQC01000028.1:0-8426 GCF_900113645.1 Trichococcus flocculiformis
TCCCATCTGACCACCCCAAAGTCAGCATGCGAAAGCCACGGACGAACTTCTTGGTAGTATGGTCATGAACGAGCGCAAGCATTTCGACTGATTTACTACGGGCACGGCTGTATAAGGAATCGTCCAAAATCAGGACGCGTTCGCGGTTTTCCGAGACAAGCGGGAGCAATTTCTGGGTAATGACATTCCGGCTCAGCAACAACAGAAACTTGCGCCAATTATAGGTTGCGTTGTTGAGCAGACGATAAACCGCATCCTTGGCAGGAGCCTCTGGCTCCCGTCCGGATTCCAATGTCCGATACAAATTTTTCTTTTGAAGGACCAATGAAAAGATGAATTGGACCAGTAGTACCGGTGAGATGCCTGCTTCTTTTCGGATATTGGATTGATTGAGTAACGTCCCCAGTTTCTGTTCGCGAAAAAATTGATGAACAGAAGAATTAAGTTCCTGATTGATTTGATTTTCTGGTAAAATAGTAGCCATAAGACATCTCTCCTTGGTTGTGTTAGTGTGGTAACTACATTTTACCAAAGAGAGGTGTCTTTTTGCGCACATTTTTTCATATTAAAGTCTTTAAAAACATTGATATATCAAAGGGTTAAATAGGTTTTTCAAGTGCGAAAGTTGAGTTATAATTATTTCTGTATTTCCATTCATTGTGTATGCGGCTCAGAAATGAATGAGTCCCAAAATGCAACTATACTTATTTTGCCGACTCTGCTATCATGATAATTAGCTTGTAAGTATTTTCAGGAAAGGAGGTCATTCAAGTGGCAACGATGAAAGATGTAGCTGCTTTAGCAAACGTCGGTGTCGGCACCGTATCACGCGTCCTGAACAGTTCCGGATCCGTAAAAGAATCGACCCGCAGAAAAGTCGAGGCGGCGATGAAAGAGTTGAACTACATCCCGAACGCCTACGCGCGCGGATTGAAGATGAACAAGACCAACACGGTCGCGCTGATCATTCCGACAATCTGGCATCCGTTTTTTTCGGAATTCGCCTATTATGTGGAGAGCAACTTAGCTGAACATAAGTACAAAATGCTGTTGTGCAACTCGGATGTCAGCAGTGACAAGGAATTGGAGTATATCCAGATGGTCCAAGAAAACAAAGTCGACGGCATCATCGGTATCACCTATTCGGATTTGGATAACTTTGTCTCGTCGCATTTGCCCTTCGTCACCATCGATCGTCATTTCAAGGAAGAAACGGTTTGCGTCACATCGGACAACTTTCATGCAGGCCAGCTAGCCGTAGAAAAGTTGGTTGAAAAAGGGTGTCATAAACTCGGTTATATCGGAACGCATTCACGCTTTCCTACTGAGACGACAAAGCGAAGGGATGGCTTTAAGGCGAAAGCTGAACAGATGGGAATGCCGTATGCCATCTACGATGGGGAAGATCCCGTAATAGAATTCAAGCAGGAAATCCGAACCTTTTTCGAAGAAAATCCGGATGTGGATGGCATATTTGCCCACACTGATTTCATCGCTCTGGACATCCTTGAAGTTTTGGAGGAAATGAAACGTAACGTACCGGAAGAGGTGCAGATCATCGGTTGTGATGGCATCAAGATGGAATCCGGTCGCAGACAGATCGTATCGACAATCCGCCAGTCCGTAGATTTGATGGCCAAAGCTGCAGTCGAAAAAATCATTCAGGTGATCGATGGTGAATCCGTCAGAACAAAGATCACTTTGCCTGTCCATTATGTGGAAGGACCAACAACGAAAAATAAAATGTCAAAATAATCTGGCTCAGGTATTGACAGAAAACGGTTACTGAATTATTATAGGTTTAAATCAAAAACATATTTTTTTGAAGCGGAGTGGAAACGTTTCAATTACTAAACGGACGTTTCCCTATTTTTGAAATCGTGGGCAGGCTGATGATCCATCGACCGCACCGATTTCAAAAGTAGTGTGCCTTTTCATTGGCACTGATTGATCCATTTGATCGGATCAGTCGCTTGGATTCTTCAGAACTTATTTTTTTTGAACGAAAGTGGAAACGTTTCTATTATCAAATGAAGACGTTTCCGTAATTTTTTTGGGGAAGAGTGGAAACGTTTCAATTTTCAAAAGGAGGAGTCAGAACAGTTATGAAAAAAAGCCAGACAAGTAAGCCAAAAAGAAGCACACAATCCAAATGGGAATTCATCAAACAGCACCGAATGCTCTATTATATGCTGTTGCCGGGACTGATACTCACGCTGGTATTCAAATATTTCCCGATGTACGGCATTCTCTTGGCTTTCAAGGACTACAATCCGCTGCAGGGGATTATGGGGAGTGAATGGGTGGGATTTGAAAATTTCGTCCAGTTCATCGACTCTCCCAACTTTGGAATTCTGTTGGAGAACACGCTCAAAATCAGTATATACGGTCTTATTTTGGGATTTTTCCCGCCGATTATCTTGGCATTATCTTTGAACCATCTGATCAGCACAAAATGGAAGAAGCGGTTCCAACTGATTCTGTACGCACCGAACTTCATTTCCTTGGTTATCGTTGTGGGGATGTTGTTCATGTTCCTGGCAGCTGATGGCCCGATCAATGGGTTTATAGAAAGCATTACCGGTTCGCGGATTACATTCATGACGGATCCAGATTATTTCCGGACGCTCTACATCCTATCCGGTATTTGGCAAGGTATGGGTTGGGCATCGGTGCTCTACACGGCGACATTGGCCAACGTGAGTCAAGATTTGATCGATGCAGCTCACATGGACGGCGCTAACATCCTCTACCGTATCTGGTACATCGATCTGCCTGCGATCCGACCAATCATGGTCATCCAGTTCATCCTTTCTGTAGGGGGCATCATGAATGTCGGCTACGAAAAAGCTTTCCTGATGCAGACATCGATGAACCTGCCTGTTTCGGAAATCATCTCGACCTACGTCTACAAAGTCGGTCTACAGATGGGTGATTACGGGTATTCAACGGCAGTCGGACTATTCAATACAGTCATCAATATCATCTTGTTGCTGGCCGTAAATGCGTTAGCGAACAAAGTAAGCAATGATGATGCAGCTTTATAGAGAGGAGAACAAAAATGATAACATTGACAAAATTTGACCGCGGCGTGCTGCTGGTGAATCGCATTCTGATAGGCTTTCTGGTCTTGATAACCCTATCCCCTTTGTTGTACGTATTGATCGCTTCTTTCATGGATCCCTTCATCCTCCGCTCGCAAGGATTGAGTCTGAACCCAGCGAACTGGAGTCTGGACGGCTATAAGAGGGTCTTACAGGATCCGGCCATCATCCGAGGTTTCGTGAATTCGATTTTCTATTCATTCACATACAGCGCCTTGACTGTCGCGGTCTCCATTCTGACCGCCTATCCGTTGTCCAAACAGAAATTGGTCGGAAAACGGCCGATCACGATTTTCCTGATGATTACGATGTTCATCGGAGGCGGCTTGGTTCCAACTTACCTATTGGTGAAAAACTTGGGCATGCTGAATACGGTCTGGGCCATCATCCTTCCCGGCTCGATCAACGTCTGGAACATCATCCTGGCGCGAACGTACTTCAAACAACTGCCTGCCGAGTTGGAAGAAGCTGCGATTATCGACGGCGCCAATGAAATGCAGATATTCTTCAAAATCATGCTGCCGCTGGCGAAACCGATCATCTTCGTATTGTTCCTCTATGCTTTTGTGGGCCAGTGGAATTCCTACTTCGACGCCATGATCTACTTGAACGATGCAGATCTGCAGCCGCTGCAATTGGTGCTGCGGAAAATACTGATCCAAAATCAACCGCAACAAGACATGATCGGATCCGCCACTCAGATGGCAGAAATGGCGCAATTGGCCGAACTGATCAAATACTCGACAATCGTCATCTCCAGCTTGCCGCTTCTGGTCATGTATCCATTCTTCCAGAAGTACTTCGATAAAGGGATGATGGCAGGTTCACTCAAAGGTTAAGCAATACGCAACACAAAATAAATACATTATAAAGGAGAAACACAAAATGAGAGCAAAATACCTTGGCACAGCACTATTATCCACAGCAACAATCCTGACTTTAGCAGCCTGCGGTTCATCCGGCGGCGCCTCATCCCCGGACTACGAATTAACGGATGTATCCTTCCCGTTGGAAGAGACCGTTAGCTTGAAAATGTCCACTTCCAGTTCTCCGTTGGCTCCGGCCGATCCGAACGAAAAGCTGATCTTCCAGCGTTTGGAAGAACAATCCGGCGTCAATATCGAATGGAAAAATTATTCTTCTGACTATATCGAAAAACGGAATCTGGACATTTCCAGCGGCGACTTACCGGATGCCATGTGGAACGCCGGCGCCAGTGACTATGATCTGCTCTCATGGGCGGAAGACGGTATCATCATTCCTTTGGAAGATCTGATCAATGAACACATGCCGAACTTCAAAAAAGTATTGGACGAAAATCCGGAATACCTGGCCATGATCACAGCACCGGACGGCCACATTTACTCACTGCCATGGATCGAAGAGTTGGGCCAGGATAAAGAGTCCATCCATACGGTAAACGATATCCCTTGGATCAATGTCGACTGGCTGGAAGCTTTAGGCTTGGAGATGCCGCAAACGACGGATGAATTGATGGTTGTATTGGAAGCATTCAAAACTCAAGACCCGAACGGCAACGGCGAAGCCGATGAAATCCCGATTTCTTTCATCAACGATGGCGGGAATGAAGACATGAAGTTCCTCTTCGGCGCATTCGGAATCGGCGACAATGATGATCACTTGGTCGTAAATGATGACGGCACGATCGACTTCACGGCCGACAACGAAGAATTCAAAAACGGTGTCGCTTATTTCAACGAGATGTACAACAAAGAGCTGATCGATGTGGAAGCTTTTGAACAGGATTGGAATGCCTACATGGCGAAAGGGAAAGAGCAATTGTTCGGTGTGTACTTCACATGGGATAAAGCGAATGTTTCCGGAGCGAACGATTCCTATGAGCCACTGCCTGCATTGGCTGGTCCAAGTGGAGAAAAACATGTTACGCGTACGAACGGCTTCGGATTCAGCCGCGACCGTTTCGTAATCACCAGCGCCAACAAAAATCTGGAGTTGACTGCCAAATGGGCAGATCAGATGTATGTGCCGATCCAATCTGTACAGAATAACTGGGGTACATATGGGGATGAAACGCAACAAAATATCTTTGAATATGTAGAAGCAACTGATTCGTTGAAACACTTGCCTTTGGAAGGCACAGCACCGGGCGAATTGCGTCAAAAAACCGAAGCTGGCGGACCGTTGGCAATTTTAGACGACTACTACGGAACTGTGACGACAATGCCGGATGATGCACAATGGCGTTTGGATATCTTCAAAGACACTTACTTGGCTGATGTTCATAATCAATTCAATTATCCTCGTGTATTCTTGTCATTGGAACAGGCAGACCGGATCGCTCAGATTGAAGCCGATTTGATGCCGTTCGTAAGCAGAAAACGTGCGGAATGGATCGCAAACGGCAAAGTTGCCGAAGAGTGGGATGCTTACTTGGAAGAACTGAACCGTCTGGGACTGGAAGAATGGATGCAGATCAAACAAGAAGCTTATGATACATATTTATCAAACAACAATTAACCATATAGAATATTAACCAAATCTAAGAAATGAGGGGTAGCGTGAACACTCAAAGTCAATTGGCTTACTCGGCAGATCGTGCCAACCAATATATAGCAGAAAATAAAGGAACAGTGAATCCTCTTTACCGGAATCGCTATCATGCATCACCGCCAGTCGGCTGGATGAACGATCCGAACGGCTTCGTCCAGTTCCAAGGGGCGTATCACCTGTTTTATCAATTCCACCCGTATGATGCGAAATGGGGCCCGATGCACTGGGGCCACATGAAGTCGACGGACTTGATCCATTGGGAAGACTTGCCGGTTGCCTTGGCGCCGGATCAAGCGTATGACCGGTCCGGGTGTTTCTCAGGAAGCGCCATCGAGCGGGACGGGAAATTGTATCTGCTTTATACAGGCGTAACCGAAGCCAATGAAGAAGGCGTGCATCACCAGGTGCAGTGCCTGGCGGTATCGGAGGACGGGGTGAACTTCGAGAAAGTGCAGCAAAATCCGGTCATCCCAGTTGCGGCTTTGCCGGCAGACGCTTCCCAGATCGATTTCCGGGACCCTAAAGTTTTTGAACACGAAGGCATGTACTACACGGTAGTCGCCTCCAAGGCTGGCGACGAGACAGGGCAAATTTTGCTTTACCAATCTGCTGACTTGGCGGAATGGGAGTTTGCCTCCGTCTTCCTGAAGGGGAACAAAGAGCAAGGGATCATGTGGGAATGCCCGGATTTCTTCCGCTTGAATGGGAAAGATTGCTTGATCTTCTCGCCGATGCAATGGCCACAGGATGGGGACGACTATCAGAATCTGAATACCTCGGTCTTGGCTGTCGGCGAAGTGGATTGGGCGACGAAACAGTTCCACCCGGAAAGTTATCAGGAATTGGATCACGGTTTGGACTATTATGCTCCTCAAAGCCTGGAGGATGACAAAGGCAGAAGAATCTGTATCGGCTGGATGCAGATGTGGGGAAGAAATTTCCCGACAGATACGCTGGGCCACAACTGGACAGGATCAATGACGATTCCGCGGGAGTTGAAATGGGAAGACGGCAAGTTGAAGCAATATCCGATCGGTATCGAAGCCATTGCCGACAATCAGGGAGAAAACAGCCCGGTGATCACAATGGTGGATACTAAAGAATCAATCCCAGGCATCGCAGGGGACTGCGGATTGCTGACACTGAAAGTGGATACGTCCGGATTGGAAAAACTGTCCATCCATCTGCGTGAGAACGAGAACGAAAGAACCATAGTCTACTATGATAAAGCAAAGAATGAATTAGGAATCGATCGATCTGCAAGCGGCATCGAACTGAAAGGGGAGGAAGCACATCCTCCCGTCAGCCGGAAAGTCGCGTTGTCCGGAAAGAGCGATCATCTTGAACTCGCCATTTACCTGGACAGTTCTTCGGTTGAAGTGTTTGAGAAAAATGGTGAAGTAGTCATGACTTCAAACGTATATCCAACCGCGGAAGCAAAAGGCATTTCGTTTGAATGCAGCGGCAAAGCGGTATTTGAGGAAGCGACTTTTACGCCCTTTATCTGATCGGGAATTCAGGTTTTTTGGAACAAATAACTGCAACCGAAAGGAGACGTTATGCGGAGAGTTTATACTATTGGAGAAATACTGATTGATTTTTTCCCGAGTGAAATCGGGGTACCCTTGAAGGAGGTTTCCGGTTTCACGAAGCAACCGGGAGGCGCACCCGCGAATGTCGCGGTGACGGTCAGCCGTCTGGGCGGGAACGCGAGCTTCATCGGCAAAGTGGGCCAGGATGCCTTCGGGGATTATTTGACTGATGTGCTCAAACAGAATCAGGTGGACACCTATCACCTGTTTCGGACCACTGAGGCAAACACGGCGCTGGCGTTTGTGTCGCTCCAGGAAAATGGGGAGCGTGAATTCAGTTTCTACCGCAATCCCAGCGCGGATATGTTGTTGAACAAGGAAGAACTGAATGAGCTTGTTTTCACCGCTGCAGATATCCTGCATTTTTGCTCGGTCGATCTGATCGAAGCACCCGTAAAGTATGCGCATCTTGCCGCTTTGGAAAAAATGCAGCAGGCCGGCGGAACGATCGTTTTCGATCCGAATGTGCGCTTGAATCTCTGGCCGGATCCGGAAATGCTGAAGCAGACGATCCAGGAATTCCTGCCGTATGCCGACATCCTGAAAATCAGCGATGATGAATTGGCCTTCATTACGGGCATGGATTCGGAAGCGGATGGGATAGCAGCATTGCTGAAGACGGAACCGAAACTGCTGATCTTCACCAAAGGCAGCAAGGGAGCGGATCTGTACTTCAAAGGCGAGAAAGCCAGCGTTGAAGGAATCAGCGTTAAAGCAGTCGATACGACAGGGGCAGGCGACTCGTTCATCGGGTCCTTCCTCTATCAGATCGCCGGCAAGGATGCTTGGGAGGACTGCACGTTGGATGAAATACGCGAGATGGGCCTGTTCGCCAATCGTGTGGCCGCATTGGTGACGACGCGACCGGGTGGCATGCAATCCATCCCGACCATGCAAGAAGTGTTACGTTCGGAAGGATAATTAATCAAAAAAACAGGGCATTATTCCTATGTGGATAGCCCTGTTTTTTGCATGTTCACTTGGTGCTTACGGGTACTTGAATGTGTTTTTTCATATCTGGGTTCGATCGGAGATGGCTGGGTTGTTGGGGTTGTCCAATAACCGGGAAGAATCGGACAACGCGAGCAAGCATACGACATCCGCATCGCATTTGGTGCGCTACTTGTCGGATAACCGCATAGTATCCGACATCCGCATCGCATTTGGTGCAGTGCTTGTCGGATAACCGCAATGTATC
>NZ_FOQC01000028.1:9212-32422 GCF_900113645.1 Trichococcus flocculiformis
CTGCTTGTCGGATAACCGCAAAGTATCCGACAAGCAGAACACAATCCGAGTCCAACCCGAACATTTTCCGCCTCAAAAATAAGCAGTGTGGCTATCTCGAACTGAGACAACCACACTGCTTTCTTTTGTTGACATATCGGCAGTTCTGATGAATCCGTGCCTCGTATGCGAGCTGTTATGCTTCCAATATCTTCATGAATTCCGCACCGGTAATGGTCTCTTCGATCAGCAGGTGGTGGGACAGTTCATGCAGTTTCTCTCTGTTTTCGTCCAATATGGCAATGGCTTTCTCATGAGCCAGCTTGATGATGTCCAGCACTTCACGGTCGACCTGCTCGGCCATCCCGGCGGACACATTCATGGAAGTGTCGCCGCCCAAATATTTGTTCGTCTGGGTTTCAATCTGCATCATGTCGAACGTGTCGCTCATCCCGTAGCGCGTAATCATGGCGCGTGCCATTTTGGTCATCTGCTCGATATCATTCGAAGCGCCGGTCGTGATGCTGCCGAAGACGATCTCTTCGGCGGCGCGACCGCCTGCCAACGTCACGATTTTATTGAACAATTCTTGCTTCGTCATCAACGATTTTTCGCCTTCCTCGATCTGCATCGTATAGCCCAAAGCACCGGAAGTACGCGGAATGATCGTGATCTTGTGGACCGGCGCGGATTCCGTCTGTTTGGCTGCTACCAGCGCGTGGCCGATTTCATGGTAAGAGACGATTTCCTTTTCTTTCGGAGAAATGACCGCATTTTTGCGCTGGTACCCAGCAATGACAGTCTCAACTGACTCCTCCAGATCGCTTTGCGTAACGGCGCTGCGGCCTTCACGGACGGCGCGGAGGCCGCCTTCATTGATGATATTCGCCAGCTCGGCACCGGAAGCACCGGAAGTGGCGCGGGCGATCGTATTGTAATCAATATTTGGATCCATTTTGTAGTTCAACGCATGCACTTTCAGAATGGCTTCACGTCCTGCCAAGTCCGGCAGTTCGACCGGTACGCGACGGTCAAAACGGCCCGGACGCAGTAAGGCAGCGTCAAGGGATTCCGGACGGTTGGTGGCGGCCAGGAGGATGATGCCTTTGTTGGCTTCAAATCCGTCCATTTCCGCCAGCAATTGGTTCAAGGTCTGCTCACGCTCATCGTTCCCCCCACCGAAATTGCCGTTGTCGCGCTTTTTACCGATTGTGTCGATCTCATCGATGAAGACGATACAGGGAGCTTTTTCATTGGCTTCCTTGAACAGGTCGCGGACTTTGGCGGCGCCGCGTCCGACGAACATCTCGACGAATTCGGAACCGGATATGCTGAAGAACGGCACATCGGCTTCGCCGGCGACAGCGCGAGCCAACAGGGTTTTACCCGTTCCGGGAGGTCCGACCAGCAGGATGCCCTTCGGATTCTTGGCACCGATATCCTGGTATTTTTTCGGTTGATGCAGGTAATCGACGACTTCGCTGAGCGCTTCTTTGGCTTCGTCCTGTCCGGCGACATCCTTGAATGTCTTGGCGTCGTCTGCTTTCACGTAGACTTTGGCATTCGATTTGCCGAACGACAATGCGCCACCGGCACCGCCGCCCATCCGTTTCGCCATCTGTTTCCCAAGCATGCTGCCCAATCCCCAGAACAGCAGGAGTGGTAAGACCCAAGAAACTAAGATCGAAAGAATCGGAGAGGCTTCAGTCGGAATGTCCTTGCTGAAGGTCACATCGGCTTCTTCCAAGCGGGTGACGAGTGTCGGATCATCGATCAGACCGGTAATGTAAACTTGTTTGTCGCCCGCATCATCGGTCGCGACGAAGGTGATTTGGTTCTCTTCCAATTTCACTTCGGATACATCGCCCGTCGACACTTGATTCAGGAACGTGCTGTAGGTCACTTCCTCCACGCTTCGGTTCATGTAGCTCGGTAACGCGAAATAGTTCAGGAACATCAGGATGCTCAACGCCATCAGCAAGTAATAGGCTGTCCTTCTGCGGTTGTCGGGGTTGTCATTGTTCAGGTTCAAATTCCATTTGCGGTTGTTTTTGTTTTTGTCATCTGCCATAAATGTTTGGTCAATCCTCTCTTTGTTGTTCGTTCATTTCCTGTATCAAAAGCTGCAATTCCTTGATGCCGGCTGCAATTTTTTCGAGCCGCTCCTCGGACACGCCTTCCATCAGCAAACAGTATTTGCTTTCGATATCCTGCTCCATTTTCTGAAGGATTGCTTGTCCGTTCGGGGTGAGTTTCAGCGTGATGAAACGCTCGTCGTCCGCACGCCGTTCCCTCGTCAGGTAGCCTTGCTGTTCTAATTTTTTGCAGAGGGTGGAGACGTTGCCGTTGTTCATATCCATCACCTTCGCCAAACGGTTGAGTGATAGATTTTCACTCACATTCACTTCCATCAAAATCCGCAATTGCAGCGGGGTGATGGGATAGTCTTTAGCGACCGGGCACATGACCATATCTTTGGAAACTTGGATGGTCCGCATCAAATCCCAGATCTCTTTTTTCAAAAAATCAATTTTCATATTGAAATCCGCTCCTTTATCGGATAATAGTTGTAATATAAAACCATTTTAAATCAAAACTATTTTTCGTGCAAGCGGTTCAACTCAGTCTTAAACAATTCCTAAGATCCTTCCCGCGAGGAATGCTGTGAACCTACTATAAAGCGTGAGTGTGAAGAAATCGTGAAGATGCTTGAAAGTATTCCATAAGAAATGTTTGCGGCGTACGCCGGTTGCTAGGGGCAGCGACTGGAAGTGGCTTCAGCTCCGGCGAGGGGCCGCTGCACGGAGGAGTGCACCAAAAAAATAGCGCCAGCTCCGGATAGGCTCGCCTCGCCGAAGAAGAACATTCAGAATGTGTGGGAACTCCGGCGAAGCCTTCGTTCACCGGAGGAAATGACAAATGGAGAGTGCTTCCTGTTGCCGTCACCGCTGTGTATAATGGAACAGAGAGATTGTAATCACGAATAAAGGAATGGTGACCAGTATGAAAGCCTATAAATATATCCAAACGCCGCTCGGGAAGTACTTGTTGGCTGAGAACGGCAAGGGAATCACGTTTCTGGCACATGTTGCATCGGAACTGGATCCGCGGATCGAAAAGGAAATCGCGGCCGGAGAAATGGTGGAGGCGGATACCCCCTTGTTGCTGGAAGGGGAGCGCCAGCTGCAGGCGTACTTCAATGGCAAACGTCAAAAATTCGATTTACCGTTGGACGCAGCCGGGACGCCTTTCCAGTTGAAAGTCTGGGAAGCGTTGCGCCAAATTCCTTACGGCGAGACGCGCAGCTACAAGGATATCGCCATCGCTGTCGAAAATCCC
This sequence comes from Trichococcus flocculiformis, assembly GCF_900113645.1. Classification (GTDB taxonomy): domain Bacteria; phylum Bacillota; class Bacilli; order Lactobacillales; family Aerococcaceae; genus Trichococcus; species Trichococcus flocculiformis. The sequence continues at coordinate 12,531 of NZ_FOQC01000028.1, forward strand.
AAAGGCGTCCGCGCCATCGGGATGGCCAACAACCGCAATCCGATTTCCATCATCACCCCTTGCCACCGCGTCATCGGCACAAGCGGCAAACTGGTGGGGTATGCCGGTGGGCTGCATCTGAAGGAATATTTGCTGAATCATGAGACAAAGGTTGCAATCGAGAAAGGGTGATACGGATGACTAAGCACCATCTTACTTCGGAACAATATAGAGGGAGTTGAAGCCTTACAAAACAGAGGGAAGTCGGTATGATGCTCCTTTTGGTAAGGAATCGTTGGAATTACAGCATCATATGGCTACTTTGGACATATCCAGAGAAGGGCTGATGAAAGATTATAGTATCAACGAATGCCAATTGAAAGATTTTCTGTTTGGTAAGCCTGAAGAATCGGATGGGGAGAAATTCCGTAGCATCTATGATGATTTGAAGGTTAAAATGGATGGAAAGATTAAAGAGAGCAACAAAAGTGCCCGAGAACAACTCTTGAATTCCGGTAAAAAAATTGAACAATAAAAGCCTCAAAATTTTGCGATCATGAAGCATGCAAAAAAACGAAAGAATCAACCCGTGTAATGAGGTTGATTCTTTCGTTTTTTTTGCGGTTCTATTTGTCATTCCACATACATAGATAATTTCTTCTCGATGCGTGTCTGGAAGGCAGCGAAGACGCTGCAGACCGCCCAGTAGATGAGCGCGACCAGGATGTACATGGTCATGTAATCGAACTCGCGACCGCCGACGATCTTGGCGTTCTGGAACATTTCCGGAACGGTGATCATCGCCGCCAAGGAAGACCCTTTGATCAGGTCCAAAAGCACGTTGCTCATCGGCGGAATGGCGATTCGCATTGCTTGCGGCACAATAACTTTGCGCATGATGAACGACCATTTCAGCCCCAACGCATACGCCGCTTCCCATTGCCCGTGATTGACGGAATTCAGCGATGAGCGGATGATTTCCGCGCTGTAGGCGGCCGAACTCAAGCTGAAGCCGATGATGGCCGCCGTGACGGCAGTGAATTGGATGCCAATGAACGGAAAGCCGAAGTAGAGCAGGAACAAAATGACCAACGTAGGGGTTCCCCTCATAAAGGAGATGTAGAGCCGCGCCAGCCAACGCAGTGGTTTCAACTTGGCCAGCTGCAGCATCGCAAGCACAAAGCCAAGCAGCGTGCCATTCAGCATGCTGGTCAACGCGATTCCAAGAGTATAGCCCATCCCTTTGAGGACGTACGGGAGGCTGTCGAGAGCCAACTCCGGATTGAAGATATACTGCCATTGGATGCCTGACATGTCTTGCCCACCTTTCTGCTTTACAATTTTATTTTACATTTCCATTCTATAGGTCTAGTCTACATCGCTTACGTCGATCACTGGGAAATCATATTCGATCTGGACAGTCACGTCCGCACCATCGTAGAATTGTTTCGACAATTCCACCAAAGTTCCGTCAGCACGCATTTCATCCAAAGCTTCGTTGAATTTCTCGGTCAATTCGTCATTGCCTTTTTTGATGGAGAAATTAGTTTCGGATGGGTTGTAGAAAATGTCATGCACTTTAACAGGGATATCCGGCAAAGCGGCAGTCGCCAACTTTTGTGCATAGTAATCGTTCAGAATAACATCTGTCCGTCCGTTCGCTACGTCAGACAAGTACATATCGTTTGTCGCGTTGTCGTAGATTTTTTCTTCCGCGCCGAAATAACGGGCAACCTTCATGTAAGTTGTCGTTGCCGCACCGGCAGCGATTTTGCCTTTCAAATCTTCCAACGTTTCGATGCCGGAATTATCGGATTCGCGGACAACCATGGCACCGAATGAATATTTGTAAGGAGTCGTGTAATTGTATTTGTCGGCATTTTCGCCATTGCGGTCGATCCCGAATGCTGCAACATCCACTGCGCCGCTGTTGACGGAAGTCAGCATGCCATCCACGCCCATTTCCGTGAATGCCACTTCCACGCCGATGCGTTCAGCGACTTCGCGGAGGATTTCCACCTCGTAACCAGTCAGTTCATCAGTTTCCTTGTCGTGATAAGAATTAGGGTAGAGCGTTCCGGAAGTGGCTACTTTCAAAACACCGGCTTCCTCGATCTTGTCCCATGCTGTTTCTGAATCAGTTAATACTGCTGTATCAATCGCGCTGCTGTCGACTGTTTCGCCGCTACCGCAAGCCGCCAAAGTCAAACCCAGTAATGCTGTCAAACCGCCAAATAAAACTCTCTTTTTCTTTACCATCCGTGAAACCTCTCCTTTTTCCTCGAATAAGAACTAGACATAAGATAGCACGTATCCGGGCTGAAAGCAACCGTTTTATACGCATTAATAATACAGTTTTATAAGCTGTTATAAACGTTTTTCATTGGATGGATTGAACAAAATGAACATATCTTCTCATATGTTTCCGAACATTTGCTCGGAATGTTGATACAGTTAGCAAAACAGTTTGTGAAGTAGGGTACAGCTCGCGCAATATGCAACGAAAGTTACTGAAAACCAAAAAAATATTTAGGGTTGTCGGATAACCACGCAGAATCCGACAACCAGGGCAAGCCTCCTGGCGCAGTTGTCGGATAACCACGCAGAATCCGACAACCAGGGCAAGCCTCCTGGCGCAGTTGTCGGATAACCGCAAAGAATCCGACAACCAGGGCAAGCCTCCTGGCGCAGTTGTCGGATAACCACGCAGAATCCGACAACCAGGGCAAGCCTCCTGGCGCAGTTGTCGGATAACCGCAAAGAATCCGACAACCAGGCCAAGTATCCTGGCGCAGTTGTCGGATAACCACGCAGAATCCGACAACCAGGCCAAGTATCCTGGGGAAGTTGTCGGATAACCACGCAGAATCCGACAACCAGGGCAAGCCTCCTGGCGCAGTTGTCGGATAACAGCGAAGCATCCGACAACCAGGCCAAGCCTCCTGGTGCAGTTGTCGGATAACCACGCAGAATCCGACAACCAGGGCAAGCCTCCTGGCGCAGTTGTCGGATAACAGCGAAGCATCCGACAACCAGGGCAAGCCTCCTGGTGCAGTTGTCGGATAACCACAAAGAATCCGACAACCAGGCCAAGTATCCTGGTGCAGTTGTCGGATAACCACGCAGAATCCGACAACCAGATACAAATGCTCTAGCCCCGCAGGCAAAACAAAAGACCCGGATCGGCATCACGGGCCGATCCGGGTCCATTAAGTTTGTCCGCCAATCGTATGTTCCTTAACGTACCCCATGCACACTCTCTGCATCGAAGCTGAAAAGGAAGCCGTTACCCGGCATATCCAACTGCATCTGATCGACAATGGCGGTTTCCACTGCAAGAGCGACCTCGGAGGTGACCAAGTTCATGATGATGTCTTTGCCGTTGTCGAGTTCGATCCCGAACACTTTTCGGCATTTATCCGCAAAAGCGCCAGTCCCGTGGAAAAGGGTGCCGCCGCGTGCGCCAGCCGCAGCCGCTGCTTCAACGACATCGTCACCCAATCCGCCGGCGACGAGCGTAAAGAAGACTTCATGACCGGAAGTTGGATGGGGATCTTTTTCATCCATGTGCAGGCGTTCGCCATGCGTACCCAGCAAGTGCGAAATCGGACTTGTGAAGAGGATGCCACGATTCGGCAACTCGAAATGGAAAAGTGAGCTGATGTGTTCGACGGTAGGTTGCGTTTTATCGCGCGCGCAGACCATAAAGAGGATTTCTTTTTTTACTTCATAAAAACCGATTGTGCGCAATAGAGCGCTGGAAACCGTTCCGGAACCATGCAGGATGGTCCCCCCGGTGATGCCGCACTTTTTCGCTTCCTCGAGCACGCGGCTGGCTTTGCCGATGTTGACGACGACAAAAATGACGTCGTAAAATCTTTTGTTTTCAATTTGTTCGGTCAATTAGAGACCCTCCTTTATACTGTTGCGCTGATAAATGGCGCCCAACAATTGCAGCGAAATGATCGGCATCATCGCCACCATCGCAATCATCCCGAAGCCTTCCAAGAGCACGTTGGCATCCGGTGTGATTTCCGCAACACCCTGAATGAATGCCAGAATGAAAGTCGCCGTCATCGGGCCTGAAGCCACGCCACCCGCATCAAAGGCAATCCCGACGAACAGCTTCGGAACTTTATAGGAGAGGGCGAGAATAATCAGATAACCGGGGACGAGATAGTGCCACAGCTGCAACCATGGTACGAGCACGCGCACGACCGACAACAAGACGGCCAGGCCGACGCCTACGGATAGGAATCCCAGCACAATACCGCGCTTTACATACCCTGTTGTAACATCTTCTATTTGATGCGTCAATACATATACTGCAGGTTCCGCCAAAATGACCAATACCCCGAGCACAAAACCGACGATCAGGACCGGAATGGAGCTGTCCATCCCGGCGATCAGCATGCCGAGCTTACGTCCGACTTCCATAAAACCGGCATTCACGCCGGTCAGGAAAAGCACCAATCCGACAAAGAGATAGGCCATCCCCAAGAAAATGCGCCGGAAAGCGCGTTTCGAAAGTTTCTCGCCAGCAAAGAAGGTGTGGTTGAGTACGAAAATGATCACTATCGGCGAAACGGCCAACAGGATTTCTCCTGTGATCTTCGGCAACTCGTGCAGGAATGGCGCAAGCCAATTCGCAGCGACAGCGTCATGGCCGGGAATCGAGCCCGAGAGCGGTTCATCGGACCGGACGAAAAGGCCCAGGATCAATACGGCCAGGATGGCGCCGGCCGAGGCGATCCCTACCAGACCGAAACTATCCTCCTCGGCTGATTGCGTCTTCCGGTTCAGGGATGCGACGCCGACTGCCAGAGCCAACATGAAGGGCACTGTCAAAGCGCCGGTCGTCGATCCGGAAGCATCAAAAGCGATGGCGAACAGGTCGTTGGTGCTGAAGTAGGCCAAGCCGAAGATGACCAGGTAGAGGAAAGTGAACGTCTTGTTCAGTGGATAACGGTAAACAATCCGGAAAAGACCGATTGTCAGCATAACGGCGATGCCAACGGAAACGACGATCAAAAGCAGGTTTTTCGGATACATGCCGCTTGTGACCTCGGAAACCTGCGTCGCTAAAATATGCAGATCCGGCTCCGAAATCGAGATGAAGAATCCTAGCACAAGCCCCATCCCAAGTACATATTTCATGCTGTTGCTGCGGGCCAACCCTTTTCCGAGGAATTTCCCGATCGGTGTGATGCCCAGATCCACACCGAAAAGGAAGATCGACAGGCCAATGATGATCAAAAATGCCCCGAACAGGAAACGCTGCAGATCGATGGTTTCGAGTGGTGTCAATGTGAAATGGAGCACTACGACAAGCGACGTGATCGGCAGTACGGACTGCAGGACTTCCCTTAATTTTTCTGTAAATATACTCATAGATTCATTCCTTTCGTGTTGCTGTTATAATGTTGAAGAGTAATATTTGTATATTAAACATAACATGCCATTTATTTAATAGGAAGCAAAAAGCACCCAAATCGATAGCATCGGACAACATTCTTATGGTTTCAGGAAAATCACCTAGCTCCGACAGTCGCTTCCGACGGGCACAAGAGCCAACCGTTTTATTTTGACTGAAGCGCTCCAAAGCATTAGAATAGAGGAAACAATAGGGATTCATGAAGGATGATCAATATGAACATAAAAAACAAAAGCCTGCTGAAGACTGCCGTTTTGGCGGGCACAGCGGCCTATCTGCATCTCCAAAACACCTGGATCCAGAAGACCGAGTACACCATTCCGGTAAAGAATCTGGCGCCTGAAAACGAAGGGCTGAAGATAGTCCAGCTGTCCGATATCCATTTGCCGAAAGAAAAAGTCGATCTGAACAAGCTGATTGACATGACCAAAGCAGCGGATCCGGACTTTATCTTTCTTACTGGTGATCAGATTCAAGGGGATGGTACTTTTGATCCTTCAGTCGCGGAAAAACTGTTCCGGAAACTGACGGCGATCGCACCGACCTATGCCATAACAGGTAATCATGACCGCCATTCTCCGATGTTCACTATCGTGTTGGATTTGTACAAGCAGACAGGCATCCGTTTTCTGGACGATGAAGCAATCAGCGTCCTTGCAAAGGGTCGCAAGCCTGTCGTGATCATGGGACTGAGCGACAAAAGCTCGGCCATTCAGAAAATCGCGAAGGACTTTCTGAAAAAGATCAGGCTGAGAAAAGATTGGCAAGGCCAAACACGTCTTTTGTTGGCGCACCGACCTGAACATTTTCTGAAGTACCATATCGATCCGGAGAAATCAGCTGATATCACCTTCGCTGGCCATGCTCATGGCGGCCAGATCCGCATCCCGAGATTGGGTGGGCTGTATGCTCCTGGACAAGGGCGGATGCCACGGCATACCGAAGGCGTTTATCTGTTGCCTACGGATCCGGAAAAGAAACTGGTCGTCAGCCGGGGCATCGGTGGATCCTCATTCCCGTTCCGGATCAACAACCGACCGGAAATGGTCGTTGTGACCTTAACGAACGGCTCCACTTCAGAATCTTTGGAAATATGACCGTTTGGATTGGTTAGGGGAGGAAAGGAAAGTGTTTTTCCTCCGTTTTGTTTTGTAAGCGCATTAATAATTTTTGTGTTTCTGAGGAAATTGCGTTACACTTAAGGTAATAAGTAGAAGGAGTGTGAGTTATCATGGTGAAGAGCTTAATGGACAGAATGCCTTTGAATGATGGTTTTACAATCCCCGGAATCGGATACGGAACTTGGAACGTGAGCAATGATGAAGCTGAAGAGATGGTCTTCATGGCCATCATGCGTGGGTATCGCCTGATTGATACAGGCAGCATGTACGGAAACGAAGTCGGCGTAGGCCGCGGTATCCATAAAGCCATCAACGCAGGCATTTCCAGAGATGATATTTTTGTCGTGACCAAACTCGGTAAAGACGACATGGGCTTCGAAAAAGCAACAGACGCTATCCGTGCAAGCTACGACCGGCTCGGACTAAAGTACATTGATCTGTTCCTGATCCACTTCCCGAGCCCTGATGAAGGTGTAACTGCAGCCACTTGGAAAGCCTTGGAGGAAGCCAAGGATTCCGGAATCGTCCGCAGCATCGGCGTCTCCAACTTCATGCGTGGGAATCTGAAAGAACTATTGGAGAACTCCCGCATCAAACCAGTCGTGAACCAATTGGAAATCAATCCATTCAACCTCATGGAGGAAGTGGATGACTTCGGCTACGACAATAACATTATGACGATGGCCTACAGCCCATTGGCTAAGGGAAGAGCTTTGGAAGACGGCAAAGTTATGAAAATAGCTGAAAAATATAATAAAACACCGGCACAGATCATACTGAGATGGGCCGTACAACGCGACCTCATTCCGATTCCGAAAACAAAGGATGCCGACCGAATGAAGGAAAATCTTGATCTGTTCGATTTTAGTTTGACGGATGAGGAATTAGAAAGAATCACCCGCATCAAGAAAGACAGCAACTTCGTGAAGGGGCACCAAGACCACAATCTCGGTAAGAGAATCGGGGTCGACATCCGTAACAGTAAGTGATGCCAATCAAATCAAAGCTGGGGGCTTCCGAGTCTCCAGCTTTTCTTATGGGGGAAAGGGGTTATGGTTGAAAAATATGCAGAGCAAGGGTGGAGTAAATGAATTTTTATTATGATGAAGAAGCGATCCGCTGTCTGAAGGCCAAGGATCCGATTCTAGCGGACGTCATCGATCGGATCGGACCGATCGAGCGGCCGATCGATGCGGATCTTTTTTCCGCGCTCGTCAACAATATCGTCGGCCAGCAGATTTCAATGAAAGCTCAGGAAACCGTCTGGAAAAGGATGCTTGCCGTTTTTGGGGCGATAACACCGGATCGCATCTGCCGGGCGAGCATCGAAGAAATACAGCAGTGTGGTCTATCGACCCGTAAAGCAACCTATATCCGTGAGGCTGCCGAGAAAGTCATTTCCGGTGCCTGTGATCTGGAGGCGCTGAAGGATATGAGTGACGAAGCGGTCATCGCCGAGTTGTCGCAGCTGCGCGGCATTGGTAAATGGACAGCCGAGATGCTGCTGATCTTCTCGATGGGCCGTCAGGATGTACTGAGCTGGGATGACCTCGCTATCCATCGCGGCTTGCGGATGGTTTATCATCACCGCAAAATCACCAAGCAACTGTTCCAGAAATACAAACGGCGTTTTGCGCCATACGGTTCGGTCGCAAGTCTCTATCTCTGGGAAGTGTCCGTCGGCGCTCTGCCGGATCTGAAGGACTACGCGCCGCTGACGGAAGCCGAAAAGCGAAAACGCCTGAAGCAGCGCCAAGAACTGAAAAAAGCGGAAAAGCAACAGTCCTAAGCTACGCCGCCAGCATCCGGTTTGCGCTGGGATGCTGTTTTTGGGTTCAAAAATAATGGCTATCAATAAGCAATCCGCCTTTGATTAGTGTAGAATAGGAATAGAATGTTTCAAAAAAACAATGAGTGAGGGGATCAAACTATGATCAGATTAGGCATCATCGGAACAAGCAGCATTGCGCATGCATTCGCAACAGCGGCCAAAGCATCCGGACAATTCGAAATAAAAGCGGTCTACAGCCGCAATCAGTTCACCGCCCAAAGCTTTGGAGAAGGCTACGGCGCGGATATTTTCGTCACGGACTTGGAAAAATTCACTGCCTTGGAGGAAGTCGATGCCATCTACATCGCATCTCCGAACAGCCTCCATTTCCAGCAAGCCATGTCGGCCATCGCCAACGGCAAGCATCTCATCGTGGAGAAGCCGATCTTTTCGAATACCAAAGAATGGGAAGCTGCCTTCTCGGCGGCTAAAGCCAATAATGTTTTCCTGTTTGAAGCCGCTCGCCATCTGCATGAGCCAAACTTCGAGCTGGTCCGGAATGAAATCGCCAAATTGGGAGAAATCGACGGAGCTACCTTCACCTATGCAAAATACTCTTCCCGCTATGACCAAGTCTTAGCCGGCGAGGAACCGAACATTTTCTCGCTCGCTTTTTCCGGAGGAGCGCTTGCAGATTTGGGCGTATATCTACTGTACGCTGCTATCGCTTGGTTCGGTGTGCCTGATGACGTTGAATATGCCGCCAAGAAAATCCAGACGGGCGTGGACGGGGCAGGAACCATGTTGCTGAAATATCCGTACTTCACCGTCACCTTGCATACGTCAAAAATCTACAATTCCTTCGCCGATTCGGAAATCTACAGCGGCAAAAAAACCTTGCTTCTTGATGGTGTCAATTTGATCCAATCGGTCGAACTGGTGGACGGCGAGACCGATGAACGGTATCAATTGGCCGAAAAAGCAACCGGCCATTTCATGGACGACGAAGTCCGTGCCTTCGCGCGCATCTTGAATGATCCGGAAAATCCTGATACTATAGAAGACTACGAACGTTGGACGCAGATCAGTCGGGACGTCAGCCGGACAATGGAGGCTTTGCGCAAAAAAGCAGGCCTCGTTTACCCAGCGGATCTGGACGAGGCGTAAAGCAGATTGCTGTACCTGCAAGAGGTATGCGCAGCAGCTTAAGGCTGGGCTGCAGTATAAGAAATGAGGAAATGAATGATGATGATGGAAGAAATGGCAATGCCATTCGAAAAATACTGGCACGAGATGAGTTTTCAGTTGCCGACCCCAATCCAAGAGAATGTCTTCAAGCCGCTGTTGGAAGGCAAGGATGTCGTCGGCCTATCGCCTACCGGTACGGGCAAAACGTTGGCTTATGCCATTCCGTTGCTGCAGAAAACGGATGCCAACAATGAACTGCAATTGTTGGTGCTGGTACCTTCTCAGGAATTGGCGCACCAAGTAGGCCACGTTTTGGCGGAGTGGGGATCCCTGAAGGACTTGAGCGCGCAAGTCATCATCGGCGGCGCGAACGTCGGCCGTCAGATCGACAAGCTGAAGGAAAAACCGGAAATCGTGGTCGGAACACCGGGACGATTGTTGGAATTGGCCAACCAGAAAAAACTGAAACTGCACAACATCAAGACGGTCATCCTTGATGAAGCGGACTATCTGATGCAGGAGGAGCACTTGAGCGCCCTGCGCGAGTTGATCAAAAAAATGCCGGGTTCCCGTCAGATGGGTTTCTTTTCGGCTACGAACAGCGAAAACCTGAAGGACATCCAAAAGTGGTTCAACACCGAGCCGCTTTGGTTCGACACGACAAAAGAAGGCCAGTTCATGGACCAAACGATTCACGGCTTCATCGAGGCACCTACGCGCAAACGTGCCGAAATGTTGCGCCGTTTGGGCAATCTGGAAGAGATGCAGGCGCTCGTTTTCGTAAATGCTACGCAGGAACTTGATTATTTGGCGCAGAAACTGCAGTTCGAAGGCATCAATGTCCGCATGCTGCACAGCGATTACGGCAAAGCCCAGCGTAAAAACGCCATGGATGAATTCCGCAAAGGCAATGTGACCTTTCTGCTGACAACGGATGTTTCCGCCCGCGGGATCGACATCCAGGATCTGCCTTACGTCATCCATTACGATCTGCCGCTATCGAAGGAAACCTACCTGCACCGCTCCGGACGTACGGGCCGGATGGGCAAAAAAGGGATTGTGCTGTCATTGGTGAATGATCGCAACAGCCGCGATATCAAACGTTTCGCCCAGCATCCGGAAGAAGTGAAGGAATTCTTCATCTACGGTGGCGAGCTCGTTGATCAGTTGCCGAGCCGCGAATCCCGTGACGCCATCCGCGATGCGCAGAAACCGGCCGTCGCCAAAGCTGCTAAAATCCAGAAAAAAGCTGCCTTGGTTGCTTCGAAAGAGGAAGAGGCTAAGAAGGAAGCAGTCGCCAAAAAAACGAAAAAGAAAAAAATCCGCTCCAAAGATCAGAAAAATAAAGGCGCACGCCGCAAGTCAACAGAGAAAAAGCTATCTGAATAACTGATTAACTTTCCGCATTCTGCCGGAAGGACAGCCCCAAACCGCGCTTGCGGAGGATGTCCGCGGCGAAGTGCGGATTTTTTGTTTTTTTGTGAATATGTGGGATGGAACTCCGGTTAAGCCGGGGTTCGCCGGAGGACAGCAATGCAAACTGCGTCCAGTTCCGATATGACTGCTGCGGTCGGAGGAGACGGATAATACCGGATTGCTCCTCCGGTGGCGCATCCGCTCGCCGGAGCAGACACCGAAAATGTGAAGATTTCCTTCCCCGGTCCGTTGCGGCGCATCCCTTGCACCTGTATAATCAAAGGTAGAGACCTAACCTGTATTCGGATACGGCATAGAGTCCGTTTTGCAGCAAAAGAAAGGGGTGGACGCTATCCATGGTCACCATCAATGACATCGCCAAAATGGCCGGCGTGGCGAAGAGCACCGTTTCCCGCTATCTGAACGGCGGGGCGGTCAGCGAAAAAACAAAGGCGAAGCTGGATGAGATTGTTGCCGAGAACGACTATAAACCGAATAAATTTGCCCAAAGTCTGAAAGCGAAGCGCACGCATATGGTCGGGACGATCATTCCGCGTCTGAATTCCTTTGCGACGAATGAAGCGTTGCGGGGCTTGGAGAACAGTCTGCGCCTTTCCAAAAACCAACTGTTGATCACGAATGCGGATCAGAGCCGCGAGCGCGAAATCGAAGCCATCTCCACCTTGGCGAAGCAGCGCGTCGACGGCATCGTCTTCTTCGCCGCTGCCATCACACCGGCTCATGTCAAGGCGTTCGAAGAGGCTGATGTTCCCGTCGTCATCGTCGGGCAATCGCATCCCGATTTCCACTGCATCATCCACGATGACGAGAAGGCGGGCCGTTCGGTCGGAGCGTACGCGGTTGCGAACGGACACAGGAACATTCTTGTCTTCGGGGTCGACGAATCCGATACGGCGGTCGGGGTGACCCGACGCAACGGCATCGAGCAGGCTTTCGAAGGCCATGATATCGACTATACCTTCGTCAAAACGAGCTTTGCCATGAAGGACGCCTACGAAAAGGCACTGGAAATCCTGCCGCAATCCAAAGCGACTTTCGTGATCGGCGCGACCGACAATATCGCGATCGGGATCATGCGCGCTGCGCATGAACTGCAGATTGAAATCCCCAACCAGCTTTCCTTAGCGGGGTTCGGCGGCTACGAAATCACCGAAGCGGTCTATCCGCGCATCACAACCGTCCATTATCCTTTCCAGGAGTCCGGAGAATTGGCGGCCAAAATTCTGATGGAATTGATTCTGGAAAAAGAAGTCGACCTGATCCAAACGCTGGATAACGAGTTGTTGATCAGGGAATCTACCCAAAAAAATGCTTGGACATAACTTAGGCAACGATCAATAAATAAAAACCGACACGCAAGCAACCTAATGCTTGCGTGTCGGTTTTTTGAGCCTTCCACAATACACAGGAGAAGCACAACCCTTCACAACCGCTTCAAAAAAACGAAACTGAGAATCCGTACGTTTTCTCCACATTTTTATTGTCACCCTTTAAAAATACGGGTTTGCATCTATTTTTTGCGGTAACGTGTTCGATGTCTGCACGACCCATACTTACGACGACAAAATCGCCGCCATCCGCGCTGCGCAAAAGGCAGGTCTGACTGTCTGCAGCGGCGGCATCATCGGTTTGGGCGAGACGATGGAGGACCGCATCGATATGGTCATCGACCTGCGCGACGACTGACGGTACCATATAGACCCGCCTTCTCCTCTTCGCAATATCCTTTTGAATACAGCTGACAGAAGGGGTTATCTGTTGAATTATTGTTTATCGCGGTTGATTTGATAATTTAATTGCGGATTATCATATAATAAATGGATATTGTTTTTGAGGGGGAAGATCGGAAAAATGAATAATGCAAAAGGATTAACAAAAGTTTTGGCGGTTCTGGGGGCGTTCGTTTTATTGGGACTGAGTGGCTGCGGCCAAGAAGAAACGGTAGAAACGGACAGCAGCGCACAGGAAACGACGGAACTGACCTCCGAAACGACGACTGAAGAAACAACCGAAGCAGCCGCTGAGGAACATTTGGATTATGAAAACCAGGATGAATGGGACTTCGAATCCGGCGCGATGCAATCTCCGATCAATATCGAAACGAGTGCAACCGAAGCGATGACCACGGACGGTTCCTTGACATTGGACTATGCGGAGGAGATCATCGATGTGGTCGATAACGGGCACAGCATCGAAATCGAAGACGGCGGCCAAGCGACGATTGCAGGACGCGGTTTTGAATTGGCGCAATTCCATCTGCATTCTCCGAGCGAGCACACGGTGGATGGGGAGAGTTTCCCGATCGAACTGCATTTTGTCCACAAGGCACAGGATGGCCGCTTAGCAGTCATCGCGGTCTTCTTTAAAGAAGGAACAGAAAATGCTGCTTTTCAGGCGATCCTGGATGATGTGCAGGCGAACGAAGAATCAGACGTTGCGAGCGGCCTCAGCCTGAACGTTGCCGAACTGCTTCCAGCCAACAAAAGCTACTACCATTACCTAGGTTCCTTGACGACACCGCCGCTGACCGAAAATGTCGAGTGGTACGTGATGGCGAACCCTGTGGAAGTTTCCGCGGAACAAATTGCAGCCTTCAACGAATACTATGAAGGCAACAACAGAGAGGTCCAACCATTGGGCGAGCGTTCCGTTCTGAAGTACGAAGAATAGCAAGCCTATCAAAGTTCCGCCTGAGCCCACTCCAGTGGGAAAGGCGGAACTTTTTTTGAATGCTCTGACCCGCGGATGCAAAGGAATCCGTAATGCGATTACAAAATGCGAAAGAAACGGATGCAAGGGTACTTTTTTTGATATAATTTAAGGAAAAACGCGAGCGGGGGGAACGTAATGGGGGAAATAGCAGCAAAAGCCGCATCATTGATTTTGATCATCGTGATCGGCTACGTCATCAAACGGATCGGATGGGTAAACGCCGAGGATTTTCCGAAATTTTCGAAAATCGTTCTGCGGATCACGCTGCCCTGCGCACTGATCACCAGTTTCAACACGTTCGACATCACCTCCAACTTGCTATTTTTGACCGCAATCGGCCTCCTCGCTAACTTGATCCTGCAAATCACCGGCTATCTGGTGAACCAACGGAAAGGCGGTATAGCGCAGGCTTTCGGAATCATCAACCTCGGCAGCTACAATGTCGGGGCCTTTGCGATGCCATATATCGCCGGATTGATGGGCCCACAGTCGATCATTTTCGCATCCCTTTTCGATGTCGGCAATTCATTCGGAGCTGCCGGAATTGGCTATGGTTGGTCCCGTTCTGTTGCGGATGAGAAGCAAAAAACAACCTTAGGCGGCTTCCTCAAACTCATGTTTCTTTCGCCGCTGTTCGATACATACTTGATCCTGTTGCTGATGCGCCTCCTCGGGCTGCAATTACCGGATGAGGTCATCACCTTTACGTCCACGGTGGGCGGCGCCAACACATTCCTGGCGATGTTGATGATCGGAATCGGTTTGGAATTGGGCTTGGATGCGCACCGCTTCAAGCTGGCCTTCAAATACTTGGCCATCCGCTACGGCTTTTCGCTGATTTTCTCCATCCTGACCGTGCTCTTCCTGCCGGTATCAATGGTCGTTAAGACGATCCTCTGCATGCTGTTCTTTTCGCCGATCGCATCCATGGCGACCGGATTCACCGACGAAGCAGGCGGGGACGTCGAAACCTCCGCCTTCATGAATTCCGTTTCCATCCTGATCGGAATCTTCGCGCTGCCGCTCGTTTTGGCGGTCATGGGATAAAAATGTCAAATGAAAAAAATTCAAAACCATCCGTTCTTGTGTAGCGGGTGGTTTTTTGTTGGGCGGAATTTGTTTCCTCCGTCGAACGCAGGTTACGCCGGAGTTCGGTCAACATATGCCTCTTTTCCTCCGATGAGGGGGGGCTCGCCGAAGTTGGCCCTAAGATGTTACTGTCGCCCTCCGGTGAGCACCCCCTCGCCGGAGCAGGGCGCCGCACGTATCGTTCAGCTCCGGCCAACCTGGCCAGCAGCACAAACATATAACATCAACCTATAACTGAATATATCATTTAAGTGTTACCCTATAACCGGATTCCATGGCATACTGGAACAACCTTCATAAATGAAAGGCATCAGCAAATATTGGGATAGCGGCGCAATTATTTGCACCGTTATCCCTGATAATACAAAACAACTAGGAAAAGGGGGAACAGTAATGAAAAAAGAAACAAATCGTTGGGTGGTCCTGATCAGCTCGATGGGGATCTTGTTGTGCACCGGTATCGTCTACACGTTCAGTGTTTTCGCAGGACCTTTGGCGGAATTGCGGGGATGGGCGGTACCGGATATCATGATGGCGTTCGCAATCAACTCCGCAGTGGGGCCGATCCCGATGATCTTCGGCGGCTATTTTACGGACCGTGGCTGGGCAAAATGGATCGCCCGCATCGGCGTTGTGCTTTTCGGTATCAGCTTCGCTTTCACCGGGCAAGCGACGAGCATTTTTCAGTTGTACCTGATCTACGGCATCTTCGGCGGCTTTGCGCAGAACTTTGCCTATTCCGCCTGTCTCAGCAACACAATTCGCTTTTTCCCGGATAAAAAAGGCTTGGCTTCCGGTCTGATCACGGGGGGGATGGGCGGAGCGGCGATCATCGCGGCACCGATCGCGAACACGCTGATCGAACGCTACGGAGTCAGCCAAGCCTTCTGGCGCATGGGCTTGGCGTATGCGCTGATCGGATTCTTTTTCAGTCTTTTCATCCGCTCGGCACCGAAACAGGCAGTTCCACAAACGGCTGTGGCCTCCGAAAAGGCTCCAGCACCAGCAAAAACCATCATCGCAAACAAAAACTGGAAGGAAATGTTGGCGAGTCCCGCATTCTACCTGCTTATCCTGATGTTCGCGATGGGCGCCTTTTCCGGTCTGATGATTGCTTCGAACGCATCATTGATCGGGCAATCGATGTTCGGTTTGTCGGCATCGGCAGCTGCCGCTTATGTCAGCCTCTATTCCTTGAGCAACACGTCAGGCCGGGTATTCTGGGGCGCGATTTCTGATCGCATCGGCCAAATCCGCGCGGTCATCATCATCTACAGTGCCATCATTTTTGCCTTCATCCTGCTCGTCAGCGTCAACCAAGTGTGGGCCTTCGCTGTCGGGATCGTCACCTTGGGCCTTTGCTTCGGCGGCGTGATGGGCGTCTTCCCGGGATTGGTCATGGATAACTTTGGTCCGGCGAATCAGGGCGTCAATTACGGCATCGTCTTCATCGGCTTTTCGAGCGCCGCATTCGTCGCTCCGAAAGTGACTGCGTCATTGGCTGCCGCGAACGACGGTGACTTCACGAAAGCCTTCTATGTCGCGATTGCCGTCGTCCTGCTGGGACTGGGCTTGAGTCTTGTCTATGCGAAAAGAAAAACATTTGTTGTAAAAACGGCCGCATAGACAGTTTGATAAGAATCCTAACATATTAATAAAAGCACCGAAAAAATCAGATAACCTGCTGATTTTTCCGGTGCTTTTTCATGAATATAAATAGTTGACTGCTTGTTCTTTTGGGAATTGTTACCGGAACTGGCAAACGTGTCGCTAGTTCCAGTAACAACTGTCCACAAACATTTCAAAACGACTTTACTATCTGTCTAAAGTAATCTAAAATATAGTAAACACCGACAATTATCTTATAGTTGGCTTTCAGGGAAGAGGAGAAAAAAATAATGCGCTCAAATAAACAAAATAAGAACGGTTTGAAAATATTTGTCAGTATCCTTGCAATTCTGGTGATCGGTATTATGGGGTATGTCTACTCAATCTACGCAAATGTGAGAGACTCGATGGACACGGCCTATACGCCAGTCGAAATCGAGAATTTCCGAACAACGAATACCGGTACAGTAGTCGATTCTTCAGAAGTGGACGGAGAAAGCAGAGCTGATGCTGGCTCATTAACACCTTCGCAACTCCTGGAAGCGGGTGAGCCGGTCTCCATTCTGTTGCTGGGCGTTGACACAGGTGACCTGGGACGTACGGAACAAGGACGTTCCGATTCGATGGTAGTCGTCACGATCAATCCCCATACCCAACAGACGACACTTTTGAGCATTCCGCGCGATACGTACACCGAAATCGTCGGCCATGGTACCTCGGACAAAATCAACCACGCTTATGCATTCGGTGGCACCGCGATGTCTATCAATACCGTGCAGCAGATGCTGGGCATCCCTATCGATTTCTACGTGACGGTGAACATGGCCGGCATCCAAGAAATCGTCGACGCGGTCGGCGGCATCTCTGTCGAGAGCCCGCTTACCTTCACCCAGAATGGCTACGATTTCGTCCAAGGCACAAACCAACTGGATGGCAAGGCAGCATTGGAATTCGCACGCATGCGCTATGAAGATCCAGCCGGCGATACCGGTCGTCAAGGCAGACAACGCCTGGTCATCGAGGCTGTCATCCGTAAATTAGCGACACCTGAAACACTGCTGAATTACCAGACTATTCTTCAGTCACTTTCATCGAATGTACAGACTAGCTTCCAACTTTCTGATTTCTACACGCTCCAAAGCCAAGATTATCTAGGTGCAGTCGGCAACATGAACCAGCAGCAACTAGGCGGTACAGGCGGCATGATGAATGAAATTTACTATAACTTCGTGGACGAAACCGAGATGGCGCGCGTCCAGGACCTCCTGCAGGCAGAACTCGAACTCGAATAAACGTCAAGGGCACCTCTTTAAGGAGGGACCAACATGAATCGGGAATGTGGAAGTGTTGAACGCTACCGACTGCACATTCAATGAGGTTACCTTCGCGGTGACTCCGAGCACGACGGAAGATGTGAATGGTGTAGTTGTGCGCGTCATCGACAGTTTCAACGATCTGCCAAAAGACGATTACCAAACGACTTTCAATGATTGCACTTTCGAGCGCGCAGACGCACAGGACTTGCTGGAGACGGACAAGGAGGTAGTCGCCCTGAATGGTTATTTCGGCAAAATGACGCTCAACGACTGCGTGTTCCGCTGCGGGTTCACGACCGGCTACTTAAATTTCGGTGTGGCCGAAAGTTACTTGAATGATGTCTATTTCGATGCGGAAACCGCGGTATCGATGCAGCCACTCGCATGGGCCCGGATCGACAAGTTCGTCCTGGATAATGTGACATATGGCACGAATACGCTGACACCGTTCCTTTTTGTGAATTATATGATTACAAAACCTTATGCAACTGTCTCTTTCAAAAATATGGTCCTCGACAGCTCGCAAGCGGGCTACGCCGGTGCCGACCAGATTGGCACGACGAAGATTGTCAGCGACCGCCTGATCTATGTCACCGCTGATCCGACAGTAGCGGATGTTCCTGCATTTAAGGGCGATACTGCTCGGCTCTACACGGTGATCGCAGGCGCTCCTTCGGAATGGGTCGCCGTCACCAGTGATCCGGTCGCGGCCGATTGGAAAGTAGTGGTCGAGTAAAGGGTGAATGAATGCGAAAAGATAACAAAAATACAGCTCGGTAACATCCAATACGATGTTGCCGAGCTGTATTTTTGTCTTCTTGTCGGCCGTTCCTTGTTATCCCTTAACATAATAATGCTTCGGTCTCAATGGATTGCGCGCATGCCGAGCAGTTCGACGTCGCAAGCGAGATGATCCGCAGAAACGGTTTGTTCGTACATCAGGTCGGTGGAGAGGTATTTCTTGTTGTCGTCGGCAAAGACGGTCGCGACAACGGCATCCTTATTTCCCAGCAGATCTTGGGCCTTCAGGACGCCCAGGAAGTTCGCGCCCGATGAGATTCCGACACCGAGCCCGAGCACGCGAGCGAGTTTGCGGGACATGTTGATGGCGTCGCAGTCGTCGATAAGGAGGATATTGTCCAGCTGATCCAGTTTGATGATAGCCGGCACGAACTCGTCGCCGATGCCGAAAATCCGATGCGGGCCGACGACTTTTCCGCAAGTCGCCATAGTCGGGGAGGAGGCCGGATCGAGCGGGAAGGCGAGGCAATCCGGATAGGTTTCCTGCAGAATATCTTTGACGCCCATCAGCGTTCCGCCGGTACCGACGCCGGCGACGAAGCCTTGCGGCCTTTTGCCGAAAGCCGCCAGCTGAGCCAAGATTTCTTTTCCGGTAGTCGCGTAGTGGGCGGCACAGTTTTTAGGGTTGGAGAATTGATGCGGCAGGAAGGCGCCTTCGGTTTCGCCCATCCGATCAGCGAGGGCAATTGAGCCGGTGAAGCCGCCTTCCGCTTTGGAAACGAGCCGAATCGTCGCACCGAAACTTTCGATCAGGTTGATCCGCTCCTTGCTCATCCAGTCGGGCATGAAAATCGTGACCGGATTACCCAGGTAGGCCCCACTCGCAGCAAAAGCGATGCCTGTGTTTCCGCTGGTCGCCTCCGCGATTGGCATGCCTTCAGCGATGGCGCCCGTTTCGTACGCCTGGCGGAGAATGTGGGCGGCGACGCGGTCTTTGATGCTGCCAGAGTAATTGTAGTATTCTGCCTTCGCGTATACGATCCGCGGTTCGCCTTTGTAAAGTAAGGAAATTTCTAGCATCGGGGTGTGGCCAATCAAAGCCGCCAAACCATCAAATTTTTCGGACATCTTTTCATTTATCGTCATGGTAAAATACCTCCCATACTTATGGAGGCTGCTGAAAAAGTCAGATAAATTTCTGGCTTTTTTTGTATTTTGGAGGAAAATAAAGATATGAAGGGGTGATAATTATGCTACGCAATGAAGAAAGGCTCACAGTGAGTCCTTACGCTCAACTTTATGATATTTTGGTCCCTGAGGACCATATATTAAGAAAAATAAATACACTGGTGGATTTCTCTTTTGTTTATGACGAAATAAAAAAGAATTATACGGTTGATTTCGGAAGAAAGGCTGCTGATCCTGTTTATATGTTGAAACTATTACTTCTCAAAATTCTGAATCCTTTGTCAGATCGCGATCTATGCGAAAGGGCT
>NZ_FOQC01000069.1 GCF_900113645.1 Trichococcus flocculiformis
AAATTTTACAGGTAGAAAACATATTAGATATTTCCTAAGAGCCGTTCCTGGATTATATGGAACGGCTCTTAGGTGACCTTAGGGTCAGGATTGTTGGTTTTAAACGCTCTGTCCACTTACTGTTCAACCTTACACACTAATGGTTCCATTTTGACGTTATTCACAAAAGCTGCCCAAATCCTTTAGATAAAGGATTTGGGCAGCTTTTCGTGAGCGTTTTTTCCACTGGTAACTTATCTGTCAGTCAGTGGTAATTTTGATGTCACTAGGTGGTAATAACTATGTCACTGCTGGTAATTTCCTGTGGCGGATATCAACAACCGGAGATAAGCCGCCGGAAACGGTGCTCTCCTCCGGTCCACTAGCTTTCGCCAATAACTTCGCCCGCACTACAGCACCCAAAACAAAAAGAGTTGCCGGATATCCTGAAACATCAGGACACCGGCAACTCTTTCTTATTATTTAGATATATTTTTCAAGCGTTTCTTCAAGCATCTCTTTTGCGTGATAGCCGACTAATTTTTCTACGACTTGGCCATCTTTTTTGATCAACAACGTCGGAATGCCCATGATGCCGAATTGGCTTGGCGTTTGCGGATTAGCATCCACATCCATTTTAGCGAATGTTACTTTGTCGCCGATTTCTTCATCCAATTCATCGATGATTGGTGATTGCATGCGGCAAGGTCCGCACCAAGTTGCCCAAAAGTCCACCAATACGACCCCATTTTTTGTTTCTGTTTCAAAATTTGCATCTGTTAATATTTTTACCATTGTATTTACTCCCTTCGAAATTCACCTTTATATGTTAATTATAGCAGAGGCTATACTCAGTACCAATCAATCTGCTCAGCCGCGGAACGTTACGATTGTCGCACCGTTTCCCCCAGCATTCACCGGTGCATACTCGTAAGAAAGCACTTGTGGGTGACGCTTCAATAAATCGCCGACCCCTTTGCGGAGTGCACCTGTCCCTTTCCCATGAACGATAGTCACTTGTGGATAGCCCGCTAACAAAGCAGCATCCAAATACTGATCGACTTCCGCCAATGCTTCTTCATAGCGCTGGCCTCTCAGATCGAGCTGGGTTGCGACATGACTGGATGAAGATGATTTGACAGTGGCAATCTGACGTTGTCTTTTTTGTTGCTGCGGCTCTTCTTTGATCAGCCTGAGGTCCGATTCCGGCAACTTCATCTTCATGATGCCCATCTGGACGACCCATTCGGAATTGCCTTTCTTTTCGACGAGCGTCCCCCGCTGGCCATATGTTTCCGTAATGACTTCATCACCCGGCTTGAACATTTTTTTCTCTTTCTCTTTGCGCAGGACTTTATTTTTGGCTAAAGACTCTTCTTGGCGCAAGTCATTGAATTGTCTGCGCAGATCGATCAATTCATGCTCTTTGATACTACCGGATTTCCCCATATTCAGTTGCATTTCACGGATTTCCTGCAACAGGAATTCCGCCTCTTCTTTCGCCGTATCAACCAATTTGTTGGCTTCTTTTTTCGCGTCTTCGATGATTTTTTCCTTGTTTGTTTCCAGTTTTTCGTTGGCTCGCTTCAGGTCCGCCAATAACTTGTCGGATTCTTCCAACTGCGTTTGGAGCTGCAAGGATTCTTTTTCGGTGACGCGTCGCTTCTGTTCCAGATCCGCGATCATCTCGTTCAGGTTTTGGCTATCCACATCAATGAAACCGCGCGCCTGATCGATGATACTCGGGTTTAGGCCGAGGCGTTTCGAGATATCGAAGGCGTTACTTCGCCCGGGAACGCCGATCTGCAGGCGATAGGTCGGAGCCAAAGTCTCAACGTTGAATTCCATGCTGGCATTGATCGTGCCGGAGCGATTGTATCCGTAGGCTTTCAGTTCAGGATAATGGGTAGTGGCCATGACATAGCTGCCGATGCCACCGATATAGTCTAAAATTGAGATGGCCAGGGACGCGCCCTCTTGGGGATCGGTACCGGAACCCAACTCATCCAAAAGCACGAGACTTTTATCGTCGATCTGATTGAGGATCGAAACGATGTTGGTCATATGCGAAGAGAATGTACTCAGGCTCTGTTCAATTGACTGCTCATCACCGATATCCGCAAAAATTTCTGTGAAAATACCGATTTGACTGTCCTCATCCGCCGGTATCTGAAGGCCTGATTGGCCCATCATTTGGATGATTCCGAGTGTTTTCAGCATGATCGTTTTTCCGCCCGTGTTCGGACCAGTAATAACGATGGCTTGATAGGCTTCGCCGAGGATCAGATCATTCGCGACAACGTCCTTCTGATCGATGAGCGGGTGTCTGGCTTTCCAGATGGCGATATGATTCTCTTTGCTGATGATTGGGCGTGTCGCCTTCAGGGAATCGGCATAACGCGCTTTTGCATTGATGAAATCCAGAGTTGCCAGCACTTCGCTGTTCCCGTACAATTCCTGTGTGAAAGGCTCGATTTCCATCGATAATTCATACAAAATCCGTTCGATTTCCGCTTTCTCCTGTGCAGCCAACTGGCGCAGATGATTATTCAGATCCAGGATTGCTTGCGGTTCAATGTAAAGCGTCTGACCCGTCGAGCTTTGGTCATGGACAATACCGCCGAATTGATTGCGGTATTCTACCTTTACCGGAATCACAAAACGGTCATTGCGGATCGTGATGATGGCATCGCTAAGGTAGGATGCCTTATTGCCTCTGATAATGTCATCCAACTTGGTCCGGATATTCTGTTCACCCTGTTTGATTCCCGTGCGTATCCCTTTCAATGCGGGAGAGGCATCATTCTGGATCGTCCCATCTTCATAGACGGTTGCTTGGATCCTCCTTGTGATTTCCGGCAATACAACCAGCCCAGCAACCAGTTCGTCCAGGACAAAGAAGGAAATCTCGTTGTCTTCGAACCATTGGAAGAACTGGATGATTTCTCTTGTGGTCGACAATACCCGACCGATTTCGGCGATTTCTTTACCATTCAAAGTGCCGCCTATCTCAAGACGCTTCAGATGGCTGCGGATGGATTTTAGCCTTGGCATCGGAATCCCGCCTTTCAGGCGCAGTACCTTTCTGCCGTCTTCCGTTTCATTCTGCAAGGCAACGACTTTTTCTTGATCGATTTCAGGCCGCAATGCCTGAATTTTATCTATCCCTTGATCTGTTGCCGCAAAATTCTGGAGTTGTTGTTTTATTTTTTCGAACTCTAACGTTTTGCTTATTTTATTATTCATCTGATTCTCCTAAAAGTGCTTTCTCCAAAAAAGCGGGACGATATAGTAACGCTATACGGTCCCTTTCTGTTTAACCAACTGTCTTTACTGAATGATGCCGATCCACCAGTCGTAGATCAAGCGTGAGAAGTAAGGCGTTTCGGACACCATCCAAGCCGCAAGATCGCTTTCGACATAGAGCTGTTGAATGAAATCCATCGGAATCATGGATGCGAGCGTCAGCAACAGGAAGATTCCGATGTAGTGCATCAGGAATCCAAGGACGCCGCCTCCCAGTTGGTTCAATTGTTTGATGATCGGGAAGAATGCCAATGAGTTCAGCATGCTCCCGACAAATCTCGTGACCAGCCAGCCTGCGAACAACAACAAGATGAACGCCAATCCGTTATAAAACGCCTGATCCAGGACGAACGATACCTCTTCTGTGTAAAAAATCAATTCTTTACCGAACTCGATGGATGGATATGGGACCAGCAGATCGATTTTTGCTGCGATCACGGTATAGTATTCTCTGGCAACCAAGAAAGATATGAAATACCCCACTGTATAGACAATCTGCAGAATAAGACCTCTTCTGACGCCTGTATAGATGCCCCACAGCAACGTAAGCACTATGATAAACGTAAGCATTTTTTCACCTGATTTCTACAGTCTTTTTATTTCTTTTTTCCGTCGTGCTCGTGATTCTTTGTGTATGGCGGGATGGTATTTTCTGCATTTCTGTTGACACCCAAAGCCGAACGTACTTGATTTCTGTGTTGTACCCGTTTCAACGTCGCCTCGGAAGCGGTTGTCGTCTTCGTCAATTTCGAATTGGATTTCCTGGCAGGTAACTCATTTGCTTCGCGGGCCGCTTGCTGCAGTTCACTGATTGTCGCTGGCATAGAAGTCACGAGTTGACTCTTGTCGTCGCGCTTTTTCCGGGAAAATTCAGGCAAGGCCTTCTTAGCGGCCGCACTATCGGCCATCTTTTCTGCATTGTGTTCCTTTTCAGGCGTTTCAACCACCGCTGTCTTGGATTCACTTGTTTGTATAGCTACTTTCTCCTCTGCCAGGGGAACAGCCTCAGTTTTTTGCTCAACGTCGGCAATCGTTTCAGGTTTAGGTGTCTCGGCTAAAGTATTCTCCGGCTCAGTCTGTTCTGTTTCCTCAACGGAAGCGGAGTGTGTAACGCTATGGCTTTCCTGCAAAGCCTCCTCTAGCTTCGCCACCTTCAGCAACAGCTCTTCCATCTCAAGTTGTTTCGTGATCTGATCGGAAATGGCGTTCACAGCCACTAGGATGCCGCGCTCCTCCCGGCCAAGCGCAGGTGCTGCTTGTTTGATCTGTTCCAACTGCGCATTGACCAACTCCGATACAGCAGTCAAATGCTCAGGTGCTTTATTTCCCAAAATCGTATAGGTCTTTCCTGCTATGATCGTTTTGAATCTTCTCTTGTTTTCCGTCATATTCAAATGCCTCCATTAAAAAACTGTCTAATATATTTTAACATAAATCCGACGAATTGCAGTATAAACCTCTTTATGTTGCCAATCCTGTCCTGCTGTCCTAAAATAGCTGATCCACTCTGCAGCAATTCCCCATGAAGAAGACAACTTCATGTGATAGAATAAGGAATACCATAATAAATAAGCAGTACAGAGAAATTAAATAGAGCAAGGATGAGAGTATGTCGAATGTCGTATTGAAAGTAACGATGGGTCAACTAAAAAAATTGGCCGTCCATTATCAGGATTATGCTGTGAAGCCAGTGCCGCACAGCCTTTTCACCGCCAAAAAGAATCAGACCACCATCACTGGTTACAACTCCGGAAAAGTGCTGTTTCAAGGCCAGAACGCCGAAAGCGAAGCAGCGCAGTGGCAAGCATCCGGCGACCAGGTTGTGGCCACTAAATCCCATTCCGCAAAAAACGGACTGAAAAAAGAGATTCCTAACAAAACCGGGCTCCCTGCAGGTTTTTCCGAATGGTCCGTCATCGGCAGCGATGAAGTGGGCAACGGCAGCTATTTCGGACCACTTACGGTCTGTGCCGTCTATGCATCCGCCGACCAATTACCGTTGCTGAAAAAGATGGGCGTTCAAGACTCAAAAGCTTTGACCGATGCCCGCATCATCACCATTGCGAAGCAATTGTTGGAGCATGTTCCGCACAGCGTCATCAACTTGATGCCCGAAAAATACAATGAGGTCCAACCAACGATGTCTCAAGGTAAAATGAAGGCATTGCTGCATAACCAAGTCCTCGATCAGCTGTTGAAGAAAATCGAGCCGGAAAAGCCCAAAGCGATCCTGGTCGATCAGTTTGAATTGCCTTCCACATATTTCAAACATATCGCCGATCAAAAAGTGCAAGTGAAGGAAAATATTTATTTCCAGACAAAAGGCGAATCCCACCATCTGGCGGTGGCGGCGGCTTCCATCATCGCCCGCTACTACTTCCTGAAGACTTTGGCGGACATGACCGCAGCCTCCGGTTATCCGATCCCTTCAGGCGCCGGCGCCAACGTCGATCTGATCGCTGCGGAAATGTATCGTGAAGGCGGCTTGGAACTGCTGGACAAATACACGAAACTACACTTCGCAAACACCCAAAAAGCCATTAGATTGGCGAACAGATAGCTTGCCGGCGAATCGTACGGAGAATTCCCTTCAGCTGGGTCCGATGCTGAGTAGGTTGTCCGACAATCCGAATGAATCGGACAACTGATTACTAGCCACATCTTAATCTTCGCAAAACAAAGAGTGGACCGTCTCATCCCGAGACGGTCTACTCTTTGTTTGTACATCATTCTTCTAAATTAACGGATGGCAGCTCCACATTCGGTTTCCAAAGCTGCGACCAATTTCGTGAAGGCTTTGTTGATGTCTTCATCGACAAGCGTCGCTTCAGGATTCAGGAATGACATGGAATAAGCAACCGACTTCTTGCCGTCTTCGATGCCTTTGCCTTGATAGATATCGAACAGGTGGACATCCTTCAGGAATTTCCCGCCGTTTTCCTTGATGGTCTTGACGATTTGTTGATGTGTTACGGTCTCATCCACCAATAAAGCCACATCGCGGGTCACGCCAGGGAATTTAGGGATCGGCTGTTGCGTGATCACTTCCTTCGGTGCGGCGATGATCGCTTCGAAATCGATTTCGAAAGCATACGTTTCCTTCAGGTCATAGGCATTCGCCGTTGCCGGATGGACTTGGCCGACATAACCGATATAGGCATCGCCCAGATAGACGGCAGCCGTTCTGCCTGGATGCATCCATTTCAGGTCTTTGGCAGCTTCAAAACGGATCTGATCGCTCAGGCCCATCGTCTCGAAATACCCATCCAGTACCCCTTTGGCGTGGTAGAAATTGACGGGTTCGGCAGCCATTTGCCAATCTTTTTGGTAGGCCATTCCTGTCATCACGCCGGCCAAACGTTCCGCTTCGATCGGCAAAACGCTGTCAGCAGACGGGAAGAAGACGCGACCGATTTCGTAAAACTGGATATCCGTGTTCTTGCGGGCAACATTGTAAGCGGCGTTGTCCAAAAGCGTGCTCAACAAGTTCATCCGCAGCGTGCTGCGATCTTCGCTCATCGGCCAAGCCAAACGGATGCCTTCCTTGTCTTCGACTGCGTATTCCCGCGCTTTTTCGGCGGTAGTCAAGACATAGCTGATGTTCTGAGTAAGTCCCGCACCTTCCATGAATCTTCTGGTGATGCGCATCGTGTGTTGTTTAGGCGTCAATGCAGTCGGCAAAGCCGGTGTGATCGGCAATGTCTCCGGAAGGTTGTCGTATCCGTAGATGCGTGCGACTTCTTCCAGGATATCCGCATAGATGGAGATATCCCATCTTCTCGGTGGTACAGCAACAGTGAAGGTTTCGCCGTCAAACGTCGAGGCAAAGCCCAACTGGTTGAAGATGGCGGTCACTTCGTCGCTGGAAATGTCAGTCCCTAACGAACGGTTGATTTTTTCCAAAGTGATGACCACTTCCGTATCCTTCACTTCCACAGTATCGACGGAAGCTGTACCGGCAACGACAGTGCCTCCAGCCAACTCATGCATCAGTTCAGCCGCATGTTGTCCGGCTGTGCGGATTGTTGCGACGTTGATGCCTTTTTCGAAACGGGAACTGGATTCGCTGCGCAAGTTGAACTTCCCAGCTGTTTTGCGGATCAAAACCGGATTGAACAAAGCCGCTTCCAAAGCGACAGTCACGGTTCCATCAGTAATTTCTGAATCCAGACCGCCCATGACACCAGCCAATGCAATCGGTGCAGTACCATTCGTGATGACGATGTTATCTGTGTCGAGCGTTCTTTCGACCCCATCAAGCGTCGTCATTGTTTCATTCTCTTTGGCACGACGGACAATGATTTCCTTGGAACCGATTTGATCATAATCGAAAGCATGCAATGGCTGGCCGTATTCCAACAGGATATAATTCGTGATGTCGACTACGTTGTTGATCGGACGGATACCGCCGTTCATCAGTTTATTCTGCAGCCAAAGCGGACTTTCCGCAATTTTTACGTCTTTGATCACTTGGATATGGTAGGCAGGAGCATCGTTCGTGTCCTCAACGGCAACTTTGATGTAATCCGCAACATAACCCGTTTTTTCGGATACCGGAGCCTCCGGGAATTTCAATGCTTTGTTGTAGATGGCTGCGACTTCATAGGCGGATCCGCGCATGCTTAAAGCATCGGCACGGTTCGGTGTGATGTCAATGTCCAGGATCGCATCATCCAGTTCCAACAAGTCAACGACTTCCGTTCCGGGAACAGCATCAGCAGGCAGGACAAAAATCCCGTCCGCATATTTTTTTGAAACAACACTTTCAGAGTAGCCCAATTCAGCCAACGAACAGATCATTCCGTTCGATTCTTGGCCACGCATCTTGCCCTTTTTGATTTTTGCGTTGCCGGTGATGCGTGCGCCATGCAAAGCCACGATGACTTTTTGGCCGCCAGCCACATTCGGCGCCCCGCAGACGATCTGAATCGGTTCCTCAGCCCCGATATTCACTTGGCAGACATGCAGATGGTCCGAATCAGGATGGTCAACCACGGACAACGTTTCGCCGACAACGATTTTGGACAAGCCTTTGCCAGGGTAAATGACGTCGTCCACCTCGATACCCGTGCGGGACATTTTTTCAGCTAATTCTGCAGGTGTTACATCGGATAGATCTAAATACTCTTTTAACCATTTATAGGAAACTTTCATTTCATTACTCCTTTACATCAAATTGACTTAAGAATCGGATGTCGTTCTGATAGAAGTGACGGATATCATCCACTCCATATTTCAACATCGCTACACGCTCTTGCCCAAGCCCGAAAGCAAAACCGGAATATTTCGTGGAATCGATCCCCGACATTTCCAGAACGTTCGGGTGCACAATGCCGGATCCCAGGATTTCGATCCAACCGGTCTGTTTGCAGACATTGCAGCCGGAACCGCCGCATTTGAAGCAACTGACATCGACTTCGACAGAAGGTTCAGTGAATGGGAAGTAGCTTGGACGCAAACGGATTTCACGTTCTTCTCCGAACAATTTTTTGGCGAAGACGGCAAGCGTGCCTTTCAGATCAGCCAAAGTGATGTTCTCGCCGATGACCAATCCTTCAATCTGGTGGAATTGGTGTGAATGGGTCGCGTCATCACTGTCGCGGCGGTAGACTTTCCCCGGGCTGATCATCTTCAATGGTCCTTTGGAAAAGTCATGTTTTTCCATCGTGCGCGCTTGGACAGGCGATGTATGCGTGCGCAGCAAGGTCTCATCCGTGATGTAGAAAGTGTCCTGCATATCGCGGGCTGGATGATCTTTCGGCAAGTTCATCTTTTCGAAGTTGTAGCTGTCTTCTTCGACTTCCGGTCCGTCGACGATTTTGTATCCCATTCCGAGGAACAGGTCTTCGATTTCTTCATTGATTTGCGTCAGGACGTGTGTCGTGCCTTGGGCGATTTTTTTGCCCGGCAAGGTGACATCAATCGTTTCAGCCGCGATTTCGGCTTCCATTTTTTTGATTTCAAGCGCATCTTTTTTGGCTTGGATTGCGGCTTCGATGTCGTCGCGCAGTTCATTCGCCAACGTTCCGATGACGGGACGCTCTTCAGGGCTTAAATCCTTCATCCCTCTCAAAGCCTCTGTGATTGGTCCTTTTTTCCCCAAGTAAGAAATGCGGACTTGATTCAATGCTTGCAGATCCTCTGCAGATTCTACTTGCTGTAAGGCATCTATACGTAATGTTTGTAATTTTGCTTTCAATTCCATGTTCTGTCCCCTTTTCTTAAAAAATGCAAAAAAATCCCATCCCTGGTAAGGGACGAGATTTTCGTGGTACCACCCTTGTTTCGCTGCAAGCAACGACACTTCATTTGTTTAACGGTAATAAACCGGAACTTTATTCATTGCACGGGGCAAATCCCAAAGTCAGCTCGGGGAGTGAAAAATCACAATCGGCTTCTATAAAGGCTCGCAGTCAATGGCCATTATTCCCTGAAAAAAGCTGCAGATCGTGAAGGTTCCCTTCAACGCTTTTCATATTCATTTTACTTACTTTGCCAGTTTAACC
The DNA here is from genome assembly GCF_900113645.1 of Trichococcus flocculiformis. GTDB lineage: Bacteria > Bacillota > Bacilli > Lactobacillales > Aerococcaceae > Trichococcus > Trichococcus flocculiformis. The sequence continues at coordinate 9,792 of NZ_FOQC01000069.1, forward strand.
GGAAATGCCGTATCCGTCAAGTTCGGATTAGACCCAAGCATCCGACCAAGATTGGATTTCCAGCATCACATTGTTCAAAGCTTTCCCTTTTTCGGACAATCCATACATCACTTTGATTGCCGCCGCAGGATTTTCGGTTCTGACGACAATTTTTTCATCTTCCAGCTCTTTTAACCGTTCCACTAATACTCGATCACTGACATTAGGTATCTGCACGGCCAATTCCTTGAATCGTTTATCTCCGTCCATCAAGACTTCGATGATTAAGCCGGTCCATTTTTTCCCTAAAATAGAGAATGTTTTTTCAAACTTTGGACAAATACATTTTTTTACTTCCAGCATTTCATTCACAGCCTTCACCTCTTTGACCTATTATAAACACCCTCATTTCCCCTGTCAAAGGGAATGTGCCTTTTGTCACAAAATGTTTACAAAAAATAAGCATCCCGCTCCACAATCTGCACTACCTGAAGTACTTCCTCAGAAAATGCTTGTGGCCGCCGCTTCCTTCCATCCGAAAAGGAAAAGAATCACGAATGATGTTGGTTAGGAATTCGGCAGCCCGCTTGCTCGCATACAAAAGTTCATGTCTGTTTTCTATAATAGGATAGGAATTTCACAAAGGCAACACTTTTTCACGTTTAATTGAAAAAATAGCGTTTTTTTCATGCAATTCTTCAGCCGACGAAGTGATAAAGCAGAATGCCTGCCGCAACTGCGACATTCAGAGACTCCGCTTCGCCGAAGATCGGGATATACAGATTCTGATCCGTTAATGCCAATATTTTTCCTGAAACGCCATTCCCTTCGTTACCGAGCACCAACGCTACCGCATCGGTCGGGAAAACGGTCCGGTAATCGACAGCCGCTTCGTTCAGTTCGGTTCCGTAGACCGGGATACCATTCTTCTTAAATTCAGGTATCATCTCTTGCAGATCACCACGATATACAGGCAGATGGAAGTGGCTCCCTTGCATGGAACGCAGCACTTTATCATTGTAAAGATCCACCGATCCCTCCCCTAAAATCACCCCGGCATACCCGGCAGCATCCGCCGTCCGGATGATGGTGCCGACATTCCCTGGATCCTGGACCTGATCCAAAAGGATATATTTGCCCTTGTAATCCAAAATCGGAGCCGCTTCAGGAAACTGAACAATCGCGACGACTCCTTGCGGCGTTTCTGTCTGGGCCAGGCTGGCCAGGATTTCCTGGGAAACGATGATGATGTCCCTCTCACCAAGCGGCAGATCCGACTGTTGGTGAAAAGCTTCAGTCATCAAAACTTCCTGGATGCTTGCGTTTGCTTTGATGGCCTCTTTCAAAAGATGCGTCCCCTCGATCAGATAAGCGCCCGCCTCTTTCCGGCCTTTGGTGGTCTGCAGTTTTTTCCATTGTTTTACTTTTTGATTTTTCATCGATGCTATCTTTTCCATTTTGTAACTCCTCAGTTCAACATCGTACTGTCAAAGTTTAGCTCTGCCAGACGTTCAATTTTGTATTTTTTCGTTGATTTAACGGGGTTAACGACAAAAACAACTTGCCACCCCCCAATTTTTGGTTAATAGTGATGATAACGACACCGCACTATTTCCCCAAAAGAAAGGAAGATGACAAGTTGCTACCTCTATTATTAACCTATTTAGTTGATATTATCAAGCGTCAACGAATGATTATTCTTGCGTT
>NZ_FOQC01000106.1 GCF_900113645.1 Trichococcus flocculiformis
GTTAGACTTATTAGGACATTAAGATACGGATGTTTCTGATAAAATTTCTTATAAAAATTCATGATGTTTAAACCTCAAATCTGTCTATTTATAAAGTTTTTTATCTTGTTGCTACAGCTCTTCTAGCACCATCGTATCCAGTGCTCTTATAAAAACCTACCCATCCATTTCCATTTTTATCCCAGTTATTAGCAACGGCTACTCCTGGAGCACCTCCTAGTTTTGTCCAACTACTAGCCGTCAACAAGCCACCCAACTATAAACAGCTGTGCTTGCGAGGCTAATTGAGTTTGATTTTGAAATATGTCCATTATCTTCATAAACAGTTACAATGGCTCCTTCATCTGTATATTCTATAACTACATTTTCTGAGAGCGTGTCAATTAATGGTTGTTTAATATCGTATGCTGGATTTGTTTCATTCTCAATAACCCACAAAGGGGTTTGACCTTCATTATTTGATTCTGAGGCACTAGCTGTCGTTCCTGGAATAACTGTCCCCAAAACTAGTGCTGTTAATAATGAAAATTTAAAAACTTTTAGACTCTTTTTCATCTTAATTCTCCATTCTATCATTTTTTCAATACCATTAGAAGATTGACCGTATCCACATTAAACCTCATTTTCTTCATTCAAAGCGTTCTTCTCATTTATAAGTTTCATATTAGTCATACCTTCTTTGTGTGATATCAATACAGAATTTTATTAACTGTTGAAATGAAAAAAATATTATAAATAAAGCACAGCATAGCGTCACTGATAACCTTAACTTTTTTCGTCTGTTCACCATGTATCTACACTCTTTTTTTTACTATTCTAATAAACATATACCAGTTAAACGCTATTCCCAGCATTAATAATATTCCTCCAAAAATATAAGTGTTCTTACTTACATTTTCAGAGTAACCTAATAAGAAAATAAAAACTAAGGAAATGAGCACTATTCCAAATATCAAATTAACGATTGTATAAAGTGATTTTTTCATACGTCCTACCTCCAAATATTCAGTGTCACCTAAAATGGTGTCAGTGCTAAACTAAATTGAACAGTTTTCGATGAA
>NZ_FOQC01000093.1 GCF_900113645.1 Trichococcus flocculiformis
TGGGGGGTGGCAAGTTGTTTTTGTCGTTAACCCCGTTAAATCAACGAAAAAATACAAAATTGAACGTCTGGCAGAGCTAAACTTTGACAGTACGGACGCAGATCAGGAGGGGAAATCATGGAAACATTGGATTTGATCATCGATTTTCACAAAAACAACCCGCGCCAAGGTCCCGGCAGCCAACAGAGCACCATCAAAGCGCTGCAGTTTCTGCCGCAATTGACCCCGCAAGCGCAACTTTTGGATGTAGGCTGCGGAACCGGCGCGCAGACCATGGTTCTGAGCGAACAGACGCCGGCCCACATCACTGCGGTCGACAGCAGCAAAGAATTTTTGAGCATATTGAAGCACAAAGCCTTGCAGCAAGGCATCATGAACCGCTTGACGGTAAAGGAAATGGATATGGAGCAGCTTGCCTTTGCTCCCGAATCATTGGACGTCATTTGGGCGGAAGGCGCCATCTACAACATCGGTTTTTCCAGAGGCATCCGGGAATGGCGTCCGTTGCTGAAAAAAGACGGTTACTTGGTCGTTTCCGAAATTTCCTGGCTGACGCCGCAACGTCCGCAGATTGTGAACAAATATTGGACCGAAGTCTATCCGGAAATGGGGACGATTGCGGAAAAGATTGCCCAAGTGGAGGATGCCGGCTACATCCCGGTGGCTCATTTCGTCCTGCCCGAATCGGACTGGACGAGCCATTACTATCATTACTACGAGACCAATGAAGCGGCATTCCTGGAAAGGCACGGCCACAGCGAGGACGCAAAAGCTTTGGTGGAAGAGAACCGTCAGGAAATGAAACATTTCGAAAAATACAGTGCGTACTACAACTATGTTTTCTACATCATGCAGAAACGTTGAAAAACTGAAAAATAGAGGCGCCCTGTCCATCCAACAGACAGGGCGCCTCGTTTTTTTATCAATAGGTCAGTCAGTTTTAGCCAGGAACGTCTTGTAAGTTCGGTCAATAAAGGTGGCTCCGATCGGCGCGGTCAAGATGATCGCCAAAACGGCGACGCTCAAAATGATACTGCCTGCTTCGACTCCGGCAGCCAAAGGAATCGATCCGATGGCAGCTTGGACAGTGGCTTTCGGTATATACGCCATAGCGGAAAAAATGCGTTCCTTTGTATTCAGATTTGTACTTGAAACGGCCAGAATGACCGCCACCATCCGGAAAAATAAAGCCCCGAAAATCAAAGTAACCGCTGCGAAACCAACACCGCCCAAGGCCGAAATATCAACGGCTGATCCAACCAACACGAATAGGAAGATTTCGGCTGCAGACCAAATTTTGGCGAATTTATCATTCAGACGTTTGGCCAATTCCGGACGTCTTTTCAATAAAGTCGCTCCGACAGCCATGACGCCCAACAAGCCGGAAAACGGAATGAATTTTGCCAAGGAATCCTCAGCCGTCACCAACAGGAAGCTGGCGCTCAGTACCAGCATAACTTTCATCGTATCGCGGATGTGGAATGTTCTGAAGAGAAAGACCAATCCCAAGCCGACCAGTAGGCCGCCGAGCAGACCCAACGCGATCGAAACCGGAACGGAAAGCAGCGTAATTGCCTGGAAGCCGCTGCCTGTGTACATGCCCATGAATGAGGTAAACAGAACGATGATATAAACATCATCAACGGAAGCACCCGCCAGAATCATCTGTGGAATCCCTTTAGCCTTGCCGTAGCCGCTTTCGATCAACATGATCATACGCGGGACAACGACAGCCGGTGATACTGCACCCAGAACAGTACCAAGGATGGCGGACTCCAATAACGTGATGCCCAATAATTTCGGCGCCAACAAGGTGACAGCCAAGATCTCGAAAGTTGCAGGCAAAAAGGTCATCAAGATAGCCGGGCGGCCGATTTTCTTGAGATCGCCCAGCTCCATGGTCAAACCTGCCCGGACGAGAATGACAATCAGAGCAATTTTTCGGATGTCCGCAGAAATGGCCAACAATTCCGGCGCCATAAGGTCCATGCCAAAAGGACCCAAGAGGATACCGGTCAAAATCAAGCCCAACAAGCCTGGCAGTTGCAATCGGATAAAGAGCGAACTGAACAGAAAACCAATTATGAGAATAAGAGCGATACTGTAGATCAAAACGTGCACCTCCAAATTTTTCCACTAAAAAAGCTGACGACGGACTGCGCCTATTGCGCAGAAGTCATCAGCTTATATAAGCGGTTTAAGCGATTTGCTTCGGGAGACATTCATTCCCGTTAGTATAGGTAATATGATAGCATGTTTTCGGAAGACCGACAAGCTGAAAGAGGAC
>NZ_FOQC01000046.1 GCF_900113645.1 Trichococcus flocculiformis
TTTGGGATCGCATTAGTGAGAGTCCCGATGCACTTGTGCAGCTACAAGCGCTCAATCAAGCAATGCTGGATAAGGTACGCATACAACGTAATGCAACAGAAATGGTATTAGATTTGGATTCCACATATAGTGACACCTACGGCAATCAAGAAGAAACGGCCTTCAACACACATTATCAAACAACCGGTTATCACCCGCTCGTTGCCTTCGATGGTCTGACCAAGGACTTTCTGAAGGCGGAACTGCGTTCCGGAAACACATACTGCTCAACCGGAGCAGCCGATTTTTTGAATCCGCTTCTTGAACACTATAATCAGACTGTTCCAGTCAGCACCATTCTTGTTCGAGCAGATAGTGGCTTTGCAGCACCAGAACTGTATGACCTCTGTGAAGAAAAAGAGCATCAGTACGTCATTCGACTCAAGCGAAATCGCCGCTTATTCAAGATGGCGGAAGAGTTTGTTCAAGTTGGGGATGAAACTGAATGGAGTCAGCGTGAAGAACATTTCTACTCGACTCGCTATCAAGCCGGCACTTGGAAGCATGACCGTAGGGTTTGTATTCGTTCCGTCAGGGCAGCTAATGAACTGATTTTTAACCATGAATTCATTATCACCAATCTTTCCGATGCTGTCTCGGCTGAACAAGTCTATCAAACGTATTGGAAGAGAGGTACCATGGAGAATTTCATCAAGGAAGCGAAGAATGGTTTCTTCTTCGATAAGACGGACAGTTCTCATTTCTTGGAGAATGCTGTTCGCATGATGGTCAGCTTGCTTTCCTACAACATCAACAACTTTATGCGTACACTAGCTTTCCCAGAAAAGGCCAAAGGCCTACAGATACAGAGTATTCGTCTTCGGTTTTTCAAGATTGCCGGGAAACTGATCCACAGCGGAAGACGCATGATGCTAAAACTCAGCACCCATCATGTCTACCAAGACGAATTTTTCCACATTTTACGGCAAATCCAATCCTTGTCTTGGTAAGAGCCCGCTAATTTAAAAAATTCGTTCGAACAAAGGGATTAGTATGCCCAAAAACACAATAACAATCGCACTCCGTGCTTCTTTTCGTCTCTAAGAGACGTTTTGAGAGAGAAAAAATAGCAGCTCTGCCAAAAATCAAATACTGGAGATGAAATAGGATTGTTCATATCAAGATTTGGGCTGGTATGAATAATTCAGGCTATAATATGTCAAAAAAACTCCCCAAAGTGCCTGCAACAGTGCAGAGCTCTTCAGGGAGTTTTGTTTATTGTTTCAGGTTTCAATCGGAAACCGATCATTTACAGTGCCGATTCCAGCTTCCGCTTTACTGTTGGTTTCGCGCAGTTCATCCAACGGAGCGCTACGGTCTCCATTGTTGCGGCTAGCCGAATCAAACAAGGAGCTTACCGTCGCCAGGTTCGTTTTGTTTCCCAATTTCGCTTTAAAAAATAGCAACGTCAAAAGATACCCGATCAGACATGAAACGATTACCAAATAGAATATGTAGTCGAAATTCTGGAAAGTATCCAGCAACAGGCCTGAACTGCCCACACCCAAAACAGCACCTATTCCGTATGCTGTAAATACGACACCATAATTTTCGCTGTAGTGCTTCGGCCCGTACATGTTATTAGTGGCAGTCGGCGCTATTGCCAACCACCCCCCAACATTGAACCAAAATATGGAAAAAGCGATGAAAAATAAAACGATACTGCCATTTTTTGCCAGCAACATCAAAGATGCTGCCAGGATGATTTGAGCATAGGAAAAGAGCATCGCTTTCTTTGCCGACAGCCTGTCCGTCAGCCAACCGAACACGGGACGCCCGACACCATTGAACACTGCAAATATGGATATAAACAGCACTACATCCTTTTGCGCCATCCCTATCAATTCAATGCCGATGTTGCTTGTCAACCCTATCATCATCAATCCAATCATCGTTCCGATAATAAAATTGAAATACAGCCCCTTGAAGTTAGCGGATCTGACCATTTCGGCGCTATCCATATCATTCTCCTTCGACTCTGCCCCGAGGACTTTCTCCTCCCCGACGCAATCCGCTTCAGGATACTTGAATGGCATTGCCAACACGGGTAACAGCACTCCAAAGACGACTCCCAAGATGAGGAATGTTTGCGTCACTCCGTATTGTTCGACCAACGCCCTAGCAATCGGCGCTGTAAGCAACGGCGAGAGTCCAAATCCGAGTAGCACCAGCCCAATCACGATACCCTTTTTTTCCGGGAACCATCTAGTCACTACCGTCAGCGGAGCCCCATAAGCAATCCCGACCCCCGCGCCACTGATCACACCATACGCAATAGTCAACGTCTGAATATTCGGGGCGAATGCCGATAAAATCCAGCCGACAGAAACCAAGAGGGTTCCTGTCAGTATGGTCTTGCGCGGACTCCAATCCTTAAAAAACCTCCCGGTCAAAAACATGAACAGCGAGTAAAACAATAGCGCCGTCATGTAGGGTAATCCACTTTGGGCAGTCCCGACATCATACAACACCTCCACCGGCAGACGGAAAACACTCCAGGAATACACCGTCCCAAGTGCCATCATAATCACCAGTCCCAAAATTACATACAGCCACCTTGCCTTTGACATCACTTGCTTTTCTACTCTCATTTTCTGTTGCATCTGCATCCCTGCCTTCTTTCCTTATAATTTCCGGATAAATTCCCTTACTGACATGCCGATCTGCAAAAAAAAACCAATAACAAGCCCCCTGCGGAGTACTTATTATTGGCTTACGCGTCGACTGGCTGTTTGCCTTTCGTTGCATCTTCCGTATTCACTTAATCAATTTTTCTATATCTTGGTCGACAACTATTGCGATGATTTTTTCGCCCGTCTTGGTGCTGACGTCGGAATAGGTACTTACGATATTCACATCAAGCACTGTTTTGATTGTCGTTTCGAGTTCTTTACGCGCATTCTCAAACAATGCGGTTCGAGCATTTTTTATCATCTGGATTCCACCTGGATTCTTGGCCAAGTTTTTCTCAGATATACTCAGGAAACCATTCAGTCTTATCAAGATCAAATCCTGAAAGATAACGGTCCGTATTTTCTCCGGTCCCCTACCCATTTGTTCAATTTCAAACTTACTGATCGCTTCGCTCAATTTCGATTCGATTTGTCCTTTTGTCATTGAACTTCCCGTGTATGCCATGCGCTTCAACCCCTAAATCATCTGAAAGTTGGGAAACGTTTCTTACAGCCAAAACTATAGCACACCGATATATTGTCGTCAACAAGTATCCCTTTGCCCTGAAAAGGGCAGGCACCGCAACTGATGGAGAAGATTTGAAAATCCAACTACAGCAAAAAACTCCCCTGATGGCCTATAGCGGCTACGGGGAGTTTTTTGGTCAATAAGGTTTCAATTGAAAGATAGGGCTATTCGGCTACTACCGCTGCCGGTACTGCGTCAATAGAAGAAAACGTCCCGATCGGCAGATGATCGTTCAAGAGTTCCGATTCAGGACTCAAAGCAACCTTCTGTTTCACGCCGGTTGTCCAGTAAAGTGCCATGATTGCAACAGTTGCGACCAGACCGACCAAGTAAGTGGCCGTCTGCAGCCCCATCCGGAATCCGATCGGCTCGCTCAGGATATAGACGACACAGGCATAAAGCATGAATGTTGCAGGCAATAAGGTAACCAGGTAATTTTTATTTTTAAGATACAAGTAACGCGTCGACATCAGCAAAGCGATGACGGCTGTAACTTGGTTCGCCCAGTTGAAGTATCTCCAGATCAGGTTGAAATCCACTTTAGTAAGGAAGAACGAGATGACAAACAACGGAATCGTCATCATCAGGATTTTTTTCATTGAATCCTGTTTGATGTTCATGTAGTCAGCCAAAATTGTCCGCAGACTTCTGAATGCTGAAAGTCCTGAAGAGATCGGCAAGACGATGACGCCGATGATAGCGACCGTACCGAAGACATTACCCAATAACATAGTGGAAACTTGGTTGACGACAGCTGATGGTGTTCCGGCATCGATCATTTGGCTCAATGTTTGACCATCGAACAAGGCCATGGACGCTCCAGCCCAGATCATAGCGATGACGCCCTCTGCGATCATCATGCCGTAGAAAAGGAAGCGGCCTTCCCGCTCGTTCGTCGACGTCCGGGAAACCATCGGCGCTTGGGTCGCATGGAAACCGGAAATGGCGCCACAGGAAATCGTAAAGAAGATGGCCGGGAAAATCGGTGTGCCTTTCGGATGGAAATTCTGCATAGCGCCCATCGTCAATTCCGGCAAGTTATGGCCGCCCGTCAACAAGCTGATGCCGATTGCGATCGTACTGATGATCAGAATTGCACCGAACCAAGGATAGACTTTTCCCATCGCCTTGTCGATCGGCAGGATGGTTGAGATGAGATAGTAAGCGAAAATCAGCACGGTGATGATGCCGATTGTCATCCAATCAGGCGTAATGCTGGCGATCAGATTGGCGGGTGAAGTGACAAACACAGTGGCCACAAGCATCAAGAGCAGCATGGCGAAGATGTTGACGACATGTTTGACCGGTTTGCCCAAGTATTTGCTGGCCAACTCCGGCAAGTGCGCACCGTCGTTCCGCAAGGAAATCATCCCGATCATGTAGTCGTGGACGGCCCCTCCGAAGATACAGCCCACGACGATCCAAATATAGGCGACCGGACCGTAAAGCGCTCCCATAATCGGCCCGAAAATAGGACCCGTTCCAGCAATATTCAACAGTTCAATGATGGCATTTTTTGATTTGGACATCGGGACAAAGTCGTATCCGTCCTTTAGTGCTTCAGCGGGGGTCGTTCTTTCCGGATCGATGGAAAAGTTCTTTTCGATGTAGCGCCCATAAGTAAAGTAACCTAGAACCAGTAAGGCGATTCCTCCAAGTAAAGTAAGCATCTTTTTTCCTCCTTCAAAATAAATGTGCGGCCAACACGTTTTTTCTATGCCCTTACTTTACTGGAGAAAAAGAAACTTTTGGGTCATTTGCGCCCGAAACGACAAAACTGCAGGCTGAATTGCACGCCTGCAGTTTTGAAATTCATCTATTTTTGGATCAGATGCCTACTTTTCCCTTAAAATCCTTCATATAAGAACGGCTGACGGGTATCTTCAAGCCGTTGCTCATCGTCAGTTGGAATGTATGATTGAACCATGGTTGGATTTCCTTTATTTCCTTCAGATTGATTAGAAAGGCCCGGTGAACCCTCAGGAACGACTGTCCGCTGATCTTTTTCTGGAGCGCACTGAGCGGTTCGTGGATGATGTACTCCATATTTTTCGTGTAGATGGTCGTTTCGCCGTTCTCGATTCCGATCGCAATGATTTCCGGGACCTGCAGTATATAGATCCGCTCGTCCATCTGGATAGGCAACACCTGCAATCCAGTATCCTTCTGCTTCGGTGTTTCCGGCTCTTCGATCTGTTGCTTGTGGTACTGTCCGTAGGCTTTTTTGACCGCTTGCTGGATCCGGTCCAGCTCAAAAGGCTTCAGGACATAATCGGTCGCATTCAGCTCAAACGCTTTGACGGCATAGTCGTCATACGCAGTGGCAAAAATGATCATCGGCGGCTTCTTCAGTTTGTTGATCTTAGCAGCCAGTGAGAGGCCACTCTCATTCGTCAGGTGAATATCCAAGAAAATCAGGTCCACCGGGTCCTCCAGCATCGTCCCGAGCGCTTCTTCGATCGAATCCGCTTGGGTGATGGCGCTCACGCCTTCGCATTTCTCCAGCAGGTAAGCCAATTCATCCCTTGCCAATGGTTCGTCATCCACAATCAATACCCGCATACTCATCCCTGCCTTTCTTGATAAGGTACCGTGCAATGCACGGTCGTTCCTGTTGGTGAAGATACAAAATGCAATTTGGCCGATTCGCCGAACAGACTAGTCAACCGTTTATTCAGATTATCCAATGCCGATCCTGTGCCTTCCAGCGACGGCACGGCTTCTTTGCCCAGTTTCTCCAAGCGCTTTGTATCGATGCCTTCGCCGTTGTCCCGGACGGAAATGAACACGCCATCGGGACTGCTTCTCACGTCGATCCACACCCGATTGTCGGTTTTCCGGCTGCCGAAAGCATGTTTGAATGCATTTTCCAGCAGAATCTGAATCAGGAACGGCGGCAGCAGCACTTCTTCCAAGCCTTCCTCGACGGCAATAGTGACTTGGTAGCGATCCGGGAAACGGGCCTGTTCCAATGAACGATAGGCCTCTACCTGCATAAGTTCCTTCATCAGCGGAATCAAGTTGGTGCGGGCGCCCTGGAGATTGGCACGGAAAAAATTGCTGAGTTGGATCAGCAGCCTGCGCGCCTGTTCACTGTCGACCCGGATCAAGGCCGAAACGGTGTTGATGGCGTTGAAAAAGAAATGTGGATTCACTTGCGCCTGCAAGGACTTGATTTCCGCATCCTGCAGCAGCTTGCTCTGCAGTTCGATCTCCCCAAATTCGATCTGGCTGGAGAAGATATTGCCGAGACCTTCCGCCAACTGCCTTTCGACAAAAGTCAGTTTGGCCGAATCCGTGAAATACAGCTTCAAAGTGCCGATCGTTTTCCCTTGCGCTTTCAGCGGGATGACGAGCGCCGCTTGCAAGGGACAGCCCGGATGGTTGCAGCCGATTTCGTCATGGGAATGGACTTCCCTGATTTCACCTGTCCGCAGCACTTCTTTGGACAATTCGGTCAATATTTCATTGGAGGCGATGTGGTGATCGCTGGCCGCACCGACATAGGCCAAAATCCGTTCGGTATTCGTGATGCTGACAGCGGATACTTTCATCAATTGTTGGATGATTTTGGCCGCTTCCGTGCAAGAAGCTTCGTTCATGCCGGAGCGGAAATATGGCATCGTTCGATTCGCCAATTGGAGCACATCATGCGTTTGCACCGCTTTCGTCTGTTCTACTTGGCGCAGCGTGGAGCCGATGATGGAAAGGAAAATACCGGTCCCCATGCTATTGACGAGGACCATCGGAAACGCGATGAACGTCACCAGATCCCAGGCCGCCTGAGGATTCCGGCTCAACACCAGGATGCTGAGCATCTGGACGCCTTCCGTTATGGCGCCGATCATAAAACCTTCCTTTATCATCGGATAGGCATTTTTCCGCATCGTTTTTGCGCCGTACAGACCGGATATGAGCCCGATCAAGATGGAAGAAATCACATAAATATAGGCCTCTTCCCCGCCTTGGAAGAAACGGATAATGCCCGAGATGATGCCGACGGATGTGCCGACCAACGGCCCACCGATCAAGCCGGCAACGCCGATTGTGAGCACCCGTGTGTTCGCCAAGGATGCGCCTTCCGAAAGCTTCATCAGCACCTGATCGGATATGATTTGGTCATGACTGATTTCAACACCTGTGTAGTTCGAGATGACGGCGAAGATGCCGAATACGATAATCAGCGTCAATTTGGTGCTCAAGCGTTGGCGTTCTCCCAACTTGTCCCTGAAATAATGAATGTTCATTAATAGGTACGCCAAAATGATGATCAGTCCGACCCGCTCCAATATCAAAATGAATAAATTAAACATGGTCGCTCCTTTCCCGAAAATGATTATCTTCAGTTTACACCAGAAACATCTAATTTGTGCAGAAAAAACGATAGCCCAAGCTTTGCACTTCAGGCTATCGTTCCTTTATCAAGCTATCATAAGTTATCCGTGATCCGCTGGAATTGGTGATGCAGCTCATCCATCACCACGAAGCGGGCTTCGCGGATCATTTCCTTGCCTTCAACGAAAAGCAACAAGGCCGGAACGGTGAAGACGGTGAATTCACCCGCAACTTCCGGGATGTCATCGGCATTCGCCTGGATTGCTTTGATTGCGGGGAATTCCTCCAGCATCTCCTGCACTTGCGGTCGAACCGCATGGCAGACACCGCAGTTCGTCCGGGAAATGTATACGAATGCCAGCTTATTCTCTGCGATAAAACGACGGATTTCTTCTATTGATGTTGCTTGTTGGAAATTATTTGGATAAAACACAATTTGACCTTCTTCCTGTTTATTTTTGCGGTAATTATAGCACACCAATCGTAACAAGTCCGTTTTGCGGATTCTGAGGCACTGATGGATGAATGTCCTGTTATTTGAACTTGCTCTATGAAAACGTTATACTGAAAACAAAAAAGGTGGTTTTTCAGATGATGTTCGAACTCAGGATTACACTTTTGGATGTCGGCATACCGGTTTGGCGGGATATACAATTGGATGACGACACCACTTTCTCCGATCTGCATTTCATTCTCCAAAGTGCATTCAATTGGTCCGATCTCCACCCGCACACTTTCCGGTTTGCCCAGCCGCATAAGGATACATTGGCAGAAGCCGATCGTCTGCGGGACCACATCCAAGGAAAAGACGATAAAATCATTTACACGTACAACATGGAAGAGAACTGGGAACATGAAATCGTCCTGCAAAAAGCCTTCGAGGCGAAGGATGACGTGCTCTATCCCCGTTGCGTGCGCGCCGAGAATCTGGCGCCTGAGGAAGACCATACCCGCCTGGACATCACGGACGGCACACTCGACCTCGCATACAAAGATTCCGGGGAAATCGCGAAAGCGATCAATGAAGAATTGACCTATCTGAACGTCAGCGGCCTTGGCGAAGGCCTGCCGGGGCTCGATGCAGATGAATGGGTAGCTCTGGATGATGACGAAGATGAATGGGAGGATGACGGCGGTCATATTTGAAGGCATTGTTGCAAAAGGAAATATCTGCAAGTAATCAAAATCAACCGCGTGACCAGTCTCTATTTGTTGGATAATCCGTAATTATTCGACATAATCCTTCCCGAGGGTTGTCGGGTTGTCGGGTTGTCGGGTTGTCCGATAACTCGGAAGAATCCGACATAATCAACACCGGGGACTGCCTAGTTGTCGGATAACCCGGAAGAATCCGACAACTTCTGTGGAACATTCTCACGCAATGTCGGATAACTCCCGGTTATCAGACAAATCATTTCAATAAAAACACCTTCTCGCGTTCGAGAAGGTGTTTTTGTTTATTGAGCTGTTTCTGTGATTGCTTTCGTTGCTGTTTTTTTCTTGTAGACAAGATCCAGGATCAAACCTGCAACCGCAACCACGATAGCGACATAAAAAGCTTTAGTGAAGTCACCGTTGTTCGCAGCAGCGATTCCCGCTGTTACTTTAGGTGCAACAAAAGCGGCTGTCGAGTAACCGATGAACACGATACCGTAGTTGACGCCTTGGAATTTCGGTCCGAAGTTATCCATGACCGATCCGTTCTCGACATCGCCTTCGAATACAGCTTTGCTCAAAGAACCCAACGCCAAAACGACGGAAATGGACCTGCTGGAAAACAAAGTCGACCTCTACTTAGGCATGCTGCCGATCCATAATGAACAGCTTTCCTACACTATGCTTGCGGATGACAAATGGTGCGTCATCGTTCCGGACACGAGCCCGCTGTATCAGCCCGGCTTGAAGGAAATCGAAAAATTCCCTTATCCTTTGAACCTGTTGAAGAACGAAAAGTATGTGCTGACCACTTCCCAATCCGGGATCCGCAAACAGGCAAACGAATTCCTGAAGCATCTGGACATCAAAGCGGATGTCGTCATGGAATCGCAGAACATTTCAACCGCAGCAGCGCTTGCGAGAAAAGGGATGGGACTGACTTTTCTGCCGAAGAGTGCGCTAAATAACAGCGAATTGATGGACAGCTACAATATTTTTTATATCGAAACTAGCATCGTCCGCACCCGTTATTTCATCGCCTACAGCAAAGAAAAGACACTTTCCTCAGTCGACTTGGCCATGATCGATATGGCGAAGGAATTGACGAAAGCCTACAGCGATTCCATTTGAAAATTAGCATCTGCATAAGAAAATGGGCTCCGCTTATTCCATTCGGAACCATATCATTTGGCCTTCGGCAGCAGAAGTTGTATCATCAAAGTGAGCAAAGATGCTCCTTAAACTTTGCGTACAAGAACGTACAACTTACCCATAGGAGGGATTATCATGGATAAACTACCAAAAGATAACCACGATTCTATCGATGCCACTTGGTTAATGGAAGAACCCTATCTGGATATCATTCCCGAAGATCCCCCTCAAGAAACCGAAATCCTTTACTGCCAATGCAAGAAGCCCTCGAGTGTTTATCAGGAAAGCAACGATCTTGGCCACTGGCTGAAGTGCGGAGACTGCAATCGTGTCATCAAAGGCTCGTTTGAAGCGGCAAAGCCTTATTGATCCAAACGAAAAAAATCAAAAAAAGAGCAAGTGAGTGCGGAAATGACGCACTCACTTGCTCTTTTTTCAAACTAATATAAAAAACACCAGAGATCAGTCTGGTGTTCCGGCGTTTGCTGTTTTCAACCCTTTGATATCCAAAAACTTTTGGCAGAGTTTATCCAATTCCTCTTCCATCACAGCACTCGTCTCAGGTGAATAACTGAGCATTTTTGCCGGATTGGATACCAGATCCAGTAAGGAGTCGGGAACCACTCTATCGCCTTCGACATGAACCGTAATCTGTGGGAAGTAATTCGTTGTTCCACAACAGGCGGATACAAGATAAGCGATCTCATAATGCTCATTGCCCTTGTCGCGGATACGGAAATAGCCATCGCCGATGAATTCCTTTTCCGGTCCAAAATTAGCCAATATAAGATCCAAATCCTTTTTTTCCATTGAAAAAACCCCTTTTCTTCATGAATAAACGTGAGCAAACATTTACCTGTCAGCAACTTTCTCTTCAGGAATAGTATACCACTCGCGGGCTATTTTGGATATCCTGCCCGGGGCGGATCAGAGCTTCTGGTAAGCCTATACCGAGCTGCTGTGATAAAATAAATAAGTAAGCGCTACCAAAAAAACAGAAACGGGGTTATCCAGATGACAGAAACAAAATTATCGAAACTGAGGATCACTGGTCAATCGCACAATGGCATCACCACTACGGTAAAAGTCCGCAATCTGCCCGAATTTTTTGTCGATGAATCGGAACGGATGGGCGGCGACAACAAAGGTCCGAATCCGCTGGAGTATCTTTTGGGTTCGCTGGCAGGCTGCACCTCGATCATCGCCTATTATGTTTCCGAACAACAAGGTTTCTCCTACAGCGGTCTGTCTTTCACGGTGGAAGGCACTTTTGACCCGCGCGGTTTTGCTGGGGAAGATGATATACGGACCTACTTCCAGGAAGTCACGCTCGTGAACCATATCGAGACCGATGAAACCGACGAAGCCATCGAGAAGCTGGCGGCTGAAGTTGAAAGAAGGTGTCCCGTCTATAATCTCATGCTGGATGCGGGCGTCGACATGTCGACCCAATGGATCCGAACCAACTAGAAGAAATGCAAAAGCTCCCGTCAAAACATCGCTGTATAGCTGCAATGTTTTGACGGGAGCTTTTTAGGCTTGAATCACTTGAATTCCCTCAATTTGTTTTCACTCGGAACCATATGACTTGTATAATTTTCGATTTTGAATGTCAGCCGTTCCATTGCCTGCTGCATCACATCAATCCGTTCCTGCAGTTCATGCTGTTGTTCGACCAAAAGATCCATCCTTGCCGGAACAGTCTCTTCACCGCTGCGGAAGAGTGCGAGATATTCGATCAAAGATTCGATCGATAAGCCCGCATTGCGCATCTGGCGACTGAAGGCGATCCACTTCAGATCTTCTTCATCAAATTCACGGACCCCGTTTTCGTTTCTTTTGATCGGCGGAATCAGACCGATCCGCTCATAGTAGCGGATCGTATCGGCCGATACACCCGTTTCCTCGCTGGCTTTCTTTATGTTTATCATCTTATCCATCCTTTCGGCATCAAAACTTATCCTGACAGTTAGCTTCAATTGTATCCTACACCTTGGAGTGGACTCCAAGTCAAATGGAATCTTCGGGCAACGGGGGACTAACCCTCTTCAATAAACCGCTACCCTTGCAACGCAAGCAACTGAAGGATCGTGTGCGACACCGCATCTTCATCATTCGTCCTGCCCGTGGTGAAGGCCGCCGTGTCCTTGATAATCGGGTAAGCATTCCGCACAGCGAAACTGTATCTTCCGCTCTTCATCATTTCGATGTCGTTCATTCCGTCTCCGAACACCATCGTTTCTTCCGGGGTGACCTGCAGCAGCTCCTGCAGATGGGCGACTGTGCTCCCTTTATGCACGTTCAAATCGGTGATGTCCAGCCAGGCCTTTTCCGAAGCGACGATATGCGCCCGATTGCGAAAAGCAGCCAGTTTTTCAGCAGTCTCGATGCAGCGCTCTTGCATATCGCGCACCGTGATTTTGATGAAATCATCCTCGATGCTCCCGAAATCCGCCACCGTAACTACTTTTTTGTAGGATCTCCTGACAGCTGCAGATTCTTCGGGCGACAGATCAGTTTTGATCATGGCGGCTTCTTTCGTACAAGCAATCAGCGTATGCCCAAGCTGCATCTCTTCCAGTTCGCGCAGGATGGCACGACCTGTCCGATTCTCCAATAAAGATTCATAGACGACTGCACCATTGCGTTTGATCCGCGAAGCACTGTCCCCCAGGATCCAAAAATCAGCGGCATCTTCGCCGAATATTTCCTCGACGCGCTCACTCTGCTTGCCTGTGCAGGGCGCAAAGACGACCTCTTGTTCCGTCATCAATTGCTTGACCTGCTTGAAAAGTTCCCTATTGAAATCTCCTTGACTGTTCAGGAAAGTGCCGTCCATATCAGTCAAAATCAACTTGATCATCCGATGTCCTCCATTCCGTTTGTCTTCTTGCTCCCATTATCGCACATTTCTCTGCTACTGGAATGCTGAATGACCCAAAAATGGCATCGGCAATGCATTTCCCGTATAATGGATATTGAAATCACTCGTAAAGAAGGTGCAATTATATGATAACAGTTATCGGCATCACAGCTGACAATCTCGTCCACACAGACATCGATTTGGATGCGACCGACCTTTCAGCCTACAAATGGATCTGGGCCGACTTCAATGAACCTAGCCCCTCCGAAGTAAAATATCTCGAGAAGACCTTCCATTTCCACCCACTCGCTATCGAAGACTGCCTGCAGATACTGCAGCGTCCGAAGCTGGATTATTATGACGATTACACATTTTATGTGACGCATCACGTTCGCGAAGAAGGTAGAGACCTCTTCAAAGAAGAGTTGGACTTCTTTGTCAGTGAAAAACTCATCGTCACTTTTCAACTCGCTCACTCAAAAGAAGTAGCCTATGTGCAGAAACAATTGTTGACCCAACATAATGCCGAAAACTGGGACCCGTACTTTATTTTTTACAGAATCCTTGATCAGATTGTGGATAATTATTTCCCTTTAATCCACGACATCGAAGACAGGTTGGCTCAACTTGAAGAGGATAATCTGAACAAAACGACTGCCGCATTCATACCAGAATTGATGGAATCTCGGCATCTTCTGCTGGGTCTGATGCAGACCGTCAATCCGATGCGGGATCTGCTTTATCGGATGCTGAATTCTCAGCATCTCGAGGGCGTCCGCAAAAGACGGAGTTATTTTTCGGATATCCACGATGACCTGCTGAAGGTATCCGAGATGATTACTTCAAACCGCGAGGTGACGACAGATATGCGCGACAGCTATCTATCGCTGAACTCCCATCAGACCAATAATGTGATGAAGGTGCTTACCATCATTACTTCCATTTTCTCGCCTTTGACGTTGATCGCCGGCATCTATGGGATGAACTTTGAACATATGCCGGAATTGACTTGGAAATACGGCTACTTTTTGGCTATCGGTCTGATGTTTGGAATCGGTTTGGCGATGTATCGCTGGTTCAAGAAAAACGGCTGGTTCTGATTACCGGCCGTTTCTCTTGTAATAGGTGGCGACAGGATGCTTCAATTCCCCTGTTTCCAGATAGCTGCGGAAATCATCCACCGCGAACAGATCGCCTGGCTCCAGCAAAATGAAATAGAGACGGGTTGGATAACGTTTGCTTTTTGCCAAAATATGATTGTTTCCACCATAGGCATACCACCAAATTTCAAACAGCTCCTCCCTGACGGAAAGCTTATCCTCCAACAGTGTGAACTCATAGCAGCCTTTTCGTTCCAACAGATCAGCGACATCCAACTTTTTTCTCCAGATTCCTTTTTGCATCAACCTCATTTTCCTCACCCTATCCATCAGCCATCATTTTTGATTTACATGATATTTCTGCACCACGACTTGATTGCGCTTGTTCTTCCTACCATAAATTACGATTGCGTTCCCTTCGGTGACCTGATACAAAAAATCCAGCGAGTGCGCGCGAATCAGGCAATTCTGTTTCTCTTCCTTGTCCACCGTCAGCGTGAAGCGGATCAGTGGCGTCTCTTCCAGTTTGAGAATTTTGATCTTTTCCACTGAGCCTTTCAGGCAAATCCCATTTTCCATATCAGTCACATCCTTTAACACTTATAATACGAACATGCGTTCTTTTTGTCAACTGTTTCCTTATCGGAAAAACCGCTCAAAGCATTCTTTTCCTTTTGGGAATAATAAGGGAACATGTTAAGATGTTTTAAACATAAGCGGATGTTAAAAGCTGATGGCTCCAACCGGAAAACGCTCGCATCCAACGAAAGGAAGATTCGCCATGCCCATCAAACTGATCGCCGTCGATATGGACGGAACATTCCTGGACAGCAGGAAAAAGTTCAACAAGGAACGCTTTGATGCCCTATACAAACGCATGCTCGAAAAGGATATCCGTTTTGTCGTAGCCAGCGGAAACCAATACTACCAACTGCGTTCTTTTTTCCCTGAAATACAGGATAATATTGCTTTTGTAGCGGAAAATGGCGCTTTCGTCGTGGATTGCAACAAAGAACTGGCCATCGGTGAGATGACGCAAGAGACCATCGATAAAGTGCTCCGGATCTTCAAGGAGTTGGATGCCTATTCAAAATTGGTCGTTTGCGGCAAAAACAGTGCCTATGTCGACAGTTCCGTTTCCGATTACTTCTACCAAAATACGAAACGCTTCTATCATCGCTTGAAGCGTGTGGATTCTTTTTCCGAAATAGATGACATCATCTTCAAATTTGCATCAGGCTTCGCTGAAGATGAAGTCTCTGCCCTCTTGGAGCACTTCACACGCGAAATAGGCGATGTCGTCTCCCCGGTATCGACCGGCCATGGATCCATCGACCTCATCATTCCGGGCATGCATAAAGCTTCCGGTATCCAGTTACTTCAAAAGCTATGGGGCATCTCCGATGAGGAGACCGCCGCATTCGGAGACAGCGGGAATGACATCGAGATGTTGGAGCATGTGGCCTACAGTTTCGCGATGGCGAACGCGGCCGATGACGTCAAAAAGGTCGCCAAATTCTGTACCCTTTCGAACAACGAAGAAGGCGTGTTGGCTGCAATCGAACCACTGCTCGAAATGGAGTAAACGAAAAAGGAAGATGTCCCCGCCTCATATTGAAGCGGGATGCATCTTCCCTTTCTATTCTTATCAGGAAATCAAGCCTGTCAAAAAGGCCAATAATTCATACTTTTTCTCTTCCGGCATTTTTTTGATTTGAGCAGTCAGTTTCTTTTCCACAGGGCTCATTTCCATATTGAAAAATTCCGCCAAGGTGACCCCAAGTACCTCACAGATATGGTTGA
The DNA here is from genome assembly GCF_900113645.1 of Trichococcus flocculiformis. Lineage (GTDB taxonomy): Bacteria > Bacillota > Bacilli > Lactobacillales > Aerococcaceae > Trichococcus > Trichococcus flocculiformis. The sequence continues at coordinate 15,649 of NZ_FOQC01000046.1, forward strand.
GCGTCTTCAAGGACAATTTAGTCGAATTGTGTTCGATGGCTGAAATGAAGGAAGGCGAAACGTCGATCTGCTCAGCCAACTCTTTCGCCGTTATTTTGTTCAGTTTGCGTAATTCCTGAATGCGACTGCCTACTTCCATGCGTATCTGATCCTCTTTCCTTTGATTCAACTTTTCTTTTTACATACTAGCACACCCCAGCTTAAAATTTAAAGCTTTTTAACTCTTTTTTAAACGTATCATTCAAAATATACACCTATGAATAAATTTTTATTCCCCTTTATTCTGTTATGTGTTAACATATGTTTTTGTGAGCACGTTCAATAATTTTTTAAATCAAAATAGACACTATTTTTTCAAGAAGGAAGGTATTTATGCAACAATACAAGCAAGAATGGTTCGGCAATATCAGAGGGGATATCCTAGCCGGTATCGTCGTCTGTCTGGCGCTTTTCCCAGAAGTCATCGGCTTCATGATCGTCGCAGGGGTGCCACCGATTGTCGGAGTATACGCCACTTTTTTCATCACAGCCATCGCAGCCTTTTTCGGCTCCAGCAAAGGCATGATTTCAGCCGCTGCTGGGTCAGTTGCCTTGGTCCTGGCCCATCTGGTCGCTGAATACGGCATCCAGTACCTTTTTGCTGCTACGATTTTGGCAGGTATCCTGCAGGTCGCGCTTGGCTTCTTAAAGGTAGGCACCTTGATGCGCTACATTCCGAAGCCTGTCATGACCGGTTTTGTAAACGGCTTGGGGATCATGATGTTCACTTCGCAATTGGATCATTTCCGAGGCAGCCTGCTTTTGCCGCTCCTGGGACTGTTGGGAATCGCGATCATCTTCCTTTTCCCTAGAGTCACGAAGAAAATCCCTGCGCCTATCGTTGCGATCTTGGTCATCACCGCGATTGTCCTGGGTTTTGGCTTGGATGTGAAAACGTTGGGAGATATGGGTTCCATCTCTACGGATTTGCCGCGCTTCGGCATCCCGGCTGTTCCGATGAAATTGGAAACTTTGCGGATCATTTTCCCAACTGCACTTTCGGTTGCTATCGTCGGATTGGTTGAGTCCTTGTTGACTGCACAATTGGTCGATGAAATCACTGAAGAGAAGAGCGACAAAAATCAGGAAACGTTGAGCCAAGGTCTCGGGAATGTCGTTTCCGGATTCTTCGGCGGTATCGCCGGTTGTGGCATGATCGGTCAAACAATCATCAACCTGAATTACGGCGGCCTTGGCCGTCTTGCGACTTTCCTGTCCGGATTCTTCATGTTGTTGTCCGTTGTTCTTTTAAACGGTTCTGTCGTGCAGATTCCGGTTGTCGCTTTGGCGGCGGTCATGGTCGTTGTCTCTATTGAAACCATCAATTGGGATTCGATCAAACGTTTGCGCACGAACCCTAAAAACGAAAGCTTCGCAATGATCCTGACCGTCGCCATCGTTATCGGAACGCACAACTTGGCTTACGGTGTCGTAGCTGGTACTTTGGTCAGCGCCGTCTTCGCAGCTTTCAAAATGTCCCATCTCCATGTTGCAACAGGGACTGCTGATGATGATCACCACTACAAAGTGGACGGCCACCTTTACTTCGCTTCTGCCGAAAAATTCCTGGACTTTTTCGCTGAAGAGATCGAACAGGAGGAAGAAATCGTCATCGACATCAGCGCCATGACTCTATGGGATTCCACTGCTGTCGAAGCAATCGATAAGCTCATCACCCGCAACAACAAACGGGGTGTAAAAACGACGCTTACCGGTGCGAACACGCAAAGTTCCGCTCTTTTCAAACGGATTTCGATCCACACGGAAAAATAAGAAAACTCACAGGCGGCCTTTTATCATCTTCTTCCTCCGGCGAGCGTGATCTTCGCCGGAGGACGGCTATCATTCCGAGTTGCGTTCTCCGATGAACCAAGCTTAATCGGAGGTGAGGCTGATTGTTACAGGTTGCCTCCGGCGAAGGGGTCACTCACAGGAGCTGCGTATACATTTCGGCGCTCTGTTCCAAAAAAGACAGGCTTTCCCACAAAAATGGGGAGCCTGTCTTTGTCGTATTATCTGAACTAAAATCTATCTACACTTCCACCAGGTCAAATCGTGTAATGATGCCAAGCAGATTTTCCGTATTTTTGCCGCTGTGCGTCACCAGCAATGCATCGATTTTTTGGTTGTCGAATAGCGCTTCCGCCTCATAAATGCTCGCATCTTTTTTGACGAAGGCAAAATTATCCTTGTTATCGTCCAGTACAAGGATATCGCGTGCCAGCGTTCCGCCGATCGACACGGTTGCCTCATGCGCATGTTGGGACAGCCAGTGCGTGATGCCATTTTCTGTCAACAAGCCCATCACTTTTCCTTTTCCGTCTTTAATCGGGAATTGCGTCAAATCAGTGTTCCTGATCGTTTCGAGGACAGCGGATAGCGGGGTAGTTTCCTTGAAGAATTTCACATCATCCGATTTGATGTCGAAAGCCGTCTTTGGTTTCAACAGTTGTTCATGGATTGCTTTGATCATAGTCAGTGACTCCTCATTGACGAGCACCAGATCGCTTTGGTTTCCGTGGCTCAAGAAATTGCGCAGATCCCCTAGTATCTGGAAGTCATCCCGCTTCCTTTTCACAAAACTGTCGTAGCGCGCGGCGTTCTCCACCAACTCATAAAAGCTATAGTAGGATTTCCCGCGATTGGGCTTGTACGTCTTGTTGAAGAAACTCTCGATATCATTGAAATAACCCATAAATGCTTCGTTATTGCTATTCAATCGCCTTCACCCTCTCTCAAATTGATCTCGTTATGCTTCTATTCTAACAAGTCAAAGCGGGAAATACGAATCCAAAGCCTTTCATCCAAAGACGCTTGCTGCAACCGTTCTTCACATTGGCCTCCGAATTACTCCGAGCGTATAATGATATTATGATCGATAAGAAACGGAGGAAATGATATGACCACAGCGAATATCATGCTTTACGTAGAGGATGTAGAAGCGAATGCCGATTTTTGGAAACACTATCTCAATTTCAAGGAGGTTGAGCGTTATGACTTTGGGGATTCCATCAGCATCGTGCTGGCGGTGAGCTCTACGTGCAATCTGCAGCTTTTCAATATCGATTTCATCAGAAAGAATTCACCGGAAGTGGCCTCCAACAAACCTTCCTTATTGTTCGACATCTCCGATTTCGATGAGCTTTATGCGCGCTTCAAGGAGAACAACGAGACAGTCGGTGAGATCATCGAAATGGGCGGCTCCAGGACTTTCAACTTCCCTGACAGGGACGGGAACTACTTCGCCGTCCGGGATGCGGCTGAATAAGCGGATTACGCGCTCCGAACAAAGTTTAGTCAAAGAACCACCGAATCCAAAGACAAAACGCCTTGGATCCGGTGGTTCTTTCGTTCTGCATGACCCTCGTTTCACTCCGAAAGATAATTCAGCCGGATGCCATCCGGACCGATCCGCTCGAATTTATCAAGCCTGAACTTCCGGATACGCTGATCAACACTGTTCCCGAACTCGAATAAAGAAACGGAATCGGAAATGCCTTCGATAAGTGGAGCGATGATGAGGCTGATTTCATCGACCAAGCCTTCGCTCGCGAACGATCCGTTCACAAATCCTCCGCCGACCAGCATGAAAGTTTCGATGCCAAAATGGCTGTGCAGTTTGTCCAAGGCGACTGTCATCGACAATGGTTTGCTCTTCCCTGTAAAGATGTAGGAAACGCCCACTTTCCTGAGATGGGCCAGATACCGATCAGAGACCGCCTCGCTCAAAATCGTAACGATATGGTCGCCTCTTCTTTCCGGATACTCGTCACCGATCACATTCGTTTGCCAGCCGAGTTTCCCTTCCGGATCGACCGCAATCGCGTAAGTGCTGAAGGCAGCCGGATGAATATAATCTTCCCTTGGGATGGCTTCATCCGAATAAATGGACAGGTCCACTTTGTTCCCGAGGGTGATGTGCTGCTCGAACGTGATCCGCCCGCAGATCCAATTGTCCGAACCGTAAGCTTGTAGCGTATCCTCATAGGCCTTTCCGTACGGCCCGAATTCGACCGCACTTAAATAGTGCCCCGCCGCGCGCCCGTCTATCGACATCGCCATGTGGCAAATCACTCTGTAAGGTCTGTTCATTTCTTTTTCCTCCATTCTGAAAATTCATCGCGGACTCTATCATAATCCCTTTAAGTAAGGTGAAGTCAATAAGAAAGCGCAAATTTGGCCCACATCTATCAAATCATGTTTCTACTTTCGTACATACATCTGTGTTACATTGTCATATTCGACCAAACCATTATCTTTCAGGTGTTTTTTTAGGCGTCGCAATTCTTCCTTTTCCTCTGCCACATATTGATTTATCTCGGTTTCCGTGTAATCATTCTTCAATCCAAAAAAAATATTATCTTCAATGATCGACTCATTATACTCAATCCTGAATTATTCATAGGTTTTCAGAAAACACCTTGAAATCTTGTTCTATCAACGTATTCTTTATTTCACTTTCACACCCAAAAGGTGTGAAAA
>NZ_FOQC01000027.1 GCF_900113645.1 Trichococcus flocculiformis
GAAGTTATCTTTTATGAACAGAAGACCTTCTGGTCCTTCGGTAAATATATGGTCAGAAGCAAAAATGGAATTGAAAGTTACGTCAACTTTTTAGCCATTGCCTATAGTTGCGTTCAGCTTCTTCCCTTCAAACAGGAGAGGTATGCCCATTTGAAGGAGGAAAGTTCTCAAGTGAAGAAACAACTCATTGGAATGGCGATCCAGCAGGAAGTATTTTTCTATACTTTCGTGCTTTCCATCGAAAACAGGATTAAATCGCTGGCTATCCTAAAGGCTTATGAACGATGGGCTGAAGAAAAACATAGTTTTTAATTACTTGTAAAGTGGTGTAACTTCTTTTAAGTTCACTGAAAAAAATCTATTTAAGATACTCGATGAATTATTTATTTCTGTCTTCATATTCTTTTTTAAGTAGCCGATACCATTTCAAATCTTTGAATTCTCCCCGGATCAAGATAGCTTCCTTAAATTCCCCCTCATATATAAAATTGCATTTTTGGTAAAATTTATTGGCTCGCAAATTCTCTGACAACACATTTAAATAAATTCTATGTAACCCTAACGCCTCAAAGCCAAGTTCCAATATTTTTTCCGTAGCAAACTTCGCTGCACCAGTCCCATGGGATAATTTACACATACTGATAGCATATTCAGCGCTTTGTTCTTCTTTATCGATATTCTTCAAACTTACAGTCCCCAGATAATTATCATCATCATCGGTTACCGCTAAATGTATATTATTTTCTTGATTTTGGCTTGCATTGACAAAATTTAAGACACTCTCTTTGGTGGCTCCTTCTGCATCCATTCGGAAAAACCGGTTAATCTCCGAATCTTTCATCCAACTTAGAATTCCGTCAACATCTTTGGGCATTAATGGTCTGATTTTCATATACGTACCTCGCTGTCTAAATTTTTATCATTAGAAAGATACCCCCTCGCGACTCGAGTCAGGAGGGGGTAATTTGGAACACAAAATTTTTAGTATTTATTTATTGTATCAATAACGTATTGTATTTCTTCATCCGGCATACCGTAATACAACGGCAAGCTTAGTTCCTGGTTGGAAATCAAATCAGCCATTGCAGATGGTTCAAGGTTGTCCTCTTGATAAGCCTTTTGTTTATAAATAGGTGTAGGATAATGACATACTGTACCGATTTCATTAGCGTCCAAATAGGTTTTAAAGGCATCCCGCGTTTCAACTAATACCGGAAAAATATGCCAGACGTGAGTCCTGTCTTTTCCAATTTGTGGCAATTTTACTTTTTCGTTGATGATTCCCTTTAAGTACTTCTCGGCTACGCCGCTTCTGAATGCATTATACTCATCTAAATGGCTTAGTTTTATGCGCAAAAATGCCGCCTGTACTTCATCAAGACGCGAGTTTTGTCCTTTATACTCATGATTGTATTTCTCGACTGAGCCGTAGTTTGCCAATGCCCTGACTTTTGCCGCAACTTCCGCGTTGTTCGTTACGACCGCGCCACCATCGCCTAATGCACCTAAATTTTTGCCTGGATAAAAGCTGAATGCAGCCGCATCACCAAATGATCCGATTTTTTTACCTTTGTATTCAGCACCATGAGCTTGTGCGCAATCTTCCACAATTTTCAAATTGTATTTCTGAGCAATTTTTAAAATGGGATCCATATCTGCAGCTTGCCCATAAAGATGAACGGGAATGATCACCTTCGTTTTTTCAGTGATGGCAGCTTCAATTCCTGCTTCCGATAAATTAAATGTTGTCAAATCAGGGTCGACCGTAACAGGTTTTGCACCCATGTAAGATACCGCCAGAGCAGTAGCTATAAATGTATTGGATGGAATGATCACTTCATCCCCCGCAGAAACACCAAGAGCTTTCAAAGCAAGCAAAATGGCTTCCAAACCGTTCCCGCATCCTATACAATGAGCCGTTTCCGTATATTGAGCAAATTCTTTTTCAAATGCATCACATTCGCTCCCCTGAATGAACCATCCTTTATCGTATACATCTTCAAATTTTTTGATCATTTCTGTCCTGATTTCTTTATGCATTACATCAAAAGTAGCAAATGGAACTTTCATCTTTTATCCCCCTTTTAACTGTTCTTAATTATAATATTTTTTTGCTTCCTCAAGATAGAAATCATAGTTTCTAATGTAATCATCTTCATTATAGTATTCAGAGGCTAAAACCAACAACACAGCATCTTCTGAAAAGTCAAACATTTCTCTCCAAATCATCGGCCCCACATACAAAGCCTCAGATGGATCATTCAATAAGAAGACTTCCTCTTCATTAGGATTTTTCAACAATATTTTCACACTGCCTTTGACACATATTAAAGCTTGATGCAATTGATTATGGGAATGAAATCCTCTTCTTACATTTTGGTCAACATTGTATATATAATAAACCCTTTTTATTTCAAAGGGTATCTCTTTTTTCCCCTCAATCGGAACTAAATCACCATAATTTCCTGTGACATGTTTTAATTTCAGCATTCCTGAATTATACATTTTCATCACTCCCCGTTTAATAAATACTGGATTATTTCATATTTGATCGCTACTCACTTAGATATACTATATTGTAATCTAAATTGTTTGCTTTAAACAACCTTATTGAAAATAATTTACCGTTTTTTAAGTTTTCATAGCGTGTTTTCAAGTAACCAATTTATGCTATAACGGATAATCGCCTTGTTAAAAGCAATTATCCGTTATAGCATATCTTCTCAAGATTGAGCTACTTGTTTAACTTCTTGAATAGCCGTTCTAAGCCAATCCTCAAATTGGGGGACAACAAGAATAGGCCTACTCTGATTTTTCCTATCTTGCTGATTTTTTTACTTTTAGTCAAGGCCACCAATTCGGTTCTGTCCTGTTCCAATAAAAATTCAAGTTCTGTCTGATTCAATGAAAGATCTGTTGCAGTTGCATCCACATAGAGAGACACCCCTATATTATGCAGTTTGAGCAAAACTTGTTCAGCTACGTGTGGATACAGATTTCTGTAGAAGTTGTACATTTCACCAACAACTGTGTACTCATCCAATCTTTTTTTGTTGAATTTTTCCCTTAAGATACTCGAATCGTTGTATCGATAAAAATACATTGGTCGGGCTGTGTAAAAAATAGCATTCGCCTGATTCAACAACCTATAGGATATATTCATATCCTCGAGGATGATGGATTCATTATATCTGCAATCCATAAACAGTTTGCGTTTATATATTTTATTGCAGGAACTGAACGTCAATTTCTGATTACGGATGAGTTCTTCCATACCTTCCGCTCTTGTAAAAAGGATATCCTTATTCCCTATATCAAAATTTTCAAATTGACCGTCCAGACCCATTTTAGCTATATTGCATGCTGCTATCTCCGCTTGATTTTCAACGGCATTTTTGTATAGAACCTCATACATTACACCATCAACCCAATCATCGCTGTCAACGAATCCAATGTATTCCCCAATTGCAACTTCTAACCCTGCATTACGTGCAGAGGATAGACCTCCATTTTTTTTGTGTATCACTCTGATTCTGTCGTCTTTACGAGCATAGTCATCACAAATGGCACCACTGTTGTCAGGTGATCCGTCATCCACAAGAATTATTTCGATGTCCGTCAACGATTGGTCTTTGATGGATTCTATACATTCAGCCAAATACTGTTCTACATTATAAACAGGAACAATTATTGATATTTTTGGCATTAAAACACCTCTTAGCTTACATATTTTAGTCATATATAAATTATTACTGGAATTCCGTATCCTTGCGGTTTGGCAACAAGATTTTTCTGAATAAAAACAACATCAAAATCAAATACAAGAAGTAATTCAATGCATATCCGTACGTTACACCCACACTGCCGAATAAATTCATGAATACAACTGAGAAAAGCACATATGTCAGAGAAAAAATGACTTCTGTCACAATGAATAACCTGGTCATCGCCTTCGCAACCATCAGATAAGCAAGTATCCAGGAAGCTATTTTTAACCCATCCCCTATGATTTGGAAAGTGAAATATTCGCGCATCGGAAGAAATTCTGGTGTATATAATATATTAATGATTAGATCCCGAAAAATGAATATCATCACTCCGGCCAAAACAGCCAGTGGCAAAATAAATTTGTACCCATTTTTAATTTCCGCTCTCAATTTGGCCCGATCCTGAATTCCTGAAAGTGTGGGCAAATAATAAATGGACAAAGTTGTCGTGACTACAGATAAGTATGTATTTGAAATGCTCCAAATCCCTTGAACATACCCCGCTTCATTGCCAGAAAAATTATCGAAAACATATTTTCTGATTACCAAGGTACTTACTGGTACAACCAATGCAGAAACAATGCTCATTAAAGCGAATTTCAGTAAATCCACAAGCAAAAGTCTGTCCAGTTTCTCACGGAGCATTTGCCTGTTGAAAAGTTTCAGTTTGTTAACAAAAAACACATTGATGGCAAATATGAATATTTGCGCAATAATAGCATTTACTAGTGCTCCAAACAACCCAAACCGAATAGTGATGAAGTAAGCAAGAAGCATCGATAGAATACTGCCTAAAATACCCGTCAAAATCAGTTCTTTGATGTAAGTATAGCCGTTAAGAACCCCTGTTATCGTTGCATTCAATCCGAAAAAGACAACTGTCACTCCAAGAATAACAAAAACATTGCTGTATTCCGTATTTCCGAATGTCATTTTCGACAAAACATCTTTCAGAGCAACAACCACAACACCCAGTAAAACGGAACAGACGAGTGTGATTTTCAAAGCATGGGAGACGATGCTCCGTTTTTCTTCCTCGGACTCATATTGGGAAATGTATTTCGTTATCCCAGAACTTATTGCCCCGTTTGAAAAAGTAGTGAGTATTCCGACGATGTTGTTGAAATTCCCTAGCAATGCTATTCCTGCAGGACCGATGTAAATAGCCATAATTTTTGAAGTGACAATACCTGCCAACATCTTTATCACGGACGAAAGTGCTGCCCAAAAACTTGTTTTAAAAAGATTCATTTAATATCCTCCTGAAGATTCTTCGTTCGTGTTGAATAGTCAATTGACTATAGTCTTACACCTCATGTGTGAGCGATTTGAAAAATTCTTTCGACTTGGTTCTCAACACTACCACAAATTCCTGGGCTTTTTGGGCTTCCTCATTCAGGATTGCATTGTAGGTGCCAATATCACGATTCGTTTTGGCATCTCCATATTTAAGCTTCAGCTTGGAGAGTTTCCAATAATATTGGTAAGGATTAAAGTACTTTGGATATTTGTTTAATACCATACCAAAATCCTTTTCCATAGCTTCCAATTCAATGGTAAAGACATTGTTCTTTTCGTTCTTCTTATTATTGGAAATACCTACCGTGCTGCGGTACAAGATGTAGGGTTTCAACTCAATTGCATAATTGAGTGCAGCCCTTTTGTTGAAAAGGTAATAATAGCTAGGCAAGTCCTCTATCCAAGTGTATTTCGAGATGAACGCCCGCAATCCTTGTTCCTGGATCAGTGCAGTACTATAAAATGAACCTGGTGTATTGAAAGGGTTTTGGAATTTCAACACCTTTCTGATCTGCTCCGGTGTCTTCAAGGTAAGCAGCCGGTTCATATCCTGCGAATTCCATACTGTATCCTCGTTAAAATTTAGCGCTGGAGTAAAAATGATGTCCTTCTCTTTTAAAGTTTCAACAATTTCAAAAATATCATTCTTATAGTAAAGATCATCGCCAGCTAATAGTTTATAGGTTGGAGTTTTGATGGCCGCCGTTGCCCTTAGGTAGTTTTTGATTATCCCTTGGTTTTTTTCACTGGTCAGCAGTTCCACTTCTGAAAAGAGATATTTATTCCTCTCAATCCATTGTTGTGCATACAGCATTGTGTTATCCATCGAACCATCATCGCTGATGACCAAGTTCACTTGTTTCCCTTTAGAAAAATTTTCTATCTGATATTTTATACTTTCCAAATGTTCAATTATATATTTTTCATGATTGTATGTGATCGCAACAAATGTAAACATCTATATTCCCCTTTTTTCGTGATTAATCGTATCTTTGGACTATTCACAATAGTGTCCGATAATTAAACCCAACATACATCATGATACCATTAATTTGTATGAAACAAATCAACCAAAAATTAACTTTTCCTTACAATATCGCCAAAAATCAGCTGTATTTTTATTATTTCTCCTTTAGATAATGAGGCTTCCCACCTATTTGTTTTAAGCCCTCCTGAAACAGAATCTTAATCATATTATCAATAAAATGTTGAAGATTCAAGTTGATTTATATAAATGAGCATGGACGAAAAAACACAGCCCGGAAACGGACTGTGTTCTTTGGTTCAATTGTCATCAATAAGCAGAATCATAGGTAGCTTCTTCATAATAACTGTCTTGTGTTGTCGTGTCCTCGTAACTATAGCTTTCTTCTGCTGAATACGGATCGGAATAATTCGGTGTGTAGACATCACTTTGACCATACGTTGACGAATCATAGGTCGTATCCGAATAGGAAGAATCGGTACTGTATGCGTCTGTATCGTAATAAGGCTCGTTAGCTGACGTCGAAATCTCATCTATCGTGATTTCCGGCAATTCCAACTCAGTCCTAAGAATATTGGATAAGCGCAACCTTTCTTGCGGATCTACATAATAGTAATAGATTTCGTCAATGTACATCTCTTCCCCTTCGACATAGAACTGCTGGAAATTCTCCATTGATTTACGATAACCACTGGCGATTGAAAGGATTTCATCCAATGACATATTCAACTGGACATTGTCCTCCAAAGTAGCCAGGATATTTTTGTAGTTCACGACTGTTCCCATCGTCAACACCTTATCCAAAATGGCCTTGATGACCATCTGTTGACGTTTCTGTCTGCCGAGGTCGCCTTCCGGATCCTGTTTACGCATCCGCGAGAATTGCAGCGCTTCGTATCCATCTAAGATTCTTGTTTCCCCTTCAATGAACTGTGGTCCATAGAAATCGAAGGTCAACGGACTTGTGATTTCTATTCCACCGACCGCGTCAACGATATCAACCAGCCCGTCAAAGTTCACTTCGACGTAGTAATCGATCGGGACATTCAGAAATTCCTGCACCGTATTGATGGACATTTCCGTTCCGCCAAAAGCATAAGCATGGTTCATTTTGTCGTAGTAGTCACCGTAGTAATCGTACACATCGCTGTATCCGACGATCTCCGCGTAGCTGTCGCGGGGAATGCTCAAAAGTGTTGTTGTTTTTGTGTTCGGATTCACGGTGCAGACGATGATCGTGTCGCTACGCCCCGTTTCCGTCCGCTCCTCTTCAGCGGTACCCGTGTCAGCCCCCAACAATAAGAACGAAATCGGCTGCGTGGCCGTCTCGACTTCAATCTCTTCTTCCCGCATTTCATTTACATTTACTGAGGTGTAAATTGACTCAGCGGTGCTGCCGATGTCGGAATAAGCCTTGAACAAGTATGCTACAGTTCCTACCATCCCAATCAGCAGAACGGAAAAGATCACCTTCCATACTCTTTTTCTCCCGTTTTTGCCTTTTCTGGTTTCATTCATCATGCGTTCCTCTTTCTCTTGAATGAGTATTAGTGCATAAAACAATTGTCCGACAGGAATAATCCTGTTCTGCCCTGCCCTTGCCAACAATACCCGTTCATCAAGTATTTTATTGAACATAACTACATAAAATATCTCAGTCCATGCAAAAAGAAGCCCACTTGTCTATCCGAGGGCACTTGTCATAGAATCTTATTAATATTATCAATAAACTACAGAACATTCAAGATACATGGGGCATTAGTAACACAACGGTAACCTAAAACGCATTTAATTTGAATTTGTACTCACTCTGACTATAATTTTCCAACAAAAAATCTCCTGCACCATAAAACGGCAGGAGATTTTTTTATCTCTTGAATAAACCAAACCTTTTTTTCGTTTGGCTTACACTTATTGGAGCCTCAGTGTGAACCGCATCTCCATTAAAAATATCTTTCGCATTCTGTCGGAAATAGGCTGCTTTTTCTGAACCAAATTCGGATTCAAGTTTAGCGAAAGCTTGCTTATAGTGAAAGCCTCTTCCACGTGTATTGTGCGCATCGGATGCGATGATATGCACGAGGTTTGCCTCAATCAGTTGGTGGCTGAGCTTCGCTATGTCTTTTCCGAATGCACCAGCATAGCTGCTTGCCGTCAACTGGGCAATGGCTCCTCTTTCTATGAAAGGCAGCAATATATTTGGATCATCGATGATCGCCTGGTTCCGTTCAGGATGAACGATGACAGGCGTGATGCCTTGTTGTCGTAATTTAAAAAAAAGCTGTTCCGTATATGCAGGGATCGAAAGGGTCGGGAATTCAATCAATAGATACCGTTGTTCTTCATCTATGAATAAAATATCCTCGTTTTCGATATCGTCCATTAAATCTCCGTTGATTCGGATTTCTTGACTAGGATAAAGCGTCAGACCGATTCCTCGATCATCCAATTCTTTTTGCAAGGCTGTTGTAGCTTCCAACACAGCCTCTTTTGGGTTCAAATATTTACCGTTCCTATGGTGAGGCGTCACAAGGATGTGGGAGATTCCTTCAGAGACGGCTTGTTGGGCCATCGCCAAGGAATCATCCAGTGTTCGAGCTCCGTCATCGACGCCAGGCAACAGATGACAATGAAGATCGATCACTATGCTTCCCCCTCACTTGTGTACCCATAGCCGTAATAAGATTGCGTGTTTTTCTTTTCAATCCCATTGAATATAACACCCAAGATATTTGCGTTAACCATTTCCAACAGCTCTTTCGCATTCATAACAGAATCTTTCTGCGAGACGCCATGACGGATCACGAAAACAACACCGTCCGCTTTTGCTGCCATGATCTGTGCATCCGTTACCGAAGTCACCGGTGGCATATCGTAAATGATGATGTCGAATATATCTTCGAAGCGCTTCATCAGGATGTTCATCCGATTCGAGTTCAACAATTCGGATGGATTCGGAGGAATCGGTCCGCTTGTCAACACATGCAGGTCTGTCCCGGTCACTTGTTGGATAACTTCAGAAAGTTCTTGTTCCGGTGTGCTCAAGAGCGTCGTCAAGCCTTCGACATTGCGCAAGCCGAATGTGCGTTGCACGGTCGGTTTGCGCAGATCGGCATCGACCAACAATACACGCTTGCCCTGGTCGGTGAAAACCGATGCCAAGTTTGCCGCCGTCGTTGATTTCCCTTCCCACGGTCCGGATGATGTCATGACGATGGATTTCACATCGCGGTCGATCATTGAGAATTGTATATTTGTACGGATGGTCCGGTATTGCTCGGCAATAACGGATTTCGGCCGCAATTTTGAGATTAGACTTAGACCTTTACGTTGTTGGCTGTCCAACTTCATGATCTTCTTTCTGTTTGATCCAAACATATCTTATCGTCTCCTATATGCGTCTTTTAGCTTTACGCGATTTTACATCAGGTGTTGCTTGAACAAAACGGGTAGCTGTCAACTCTTCTTCGGACATCTGTAATACAGATCCCAAGTTCGACCAGCCCAATTGTTCGATGAATCTTTCGTCCTTGACGGTCTTGTCCATAAATTCAGCCAAGAATGCCAACCCAACACCGATCATCATGCCGACCAATAAACCAAGTACTAGATTCATCGGTGTGTTCGGGGATACCGGATTCGGATTCGCAACTGCTTGCGACAAAATCGTAACGCTGTTCACGTCCAGTATTTCACCGATTTTTTGTTCAAACGATGATGCTGTTGCATTTGCCAATTCTGCGGCAGTGTATGGATTTTCATCAGCAACCGTGATTCCGAACACCAACGAGCTATCCTCGGTTTGAACGGTCAGTTTGTTGCGCAATTCCCCTACCGTAAGTTTGGAACCAGTGTTCGTGATGACATCCTCCAGTATGATCGGCTCTTTGATGATGCCCTGGTAAGTATTGATCAGATTCAAGTTCGTCTGAATATCCGTATTCGTGATTGACTGTTCAGCATTCTGTGTTTGATTCACTACGATTTTAGATGTAGATTGATAAGACGGTGTCACAAAAAAGAATGTATAAAGAGCTGCCAACAACAATCCGGCCAAACTCCACATGATGATCGAACCCAGTCGTTGCTTTAAGATTGCAAAAATTTCGCCTAACGATATTTCTTCTTCCATGGTTTCCCTCCTGATTACTAAAATTTATAATGACAATATCACCTATTTTACAGGAAAATCCAACGAAACCGTCAATTTTCCCACTGTAGAATATTGTACTATACCATTCTTGAAATAACTATAATTATTTTACTGAAATTGCGGATAAACACTTTCGCGCAGGCCAATCAAATTGAAACGAATAAATAGTAAGTTTGTCTGTTGATCCGAAATAACGCCATCATAAAATAGAACTTTATTAACATTTATCCATCAAATATAATAATATAATGCGCTTCCTTTTGAAAAAAAGATCCCGAAATCCGAATTCAGGGCTTTATTTTTTTTAAAACGGAACAAACCCGCTTGAACCGCTAGCCATCAAGAAGCTAGCGCTTTTGCTTATTTTTGTTGCGTCAGCACTTTCGGGCCGTCTTTGGTGATTGCAATTGTATGCTCGAATTGGCAGCTCAGACCGCCGTCTTTCGTGCGGGCTGTCCAACCGTTATCGTCCATTTTGGATTTCCAAGCTCCGGTGTTGACCATCGGCTCGATCGTGATCGTCATGCCTTCTTTCAAACGCAAGCCTTTGCCGGCATCGCCGTAATGCGGAATCGACGGACTTTCATGCATCGTAGGTCCGATGCCGTGGCCGATGAATTCGTGGACGACCGAGAAACCTTCTCCTTCAACATATGTCTGGATCGCATGGCCGATGTCGCCGACACGGTTGCCTGGTTTTGCTTGCTCAATGCCTAAGTACAAAGCTTTTTCAGTGACCTCCATCAGATGCTTCACTTCCGGTGTGGCCTCGCCGACTGCATAGCTCCAGCATGAATCAGACATGGCGCCGTTGTAGTTCACGACTGTGTCGACCTTGATCAGATCGCCGTCCTTCAGCACATATTTTCCCGGAAAACCGTGGCAGATTTCGTCGTTGACGCTCGTGCAAGTCGCGTACTCGTAGCCCTCGAAACCGATTTGTTCGCAGATCGCGCCAGCCGCCTCTATGCGCGCCTGCACAAAGTTGTTGATCTCCATCGTAGTCAAACCAGGCTTGATGAAACCGCGCAATTCCTCATGGATCCCCGCCAAAATTGCGCCGGACTCTTCCATTGCTTGAATTTCGCGTTCAGATTTTAAAGTTATCATATGTATTCTGTCCTCTTCCTATAAAGTATTCTTTCTTATTATACATGAAATGCGTATGATGGCTAAATTATTTTCAGCTGATGGGGGAAAAATACGGCGCAATCTGGGGGTCGCCTGCGAAGATGGTCCCGGCGCGGGCCCCACCGGTAATTTTTGCTTGGACGGCACTGGAATTTACCGGTGGGCACGGCTTCGCCGGGAATTTCGGTATTTTCGAATGGAGATTCCCGGCGAACACTTCCTCAGCGGGAAATCCGATTTCTTCCAAGAGCATATTACCGGTGAGCACGGCTTCGCCGGGAATTCGGCTAACATTTCGTTTTGCCCTTTTACTTTGTTGACTTCCGGCTACGCATGAAAAATGTCGAAAGTCCGCCGAATCATTCCTAGCCTGTATTCGAGAATCCGGATCCTGTGTCGGAAGTTCCCGGTAATCTCTTATTTCCCAATAAAAGCATAAATGCCAATAGTCTGAAAAACACTGTCGATTCAGCGTTTCCAGGCTATTTTATTTTCCCAGCGCAACCACACTTTCTTGGCACCAACATATAGCATGATACCGAGGGCTGCGCCCGATCCGTCGATGAGGACGTCCTTCAGCAGCGGACCGCGGCCGGGAACGAACAATTGATGGAATTCATCACTGATTGCGTACGCCACGCAAAACAGCAGGCTGCAGCCTCTGCGTTTCCATACGGAAGCGGTCGTGGCGGGCATTTCGTCCTCCCGCGTGTGCGAAACCAGAAAACCGAGGATCAGATAAGCGATGAAGTGGGCAGATTTCCGCATCAATCTTCCCGCATAGTCAAAACTAGTATCCTGAATGAAATCAACAAACAGGAACAGACCGATCGCCAGCGCCAAAAAAATGGCGGTTCCGCCGATGATCCAGCGCTTCTTTATGCCGAAAAGCCTCGGCTCATCCGCTTGCGTTTCCAACAGATGGATCAGCAAGAGGATGCCTGCCATAAACACAACCGTCCCTTGCGCACGCGTGAAATATTCGATGAACGCGGACAACTGGTTGAGCGCGTCCGCGAAGAAGCGCGTCAGGCTCCCGCTCAGCACGAGGGACTGGTCGGCCGGCTGGGCTGACAGCATGAAGATGACTATCATCCATGCAAAAACGAAAATCCAGTTGCGGTTGCGAGCCACTTTCTTCATGAGCATTATCCCCTTTCCGACTGAATGTTCTTTCCATTATATCAGAAAGCTGGCGCTCGTTGAAGAGTGCAGAATAAAAACAATTTTGCATGTCTAACCTTATTTGCGGCGCTGATTTCCCCGGTGAGCAAGGCCTCACCGGGAAAAATTGCCCAGTAATAACGAAATTTCCCGATGAACAATATCTCATCGGGAAATTTCGTTGTGTCTGAACATTAATTCTCGGCGAACGTTGTTTCATCGGGAAATGTGCCTTTCTCTCTAACGACCTATTACCGGTGAACATACGGCTCCGCCGGGAATTCAGACATAATGGCGCCCGTGATTGTTGCCTTTCGCCTGATAATTTTCTTTCAGGACGCGATAGATGCGATCTTTATCACCGGAACCGCACCAATCCGACATTCGGTTCGTAGTCACTTTTTGTTCCGGAAACAGAATCCGGAAGTCATCGATGCCGTTTTTGATCAATCTTTTGACATTCATTCTTTCGCCGCATGCGGGGCAATGCATATAATGTCCGATAAAGGAGGTCATCAATGCATTGCATGAAAAGCAACTGAGGCCTTTGCGCAAATGCTCATACTGATATACCGGCAATTTGGTTGCCGGATAATCTTGCTTATGCAGCCTCACTAAAACATCCGCAATGCGCTTTTGTTCCGCATTCGGCTGGGAATTTAATTTAAGGGTACGCAAATAGGAATGAATTTGACTGGGCAGAATGTAATTATCGTTGTTCTGCGCTTGCAATAGTATGAATTCGGGATTGACGTATACCACATATGCTTCCACCTTCATTCGGCAAGACAGGGACTGGAGGAGAATTTCCAATTTGACCTTGGACTTCTGCAATTGCAGGTACGGATTCTCCAAGACGGTGCCCGTTGATTTGGTGAATTTCTCCGCACCCCAGTAATGAACGCCCTCATAGTTCTTCGCTTCAAGAAGGACCAGCGTGTCGGCGCAAACCAGCAGCGCATCGATTTGAAAAAACGAATTTCTGTGCTCGAGCAACAGATCGTTCAATACTAGACAACCCGGTGGCAGCGTTTCAGTGCTTTCATCAAGCACGCCTTCGCCTTCGAATCCTTTCTGGTGATTCAGATAATACTGCTGATTTTCCCAATCCAGACTCATGCGCGTCGACAATACTTCATATATTCGGAGCAGCTTTGGTTTAGTACGCTCTTTGTATGCGATGATCCTCACCTCATTATGGCTTTTAGCATAAATATACGCATTTGCTCGGTAAAAACTTTCGTTTTGGCTTTCGAATGGCGTTATTTTTTTGGTGGGCGAATTTCCCGGTGGACAGCGCCTCATCGGGAATTCCATCATCCTTCAAGGGCAAATTACCGGTCAGCACGGCTTCGCCGGGAATACCGAAAGCATTCCCCGGATTTCCCGGTGGACAGCGCCTCATCGGGAAATTTGTCTTTCTCTCGAACGGCATATTAACGACGAACGAATGCTTCCCAATTCAGTACGGATTTCTCCACTTCATCGCATCGATATGCGCCTGTTTCGTCTCTTCATCAGCTTGGGTGTATCGATTCAATTCGTTGTAGATCTGCTCGATTTCTAAAGTAGTGAATAATCCCGGTCGCTGCGCCATGTCCTCGACGATTTCGCAAGCCAGCATATCCTGGTTCATCACCTTCACTTCCGGAGAATAAACAAACATATTCTTCAAGACGCAACGCTCGCTGAAAACGATATAGGAGCGAAAAACCTCGTCGCCCAAGCCCAGATGCTGCTTCAGAACGCCGATGTGCTTCTTGTTCTGCCAGATGGGGTTGTAGAATTGATAGTGCCGGCCGCCTCTGAAAATCTGCTTCCAGTACCTGCTGTTCTCATCCCCGAAAATCCAGCCGCTGTAATTCTTCGACTCGAAAACATAAATACCCGTTGCCGAAATCATGATTAAGTCGATTTCGGTTGTCTTCCCGTCTCCTTTGGGCAAATAGACATTCGCCAACAACTTGTGCTCCTCGCCCATGTCCTCCAGACATGAATAAATCAGAAATTCGCCGTAGTTGCCATCGTCAAACAGGGTATCGAAGACACTATTGCCGCTCGCATCATTGTACGCGGTCCTTTGGTATCGGTTGTGTCGTTTAGGTTTCTTCTGCTTCGGCGGCCCTGCACTAAATTCCTTACACAAACCAACAACCAGAAGAAAAAACAGTATTATCTCCAAATTCAGCAGCTCCTTTTCCGTGGGAGGCATCAGTGAGGCGTTAACATTTATGAAGCATTCGAAGATAATATACGCGGCTCAACAGAAAATGATTGCTGTTCCAGCAGGATTTTAATTGGGCTCGCTCCTCCGGTGAACGGTTTTTCTGCCGGAGGAGAAAACCAAAAAAGACGATCACCTCCGACCGCGGCGGCTTCGCCGGAGTTCCGCCGTCCACAATTCATCCTCCTCCGGCCGACATTCGCTCACAGGAGCTGAGTAACTGGCGAAATGCTCTCCTCCGTCAAGCGTCCCGCTCATCGGAGCTGGCAGCATCTTCCGGGCGGATACCTTCTGCCGGAGGACAACATCCAAAAAGACGTTCACCTCCGATTACTGCGGCTTCGCCGGAGTACAGCCGCACGCAATTCATACTCCTCCGGCCAGCATTCGCTCATCGGAGCTGACATCCTCCTCCGGGCAGCAGCCTTTCCGCCGGAGGACAACATCCAAAAAGACGATCACCTCCGATTACTGCGGCTTCGCCGGAGTACAGCCGCCCGCAATTCATCCTCCTCCGGCCGACATTCGCTCACAGGAGCACAGCGCAAACAAGCCCCCGTAACTCCGATGAGAGCTTCCTCGTCGGAGTTACGGGGGTTACGTTATCTGCGGTTGCTTCGGCAACCACTCTAATCCTTATTCCACCTTATTCATACAACAATTCTTGTACTTCTTCCCGCTGCCGCATGGGCAAGGATCGTTGCGGCCGATCTTCACTTTTTTCTCAAAAGGGACCCCATTCGAAGTGCCCGCGCGATACGGTTTTTTCGGCAATGGACGCAGATGCGGCTTTTCGAATTCCTCGAAAATCTCCTGGGGCGTATTGCCATTATGTTCCCAACGGCGAATATGATTCGACATGTCCATCATCAGGCGCATCATTTCATTGACCTGCTGTTCATTATCGAACACGACATCCGCACGCTCCAATGCCTTAGACACAGATGACATGCCCAAATCCAACTCTAACGCATCACGGATTTCCTCGCAAAGCTCTTGGGCCTTGAGTCCATCACCGCCAAACAAATTTTTTCTCACATAATCATAAAAAACCTTATATTGCTTCGTCTTCTCAAAGTAAAAATCATCCGTATAGCGCAAAAGTTCCTCTTTCGCCGGAACATAGAAAGGCTTGTCCCCCTTTTTCTCCAGCATCGATTCAAACTCATCGAACTCCAAAATCGTTTCGTGAACAAAATAATCCTTGTATGGATAAGTATGCCCCTTTTTCAGTTCCGCCGGCGGATTCTCGAGGTACCCCTCCACTTCCCCCAAGCTGATTGGCTTCTCGTTTTGGGTATTGTAAATTTCCACCAAAATATCCTTTTGGATCATGCCGTACAAATTGCTCAAAGCGATGATATATTCCGTCAATTGATTCATGCTGTCACTCCGCTCGGTTATTAGTTTGCGTTCCTTCTGCTATCTATTTTACTATACAGAAGCATGAGGAATACAGAATAACCTGAAAAATAGAGGGCTTTATTTATTTTCCTCCTGCGAAGGGCTTCCCTGCCGGAGGAATTCACACAAAATGATCATTACCTCCGACCACCGCGGCTTCGTCGGAGCACGGCCACCCGCCACGCATCATCCTCCGGCCAGCATTCTCTCACCGGAGGAATTCACACAAAAAGATCATCACCTCCGACCACGGCGGCTTCGCCGGAGTTCGGCCACCCACCACGCATCGTCCTCCGGCCAGCATTCGCTCGCCGGAGCTGATGTATCCGGCGCAAGGCTGTTCTCCGATGAGAGAACCGCTCATCGGAGCTGACAAATTCCTCCGGTTAGGGGCCTCTCGCCGGAGGAAATCACCAAAAAAGATCATCACCTCCGACCACGGCGGCTTCGCCGGAGCACGGCCACCCACCACGCATCATCCTCCGGCCAGCATTCGCTCGCCGGAGCTGATGTAGCCGGCGCAAGGCTGTCCTCCGATGAGAAAACCGCTCATCTGAGCTGACAAATTCCTCCGGTTAGGGGCCTCTCGCCGGAGGAAATCACCAAAAAAAATCATCACCTCCGACCACGGCGGCTTCGCCGGAGCACGGCCACCCACCACGCATCATCCTCCGGCCAGCATTCGTTCACCGGAGTTGATGTATCCGGCGCAAACCTTACCTCCGACAGGGTCACTCTTCATCGGAGGTAGGTCCGCGCAAAAAGACCAGTGCGGCCGCACTGGTCTTTTTATGGTTCAATTCTTCCGGTATTTGTCTTCGATGATGAAATAGTTATCGTGGTTGATCTGGTCCCACTCGGTCTTCTTGTAGTCCAGGTATTTCAGGGAGTTGTTGATCCAGTCGGGGTCGTACTCTCTGAACTCTTGTGAGTCGGCCCATTCTTTCATTTCCGCATATTCGGGGTGTGATGGATCGCGGTAGATTTTCAGGAACTCCTCGAAACCACCCAAGCCACCTACATCTTCAGGCGGAGCCGATTCGGCACCATCGAGCAAAGTCGGGTAACCAAAGTGATAATCATCCACAATCTGTTCAAGAGTGATCAGAAACTCCCATCCGTCGCCAAAATCGTACGAATAGCGAATCTCTTTGTATTTTTCTAGATACTTGTCGATTTTAATCCGGGATGGTTGGCGCACCACAGTTTTCATTAAGCGCTCCAGACTGGACCGTTGAAATGATCCAATTGGCGCCAGTCTTAGTCGTTCTTCATATTGCTTTTTATTTTGCTTGTAATATTGATACTCCTCAAAGCTTTCTTCGTCATTCGTGACAGTGATATTTTCTGCCGACAGATCAAATTCGTAGAGATGGTAGCCGCCATAAGAGCCTCCGCTCAGGAAATTGGTCACGGTTTGGATGACGTCGTGCAGGCGCCTGAACGTCGCATCGGCGGGCATGACCACCCTGCGCCAGATCAAGGGATATGAATCCAGAAGTTCGATTTTGATGATATATGCTTTCATAATAAAATCCTTTCCATCGACAAATAAGGTTTCAATACATTTTGAATGTTATATTTCAGAATCCCTATCTAATTTTTAGTCACCATCTTCAAGAAGTGTTTTAACCTTTGCAAAAAATTCCACAAGTAAGTATAGGTTCGCATGATTTAAATCAAAATAGTTTTTTTTCGTTCCAAGACCTAAAGTGTTAGGCACATCTTTATGGCTTGCTAAAAAAACTAATAACTTAGACTTATGGATGTTTTTTGGATCAACAACATTAGGATCCCCCGTAATGAGACTCAAATAATTATCTATATATGGCATTATCAACGGATTATCTGGAATACTCAAGCACAAATCCTCCAGCATGTTACCAGTTATATCTTCTGGTTTTCCTGGAAGAATATATACACCTGTTGTTACGGATCCTCCTGACTCTGAAAAATCATTCATATTATTTGGTGAAGGTAACCCGTTTTTATGCAAAATATGACGTACACTATCAAACGAACTATTGTGACTATTGTCAGCATCTCGGATGATCAACAAGATTTCAATTTTTTCAAATCCGGTCCTAGTAATCAATGCTCCAATCGAAGCATCAAGATTATTGATTCCCTGGATGCTCTCTATTTGAATATTGTCATTTAAGTTTAATGGTTCAAGTCGTTGATTTTTATTAAAAAACTTATTGAAGAAAGCTTCCTCATCTTTTCCTTCAACGAGCATATAGACACTCTTCGAAATAATCGAGGTAAAGGATTCTTTATTTTTTTCAGTAGGCAAAGCTGGCATCACCGAACCTCCCATCCGTTAGAAACTGAAGTCTTCAGATTGTCAAACGTCAATCTTTTAGCTTGTGTCTCATTTTCTATTTGTTCTAATCTGAAATAAGCTAGTTGATCCTGATAAATCTCATCAGTTCCTTCAATGCAGGCATTTAAGAATTCATAACTATGTGTGCTAACGAATATTTGGCAGTTGTTCTCACTTGCAGCTTTTAGGATAGACATCCATATCTTATTTTGTACAGAGTAATGAATGCCATTCTCAATTTCATCAATGAATACAATGCCATTCTTTGTTGTCAAAATAGCTAACAGAATAGAGGTAAGCCGACTAATTCCGTCACCCATAAATGACATCGGAATTTTTTTATTGATTCCAATATCTACGTACAACATTGACTTATTATTAGCGAGAGAAACATTTGAGATTCCCTTAATTTTTGGCTCAATGATACGCAAAAAATCTATAAGTTTTTCTGACTCTCCATTGATATCAAGCTCACTATATTGAACAGCAACTTCAATTGGATTTTGGTACCCCTTAGAAGACAAAAATTTGCAATTCAGCATATTGTGCCTTGTAGCATGCTTAATATTAAATGATAGGTTGCTTAAAGATAAACCCAGATCAAAGGATTCCTTCTTATACCTGGCGTCAGAGTGTCTCACTGTCATCATCAATTTCGTGTTTGATGAAACCAAATTATCATCTGTCTTAATAACACCATCCAGATTCTCCAAGAAAATTTTCTTATCATTAATTTCATTGTGAGAAAAAGGATCACTATACACTATGTCTAAGGTATCTTTTTCTGAACCTGTTGCTATTTCAATGGTTATTTTTTTTGAAGAATCATAACCATTAAATATTGGGAAGAAAATTTCTTCGGGAACAACCTGTAATTCTGTTATGCCTCTCCAGCTATATTGTTTTAACAAGAAATCTGGGCCTAAGCGATCATAAAACATAAATATAGCTTCGAGTACAGTAGATTTTCCGGCGTTGTTCTTACCTCCAATAATGTTGAATTTTGAAAGTTGATTTAATTCAATATTTTTAATTCCTTTGAAGTTACTTATCCGAACTTTATTAATCATTCTGCCAACTTCTTTCTATTGAGAATGCGTTTCCTTAATTATACAGAATGCACGTTCGTTTCACAACGGCATTACACTTGCATTCGCTCAAATGAAGACTTTTTTTCAAACAATTAGAAGTGCAGAGAAAAGTATTTTTAAATCTCTATCGGTGGATCTTATCTTTATATCTCCCCACTATCTCAACAATCCCATCCCCATACTTCTCGCACTTAACCTCCCCAAACCCAGAAACCTTCCTAAGCTCATCCAAATTCCGAGGCATCGCCTCAATAATCGCCTCCAGCTGAAGATTGTTGTAGACATAATACGCCTTAACGCCTTCCGCTTTGCTGGTTTCGTAGCGATACTGCTTGAGCGCTTGGTAAATCGGCGTTTCGGTGATATCGATTTCGACCCGATCCGGCAGTGCTTCGACGGCTTCATCACGCACCTCACCACTATCGCTCAACAAATACTTCTCCGCATAATCAACAGTGTTCTCCTTATGCAACCCCACAAAAAAATCCGCCATCTCATACATCTCTTTTTCCGACGACGCCAGATCCTTGTTTTCGCGCAGCAGCCGCTTGATGTAGTCAATCAACTGGTCACTCCGAATAATCTGATCTTTAACGTTTTTCGGCGCCCGCTTCAGGTTGATGACGGTTTTCGGATTAGCAAGCACAATCACGGATTTATGGAAATCACCGAAGGATTTCTCGAGCGCCATACGCATCAGCGGATTCCGTTTTTTTCCCAGCCGCAACGCCTTAATCATCTCCATATGCCGCACATTCTGCGTAACTGGACTATAAATGCCTTCCTTTTTGCGCTTCCCGTTGAAGTCCAGCTCGCGGATAAACTCGCCTCGGCTGTTGACCTCAAGGTTGCCGAAGAGATTTTTGCATTCGACGACAAGGCAAAACTTCGTGGTGATGATGAGGTAGTCGATCTGCGCCGTCAGTCCCTCGTGCTCGAGGCGCAGATTGTGCAGCACGATGATCGGCAGGTAGCTGTTGTTCAGCTCGAACGCGACGCTCTCCTCGCCGGCAATGCCGTACGCGAGCAGTTTCATATCGCGCTCAATCTGCGGCTTCACCCTGTCCGGCGCGGTGGCATGAATCTGCTGCAACCGCTCCAGCTGCTTCTTCGCATCGCTGTCGGCCTTATAAAAATCCGGTTTCTTCAGACCCACCGGCTTTTGCGTAACCAATTCTTTGAAAGAATCAAAAACTCCCATCATAATCCTCCAATCTCTTTTGCGTAATTTTACAATTTGGATGCCTTATAAAATACTCGCTCATAACTGAGCGAAACTGTCGAAGCGCCCACTTGGAACAGCTGACTTTCCCATACAAAAGCCCCCTGTCCTTCAAAAAAGAATTCATTCTGAACAAAACGAAATACTTTAAAGAACAGAGGGCTGATTAAACTTTTTCTCAATTTGTTTTAAACAACTAATACAATATCAATTTTACTATATCCAATCAGATTAAACTATGATTAAAAGTGATAATTTCTATATTTCTGATTTGATATTGTTAGTAAACGGCGGCTTCGCCGGAGTTCCATATCCAAATAATACTCACCTCCGGCCAACGTTCACTAGTCGGAGTTGAGCTTTATTTGATTGCTTTAATTCAGTTGCGATAGTGCTCGTCGGATTAAGTTGTAGAAGCAACAAGAAGCCTCAATTAGATCAGTGCGTATATATAATATGAGAAGTTTGTGTAGAAGAAAGGTGAGGAAAGTTGCATGTTTACTAACGAAAATATCAGTACGGATGAAATTCGTGATAAGTTAAGTCTATTAGATAAATTCTGCCATGACCAGGGTATTAGAGCAGAATTCGTTGTAGTGGGAGGCTCTGCTATGAACTTACTACTTGCTAAAGAGAATATTGAATTTCGTGGAACCCATGATATTGATATTGCCGGGCTTTATACAACTAGCCGGGACCAGCTGTATCAGTATTTACCCAAATTAGGCATTGAACCAGTCGATGGTGTTCTGCTCCCAGAAGTATCTGAATTTTTGAATTCTGAAAACATACAATCTTTCGATGATGACTATTCAAATTTAACGGTCTATCTCCCATCCTACGAAATGCAAGCCTGCATCAAATCTTTGACAGATAGAAGAAAAGATTATGAAGACGTCATGAATAGTGGTATTTTAGATTGTTGCGATATTCAAAAACTTATCGGTCTCATAGAGGAGTACAAAGATTACATTTTAAATCCCAATCCACTTTATAGTTATTATTCAGACATTCTGGTTGAATTGCAAAAAAGGCTTTGAGATAGTATTATATAGGAAATGAAAGGAGGCAATGACAAATGGTTCATGTTGATAAAATGTTGCGCGTTGTAAGCGACTGGAGACCATTGTATGAAGGCGAGCGCCAGAAAACAGTTCTTCACGTCCAGAACACTTTAGAAAAGCTATCGAATCAACCCGTTGAATTGCCAACTTTATACGACCAGTTATTGAACTCTCCTGCCGATGATCAAACAAAACGAGACGCTGTAAAAATGGTGCGTGTCCTCTATCATACATTAGACGTCAACGATGAAGAACAAGCTGCAAATGAAGCCTATTTAAAAGAACTACGTCAAAAAAGAAAACCCTTATCCGCGGTTGTAAAAAAGCTACGATAAATGAGCTATCGCAAACAAAAGAAGCTAAGTCTCCTGCCTACAAGGTCGGATGGCTTAGCTTCTTTTTTGCTTATATCTTTTCACCGGTGTTGTCCACTCTCTTTTGGTGAAGCTCACTTCTGCCGGAGGAGGAGATCCCAAAAGGCGATTACCTCCGACCACCGCGGCTTCGCCGGAGTTCGGCCTCCCCACAACGCACTCAACTCCGGCTAGCGTTTGCTAGTCGGAGTTGAGCTTGTTATGCGGGTGCTTAGCTTCGGTTGGAGTAGGCCTCGTCGGTGTTGGGATGCCACCGATTTAATTCTTTTATTTTTTTGCTGTAGACTACGCAATCAAAAACAATCATCAACGAATTTCGATGTGCACATCTTTTCCCAATCCCTTAGCTATTTTGATGAGGAAGTCTAATGAAGGGTTGTAAGAACCACTCTCGAGTCTGGAAATGTTGGACTTTCTGGTTCCAGCTCTTTTAGCCAGCTCTTCTTGAGTCATCTTCATCTTTTTTCTTGCTTCGATGATTTGTGAAATCAACTCGTATCTTGGCTGTAGCTTGTCGTATTCTTCATGAAATTCAGCATCTTCCATCATTTGCGCTTTAATGTCGTCAAACTTTACTCCTGCAGATTTTGTTTTAACATCCAATTTACTCATCACTGCAACCTCTTTCATATTCCTCTTTAGAAACTCCTCAGCATTATGTTATCATATACGATAACTTCATTCAAATGATAAATTGTGTTTACATAAGCGCATCCAAGTGGGCAGACATCACATAAATATCTCTAACTCTTCTTAAACAGATGAATGTAGCTACTGACGACACCTGACACTTTCGAACGACGAGCAGATTCTCTGCCGGAGGAGAACACCCAAATAAATCAGCACCTCCGACCACCGCGGCTTCGCCGTACTTCAGCCGCCCGCAACGCATCCAGCTCCGGCGAACATTCTCTCCCCGGAGCTGGCCTCGCCGGCGCTGTCTATCTTACGATGAACGGCCTTCTCATCGGAACTGGCGATTT
The DNA here is from genome assembly GCF_900113645.1 of Trichococcus flocculiformis. Taxonomy (GTDB): domain Bacteria; phylum Bacillota; class Bacilli; order Lactobacillales; family Aerococcaceae; genus Trichococcus; species Trichococcus flocculiformis. The sequence continues at coordinate 23,188 of NZ_FOQC01000027.1, forward strand.
CCTCCTGTGAAAGGTTGCTCTGCCGGAGGAAAACACTCAAAAAGACTATCACCTCCGACTACCGCGGCTTCGCCGTACTTTAGCCACCCACCACTCTTTCTCCTCCGGCCAGCATTCGCTCATCGGAGTTAGTTACCCTGCAACAGTTCCACTTCCGGTTAGCTAGGCTCTCTCCGGAGGTGGGCTAGCCGGCGCAACTCTGTCATCAGTTGGATTATCCAGACCGGATATTAAATTTGAGAAATTTTCTCAAATATTTGCCCGACACATATATTTAGGTTATGATGTGTTTGAGGTGATGACAATGCTACACCAATTTACATTCAAAAATTTTAAATCATTCAAAGAAGAAACAACCCTGGATATGCTGGCTTCTTCAATTAAAGAGCATCCCCATGATGTTGTGATGGATGTGATGGAAGAAAAAGTATTGAAGGTTGCAGCGATCTATGGTGCTAACGCTTCCGGAAAGAGCAATGTAATCGAAGCGTTTGCCGCTATGAAAAATATGGTTCTTTATTCCTTTAGACAAAATGTTTTCTCTACAAAGAATGATATCGAGCCGCATTGGTTTGAAGATAAGAATGTGCCTACGGAGTTCAATGTTATTTTTTCTACAGAAGGCGACATCTATCAATACGGATTTTCTGTATTAGAGGGCGTTATTATTGAAGAATATCTTTATCAGAGAAATCCAAAAGTAAAAAAAGAAACCTATATTGAATTATTCAGTAAAAATGGCGAAAGCTTATCTGGCGAATTACTAAGTAGTGTAGGGACCCAAAACATCCTCGAGCTTATTGAAGAAGACACTTTACTGATTTCTGTGATATCCAAATTAAAGATTCCTTTTGCTCAAAGTGTTTTTGATTGGTTCAAAGAGGTAAGAATCATCGATTATGGAAATCCTAGAAAGGAACTAGGACTTTCGCACTTTACTCGAGGAAATGTAATCGGAAATCCACTGCTCAAACTATTGGAGAATGCAGCGGAGAAAAAGAAACTGGAAAAATTTATCCAAGCCATTGATGTGGGCATTGATAAACTGGGGATTGTTCAGGATGTATTAAATGAGGATTCTCTATCTGAGCGAAGCACCAGAGAATTGAAACGCATCGTGACCTACCATAAAAATCCCAAAACGAAGGAATTACTTATGACCCCGCTTGAGAGTGAATCCAGTGGGACCTTGAAAATGCTGACGTTATATGTGGATTTAAAAAGTATTCTTGATAGCGGCGGCACTATTTTTGTTGATGAATTGGATGCGAAGCTGCATCCATTGTTGATCCGTTACATCATCATCATGTTTCACGATGAAAAGATGAATCCAAACCACGCACAATTGATCTTTTCAACGCAGGAAATATTTACCCTTGATAAGGATAATTTCCGAAGAGACGAAATTTGGTTCGCTGACAAAAATGACGAAGGAGTTTCTGAACTCTACTCATTGGCTGATTATGTAGATGATGAAGACAAAAAAGTCCGCAACGATGCCAGTTATGGGAAAGATTATATATTAGGAAGATATAAATCCATTCCGACCTTACGACGAATCGAGGATATCGATGGCTAAGAAAATCGGTAAGAAGCAACGGAAAGCAAAACGAATTCCGGAGCCAGCCAGTTATTTCATCGGATCAGAAGGAACCAAAACAGAAGTACTCTATTTTAAATGGATTGCTGATAAATTGGAAAAACAATATTCAGGGTTCCAAGGCAGAATTGAAGTCCCCTCTTTTCACATCAAAGGAATCGGGTCGAGCAATCTGCGCCTGTTGGATGATATAGAAGAATATCTAAAGAATGACCCTATGCTCTACGAAAATGTCTGGGCGGTGTTCGATAAAGATGATGTCCCGCTCGCCTACTTTGACAACGCCATTTCTGTTGCAGCCAATAAAGGATGGCATACAGCTTGGTCCAACGACTCTTTTGAACTATGGTATCTCTTGCATTTTGAATTTCTGCAATCCGGAATAACTAGGGAGCAGTACAAACAAAAGCTCACTGCTCATTGCCAAAAAATTGGAATCGCCAAATACGAAAAAAATGACCCACAGCTGATTGAGGCTTTCTACCCATTAAGCAGCATTGCCATCAAAAATGCCTATCGCTTGGAAAAAAATTATGATGATTGGACACCCTCTTCACAACGACTCCCCTGTACAACCGTTCACCATTTGGTTCAAGAACTGATAGATTTGGAAACGAACGTTGAACAATTGAAACAGCAAAATAATTGACAGGCTTCAAATCATCTAATGTATTCTGAAATTAAAATAGCCACTACTATGTCGATTAAATAGTAGTGGGTTATTTTCTGTTAGCAAAATGGTAATTTCCTTTGCCGGAGGAAAACATCCAAAAAGATGATCACCTCCGACCACAGCGGCTTCGCCGGAGTACGGTCAACCGCAATGCAGCATCCTCCGGAGAACATTCGCTCCCCGGAGTTGAGCAATCTGGCGCAGGTCTGTTTTCCGGGCAGAAGCTTTCTCGCCGGAGCTGACGTTTTCCTCCTGTGAACGAGGGCTTCGCCGGAGGTCGGACATTTCTAGAAGCCCTCTGCTCCGGGGAGGATTGGCTCATCGGAGCTGGGTTGTTGGGGAGAAGCGGCTCCTCCGGCGGCCAGCCGTGGGCCGGAGGTGAGTAATGATTGGGAGGCTATCCTCCGGCGAGCACCGGCCTCGTCGGAGCAAGCCGCCCTCCACCAACATAGAAGAAGCTCCCTGGCGCATTTAGCCAGGGAGCTTCTTCTATATTAAAACGCAACAGACTTTTCAATGAACCGTTGGCTCACAAGTGTGGAAAGCACCATCACACCACTGACCAACACTAGAACCAGTCCTGTTATTTGCAGCGCATTGAAGGATTCCACGCTGGCCACAATACCGGATTCCAGAATTCCCCCCAACACGCCCGTCTTTTGGATCAGGATTCCTACCAACGCGAATACGCCCAAGATTGCAAACAGCAGCATGCGGGCTTTTTCGGTACCGTATCTTAGGTATAACGGGGTGATTACGGCACCATAGAGGCACCCGAAAAAGAAAGCGGAAAGTGCTGTGTACAGCAAACTTTGTGCGCTCGCCTGCAACTCGGGATCGAATTGCATCATCAGGAAAATCAAGACAATCGACAGCCCCGCTGCAACCAGCGAAGACGCCAAAATCAGCAGTTGTTTTTGGATCACGTAATCCTTCTTCCGCGTCGGCAAAGTGAATAGATAGAGGAAGCCGTGGTTTTCCTGGTCATAGAAAATCGTCGAAGAGGTCGTCGTGACGAAGAAGAACGCCATCATTATAAATACCAACGGAACGGATTTGATCGTGTAGGCGTTGAAAGCCGCGATCAGCATGAACATAAACAATGTTTTCAGCTGCTTCTGCAGTAGCAGCAAGTCTTTTACCCAGAGCCCTCTCATAGTCGGTCACCATCCATTATCATCAGCATTATTTGGTCGATCGTCGGCTTTTCGACGATCACTTTCGGGTAGTTCTCCATGTAGAACAGCCGCTGGTCCGTCAGCAAGTCGTAGCCGTAGTTGGTACGCTTCCGATACAGAAGGAAGTCGCGGTCGAGCTGCCCCAGTACTTCTTCATCCACCTTCAGGACGCCGTAAGCATCCAGCAGGCGGTCGGTCTCCTCGTGCAGGAGGACTTTGCCGGCCTTCAGGTAGTAGATGTCGTCGCAGAGTTTCTCCAGATCGCTCGAGATGTGCGAGCTGATCAGGATGCTGCACTGCGGGTGGGCGACGAGGTAGTCCTGCAGCATGTCCAAAATTTCGTAGCGCACGCTGACATCGAGTCCGCTCGTGGGTTCGTCGAGAATCAGCAGCTGCGCCCCGTGCGACAGCGCCGTCAGCGTCTTCAGCTTGGCCTTCATCCCGGTCGAGAATTCCTTGAGCCTTTGGTCTATGGGGAGGTGGAAATCAGCACATTTGCGCAGGAAATAGCTTTCGTCGAATTTTCGGTAAAAACTTTTCAACAACCGATTGAGGTCTTTAATCGTATAGATGTCGTTGAAAAAGGATTCCGCCAACACGGTGCCGATGCTTTCGCGGTCCGCCAGCGACAACGCGGCGATGTCCTGCTCGTTGATTTTGGCGCTGCCCGATGCGATCGGGACCAAGCCCAACAGCGCTTTGAAAAGCGTCGTTTTTCCCGCACCGTTTTCCCCGACAATGCCTGTGATCGTGCCCTCGTTCACTTCCATTGAGCAATCCAGCTCGAAGCTCGGATATTTTACGACCGTGTTCTCCATTACAATCATGCTTCTTCCTCCTCCAGAATCATCGCGACCAGTTCCGCCAACTCGGCTTTGGAGATGCCGGCCTGCTGCGCTTTCTTGATCACTTGCTCCAACTCTTCCTGTGTGCTGTACAGCAGGTTTTCCCTTTTCGCGTGCCTGTTCACGGCCAACACAAAGCTGCCTTTACCGTGGATCGTCGTAATGAATCCCTCTTGCTCCAACAAATCGTAGGCCTTTTTGACGGTAAGCGCGCTGGCCTTTATCTCTTTCGCCAGCACCCGCACCGAAGGCAGAGGCTCGTTCTCCTTCAAACTCTCTTCCAAAATCAACGACTTAATCTGGTTCACCAATTGCTCATAGATCGGTACCATCGAATTGTGCTGAATGATTATTTTCATCCGAAACGACCACCCTCCCTTTTGATGAACAGTATATAACAGTAGTTAACAGATGTAAAGCCGGAGATGAAAAAAGCCCGCCTCGAGTTGAGACGGACTGGGTAGATTGTTGGAGGGCTGCGGTTTCGTCGTGCAAGCTCCTGTTAGGAGGTTCTCTACCGGAGGAGAATATCCAAAAAGATGATTACCTCCGACCACAGCGGCTTCGCCGGAGTACAGCCCCCAACACAACGTCCTCCGGCGAACATTCGCTAGCCGGAGGAAAGCGCCCAAAAAGATCATTGCCTCGTTCCTTAGTCATGAAAAGTAAACACCAGCATTTCATGAATACTCAGATACTCGTTAGTGATAAATTTGATTTAAGCATCCTACGTAGAATTCAAGAACCAAAATTCGGACAATTCTCTAGACAATAATCCAATAGTTCATCAAGGTTACTCTTTTTCGTTTTCTTCAATGCTGCACTTAACGCGATTATAGTATCTTTATCTTGTTTTCCTCTTTCAACTGGAAAGATTTTACTGTATTTACTTTTCTCACTATTTTTTTTTGCGTAAGTATATCCGATACTATTTAATGCTTCTTCAAGATTTTTATCATTCAAAATAGGATGGATATAAGGATATAACCAGTGATCCTTAAACATTGATTTATTCACAAACTTATTCACAGTTCCCGGTGGAGCTGAATCTACATCAAGAATAATAAATATTTTAATATTCAATATATCGTCATTCTCGCGTTTTATTTTTGTATACTCGCCTAAGAAGTTTTTTCTTTTCTGAAATATTTGATTTTCCAGAACACCCATAATCGATGATATTTCAATAGAATGCTGCCCTTTATCCTTCGCGTAAATTTCAATAGGGACCCTAAGTTTAGATTTTATGTGCCTTACTATATCATACTCACTCTTACCATGGACTATCACTACAGCTCTTGTATACCCATCGTTATATCCTCGCATGCCTATACCTCACTTGGATTCAATGATTCAAAGATATCATGGAAATCGATATCTAACGGGTCTGGAATAGCATTGAATAGTCCATCCAAGTACATTTTTTGCATGTTATTGTTACTAAACACTTTTTTCTCATAATCATTCCCTGATAGTATAATTTTATTCCCCATACTGTCTTGATTGATGAAATATGCAGATGAAGCGGGTAAATCTCTTAACAGAATTGTGTCGTGTGTTGTAAATATTAATTGTCCTGAAATATTCTCACGAATATTTTTTATGATAGAAGTCATCAATACATCATGAATGCCTGCGTCGATTTCATCAACAATGACAATATTGCCTTTTACAACCCAGAAGAATGCTTGTAGTAATTCCAATAAGTTTTTGGTTCCATTAGACTCGAGATAGAAAGGTATTTCAGTCAATTCCCCACCAATATTTTTATGAATGAAGAGTTGATAATCCAGACTGTCTTTCCTCTCTTTAGTGTGGTAGCTTACATCCTTTATGTCGGAATATAAAGCTGAAAAATAACTATATATCACTTCTTCGTAATTTAGTAATTGACCAATTTGGTCTTGCTTGATAGTTCCACTGTCAAGGTCCATAAGCATAAAATCTTTTTTGCTGAAAGGTCCTTTAATTTCATCAGTCCAGATCATGACCTTATCAATTTCATTCAATATATCAATAAAGTGATGAGATACATTTTTATTTACATACTCTTCATTAACATTTTCCTGATACTGCTTAAAAATAGAGAGAAATGTATGTTTACCCCACAGTTTATTAATAAGTTCTTTTAATTCAGTATGTTGCGAATTCAGCTTAAACGTAATATTACTTAAGCTACTTTTTACATTCTTCTCTTCTCGAGTTATATTGAAAAGAGTACCTCTACGTTGATTCAATAAATAATAAAGTGATTCAGATATCAAATTACATTTATTGTCATATTCTAATGAGTAAGTTCCAGAAATTCCGTTTAAGATAAAATTATATACCAATTTTGTATTATCGTTCGCATTAATTCTAGGACTATTCTTTAAGACAGCTTTTATATCTCGATAATTAATTGCAACCATCATATCTTTGATATTATTCAATAGTTCTTTATTAACATTTTCCTTTTCATCGTTTCCTAAGGATGTTTGAAATTCAGTATATTGATCTGCGAACATTGTGGTCAGCGTAGAAAATTTTAAAATTTTAAATGAATCTACTATATTTGTTTTGCCACTACCATTTTCACCATAAATCGAAACTAAATTTTTAGGCCTATTATTATTTTTTTGCGCGAAATCAAAAATTACATCTGTAAAAGATTTAAAATTAACTAACCTTATACTTTCAAACACCTTAATCGCCTCCAGTTGTACAAATTGTATACCATAAGGCAAATAATTTCAAGTTTTGTACTCTTTTTGTATTACATACTGAACTTCTACTATTTGTGAGCAGCTAAAGCACATCGAAATTAATTGCTGAATTCTATGAATCTATACCCATAACTGAAGTTGACACCTGTGTAATGAAATTTATTTATTTTTTTATATTTGATTCTGTCAGTATAAGTTCCTAAACTAATAAGCCCCGCTTCCTTTATACTTGGATGCGGGGTTATTTTTTAGTTTTCTCATATCAAAAAATATCGATAGTTATGCTGATTATACTTTTAACTTTTCTCTTAATGCTTCAGTTGCAATTTGAGACACATTAATTTTTTCTGAGACTGCTAAATCATTTAGCCATTCCGGCAAAGTTATATTTTTTCTGACAGTTTTCGAACGATACTTCCTTCTAAACGCATCAATATCAACACCTACCAAAGCTACATCTGAGTTTGGATATCTTGTTGCGATTTCTTTGACAGTGCTAGGTATAGGATATTCCTTATTGTCTGCTAAAATTATCCCTAACACTTCCTCGGCCATTTCATATGCCTCTTGTAAATTTTCTCCTTGTGTGAAGGCTCCATCTACATCTGGAAACTCTACAAATATATATTCGCCGTCCTGTGTAAAAGTTGCAGGATATACTAATTTCTTTGCCATTTCATTACCCCCTTCTGTTGTTTATTTTACTTCCCTTGAGTTATATATAAAGAATATGGCCCTGAGGCGAGGGGCTATTTGAGCCCCGCTTGCTTCAGTATGGCTTGTTCGGTTCCTCTGGATAAATCTTTGTTATGCATCGGTACGACCGTTTGTTTCTCAGTCTCTTCATTTCGCATTGTCAGATGTGATCCCTCATGTCTAACTTTACGAAAACCGTTTTCCTTGAGGAACTTCACCATTTGTTTTGGCGTCATCGGCATATTCTTAACTCCTTTCTACAGCTGAATTATACACACTCGATGTGTATAAATCAAGTGGTTTGATGTTTTATTATAAAAATACGCAGAATCCACAGAAAGACTCCAAAAAAAATCCCCAATGAGAATCTCACCAAGGATCAGTCATGCCTCTCAGTATTCAATTCCGCCACTTCATCGCATCAACGTGCGCTTGCTTCGTCGCGGCATCCGCGAGTGCGTATTTGCTTAGTTCGGTGTGGATTTGGTTAATTTCCCAGATGCTGAGTATTTCCGGCAAGTATGTCATATCATCCGCGACCTCTCTAAACAGGACATTCCGGTTCATGACCTTCACTTCCGGGGAATGGACAAACATTTTCTTCAATTCGCAGCGTTCGCTGAAGATGATGTAGGAGCGGAACATGTGGTTGCCCAGTCTTAGGTGCTTCTGTAATACGCTGATGTGCTTCTTGTTTTGCCAAATGGGATTGTAGAAACGAAACTTTTCCCGCCTTTGAGCGATTGCGTCCAGAATTTGGATTTCTCGTCGCCAAAAATCCAACCACTGTAATTCTTCGATTCGAAAACATAGATGCCTGTCGCAGAAACCATAATCAGGTCGATTTCAGTAGTCGTACCGTCTTCTTTGGGCAGGTAGACGTTCGTCAACAATTTGTGTTCCTCGCCGAGACCTTTCAGACAACGGAAAGTCAGATATTCCCCTTTCCGCCCGGGATCGGTCATCGTTTCATAATAGTTGTGTCCACTGGCATCTTGGTAACCTGAATTTTTATATTGTTTTTTAGCATGGATTCCAACAACGATAAATAACACTACCAATAGGAGTAATGGTTGCATGGGATAGCTCCTTTATAGAGAAATGAACTGCTCTTTCATACCATACGCAAGATGAATTCATTTACTTTTCCAATTTGTTAGTTGTTTAATTACTACTATTTGATGTTAGAACGATATTCTTGATATTTTGCCATGGTCATTTCAGGGTATTCAGTAACATTTTTTAGAGCCGCATCGTAAGACACTTGCGATGCCATGTAACGATTGTATAAATCAATTTTAGAGATTGGGGTTGTAGCCACCGGGGCATCTCCGTATCCGGACATTCCCAAATAAACGACTCCTTGAACAGGAGTGATTGTCTCCGAGTCATAGCGAATAATATACCAAGGATGACCCGAACCTGCTCCAGAACTGATATTCACGAGCACGTCATCTCCTACGAAATTATAGTGTAAATAAAATCCTTGCAATCCTGGCGTCATCGCTCTCTCATCCACAACTGTCGTTGCCAACAAAACCTTTAAGGGCACCGGCAGTTCATTGTACGCATTGATCGCGCTGTTGGCAATTTCCTGAAGGCGAGCCTCTTCCTCAGCTCTCGCCTGCGCTTCTGCTTCCGCCGCCAATTCATTTTTTTTATTCTGAATGTCCGTTTGGAGTTGTTCCGTGATTGCCTTTACTTCAGAAAAATACGCATTGCCCAGTTCTTCTGAACCCAACAAGGTTTCGATGATAGGCAGAGCTTCATCAACATTTCCACTGTCGTATGCGGTTTGCGCTTTTGCGATTTCCTCGTTGATGTAGGTTTCCTTTGCATCAATTTCCTCGATGATGACGGTTGCCTTTGCAATTAATCCTTCTAAACCGTTCTCAGAATCAACAACTTGCTGCGCCTTCTCCAATGCTTCGGCGTACTCTTTACCGTCATAAAAATCTTTTGCTTCCCTATATATTTTGGTTTGTGCTAAATAGGCCTTTGCCTTTTCATCATCCGGCTGATTTTCGAGCGCAATCTCAAAATAAGCTTCCGCTTTCTCATATTGCTCGGCATTCAGAATATCCAGTCCTTTCTGAATAGCGTCGTTGTAGGCCTCCTGTTCTGCATTACCGCATCCTGTCAATAGCAGTAGACCTGCGAGCGTTAGATACCTCATTCCATTCTTCCAGTTGCTCTTCATTCTTCTTCGACCATCCTTCCAAATTCCCTGTATTTTTGATCAAACTCCAATCCCTCTATGCTTATCCACTTTCCTAACAATCCATCCCCATACTTTGGGCACTTGGCCTCTCTAAATTCTTCCTTTCGATAATCAATTTTTTGATTTATACAACCAGCTGATTACTCCGAGTAATTTGATCCTTCACTTCTTCGAAAGGCATGTTTCATGTAAATGTACCCTGTCCTGCAAAAATAATTCATTTTGAATGAAACGAAATACTTTGCAAAACAGAGGGCTACCCTAACGTTCTTTTCAATTTATTTTTAACAATTAATACAATATCAATTTTACTATATCCATCCAAATTAATGCCTGCTGAATAAATCCCTATTTTTAGCTTACGGCTTCATTAGAGGTTCAATTCTAGGGGAGCTCATCCATTGGATGAAAGTCAAAAAAATGCGCAATGAAACCTTGGACAGGTTCATTGTAAGGATGGATAAAGCAATCACACAGAGACTGGTCTCTTCAAGGCGTGTTCGAATAAGCCTGAGCCCGAACTTTCTTTTCGCCAGGCTGAAGCCTCTCTCGACCTCTACTCGATCGCAGTTGTCGCTGTATTCTTGTTTTTTGTCAATCTTCTGATCCTTCTTGGGCCTGCCGAGC
>NZ_FOQC01000035.1 GCF_900113645.1 Trichococcus flocculiformis
CTCAACTTCAGAAGAATGCAAGTTTCGTCCGAATTATCCCTGAACGGGAAGCTTTTCGTGGAATTCATCGCTTTAATCTACTTGTCCTATGTGAAAAAGAAGATGCAGGATGCCGAGCTATTTAACCAATGGACTCTCCAAGGTGTACTGGATGAACTGGACACGATTGAATTATTCGAGTCCCCCGGACATGGACGCCTGTTGGGAGAGGTTACGACGAAGCAAAAGGAATTATACGAGGCGTTAGGCGTTGCCCTTCCCTCGTTATAAATTCCGGGAATTCAGGTAATATGAGAAAATGCCAAAATTGATGAATTAAAACGTTTAGCCAATTTGGCTCAAGAGTTTGAGGGAATACCAGTCGGTTACGAAATGAAAGAAATACATCGATGATATTATTTGTTATCCCGATTGAAATAACATTGCATATGGCGCGGCTTGCTTATCTGAAGAAACAGGTTTTCTGGGGGAAATTCCATCACATGGGGGATTTGAGTACTTTACTTGATTATGCAGACTATTTAAAAATACTGTCCATGTAGTTATTAAAAAAATATCCTGCAACAGCAACTACTATATAAGTGAGTGCTTTAAACCACCATTGTTCATTAAGTGATGCAAGGATTCCTTTAATTGAAAGGCCGTAGATTTTAATCCATGGGGTATACGTTTTTAATTGTTTATTTATTGCAAGGTTAATGAAGTTCTCGAAAATATCAACTTTTCTTAAACAAGACATTTGGATTAATTTATACTGTCTTTGATGTAGAGCTTTTACTTCATCTAAGGTATCAGGATTATTATTGTATCCTGGAAGAAAATCATTAGGAGAGGAGATTTTATTCTTGGTGATAAGCGATTCCATCCTAGGATGTTTTGCATAACCTTTTCCATAGGCGTCTATGAACAGAGAAGCTAGATTTATTTTTTTATCATCAGCAATGTATTTGGGTCTGCCACCTAAAACCCGATATCGATGTTCAATAGCTTTAAACCCATAATTATCGCTATTCATTCCCCAATGAATCCATTTCTTCTCTAGGTTCTTGTTTACAAATTTATAATAATCAGATAGCATCTTTTTTTCAATTTTTTCTTGGTTATTTGGAATAGCATCATTTTCTATATTCATTTCTTGAGCTGCTTTATATAAGGAAAAAGATTCCGTTTGACCATCAGCTAACTGTCGGACTGCAATTGATGATATTATCTGTGATACTTTAAAATTATCACAGGTATAGTGAACGATGATGTAATTATCAGGTCTAGTATCTATCTCTTTTAAGGTACTTACTGCTTTTTTTCGTTTTTCATATTGCGCCAATGCTATACTCTCCCTGCTTAATCATAGTCTGGTTTTCGTTTTGATAAATTTATCATAAGTGAATTAAGTTAAAAACACAACAAAAAAATTAAAATTTGTCCCAAAATAATGTTTTTTGTCCCTGGTCGTGGTATAATGATTGCAGATAGGAAGTGAAAACTATGAAGAAAAAAAATATTTTGAACTTGATTAGGTACCATGCGGAAAAGAATGATCTCCAATTTAGAAATGAAGCAGTTGACATTGCGCGTTACTTTGATTCAATTGGTGACCACCAACTATCCGAATACATTATGAGCTTATTGTCTGACGTCAATACATTTGTTCCTCAAAATGAATCTTTTGAAAGCTTATTCTTTAAGGAGATTGAGTTTAATGCTGACCCTTTACCGCTTCCTAAGTCAATCGCGGATGACATAAAAGGAATAATCAATGCAGTTAATCACCATGTAGGAATAAATAAATTTTTATTCGAGGGACCCCCTGGTACGGGTAAAACCGAAACTGTTAAACAAGTTGCTCGGTTGCTTAATCGTAAATTATATATGGTTGAGTTTAGTGAATTGATTGATAGTAAAATGGGGCAAACAGCCAAAAATATAGTAACCGTTTTCAATGAAATTAATCGAGTCCCTTTCCCATCTAAATTGGTTATATTATTCGACGAAATTGATGCAATCGCATTAGACCGAGTGAATTCCAATGACATTCGAGAAATGGGGCGCGCAACGTCTACTATTTTAAAAGAGTTGGATAAATTGAATGAAGATGTTGTTCTTATCGCTACTACGAATCTATTCGAGAATTTCGATAAAGCGCTGATAAGAAGATTTGATACGGTCATCAATTTCAATCGATATGATAAAGATGATTTGATTGAAATCGCTGAAATCATATTGAATTCCCTATTAAAAAAATTCAAGAATTCTGGTAGGGATATGAAAATATTTAAAAAAATCATTTCAAACATGGATGAAATTCCTAATCCCGGAGAGCTGAATAATCTAATCAAAGTTTCGCTGGCATTTAGTGATCCGAACAATGAGTATGATTATCTCAGAAGATTATTGAAATCAACGCAGAAAAATCTTGATGATATGAACTTAAATCGTCTGCAAGCGATGGGGTTCACTTTGCGAGAAATTGAAGTGTTGACTGGTATATCGAAAAGCCAAGTTTCTAGGGAACTGAAAGGAGAGTAGCATACTAGTATGAATGATATTTTAAATTTAAAAGGTAGCTTTAATCAAAATTCTAGTAATCGGAAACCAGGGTCTCCAAAGTTGCCTGGAAATACAATTGTTAAAACTGAACAGATAAAAAATTTAATTACGTACCTGCTTGAAATGAAACGATTTTGGCAATCTCAAACTATTTTAAATGGCTGTTTGATCAGTGTGTACTACAATAAAATAGCTGCAAAAAGTAATCGGGTTCAAGGATTTCTTTCATATGGCAGTGCACTCCCTAATTCAACGATTGTTGGTGCTAAATTTTCAGATGGTCAGCCTAAACATATCATTACTCACTTTGTTCCTTTGAAGGCGATTGATGAATCAATATCTTTAGCTGGACAAACGATAGCCATTTTAAATCAAGAGTTTGGTGGAAAGGTGACTGATGTTGAGTTTAATGCACCAAATAGTTTAAAAGATATTGATTTTTCAGTGTACGGAATTGTTAAGACGAAGTTTCAAAGAATTATTGTTGATACCGCTTATGTTGAAAAATTTGATGTAGAAAGAAGTACTGTTGATGCAAATAAAACTTCAATTGTAACACTTTATGATACTGGTGCAGATACGAAAAAAATCTTGGGGAAATTAGGTATCCCTATATTCAATGAACGAATCATTGATGACACGACAATTCTACTAGATAATAATTACTTGCAGGTTCTATTACAGAAGGCACCTTATTTGGTAGCGATGGCTACCGAAAATATCTCCGATTTAGCTCCAAGTGACTTTCTTGAAACCTACACTGAGCAGTACCGTAGTATACCTGCACCGGCAAATGAGCCAACAATCGGTGTTATTGATACGCTCTTTGATGAGAGAGTTTATTTTGGTAAGTGGGTAGAATTTCATAATATGATGGATGAAAATATTCCTATTGAGCCCTCTGACTATAATCATGGTACTGCTGTTTCATCAATTATCGTAGATGGTGTTGCGATCAATCCGAAATTAGATGATGGATGTGGTCGATTTAAAGTACGTCACTTTGGAGTTGCTACAAGTCGAGCGTTTAATTCTTTTTCGATTATTCGTTCAATCAAAGAAATCGTGACAAGTAATAAAGATATTCGTGTGTGGAACTTATCATTAGGTTCAAATGACGAAGTCAATGCGAATTTTATATCCGCTGAGGCAGCGGTATTGGATCAAATTCAATTTGAAAATGATGTAATTTTTGTTATTGCCGGTACAAATAAAAAATCTAATGAAGGCGAAAAAAGAATTGGTGCTCCCGCTGACTCGATTAACTCTGTAATTGTGAATTCAGTCGATAGTGGGAAAAATCCCGCTCCGTATTCCCGAAAAGGTATCGTATTATCATTCTTTACTAAGCCGGATGTGAGTTACTACGGGGGGGTACAAGGCAATCGTATAGCAGTTTGTGAACCCCTAGGTAAATCAGAAGTTTCAGGAACATCTTTTGCAGCACCCTGGATTGCGAGAAAGCTTTCTTATTTGATTGATATTATTGGTTTAAATAAGGAAATTGCAAAAGCATTGTTGATTGATTCAGCAATTGGTTGGGAGAGTCGGAAAGAGTTTGATGAATTATCCCTAAAGGGACATGGAGTTGTTCCTGTAAGAATTGAAGACATTATTCAATCACCAAATGATGAAATAAAGTTTGTGGTATCAGGAATATCCGAGAAATATGATACTTTCAACTACAGTTTTCCTGTACCAGTCTATAAAGAGAAGCATCCATTTGTAGCAAAAGCTACTTTATGCTATTTCCCTAAGTGTTCGAGAAATCAGGGAGTAGATTATACAAATACTGAATTGGATCTTTATTTTGGTAGGCTAAATAATGTTGGAAAACTTCTTACAATCAACAAAAATAAGCAGAGCATCGAAGATGAATCTCATTATGTTTATGAAGAAAATGCTAGAAAATCCTTCCGAAAATGGGATAATATCAAGCATATCAGTGAACCATTCACGCCGCGTTCTCAAGCCAAAAAAATCTATGATAACCGTTTGTGGGGAATGAGTATCAAAACTAAAGAGAGACTTAATCCTAGAGATGGTGAAGGGATTCGCTTTGGTGTAGTAGTCACATTAAAGGAAATCAATGGTGTGAACCGGATTGAAGATTTCGTACAACAATGTAGTTTAAAAGGTTGGCTAGTTAATCGTATAAATGTTGAAAATCAAATTGATATTTATCAAACGGCTAATGAAACAATTGAATTTGATTAGCATCGCTGTTAGTTGCATCGTAATGTGTATCTGAAGATAAAGGAGATGTTTAGTATATGATTTTTCTTTCTCACAATTCAAAGGATAAGCCAATCGTAGAGCCGTTAGCTTTACGATTGAGAGAAACTTTTGGTCAAGACAATGTATTCTATGATTCATGGGCGATTCAGCCAGGAGATGGAATTATTGCAAAAATGAATACTGGTTTGGAAAAATGTAGAATTTTCTTTTTGTTTGTTTCTAACAATAGTTTATCTAGTAAGATGGTTACCATGGAATGGCAAAATGCAGTAATGAAATCAGCTCAAGAAGGGGTAAAAATTATTCCTATTCGTTTAGATAGTTCTATTATGCCAATTCTTTTGCTTCAAACATTATATATAGATCTGTTCTCAAATGGACTTGAAGTTGCACTGAAACAGATGGTTGATGTAATTCAAGGGGCTAATAATTTTCGCCCTCTGAATAATCAGTTTTCAAATCTAAAAGCAATTTATAATTTTAGTGGTAATGATTTTGAGTTATCAATAGTTGCTGAACATTATATGGAACCAAAATCCCATTACTTAGTTTTGCTTGGAAATACGAAGGAGCAAGCTGAGGTAACAATGAAACAAGATGGAATGAGTCATACAGGATTTTCGCCAAATGTTGTTCTTGATAGCGGAGTCGAAGGGAACGGTTGGTACATTGGTGTATCAGAAGCTACCGTACCTGGATTTCCATTTGGTATTTCTGGACGTTCAAAGAATGGGGCTAAACTAAATTTTCTTACTGTATTGCATGAAGTGTCCCAAAATCAATGGGTAAGTATTCCAACACTATTCAGATAAAGCTTGACGACTACTAAATTGTATTCGTTTTCCTTTTTGAGGGTAGACAGCCATACAGGTTTGT
The DNA here is from genome assembly GCF_900113645.1 of Trichococcus flocculiformis. GTDB lineage: Bacteria > Bacillota > Bacilli > Lactobacillales > Aerococcaceae > Trichococcus > Trichococcus flocculiformis. The sequence continues at coordinate 5,662 of NZ_FOQC01000035.1, forward strand.
TTGTTCGTCGATTTTGTATCTGATTCGTCTGAAGATGACCTTTGCGGGAAAAAGAGTAAATCTAAAAATGTCACCACTAATAATGAAGCTGTAATAGCTGTTAGAATGGCACCTATGCCCTCAACTGATGGATACTGCTGATCCTTAAAGTTTCAAATAGCCCGTCGGAGAAATTCCGCTTCACAATCCTCGCAAGGTTGTGCTATCATTAAAATAAGATTAAAAGAAAGAAGGGGATCTCTTGACCAAATTCATCAGTACAGACAAAGCGCCCGCAGCGATCGGGCCTTATTCGCAAGGAACAAGAAAGAACGGATTCATCTTTTCATCCGGGCAATTACCGATCGATATGGAAACGAAAGAACTTGTATCCGATCCTGCAGCAGCGACAACGGCCAGCTTGAACAATGTGCTGACGATCGTCAAAGCGGGCGGCGGATCGTTGGAATCGATAGTGAAGGTCAACGTGTTCGTGAAGGACATCAATGATTTTGACGCAATCAACGGCGCATACACTGCATTCTTCGGCGAACATAAACCAGCCCGCTCTTTGGTGCAGGTTGCCGCGTTACCGAAAGATGCCGTCATCGAAATCGAAGCCATCGCAGTCAAAGACTAATACTAATAAAGAAGAACGGGTGTCTCACTTGGAGACATCCGTTCTTCTTTTAGATAGGATTTAGTTCAGGATGTCCGATTCTTGCGCGTTATCGGACATCCCGCAGGACAGTCGCGCTCTAGTTGTCCGATTCATACGAGATATCGGACAACGATCAATCTGAACGTGTGCGAGATGTCCGATTCATACGCATTATCGGACATCCTGCAGGGCATTCGAGTTCTAGTTGTCCGATTCTTACGGGTTATTAGACATTCTTAGCATGGCCATAGTTGCCGCATGATGAATCTCAGGTCAAACAATTAGGAGAGAGACGTCTGTTATTCAAACGGATTGGCCTTGATCGGTGGCTGGTCATCGACCCATTCCGGCTTGATTTCCAGTTGCTGGCCGAAGATCATCATTTTGAGGCGGACGCCTTCGCGGGTGGCTGCGAGGCCGCCCAAGCCGGTTTCGCGCAGGGAGGCGGGAAGGTTTTTTCCGACTTTGCGCATCGCTTCGATGACATCGTCAGCCGGGATTTTGTTCGTCAGTCCGGCCAAGGCCATATCGGCGCTGATCAGGGCATTGACCGCACCGATTGCATTGCGCTTGACGCAGGGAATCTCGACCAGTCCGGCAACCGGATCGCAGACGAGGCCGAGCAGATTGCTGATAGCCATCGCCATCGCTTCCGATGCCTGCTCCGGCGTGCCACCTGCGATTTCGACGGCCGCAGCGGCAGCCATCCCGGATGCGCTCCCGACTTCGGCCTGGCACCCTCCGGCAGCACCGGCAATCATGGCATTGTTTGCGATCACCATGCCAAAACCACTGGCACAGAACAGCATCTGGACCATCTGCTCTTCCGTCAGACCCAGTTTGTCCTTGATGGCGAACATCACACCGGGCAAAGTCCCTGATGAACCAGCGGTAGGGGTGGCGCAGATGATTCCCAATGAAGCATTGACTTCGTTGGTGGCGATGGCGCTTTCTACTGCAATAAGCAGGTCATCTCCTGAAAGCGTGTTGCCGCGTTGACGGTAGTTCCGCAGCTTTACGGCTTCACCGCCTGTCAACCCAGTGGGGGAAAATACGCCATCACCAGCCAAACCTTTTTCGACTGCGGCTTTCATGACGTGGTAATTGTTGCGCATCTGTTCCCAAATATCCTCGCGCATCCGGTGGCTCTTGGCCATTTCCTGCAGCAGCATCAATTCGGAAATCGGCTTACCGCTTTCCTCTGCGGCCTTCACCAATTCTGCAATCTTATTGTACAAAGCGCTATTCCTTCTTTCCTAACTGATCAGTATCGCCTTTTCGATGAAAGGCAGTTCGTTGATTTCGTAGATCATTTCTTTGGTGGGGATCGTATCCAGATAGAGGACGACCCATTCGGTATCACTCTCCCTAAAGATGCGGATATCGTTCAGTGGATAGCCTTTGAATGCGAAATAATTCTGCCATTCCGCTTCGCTGTAAAGATGATATTGGAGCGTATTCTGATGGATGAAATAGATAGGCAGATGCGCATCCAGACGCATCGAAAAGTTATCCATGGCGACATGGTTCAGAACAATCGAGCCGCCTCCGATGGAACTGCCCGTGACGGAAATTTTTTTCTTGTCCCGCTCCAACACCATTGTGGCTGTGTTCGGGTGGCCAACAGGAGAGTCACCGATTTCTTCGATGAAGGTCACGGCTATCTTTTGGGATTCGGCCATCTTCAGGGATTGCGGAATCATCGGATCATCCGCCGCAAAACCAAGAATACCGCCGAGGATCGCAAAATCAGTGCCGTGACCGAGATGGGTATCCGAAAAGGATTCGTAATAATGGATCGTGACTTTTTTCGGTTTGACCTCGAACAGTTGCGCTGCCGCTTTTCCCAAGGCCAGGGCACCTGCAGTATGCGAACTGGAAGGACCGACCATGACCGGACCGATGATATCGAAAATGCTTCTGAATGTATGGCTCATGACGATCTCCTCCTCGTTATCGGTTGATAAAAGCTTGCTTCTCATTATAGCGAAAAGGCTGTCGGAATGACAGAACACCGCTTCGCTTTTTTAGATTATTCTAATGGCTTTCCAACGGAGTTTCCGCTGGCTAAGATAGTAACGCTTCCTTTCCGTATGATATAATGATGGCATCATCCTGAAAGGAACGCGTGAGAAAATGGAACTAAAAGAACTGGTTGGATTAAAAGCTGCAGAATACATCAAAGACGGTATGACAGTAGGTCTGGGAACGGGCTCGACTGCTTATTATTTTGTCAAAGAAATCGGTAGACGTGTAAACGAAGAAGGACTGGCAATCACCGGGGTGACGACTTCAATCCAAACGAAGGAATTGGCTGAATCGTTAGGGATTCCATTAAAAAGTGTGGATGAAGTGACCCACATCGACATCACAGTGGACGGAGCTGATGAAATCAGCGAAGATTTCCAAGGGATCAAAGGTGGCGGCGGAGCCTTATTATTCGAAAAAATCGTTGCCGACAATTCAAAAGAAGTCATTTGGATCGTCGATGAAAGCAAAATGGTTAAACATCTTGGCGCATTTCCCCTGCCGGTGGAAGTCGTCCGCTACGGATCGATCCAACTGTTCAATAAATTCAATGAAAAAGGCTATAATCCGGAATTCCGCAAAACTGCAACCGGGGAGAATTATTTGACTGATGAGAAAAACAATATCATTGATCTCCATCTGGGCGAAATTCTGGATCCGAGAGCGCTTGCCGAAGACTTGATCCATCTTACCGGTGTCGTGGAACATGGGTTGTTCCTTGACTGTGTGGATACCGTTTTGGTCGGGACAAAAGACGGCGTGAAAGTCATCGAGGCAAATAGATAAGCTTCAGTTTAAGGCTATAAAAAAACGATTTGCGTTGCGTTTGATATTCGAAAAGTCAGATTCAGATGGAGGAAAAGTCTATGAGAATGGTAGATTTAATTATCAAGAAACAAGAAGGCAAAGCCTTGACGAAAGAAGAAATCCGTTTCATCATCGCTGGCTACACAGATGGATCGATCCCTGATTATCAGATGAGCGCATGGGCGATGGCTGTCTTTTTTCAGGATATGACGGATGAGGAACGGATGGAATTGACGATGGCTATGGCTGAATCCGGAGACCAGATCGATCTTTCCGCTATTGAAGGCATCAAAGTCGATAAGCATTCAACGGGCGGTGTCGGCGATACGACGACGCTGGTTTTGGCTCCATTGGTGGCCAGTTGCGGTGTGCCGGTAGCGAAAATGAGCGGACGCGGACTCGGGCATACAGGCGGAACGCTGGATAAACTCGAATCGATCCCCGGTTTCCACATTGAAATTGATGAAAAGGAATTTGCTGCCATCGTGAATGAAAATAAGGTCGCCGTTATCGGACAATCCGGCAATCTTTGCCCAGCGGACAAGAAATTGTATGCGCTCCGGGATGTGACCGGAACCGTTAACTCGTTACCGCTGATTGCAAGTTCGATCATGTGCAAAAAAATCGCAGCCGGGGCGGATGCGATTGTGCTGGATGTGAAAACGGGAGCCGGTGCATTCATGAAGACGGAAGAAGATGCTAAGGCACTTGCCCACGCCATGGTCAAAATCGGCAATTTGGCCGGCCGCAAAACGATGGCGATCATTTCCGACATGAGCCAGCCGCTGGGGGTAGCGGTCGGGAACGCCTTGGAAGTCGAAGTGGCTATCGAAACATTGAAGGGCAATGGGCCGAAAGATTTGGAGGCGCTCTGCATCGAATTGGGAAGCCAGATGGTCTATCTGGGCGGAAAATCGGCTGATTTGGCTGAAGCCCGCGAATTGGTAACCGAGAACCTCCGCAATGGCAAAGCGTTGGAGAAATTCAAAGTTTTTGTCGCCTCTCAAGGAGGGAATCCAGCAGTAGTGGATGATTATTCCTTGATGCCGCAAGCCTCGCGCCAGCAGGATGTTTTGGCCGAAGCATCCGGATATGTGACGGAGATTGTTGCGGATGATATCGGCGTGGCAGCGATGCTGCTGGGCGCAGGGCGTGCCACGAAAGAAAGCATGATCGATCTGGCAGCCGGGTTGAAGATCCTGAAGAAAGTCGGCGATCCGGTCCAAAAAGGTGAAGCAATCGTTAGAATGTTCGCCAATAAAGCGGATTTTAGCCCGGCCGAAAAGCTGATCCAGGAAGCTTATTCCATCGGCTCCGAAAGAAATGAAATCACTTTGATCCACGGCATCATCACAGACTGATGAGAGGGCTGTCCCAAAACAAGGGATGACCTTCTTTTTGTCTTCTGACTGGACGGAGGAGGGCGCCTGTGACCGTGTCCAGCTCCGGCGAACGGGCCATCCGCCGGAATTAGTTGGTAATGTTCAGCTTCAGCTTCGACAAAGCCTGCCCCACCGGAGGACACAAGCAGAATGTGGGGTGAAATCCGGCGAAACCAGCGTTAACCGGAGCAGGGCAGTTCCATAAAAAGTTTCAACATAAAAGAAGCAACCGAAACTCGCGCTCCGGTTGCTTCTTTTGCTGTTCCAGCTGAGATGCCGCATGATACTTGCCATTCACTATTGATCGAAAGTCACGTTTGTGATGTCTTTACTCATATTCAACAGATCATTCACCAGATCCTTCTTCTTGTAGTAATGCGGCAAATCAATCCCATAGATGACGATGTAGTTCGGGTGCTCGGACTCCGGATTCTCAATCAGAAACTTCATGTCCGAAGTCTCAATATTGTTTTCGGAAAGGAACAATTCAATCACTTTTTTCAAATCCTGGTGCCGGTAATGAACCTCCAAGTGGAGCCCGCCTATGGAAGTCCTGATTTTCTTGATGATGTGCAGGACTATATACAGTATCAGACAGCCTATGACAGAAAGAAAATAGTAGCCCATTCCGACAGCAATTCCGAGTCCCGCGACCGTCCAGATGGTTGCCGCTGAAGTAAGGCCGGTAACCGTATCCCGTTTGGTGATGAGGATCGTTCCGGCCCCGAGAAACCCGATTCCGCTGACAATCTGGGCGATGATGCGGGTAAAGTCGACGGTGATGCTGGATGCGATATCCGGATTGGCGATAGCCAAGTTCAGGCTGTAATAACCAATTTCGAGCTGGATCAAAGTGATGAGGCAGGCGGACACGGACACGATGATGTTCGTCCGCAGACCTGCCGCTTGGCGATTCTCTTCGCGTTCATAGCCGATGACGCCGCCGACAAAGACTGCCGCAAGCAAGCGCAATGTGATTTCCAATGTGCTGATTGTGTACACCGTAATTCCCCCTTTCAAAATAGTATATTTCCTCCATTTTAAAGGATGCGGTGTATTCTGTAAAAGGAAATGACGATTTTCTGAAAATGTGCAGAATCACGCCGAGTATTGCTTCATCATGTGATAAAATGAAACATAACATGAATTTTTGATTAGAGGAGGGACAATATGTCGAAAAAAGAATGGTTGGCTGGCATGAAAGCCATCTATCCGGTTTGTTTCGGCTACATTCCGATGGGCCTGGCTTGCGGAGTTTTGCTGCAGCAAGCCGGCTATCATTGGCTGGCGGTCATGCTGATGAGCCTGCTCATCTACGGGGGCGCTTCCCAGTTCATGATCGCTTCGATGACAGTGGCGGGGGCAGGGCTACTGGAAATGGTGATCATGATCTTTTTCATCAATCTGAGGCACTTGTTGATGAGTTCCAGCCTGGCTCACCGGATCCGCGAGAAGAGCACGGCTTTCAGCATATTCTTTGCACAGACGATCACTGATGAATCGTTCGCCGTCAACACGTTGTATTTCAGAACCGAGGGCATGTGGAATCCGACGAAAGCAATGGCCGCGAATGTGACGGCCTATTCAACTTGGATTATTAGCACGGGAATAGGCGCGATGGCCGGAAAGAGCATCGCTTTGTCGCCGGTTGTGATGAACTACATCCTGATTGCGATGTTCATCTTTCTGCTCATTTCCCAAATCGAGAACCGTATCGTGTTCTGGACGGCGGTATATTCCGGCATCATGGCGGTCGTGCTGATGAACTTGCTGCGCCATAACATCGCCATCGTCCTGACTTCGATATTGGCTTCTGGGTTCGGGCTCTATCTGCAGAACAAAAAAGACGATAAGGAGGGGATTTTGCGTGGATGACCAAACATTGTGGCTCATTTTGGGTGGCGGATTGGTGACTTTTTTGCCCAGATGGCTCCCTATCGTTGCTTTGAAGAACGCGCGGATTCCGATCTGGTTCCAGAAATGGATGAGCTTTCTGCCGGTTTCCATCTTTTCGGCATTGATCGCTTCGGATATCTTTTTCTGGGAGGGCAATGTTTCCTTGAATATATTGGATAATGCCAAACTGTTGCCGTCGCTTGTGACTGCGGTGGTGGCTTATTATTCGAAAAATATGATTCTCTCCGTCATTGTCGGCATCGTGGGTATCAGCCTGATGGTGTGGGTACTCTGATTTTTTTGTTTATTTTTAATGTATTCGCCATCGTTTTCTCATTATTATGTTGACATACTTTTGTTTGTTGATTATGATAAGTGTATACCCAAGGGAAAAGGAGGCAGTCGCAATGCAAACGATCACGCGTGTTACAGCAACGAACGGAATAAGCTGGCAAAGCCGCATAGTGTAGGTTGATCGTGTGACAGGGCTGTCCATAGATGCAACCTCAGATTCAGTCTGGATTAGCGTCTATGCGGATTTTTCCTTCTTTTACTGATTCAGGAAACCAACACCGCAAAGACTATTAGGGTCTCTGCGGTTTTTTTGTGTCCAACAATGCGTTGCCGATCCAGATTGGGATATGTGCGGAAAATCAAATTTCAAAAAATGGAGGAGTTTTGATGATGAGAAATGGGATAAAAAACATGTTGCGATTGAGCTCGGTAATGGCGATCGGGTTGTTGGCTGCTTGCGGAAACACAGTGTCGGAAAATGATTCTTCAGCGGCTACAAATGAAAGCGAACAGGAACAGGTCTATATCGGCATCCTGCAGTTGACGACGCATCCAGCCTTGGATCAGATTACGGAAGGCATCCTGGATGAGTTGGCGGCGGCCGGCTATGTCGATGGTGAAAATGCCACCATCGATTTCCAGAATGCGCAAGGCGATCAAGCGAACATGAAATCGATCGCTGAAAGCTTCGTCAGCCATGACGCGGATATCATGATCGGTGTTGCGACACCTGCCGCGCAAGCATTGAAGAACGCATCAGATGAGATTCCGGTGATCCTTGGCGCAGTACAGGATCCGGTCGGCGCCGGATTGGTCGAATCCTTGGAAGCTCCCGGCAGCAATGCAACGGGGCTGTCTAACCGGACACCATCCAACGAACAGATGGCATTGATCAAGCAATTCCTGCCGGATGCCACAACGATCGGCGTCATGTACACGACCGCCGAAGACAATGCGATCATCTCCGGTCAGCGCGCCGAGCAAGCGGCAGCGGACTTAGGCTTCGAGGTCGTCACGAGAACGATCACTACCACGAACGATATCGCCCAAGCGGCGGAAAGTCTGGCCAAAGAAGTGGACGCGATCTATGTACCGAATGATAATGTTATCGCGAGTGGAATGGCAACCTTGGTGGACGCGGCCGATGCGTTCGGTATCCCGGTTTTCCCGGCAGCTGACACGATGGTGAAAGATGGCGGCGTTGCAACCTTTGCACCTAGCCAATACGGCATGGGTACGCAAATCGGCCAAATCGCAGTCGATATCCTGAAAGGCGCGGATCCGGCGACTTATCCGGTCCAACTGGTCAAAGAGAATTCCGTTTACATCAACCAGGCTAAAGTCGACGAACTGGGCTTGACGATTCCGGAAGAAATCAAGGCCGATGCGGTGTTTGTGGAATTGGCTGAATAATAATTGTTTAGGGGAAAGGCTCATCCAACTGCGGATGGGCCTTATCAGTCGGGTTTTTTGTGATTTCTGGTAATCATTTTGTCGACAGATGCGGAATCTCTCGATAGTTTGGAAACCCATCCCGGGCGTACGCCCGATAGAAGTGCCATCTGTCGGGTTTCGGAACTGAAATGCAGGTCGTACACCTGACGGGTGGTCAAACTGTCGACTTAACGTTCCCCAATGCTTACGTAACACCTGACATTATAAGGATTCTGTCCAGAAAATCGGCTATACAAATAAAATAAAAACGCGCCAGTGAACGGTATCTTTCTACCGGTCACTGGCGCGCTTCTTTTATTTTCAATTATTGTTGCACTGATCGATTGGCGTACTGTCGGTAGTCGATCCCGCGCATGTCGCACCAGTCTAGGATATCCCGTTGGAAAATAAGGTCTGTCCGAGCCAGATCGGCAACCGACGTTTTGCCCAGCATGGCCATCACTGTCGTGATCTGTTGCTTCCAAGCTTCGATCGTTTCGGCAGTCTTCTCCGGACCTTCGCTCAGTACCATATGCAGGAACTGACCGGAAAGTCCAGCTGCTTTTGCACCCAAGCTCAGCGCTTTGACGATATCCAACGGTGTTTTGATGCCGCCGGATGCGAGAAATTCCGCTTTCCCTCGATGCGAAGAGGCTTCCAGCAACGAAATAACAGTCGACTGGCCCCAATTTTCCAAATCGTCATAGGTAATCGCTGTACGTCTTGCGTTTTCAATCGCTGCAAAGTTCGTGCCGCCTTTGCCGGAGACATCAATGGTATGGACACCAACGTCAATCAGCTGTCCGATCGTTTCCCGGCTCATACCGAAACCGACTTCCTTCACGATGACGGGGACACCGACATGAGCGCTGATTTCCTCGATCTGGCGCAGCCACATCGTGAAATCGCGGTCGCCTTCCGGCATGATCATTTCCTGCGGTGCATTAATGTGGATCTGCAAAGCATCGGCTTCCAGAATATCGACGGCGCGCTTGGCATTTTCGAGCGAATGGTGGGCGCCGATATTCGCGAATATCTGTCCGTTCGGATTTACCTTGCGGATGACCGAAAAGCTGTCGCTTACGCTGGGATCCTTCAAGGCTGCGCTGACGGACCCGGAAGCCATCGCCAAGCCGGTCATTTTTGCGACCGCGGCCAGATCGGCATTGATCTGTTTTGTCCGTTCGCTGCCGCCGGTCATGCCGTTGATGTAGAAGGGCGCAGCCAGGCTCATACCGGCCATCTCGGTCTGAAGGGAGATATCCGCCACTTTCAGATTGGGCATAGAGTGATGAACGAAGCGCATCTTCCCGAAATCGGAAAGATCGGCTGGTTGATATTGTTTTTCGGCCAGATCGACGTGCTGGTCTTTTCTGTTTGAATCAAGCGTCATTCGGATGCTCCTTTCCATTCGATGGGTGCAGCGGCGCGTACGTACTTGAATACATGCAGCGGCAAGTTCATGATTCCGACTTTTTCCCATTCCGAAATCAAAGGGATGATGCCCGATTGTCTGTCGATGATGACGATACCGCAGTCACCGCCACCGGCACCGGATGATTTTGCCGCACCCAGGTTTTTCTCGGCCAAATCGCATAATTGCGTCAAGGGGGGCGTCTCAATGACGACACCGGTGTGCGCAGTCAATTGCTGCAACAGCAAGCGGTTCTCCCGGATGCCTGCCTGAATCGCCTGCAGATCGCCCTTTTCGAAAGCGGCGATCATAGCGTTCACGCACGTTTTACTGGCACCCAGGAATGTTTTGTAAAAATCGTCAATGCCGCCGCGGACATCGTTGACGCGATCGACAAGGTGGGTTGTGGAAGCCGGCGAGCCGGTCCAGCCGATCACCAACCGCAGATTGGCTGGTGGTGTCAATGGCCGGATCATCAACTGCGGCCATTCTGTCTTCAACAACTCGGTGAGCGTCAGCTCGGTGGCCTTATCCATTACCCATTGCCTGTCAAAACAGGCATAAGCGATCCAGCCGCCGTAGGTACTTGCTGCGATGTCCCCGAAGGAACCGTTGCTTTTGACGGACAAATGCGCCAAGGATGCGAGCTTGTAGACCAATTCGAATTCCGGGTCGATCGCATAAAATTTCAGCAATGCTTTGATGGTCGCGACCGTCACTGCGCCGCTCGATCCAAGTCCGTATTTTTTACCACTGGCGTTGTCCAATTCGCTCTTCACAGAGAGATGGAAGTAAGATAACGGAATCCCGGATTCTTTGATGAAGCGTTCCGTCACCTTGACCGCCTCGGTAATGTAGAGGAACGGATTTTCGCGCTGGTCGATGACCAACTGGTCTTCTTCACGGGTCCAAGGTATCGGCAACCCGCCGTATTGTGCCGACCTGATCGTCCCGGTCGTATCGGCTTCCTCCAAAGAAACCGTAATGAACTGATCCAAAGCGACCAAAATCGATGGGTGGCCCGGCGTCACTACCGCATATTCTCCGGCAATGAACAATTTACCCGGAGCACTTGCTTCTGTTACAGTCATGAATTCAACCCTCTCTGTTTCTGTTAGTCGTTCCAATTGTAGACAGCGCGTTCGGCTGCAGTCAATTCCCGGATGCCTTTGCCGGGCTTGGTGATGATCAATTTATCTTCTGTGAAATGTTCCAGCAACGCTTGTTTTATCGTTTCGGCTTGCGAAAGGCGGCACAGCACTTTCACATTCGGACCGGCATCCATCGTGACATAGCAAGGGATGCCTTGTTTGCGCAAAGTTTGTGCTGTCTTGATGGCGACGATGCTATCAGGTTCCCAATAGGAAAATGGCGGTTCTGCCCCCAACATGGTTCCATGCATTTTCATGCCGTTCGCTTCGGTGATTTCGCCTAAGCGGATGAAATCTTTCGCAGCGATGGCTGCTTTGATGTCCTGGATATCTTTTTTCGCCGATTCGACCCAAGCCGGATAGAAGGGAGAAGTTTCGACCGTACGTTTCATGCCGATGCGGCTGGAGACTTCTTTCGCTTTCTGGTTGACCGCCACAATGACCATGCCGATATCCCAGCTGGCATCGTCGACCGGGACTGCGAAGGAATCGTCGGAACAAGTCCCCATGTCCCATTCCACAAAACCGCCGTAGATGCTGCGGGTCGCACTGCCGCTGCCGCGTCTTGCGAAAGTCGAGAGGCGTTGGGGATCCAGATCAAGTCCCAAAGCTAAGTTGGCAGCTCCTGCCAAAGCAGCGAAGGCGGACGCGGAGGATGCCAAGCCGGCTGCGGTAGGGACATGGTTGATGCTCTCTACGCGCGCACGCATGGCTGTCTTTTTTTCTTCACGGAACAGATCAAGGAACTTGGAGATTTTTTTGGTTTCTTTTTCGCCTTGCTTCTCGCCGTTCAGATAGAAGGAATCCTGCGCGAACGAATCATCGAAGACAACCATCGTATCCGTGTATAGTTTGTCCAAGGTCATGGAAAGGCTGCTGTTCATAGGCAAAAAATCGATTTCGTCCCGCTTTCCCCAATATTTGATCAACGCGATGTTAGTATGCGCTCGGACATAAGCTTGATTAGACATCTTCAGTTCCTCCCATTTGATAGATCCAAGTCCGGATCGCACCGGCTTGACGGATAGCTTCTTCAATTTTTTCCGCTTCGGAGCGGTTTCTGGCCAAAGCGATCATGCAACCGCCGCGGCCGCCGCCAGTTAATTTGGCGCCTAACGCTCCTCCAAATCTGGCTGCTGAAACGAGTCTGTCCAGATCAGGGCTGGATACGTCCAGAAAAGACAAGACTGCATGAGCCTGGTTCATCAATTCCCCTAATTGTGACGGATCATTTGCCTCGATCGCGGATTTTGCTGTTAGAGCAAAAGTGCCCAATCGGGAGATGGCGTCCCGGTATGGTTGCGGATTTTTTCCATTCAGTTTCGCTGCGATGCTGGATACTGCTTCCTTTGTTTGGCCGGTCACACCGGTATCGCCGACTATCAAATAAGCCTTCAGGTTCAAAGGGAAAGCTTCGAAAGGCTGACCTTTTATGTAAAAGAGCGGTGCGTCGCCGCTTGCCGTGGCGGCATCCAGACCGCTGGGGTTTCCGTGTGCAACTTTTTCGGATATATTGACGAGCCGGAGCAGGGTCGCTTCATTCAGCGGCTTATCGAAGTAGGCGAAAAGGGCGCGGGTCAAGGCCACTGATACGGCAGCGCTGGAACCCATGCCTCTTTCGGCCGGGATGGTGCTCGCGAGCGAAATCGCTAGGTTTTCATCCGAAACCTGCAGTTCGGCCATTGCCGAGTGGATAGCTGTCCGCATGCTTTCCAGGATTTCAGGCATTTCTGCAGCGATGCCGTTATAATAGGAACAATCAATGGTCAAGGGACCTTTCGCTTCGCATACGGTCGCGGTCATTTCGACTGCCGGAAAGGGTAGTGCGATGGAAGGCTCTCCGTGTACGACAGCGTGTTCACCCATCAGGATAATTTTGCCGTGCGATGTGCCGGTTGAGCAACGTGTATTTGTCATAGAGTATCGTCCTTTACTGATTCTTACGCGTCTTCTATTATGCTTGCTGTACATGAATTTGGCAAATCGCCATTATTTAGTCGAAACTTTTGGATTTGTGAAGGTGCCGCATGTGTAATAACGACAAATTCAGCACATATTTTTCGCTATTTTCTATCATCGTTTTCATTGTATCGGAGCAAAATTATAAAGTAAATCAATTATTCGGGATTTTATGGAAACTTAAAAAGCTATCGCTTTGCAGAATACAAAGATTAGGTTTCGATTAAAAATAAATGTTCGTATTTGATGGGGGTTAAATTTTCAGAAAAGTATGATACAATTACCAAAAGTTTGATTATTTCCAGAAGGGAAAAGCTATGATAGAAGATAGAAATTACTACGAAATCCATCGTGAAGAATGGCAAACTTTTCATCAAGATTCCATTCCGACAATCACGGAAGAGGAACTGAAGGAATTGACATCATTGAATGATAGGCTCTCATTGGAAGATGTTAAGGATGTCTATGTGCCATTGGTGCATATGTTCGATATATACTTGCAACAGTACCGGAATCTTCAGCGGGATAAAAGCAGATTTCTTGGCAGATCCTATGAACCGTCCCCGCTTATTATCGGCGTAACGGGCAGCGTTGCAGTCGGTAAAAGCACGACAGCGCGTGTTCTGCAGAACCTTTTGAAGCGAGCTTATCCCACAAAAGCTGTCGAATTGATGACAACAGACGGTTTTCTGTATCCGAACCGGATACTGAGGGAACGCAACATCATGGATCGCAAAGGATTTCCGGAAAGCTACGATATGGAGAATTTGGTGCAATTCCTGTTGGATGTGAAGACAGGCAAGCCGAATGTCCGGTTTCCAGTCTATTCCCACCGTATTTATGACATTGTTGCTGGTGAGTATGAAGAAGTGAATCATCCGGACATCCTGATTGTGGAAGGGATCAACGTGCTGCAGCTGCCCAGCAATCAACAGATTTATGTCAGTGACTTCTTTGACTTCTCCATTTATGTGGATGCTGAAGAAGAAATGATCGAAAAATGGTACATCGAACGTTTCGAAATGCTGATGGACCTGGCGATCGATCAGCCGGACAATTATTATTACAACTATGCGATCGGCAAAAGGGAAGACGCAATCGAGATGGCTAGAGGCGTCTGGAAAAGAGTCAACCTCAAGAATCTTCGGGAGTATATCTATCCCACAATCACACGGGCAAATTTAGTGATTCACAAAACGACAAATCACTTTATTGATGAATTGTACATAAAAAAATATTAAGGAAATTGGAGAGATTATTAGATGATAGAGCAATTTACCGAGTTGGAAAAAATCGTCGTACTGGATTTCGGCAGTCAATACAACCAATTGATTACCCGACGCATCCGTGAATTCGGCGTATTCTCAGAATTGGTTTCACACCGGACAACTGCTGAGGATATCAAAGCGATGGGGAACGTCAAAGGGGTCATTTTCTCTGGCGGCCCGAACAGCGTCTATGAAGAAGATGCTTTTAAAGTCGATCCGGCCATTTTCGACATGGGCATTCCGGTATTGGGCATTTGCTACGGCATGCAACTGATGACCGATCATTTCGGTGGAAAAGTCATTCCTGCCGATGAAAGAGAATACGGACGTTCCGACATCCAAATCCTTGATTTGGATTCGCCGATGTTCAAAGGCCTTGCAGATATCGAGTCTGTCTGGATGAGTCATGGTGACAAAATCACGGAAATCCCTGCCGGATTCAAAGTGATTGCCAAAAACGACACTTGTCCGGTCGCAGCTTTCGCTAATGCAGCAGAAAAATTCTATGGCGTTCAATTTCACCCGGAAGTACAGCACTCTGTACACGGAAACGAAATGTTGAAGAACTTCGCCTTCGGAGTCTGCGGTTGCTCAGGAGACTGGTCGATCGCCAACTTCATCGAAATCGAAACAAAAAAAATCAGAGAAACTGTCGGCGACAAAAAAGTTTTGTTGGGACTTTCCGGCGGGGTTGATTCAAGCGTAGTCGGCGTATTGCTGCACAAAGCAATCGGCTCGCAATTGACTTGTATTTTTGTTGACCATGGCTTGTTGCGCAAAGGCGAAGGCGATCAAGTTATGGAAAGCCTTGTAGGCAAATTCGGCTTGAACATCATCCGCGTTGATGCGAAAAAACGTTTCATGGACAAACTGGCAGGCGTCAGCGATCCGGAACAAAAACGTAAAATCATCGGTAACGAATTCGTTTACGTCTTCGACGATGAAGCGACGAAATTGCAAGGCATCGACTTCTTGGCGCAAGGAACGCTTTACACAGACGTGATCGAAAGTGGAACCGAGACTGCCCAAACAATCAAGTCCCACCACAACGTAGGCGGACTGCCTGAAGATATGCAATTCAAATTGATCGAACCATTGAACACATTGTTCAAAGATGAAGTCCGCGAATTGGGAACACAGCTTGGCATGCCTGACAGCATCGTTTGGCGCCAACCTTTCCCAGGCCCTGGTTTGGGTATCCGCGTCATCGGCGAAATCACCGAAGAAAAATTAGAAATCGTCCGCGAATCTGACTACATCCTGCGCGAAGAAATCGCGAATGCTGGTTTGGACCGCGATGTATGGCAATATTTTACAGTCCTGCCAGGCTTCCGCAGCGTAGGCGTAATGGGCGATGGCCGTACGTATGACTACACAATCGGTATCCGCGCCGTGACATCCATCGATGGCATGACGTCCGACTGGGCACGCATCCCTTACGATGTTCTGGACAAAATTTCCCGACGCATCGTAAATGAAGTGAAGCACGTTAACCGCATAGTGTACGATATTACGAGCAAGCCACCATCGACCATCGAGTGGGAATAAACTTTCACATATAGAACCCTGAAAATATTCATTTAACGGGCTGTATGGTGTAATAAATTATAAATCATCTTTTTAAGTTGTAGCATGAATGAACTCCATTCATGTATATGACCTAAAAAGGTGATTTTTTTGCATTCATACGAAAGGAGCTTAAGAACAGGTATGCGGAAAATGTGAAATACTTGCTCATTTACCCGTAATAAGCTAAACTTAAATAAAAAGTTAGGCATGCCTAATAATATGTTTAATTAAACCGTATGCATAGTCGGGCGCGATACAAATTCGGTTCCCAGAAAATATAAAAACGAGAAAGGAACAACACATCATGGAAAATTTAATAATCCAGAATATGAATATAGCCTATCAAGGGCAATCTGCAATCAAGAATGCAACGCTTGCGTTTGAGCCGAACAAATTAACAGGGATTGTAGGACCAAATGGAGCCGGGAAATCAACCTTATTGAAAGGGATCATGGGCTTGACGCCGTTAAATACTGGAGCCGTAAGTCTTTACGGCAAACCGCTGAAAGACATGATAAACAAGATAGCTTATGTCGAACAAAGACAAGAAATCGACCTCTCATTTCCGATAGATGTTTTCGGAACCGTGCTATTTGGCACCTACGCCAAATTAGGTTTTTTCCAGAGACCAAAACAAAAAGAAAAGGATTTGGCATTGAAGGCTTTAGAGAAAGTCGGTATGGCAGCTTTTAAAGATCGGCACATCAGTGAATTATCCGGTGGACAGCTGCAGCGCGTGTTCATTGCGCGAGCGTTGGCACAGGAAGCGGAATGGTTATTGCTTGACGAACCTTTTGCCGGGATCGATGCCACCAGTGAGAAAATCATCATTGAGCTGTTGAAACAACTTCGCGATGAAGGCAAATCAATCGTGATCGTGCATCATGATTTGCATAAAGTACAGTCGTATTTTGATGATATTGTCCTGATCAATAAAGAAGTGGTTGCCTTTGGTACAGTTTCCGAGGTATTTACTGCCAATAATATGGGAAGGGCTTATGGGGAAGCGATTTCCGAAATGATCAGTCTAGGAGGTGGAACAAATGTTAAATGAATTCATTCAAGGACTCTTGGATTTCCAATTCCTGCAGAACGCTTTGATTACTTCCGTCATGGTCGGGATATCTGCCGGAATCATCGGTTCCTTCATCATCCTGCGGGGAATGTCTTTGATGGGGGACGCCATCTCGCACGCAGTATTACCGGGAGTGGCGCTATCTTACATGCTGAGGAGCAGCTATATCATCGGGGCCACGATTTTTGGGATGGCGTCGGCCGCTCTCATTGGTTTTGTCACGAAACACAGTCGTTTGAAAAACGATACGGCGATCGGAATCGTCTTCAGCGCCTTTTTTGCTCTAGGGATCATCTTGATTTCCTTCGCCAGAAGCTCCACGGATTTGTATCACATCCTCTTCGGGAATGTGCTGGCAGTTCGGGATTCGGATATGTTTTTGACAGCCGCAGTGCTTGTCATCGTCTTGATAGCAGTTCCGCTATTCTATAAACAACTCAAACTGACTTCCTTTGCGCCGACGATTGCAAAATCATACGGTTGGAACATCAGTGCCATCAACTATGGGTTGATGTTTTTGCTGACACTTGTGGCGGTGACTTCGCTGCAGACAGTCGGGACGATTCTGGTGATCGCAATGCTGATCACCCCAGCTGCGACAGCCTACCAACTGACCGATAAATTGCTCGTTATGATTGTCCTCTCGACAGTATTTGGAACGCTCAGTTCGATCGTGGGGCTTTACTTCAGCTACAGTTACAACTTGCCGTCCGGGGCGACGATCGTCATGGCAGCAGCTGTATTTTTCATTGTGGCATTTATATTTGCACCGAAAAAAGGCCTTATCGGTCAATTAAGAAAGGAGAATTTACAATATGAAGAATAAACTATTTCTGCTTGCTGCAGTGCTTTTTGTAGGTGCTTTGGGAGGTTGCGGAAATTCCCCGGATGATGATAAAGGCAGTGCGGATGCAACAGACACATCAGAAGCCAAGCTTAAAGTGGTCTCCACCAATTCCATTATTGGCGACATGGTAGAAAAAGTTGGAGGGGATTTGATCGATGCGCACAGTATCGTGCCTGTCGGGACCGATCCGCACGAATACGAACCCTTGCCGGAAGACATTCGAAAAGCCAGCGAAGCCGATGTCGTGTTCTACAACGGATTGAATTTGGAAACCGGCAATGGCTGGTTTGACAAATTGATGGAAACTGCTGGTAAGGCGGAAGATGAGGATTACTTCGTTGTCAGTAAAAATGTCGAACCGCTGTATTTGTCGAGAAACAGTTCGCAACAAGATCCGCATGCCTGGCTGGATATTTCAAATGGCATCCGGTACATCACCGAAATCACGCGCGTCATGAGCGAGAAAGATCCTGAAAATAAAACAGCTTATGAAAAAAACGCGGATGCTTACATTGCCGACTTGACGGAACTGGACAGCAAAGCGAAAAAAGAATTCGCGGATATCCCTGAGCAAAAGAAACTGTTGGTGACCAGCGAAGGAGCTTTCAAATATTTCTCCCAAGCTTACGGACTGCAAGCCGCCTATATTTGGGAAATCAATACCGAGAGTCAAGGCACGCCTGATCAGATGAAGCAAATCATTGAAAGAGTCCGGGATTCTGAAGTTCCGGTTCTCTTTGTGGAGACGAGCGTAGATCCCCGAAGCATGGAACGATTAGCAAATGAGGTGGATCTTCCCGTTTACAGCAATCTGTTCACGGATTCCGTTGCGGAAGAAGGGGAAGACGGCGACAGCTATTACGATATGATGAAATGGAATGTAGAAAAGATTCATGAAGGATTGAGCCAATAACAGCGATTCGTTACCTACTGTTGTGGTGCTTGACATTTTGAACCGGTCTCGTTAAATTGGAGAAAAGTATAGCGGTATCCAGGCTTATGAACCATAGGTATAACCTGATACCAGAAGAGGGGTCCACTCATGACGGTAGTATCATTCACTTTCAAATCAAGTGATGGCAAGGAAATCTTCGCGATGAAATGGTCTCCCGAAGACCAGCAGAAACCGAAAGCGGCCGTTCAGATTGCGCATGGTTACGCAGAACATATCGGACGCTATGATGTTTTTGCACGCAAACTGGCGGAAGCGGGGATTGTCGTCTACGGAAACGATCATCGTGGCCATGGCAAAACGAACGGGAATGCCGGCGAAGCGATCTGCTTTGCGGATGAGGCTGGATTCGACAAGGTCGTCGCGGATATGCGCGCGCTGACTGAAAACATCCAATCAGAAAATCCCGGCATTCCGCTGTTCCTGTTTGGTCACAGCATGGGCTCTATGTTGACGAGACGCTATATCCAGCTGTACGGGGACGACCTTGTTGGCGCAGTTCTGTCCGGTTCCGGTGTCTTTTCGAATGGATTGCTGAAGCTCGGCACCGTCGTGGCAGCGTCGGAAATCAAAAGGAATGGTCGTGCTCATCCAAGTCTGTTGCTGGATAACCTGGTCTTCCAAAACTTCAACCGGGGTTTCAAACCCGCCCGGACGGATTTGGACTGGCTCAGTCGGGACGAGGCAGAAGTGGATAAATTTCTGAAGGATCCGTTACGCGGAAAGATCGGTTCGGCCGGTTATTTCCATGATTTCTTCTGCGGTTTGCTGGCCATGAACGATGCCGCGAATATCCAATCAATACCGAAAGACCTGCCGCTGCACTTCATTTCCGGCACCGCCGATCCAGTCGGGGGAAAGGGCGGAAAAGGCATCGTCCAGACATGCAGGGCTTACCAACAGGTTGGCCTTCAGGACGTGAGCTATAAACTATATGAGGGTGCCCGTCATGAACTCCTGAACGAGACGAATAAAGGGGAAGTGACACAAGATATAATTGAGTGGATTTTTGCTCGTTTGGAATCTCTTTGATTGGAATAAAAATTTTAAGCTTACCTGATTTTTCGCGAAAACTGAGAAATCAGGTAGGCTTTTTTAGCATGTAGGAATTTATAAAATTTGTTCAACTCAAAAGTGCATCACCGTAGGTGTTTCACAAGTTTGGAAAATGTTTCATGCATCTAAAATGA
>NZ_FOQC01000037.1 GCF_900113645.1 Trichococcus flocculiformis
ATCCTGGATTCCCGCCAACACATAACTATGCAGGCGGGGTGATGCCTAGTGCTTCGTAAATTTGTTTTTGCTTTGTAAGAACCTCACCGACCCTAAGGTCGTAGCCTGGATACTCAAAACATTCTATAATATCAAGTTTATCCAAGGCAGACTGAATCGTATAGTTTTGATAAAGTTCTGCTTCATGCATGTGTTTTTTGAGATAAGATAAATATATGAGCGCGACAAATGCAACGAAGAGTTTTCCGTCAAGGCTTTTCTCAGATGACACCAATAGGCGGCGAAGATTTAAGCGGTCTTTAATATTACCAAAGGCTTTCTCGATGAGATCTTTGTTTCTGTATAATTCCAGTGCGGCCATGGCATCCATCTTTTCGTTGGATATCAAAGTGAAGTAGCCATAATAACGTTTTGTCGCCTTCACTGCATCTTCTATAACAGTAACCTGTAAGCCACGAATCGGAGTTTCTTTAATTTGGAAATACTGCTTGTAGAATCGCTCATGTTTCGCAACACGTTTGCCACTCAGAATCTCCTTCCGCATAGCCATAAGTTTACGATCGAAGTTGGTTTCATCTTCAGCAAACTTATCGATGTTGAAGTAAATGTGTAAATAAACCCGCTTTTTATCTGTGAGAACATCCTTCTTGTAGGGGCGTTCTTGCTTATATTCCCATTCTGAAAGGACAGTCTTGGAATACAATTCATGCTGCTCATCGAAGTTCTCGAAAGAACGGAAGTTGTCATAAACGGTATCGATTGCTTTGCGTGCAAAGCAATTGCTTGTCTGAATCGCAACAATGAATTTCAAGTGCTCCTTAAGAAGGCCGTTGACATTCGCCTCGCTATAAAATCCACGGTCCATGACCAGTTTCACTTTATCAAAGCCGAGAACTGCAAAATCCGCTAGAAGATTTTGAACAGTCCGCACATCCGGAATGTTGCCGGCTAGCTTTCGATAATAGAAAGGAAGACCGGATTTTTCACCGAATACGAGTGCCAAGTTAATCTGAGGCAGTCTATCGTCTTCCTTGTTTTTGCCATATTGAGCTTGGCGAAGCGTTTGGGAATAACTGGACACTGAGGTAGTATCATAAGCCCAGTATTCATCTCCGGAGCGTCGTTTCTCCTGAAGCATAAAGAACTTTGTTCTTTCTTCTTCAGAAATATCTGAAAAAAGTTCACTGCTGCGCTGTGAAGAAATATTTTTATCATAGGGATGCTTATGAAGTGTGCTCCATTTTTCAAAACAAAAAAGCGGGGATTCAGATTCAAGAATCATATAGTAAGCAATGGATTGGATTTGTTTGTAGCTAGCGGGAAAGCATTGCTTAAGATCTTCTGTTAGACCCAGTTTTTTACCAATCTCATCCAGTAGATATGTGGTACCGTAAAACCTGCGGCTAGCTATTTCGATAGGTACCGGTCCTGGTTTCCTTGAGTTAGCAGCTTCCGGATCCTCCTTGTGTTTTCTGCCACGACCATCGGTCGGAATGATTTCTCCTGTATTAGAATCACGCTTACCGATCAGTGTGCGTTTCGCCCGGGGTTGTTTCTTTTCCTTATCCCAATAGGATATGGATTCGTAAACATAGGTAATGCCACTTCGTTTATCAAACTGGTTTATAATAGCCATTCTGCCGCCTCCTAGTTATGTATAGTATAACACATAACTAGGTTTATGTAATGGCGAGAGTGTTTAAAACCTATTAATATCAATGGTTTCAGCTTTTTTTTTTTAAATCATAGTTAGGTGTTTCGGGAATGCAGGTAGCATGTTACTTTTATGATTGCAATAGATAAAATTCAGAAATCTTAATTTTATTTTCGTTAAACTTGTAATTACGTTAAGTTTTCTTTATTATGTAATTATAATTACTTTATTATGAAGGAGGATAGAAAAATGGTTGATTCTTTTAAAGATAGGCTTAACAAGGCTATTACTGATCGAGATATTAAGCCGGCTGAGTTAGCCAGACGAACCGGAATAAATAAATCATCAATAACAGCATGGCTAAAAGGTGATTACGAAGCCAAACAGGATAATATTTTCAAGTTATCTAAAGCACTTGGAGTAAGTGAAGCTTGGTTAATGGGTATTGATACAACTAACACTCCCCCAACTAACATAATACCCATAACAGACAGTAACATGGTCCGTATTCCTATTATCGGCACCATCGCCTGTGGTGATCCTATATTGGCAGATGAAAATATCATTGGCTATCGCTATCATCTAAGGGATACTCTCCCGAGCGGTGAAACATTCTACCTTAAGGCTGCCGGCGATAGTATGGAACCAACGATCAGAAACGGCGCTGATGTTCTGATCCGGCTACAGGATGGCGTTGAGGATGGAGAAATTGCAGCCGTACTTGTGAACGGTGACACAGAGGCAACTTTGAAGCGTGTGAAAAAGCAAGGGGATATTATGATGCTAGTTGCGGAGAACAGTGCGTATGCACCGTATATAATAACGGAGCATAATCCGGCCAGGATACTCGGAAAAGCTGTAGAGGTTGTTTTTGATTTATAATCATCATGAGGCACACAGACTTACCCTATTTATTTTTTTGGGATATTGATTAAATTCAATCATTTAATAACTGGAGGCTATAATATGGGAATTTTTAGTAGAACTGATGAAAAAAAAGCAGCAAAAGCTTCTATTGCGGAAGAAAAGAAGAACACCAAAACTGAGAAAGAATTGGCTAATGAAGAAAAAGTCAAGAACGGCAAAACTGCCATCAAGAATTTAAATGGTGCAAAGGAACATTTCGAAGATGATGAAGAACTCTTAGATTACATTTTTGGAATGTATGATAGCAAATTGCTAAAGAATGACACTAAAACTAACGGCGTGCTTATAGCTACAAATAAAAGAGTCATATTTTATGGAAAAAAGATGATTACTGGTTTTGATTTCGAAACGATTGATTACAGTAAAATATCATCAGTTGAATATAATCAAGGTATGATCTTTGGAGAATTAAAGATACACACAAGTGGAAATGTCATTAAAATTGAGACAACTATGCATAATGGGGCTAGAGAACTTATTAAGCTGATAAAAAATAAAATAAACACACCAACGCAAACTTTAACCTCTATCGCACAAGAAAAAAGTATTCCAGAACAGTTAAAAGAATTAAAAGAGCTTGTTGATATGGATATCCTTACACAAGATGAATTCGATGCCAAGAAAAAGCAACTGTTAGGTCTGTAAACTCTTATATCTTTATTACTTTGGGAGGTATTACTATTGGGAATATTTGACTTTTTAAAAAAGGAAGAATTGAAAAAGATTGATGTACTTACCCTTGAAAATGAAAAAATTAATAAGATGTACAAAGAACTTTCAGAAACAAAATTATCTATCGAGCAGATGAGTGTGCTCGAGCTACAGAAAAATATTTCAGAAAAAACAAATGAATTAGCTACAGTTAATCAATCAATTTCCGAAAAAACAAATTTTCTGAATGAAGTTTTAACTCGAATAAATAACTTGTTAAGCCATGAAAGAAATCTACAATCTCAATTAACCGTGCTCGAATCAGATATAGCGATGGAGGAATTTGGCCTATATAAGCCAAGATATGACTTTGCCAGTTCTTTAGAATACAAAGATAAGTTAAATGTAATCCGCGAAATGCAAAAAGCGATGATAAAATCCAAGTCCGCAGTAAATTATTTTGAAAATTGGACTGTTGATGGAAGCAAAGCTAAAGGAAAAAAAATGACCAATGACAACATCAAAATGATACTCCGCTCTTTCAATAATGAATGTGAAGCTGCTATTAATAAAGTCAAGTTTAGCAATATTCAATCTATTGAAAAGAGAATCCAAACATCTTTTAATCAGCATAATAAATTGAATGAAACTAACAAGGTATCCTTAACACAAAGATTTTTAGATTTAAAATTACAAGAATTATATTTGGCCTTTGAATATGAGCAAAAGAAAGAAGAGGAAAAAGAAGCGTTACGCGAGCAAAGAGAGAAGGAAAAAGAAGAGAAAGCTTTGCAAAAAGAGATAGAATCTAAGAAAAAAGTCATCCACAAAGAAATGTCTCACTTAGAAAATGTAATCAGTGAATTAGAAATGAAACTGATTGTGGCTGATGAATCCGAAAAAGAATCTTTAGAGGCGCAGATTTTAGAGTTAAAGGAAAACCTCAATAAATTCGAAGAAGAAATAGAAGAATTAGATTATAGAACAGCAAATGCTGCCGCTGGGTATGTATATGTTATATCGAATATTGGCTCCTTTGGAGAAGATGTAGTTAAAATCGGAGTAACACGCCGCTTGGATCCTTTGGAAAGAATCAGCGAATTAAGCAGCGCTTCCGTACCATTCAAATTTGATGTACACGCCTTAATTTTTAGTTACGATGCATATAATTTAGAGGCTAGTCTGCATAATAAATTTTCTGACAAGCGCTTAAATGCAGTAAATAACAGAAAAGAATTCTTTAAAATTCCAATCGACGAGATAGAAAATGAATTGCAAATATACAAAGATTTAACTATAGATTTTTCGAAAGTTCCTGAAGCGCAAGAATATAGAGAATCGCTTAAACTAAGAGGATAATAAAAACCCCCACTCCCCTACTTTGGACGGTAAGGAGCGGAAATAATACAAAGGAGTACGGCTATCTATGGATAATTACGAATGGGAAGATCCAAAAATTGGATATGTAATAGAAATACCGAATACACATTCCATTATTGTAAATGTCGGACTAGACGATGATATACAAATTGGAAACAAACTAGTTGTTTATGAAGAAGGGCCTGAGATCATTGATACTCAGACCAAAGAAAAACTAGGCAGGAAGGATTTTGTAAAGGATATTCTTGAAGTAACTGAACTATACGATAGATTTTCCATCTGCCAAAAAATTACTAAGAAGTCAATGAACAAACTTACTTACTCAATGGCAGCTTTGTTATCAGAAAAAGAGTACATTGAGTACGAAGAACTAAACGTAAACGAAACCCAAGTAAAAGAATGGAAAATTAAAAATGCGACGATTGAGATAAACGATCCGATAAAAAAACTTTGATTTTTATATAAAAATACAGTATTATGAGGGTGACTGAGATAGGCGGAACGAAGGAGTCTGCCCCTACACCCCCTTTTACTGTAAAAAGTTTAAGGGGGTGTTTGTATTTTATGTCCACAATTCCGTTTAAATCTTTCGAGGATCAAATAAAAAAAATTAGAGATAAGAATATTCTGATTGATAAAAAAGATGAATCTCGAATCATAGAAATATTGAAAAATCATTCTTATTATTCTTTAGTCAATGGATATAAACCGCATTTTTTACTTCCTGGCGAATCGGACCTAATGGAGGACGGAACTACTTTTGACCATTTTTTTGTTAGTCGAATGCTTGACATAGACATGAGCAACTTAATTTTCAAATATATTCTCCTTATTGAACAAAGTTTACGAACCCGGATTGCTTATGTAATAGCCAGAGAGTTTGGCACAGATGATCAGAAATACCTTGATGATAATAATTTCGTATCAGATAGGGTTAAAGCGAAAACATTGAAAAGCATCAAAACGGTCCGAGATTTCCCAATGAAGGGAACTCATTCGGATTATTTTAAAAACATTAAAACAGTAAGCATTCCGCCTTGGATTCTATTATTAGATATAAAGTATTTCGATGTAATTAACTTGTATAAAGTCCTCCCGAATAACCTTCGAGAGGAAATCAGAAAGGATTACCTTGGCGGAATAAATATGTATCGGAAAGAAAACATAGAATTTATTAATTCGATGCAATTTTTAAGAGAATATCGGAATATCGCAGCTCACGGAAAAAGAAATTTCGAAGAGAAAATCGATTATTCTTTTGATTATGAATTTGCAAGGTTGTTCTACGACAATACTATAATTAGCGTTTCGGATTTCAATAGCAAGAAAAAGAAGAAGGATTTATATGCTTGTATTTTATTGATTTTTGCATATTTGAACGACCCAATCATTGTGAATAAGTTTTTATCAGAATTATTGTTTCTATTCACTTCGCAAGAATACGTTGATGAAAATTTTAAAGGCAGAATACTTTTTAATAACAAAACTATTTTTGATATTTATGGATTACCGCCTGACTTTTTCAACCGATTATCTCACCTCATACAGAAAAAAATAAACACGTAAAAAAACACCACTCTCCCCGTCCAAAGCGAAAGTGGTGTTTATCGAAAAAAGCGCCTTGATTCAAGGTCTTTTTGTGTACAATCATTTTAACACACGAAAGGAGTGGATACCAGATTTCCTTAAGCAGCGCCCTGCCCGGCAGCGGAAGGAGAAACTACAATGACAAAAAGAATAAAAACCAATTACCCGAACATCTATAAATATGAAACGAAAAAAGGAACACGATACCAGGTACGGCGCGCGTATGTGATTAGCGGCGTTCCTGGCGAATTCGATAAATCTGGGTTCAAAACAATAATGGCCGCCCGCGCCAAGTTGCGTGAAATCGAAGAATTCATTGAGAATGAAGAATTCGGGATAATCAGCAATCCCAACATCACCCTGGACGAATACTATCAGAAATACAAAGAAAAACGGATCGCCCGGAAGGAATGGACGGCAGACTCTCTTTCCAGCCTCGACAGCCACTACCGCAATCACCTATCGAACCGCTTCGGCAAAACACCGTTGAAAAAAATCGATCGGCATAGCTACGAATTGTACCTGAATGAAATGCTGCACGATGAAGGGCTGGCTGAAGAGTCGGTCAAGACCTATCACCATCTGATGTGCGCCATCATGAATGATGCTGTTCGTTGCGGCGTCCTGGAGCGCAACCGGCTCTCTTACGTTAAGATCCGCAAGGAAGGCGCCAAGCCGAAAACAAAGAACATCGATATCGAGAACTACAATCTGTTCATGGATAAAGCCAAAGAAATTTTGACGAAACAGCATTATGCGATGCTCTACCTCACCA
Source organism: Trichococcus flocculiformis (assembly GCF_900113645.1). Lineage (GTDB taxonomy): Bacteria > Bacillota > Bacilli > Lactobacillales > Aerococcaceae > Trichococcus > Trichococcus flocculiformis. The sequence continues at coordinate 6,975 of NZ_FOQC01000037.1, forward strand.
CTTTCGGCCTCCGTCGCGGTGAAATCATGGGCCTGACACAAAAGAACGTGGTTTTCCGGTCGGATGGGACCTTCATCAGGGTTTTACTCACCCGCACACTAAAACGCCCTGACGGCAAAGGAACGAAGACTCCGAGCAGTGAGCGCATGATCGCATTGAACGAGGACGCGGCAGCCATGTTGGAATATTGCATCCAGGAAGCGCGGGATATCAAAGCGGACTTCGGCCAGATCCTGAACCAGGACGATTTTATCTTCTTGAATCCGAAACGAGGCGTCCCCTACTGTGTTACACACTTAAACCGTATTATGTCCTACATCTCTGAAGAAAGCGGTGTGAAGGCCAGCCCTCACATGATGCGGCACACCTTCACCACACAAGCCTCCCTAGCAGGCGTGAACGGAAGAGCCCTGGCAGATTACCTCGGACACAAAAAAACCTCCATGACGGAGCATTATACTCACGCCACAGAGGAAGGCAGCCAAAAAGTCATTCAGATCGCCAGCACCCGTATGCATGGCTAAAATGGCTACATAGCAACGAAAACGCACTCGGGATTTTTTCCGAAATGGATCAAAAAATCCCGGATAAATCCCGAGTGCGCATATTTTCGCATCGTTTCAAACAGATTTCAAAAAATTGGAAATGTTGATTTAACAGCTTTTCGTTTCATTTTTAAAAATAATTGAAACGTTGAAAAGTCAACATTATTTCAGCAATTCGTACATGGCATCCGCATAAATCGCGGTCGCGCGGAAAAGATCATCCAAAGCGATGAATTCGTTGGCTTGGTGCATCGTGTCGATGCTGTCAGGGAACATCGCCCCATAAGCAACACCGCGCTCCAACAAGCGCCCATAAGTTCCGCCGCCGATGGACTGTTCATGTCCCTTTAAGCCGGTGTGTTTCTCGTAGACAGCCAACAACGTTTTTACCAACGGATCGTCAGCCGGCACGTAATGCGGCAATTTTCCGTGTCCGCCTTTTGCGATCGTCACGCCATAAGTAGCCAAGGCAGCTTCTAACTTAATTTCGATGCCTTCTTCGGAAACGCCTTGCGGATAACGGAAGTTCAACGCCAATTCGCCGCCAGTTGATGGTGTAAAGGTGAAAATGCCGGCATTCATGGTCAATTCACCCATTACTGAATCCGTGTAAGCCAAATTTAGTTTCTGAGCATCATGCTGCAGATGGATGCGGTCCGCGATCAATTCAAGGAACGTGGCCGCTTGTCCGCCGAAGTTGAACTTGTTCAAGAAAGTGGCAAGATAGGTTCCCGCATTCACGCCGGCAGCCGGATTCATGCCATGAGCGGCTTTACCGATCAATTCGATTGTTACTTGTTCTCCAGCTACAGAAATCGTTCCTTTGACTGGATTATTTTCTAGGAAAGCAGCGAATGCCTGTTCAATTTTGTCGGCCTCCGGACTGATGAATACGGCAGTCGCATCCTGAGGGACCATGTTTTCGCGCAGCCCGGCATCAAAACTCAACAACTCGTTCTTTCCGCCTTTGTTGTCGCCTCTGAATTGGACCATGAAAGTCTGCATGCCTTTTTCACCATTGATGATCGGGAACTCTGCATCCGGAGAAAAGCCGAAATCAGGTATCCGCTCGTTTTCAAGATAGTGGTCCATGCATTTCCAACCGCTCTCTTCATCCGTACCGATGATGACGCGGACCTTTTTGGAAATCGGTAGCTTCAGGTCGCGGATGATCTTCAATGCATAGTAGGCAGCCATCGTAGGCCCTTTATCATCGCTCGATCCGCGGGCGTAGATGCGGTCATCAATGATCACGGGGACAAAAGGATCCGTATCCCAGCCGGTCCCGGTAGGCACAACATCGACGTGACCGAATACGCCCATCAATTCTTCACCTTCGCCAAATTCGATATGTCCGGCCAGATTGCCGACATTTTTCGTGATGAAACCGTCCCGTTCACCGATAGCCAAGAAAGCTTCCAAAGCTTCTTTAGGGCCTGGTCCGACCGGTGCATCAGGAGTTATTTTCGAATCATCCCTTACACTGTCGATCCGCAATAATGTGAATAAGTCCTCCAACAGTTCCGTTTTTCTGATTTCCACTTCTTTTTTCCAATTGATTTCCATGAACGCACATCCTAACTTAAAATATCATGCTATCATCATATCACTTTTGGCAAAATATCCAAATAAAAGCTTGGTATTTTGGCCCTACCGAAGACAAAATCTTAGCCTTTTTTAATCGACTCCGGCAGATGTTCCCGCAATGCCGCAAGTTCCTCATCGCGCAACGGACGGTAATCACCTTTTGCCAGTTGCTCATCCAAACGAAGAGGCCCCATCGTCAACCGTTTCAGGAAAGTGACCTCTTTTCCGCAGGCCAGCACCATCCGTTTCACCTGATGGAACTTCCCTTCTTTGATCGTTATTTCTACCTCCGAACTGTCCCTTTCTTCATCGTAGCCCAGGATTTCAAGTTTGGCCGGCAAACAACGGTAGCCGTCTTCCAGAATGATCCCTTCTGCGAAGGCCTTTTGGTCCTCTTCCGTCATCCATCCCGCTACTTCAGCGAAATAGACCTTGTCCACATGCCGTTTCGGCGACAGCAGAAAGTGTGCTAATTGGCCGTCGTTCGTCAGCAGCAACAGACCTTCCGTATCTTTGTCGAGACGACCGACAGGAAAGAGCTCTTGCTGATGCAGTTCAAATGCCAATAGGTCGATGACCGTTTTTTGATGGTTATCCTCTGTTGCACTGAGGACACCCTGCGGTTTGTTCATCATCAAGTACATGTATTCCTGATAGTTGACCGGTTCACCTCCTACAAGAACAGTGTCCTTTTCGCTGTCCACTTTGGCTTCAGCTTTTGTTTCAACTTTCCCGTTCACCGTCACCCATTTCTTTTTCAATAATACTTTGACTTCTTTTCTGGATCCGAATCCGGAATTCGACAGCAGTTTGTCCAATCGCATGTGTTTTCTCCCTTATAAACCAAAAAGCACCCACTAAGGCTGCTTTTCGGTTTCGTTTATTTTATTTGATACGCATTTTTCTGCGCAGGCCGTTCGCTTTAGCACCCAAAATGTCATCAGCGATGCGCAATTTCAGGGTCAGAAATAAGTAAACGAAGCCTCCGACTGCCGCTACGATGGCGACTACCACCAATGCTGTCAATCTGCGATCGATTGGGATGACCAGCATACTGGTTTTCAAGGCGATGAACGCGCAGGCCGTCATGACCAAGGCCACTGCCAAAATTTTCCCGGTTTTCCGCAATGTATCAACCAGACCGAAATGGGTCAGGTGATAGATTTTCCAACCGCTCAACAGTACAGTCACGATGAAACCGATCGTCGTCGCAACCAAAGCGCCTGCCGTATCGAATAAAGCCAACATCGGATACTGCATGATTGCTTTGACAACAAGCCCTACCAGTAGATAGGAGATCATTGTTTTATGGCGACTCAAAGACTGCAAAATCGATCCGAGCACCGTGAAAAGTCCCAATACAATGCTCATCAGAGCCGATACCGCTAATAGTGTAGGACCTACCGGATGAAGCGGATAGAACACGTTGTAGATCGGTTCTGAAACGACCATCATCCCAAAAGCTGCCGGCAACATGATGAAGGCGAACAATTGGATGATTTCCCTTATCTGACTCTGAATCATCCGGAGATTACCTTTCATAAATTCAGCTGCAATTAAAGGCACCGCTGCCGTGGCCATCCCGACCGCCAACGAAACGATGATCATGATCAATTTGTCGGCGTTGAAACTGAACAGACCGAATAGATCTTCTATTTCCTTACCTGTGTAGTTCGTCAGGCTTTGCATCATCGGTTTGAAGGTAACCTGGTCTATTTGCTTGGCGAAAGTGATGCCAGAGCCGATCAGGATGAATGGAATCGATTCCTGCAGCATGCTCTTGATGGCCGCAGTCGTCTGGATGTTGCTTGAAGGTTCACTGTTGGCGATCAACGGTTGATATTCCGCCATCTTCTTTTTGTAATAAAAAAGAAGGATAATGGTTGCAACAATCGCACCCACGAACGCCGCGAAAGTGGAGTGCGCAACCGCTGTGGCGATGTTGCCATCCAGCAGTTGCATCACGATGTAGGTGGCACCCAAAATGTAGATTACCCTTCCTACCTGTTCGAAAACTTGCGAAATCGCTGAAGGCACCATATCCTGATAGCCTTGGAAAAAACCGCGCATCAAGCTCATGCCCGGCACCAGCAATAAGGCGGGAGCTAACGCCCGGATCACCAACGCCCCGTCTTCAGGCGAAGCCGCCGGACTGTTCTCAGCGATCATCGGTGCCAATCCGTACATCAAGGCGGCACTGACCGCACCCGTCAAAAGCATGAAGAACATGCTCTTCTTGAAGATGTCGATCCCGGTACGGTATTGATTTTTTGCATTGTATTGGGCTACTTGCTTGGACATCGCTGCCGGGAAGCCTGCTATCCCGATTGAAAGGAAAAGCTGATAAGGTGTATAGCCTATCGAGTAAAGGGCATTGGCCGTATTGGCCGCATCAGTTGAGCCCATCAAAGCATTCCATGGGATGATGTAGAGTGCACCGATCAAGCGGGAAAAAATGCTCCCGAAAGTCATCCAAAAAGTCCCCTGTACCATCTTATTGTTTGTTGTTTCATTTTCTTCTTTGACATTTCTATCTGTTGACATTTGCAACCTGCTTTCTTCCCGATGAATGAAAGAGAATAATAATACCATCACTCAAGTATTTTACCAAATATCCGTTTTTTTTCAATCTATAGCAGACTTATTTTGCAAAATCCTAACAATTTGAGTTTGCTTCACCACGATACAAAATCAACTCAGAAAAATTCCAGCAATCCATCGAGCGTATCAGCATTCTGCTGCATGCGTTTTCATATCATCACCTAAGCGTTTATGGTAAAATGTAAGTGTGCAAAGGAACTATCGCAACTCATTTTTTTGTCTCGATCACAAACGCGGGCATTTGGCTTTCAACGCTGTCACGTCAACCGTGTCGCACAGTCTACAATAGAAAAGAGGAATAAAAATGAACACCTCAAGAAAGGGGTTCAGACATTTATTCGGAGTCATCCTTTCGCTCCTGCTTTTCTTCACCTTTTCGGCAACACCTGCTTTGGCTGCTACCTCGCAGATTATTTACCAAGGTTCAACAGCCAATAAAGTTGTTGCCTTAACGTTTGATGATGGATCGGATGGATACTACGTCCAATCAATTCTGAACACATTATCAGCCAATAATGTCAAAGCCACATTCTTCCTCACTGGTCAAGGTGCTGAAAATCATCCGCAGGCAATCAAGAACATTGTCGCTGCTGGCCATGATATCGGAAACCACTCCTATAACCATCCGGATTTCACAACTGTATCGACAACCGAAATGACAAATCAACTCAATCAAACCGAAACGATCATCACAAACCTCACCGGTAAGAGCACAAAACCATTCTTCCGTGCCCCTTTCGGCTCCTATAACAATACAGTCCTGCAAACTGTCGGTAATGCCGGATACTCGTACACATTCCAATGGACAATCGACACGCTCGACTGGACAGGCAATTCATCCACTGATATCTATAACCGAGTCATCAACAATGTGGTCCCGGGTGCCATCGTATTGATGCATGCCGGATACGGCGCCAACGGGACGAATGCCGCATTACCCAACATGATTAATCAGCTTCGCGCGATGGGCTACTCGTTTGTGACCCTTTCTCAACTCATGAACACTACAAGCACTCCGGGAACAGGTACGGGAACGAGCTACACAGTCCAAGCCGGTGACACGCTTTATGCGATTGCTTTGCGATATGGTGTGACGGTCCAAGCGATCATTAATGCTAATGGCATCACCAACGCCAACCTGATCCGCGTCGGACAAGTGTTGACGATTCCGGGAACAGGCACACCGACTACTCCTACGACTCCAACCACTCCAACAGCAGGAGCCAGTTATACGGTCAAAGCCGGGGATACGCTCTATGCGATCGCCTTGCGGTATGGCGTGACGGTCCAAGCGATCGTTAATGCTAATGGCATCACCAATGCCAATCTGATCCGCGTTGGACAGGTGTTGACGATACCCGGAACAAGCACGCCGACAACTCCTACACCTCCAACAACACCAACGACCAGCACAACTTACACAGTCAAAGCCGGGGATACGCTCTATGCCATCGCTTTGCGGTATGGCGTGACGATCCAACAGATCGTTACTGCCAATAACATCACCAACGCCAATCTGATCAGCATCGGCCAGGTCTTGACGATACCTGGCACCGGAACACCGACGACGCCTGCACCCCCTACAACCGGAACGTCTTATACAGTCAAAGCCGGAGATACTTTATATGCGATTGCCCTTCGTTATGGCGTAACCATTACCCAACTTGTGAACGCTAACGGCATAACCAATCCGAATCTTATCCGTGTCGGGCAAGTGCTGATCATCCCCTAAGGAAGGACGTAGAATCCTATTCCAAACATAAACACAAAAAGAACGAATATCCCGTTGACGGTGATATTCGTTCTTTTTGTATACTGTTTCTGTTTAGTTCGCTACAACATTGACAAGTTTGCCAGGGATAGCGATGGTTTTTCTGACGGTCTTGCCTTCGATGCCTTCTTTGATGATGCTGTTTTCCAGTGCCATCGCGATCATGTCATCATTTGAAATATCGGACGGAACCATTTCTTTGGTTTTAACTTTACCGTTGATCTGGAATACGACTTCGATCTCGTCTTCGACCAAGAAAGCTTCATCATATGTTGGCCATGCAACGTACGAAATGCCTTCCGGTTTGCCTAGTTTCACCCAAAGTTCTTCACTGAAGTGCGGTGCGATCGGCGCAAGCAACTGAATAAAGCCGGTAACGTATTCGAACGGCAATGCGTCCACTTTATAGGCTTCATTGATAAAGATCATCATTTGCGAGATTGCTGTATTGAAATGCAGATTATCGTAATCCTCGGTTACCTTCTTGACTGTCTGATGGTAGACCTTGTCCAATTCATGCGTGTTGACGGTTGTGATGCGATCCCGCATTTTATCATTCTCGTCCAGAAGCAAGCGCCAAATACGATCCAGGAACTTGCGGCTGCCTTCGATGCCGCCTTCACTCCACGTCGATGATGCATCCAACGGTCCCATGAACATTTCGTACATGCGGAGCGTGTCTGCGCCATAACGTTCCACGATGTCATCCGGATTGACGACATTCCCTTTGGATTTGGACATTTTTTCATTGTTTTCGCCCAAGATCATGCCTTGGTTGTACAATTTTTGGAACGGCTCTTTCGTCGGAACGATGCCAATATCATAAAGGAATTTATGCCAGAAGCGCGCATACAACAGATGCAGGACTGCATGCTCGGCTCCGCCTATATAAAGATCGACGTTCTGCCAATAGTCCAGTCTTTCTTTTGAAGCAAGATCATTGCGGTTATGCGGATCCATAAAGCGCAGGAAGTACCATGAGCTGCCTGCCCATTGCGGCATTGTGTTGGTTTCACGTCTGCCTTTCATGCCTGTCGCTGGATCGACAACATTGACCCACTCATCGATGACGGCAAGTGGGGATTCCCCTGTACCGCTCGGTTTCACCTGATCGGTCTTCGGCAACAGCAACGGCAGTTCATTCTCAGGAACGGTTGTCGATGTGCCATCTTCCCAGTGGATGACCGGAATCGGTTCGCCCCAATATCTTTGTCTCGAGAACAACCAATCACGCAGACGATAGGAAACCACTTTTTCACCCAGTCCGTTTTCGGACAGCCAGTCGTTCATCTTCGCGATCGCTGTCGCTTTATCCAATCCGTTCAGGAAGTCGGAGTTGATGTGCAGGCCATCTTCCGTATAGGCTTCCTCTTCGACGTTTCCACCTTCAAGGACCGGAATGATCTCCAAGTCGAATTTTTTGGCAAATTCATAGTCGCGGGTATCATGGGCAGGAACTGCCATAATGGCGCCGGTTCCGTATGTCGCCAATACATAATCGGCGATCCAGATCGGGATTTCTTTGCCATTGACTGGATTGATTGCATAAGCGCCTGTGAATACGCCGGTCTTTTCTTTTGCAAGCTCCGTACGGTCCAGATCGCTCTTCAGTGAAATGGAATCGATATAAGCTTTGACAACTTCGGCTTGTTGGTTGGACATGATTTCCTTCACCAACGGCAATTCTGGCGCCATGACCGCATAGGTCGCGCCATACAAGGTATCCGGTCTAGTCGTGAAGACCGTAAATTCCTTATCCGAATCTTTGATTTTGAAAATAACGTTCGAACCTTCAGAACGTCCGATCCAGTTCCGTTGCATCTCCTTGATGCTCTCAGGCCAATCCACCAATTCCAGATCATCCAGCAAGCGTTCTGCATAAGCAGTGATTTTCAGCATCCACTGTCTCATCGGTTTACGGTAGACCGGATGACCGCCGCGTTCGCTGACGCCGTCGACAACTTCTTCGTTGGCAAGAACGGTACCCAATGCCGGACACCAGTTGACGGAAACTTCCGCCTCATAGGCCAAACCTTGTTCGTACAATTTTGTGAAGATCCATTGCGTCCATTTGTAGTAGCTTGGGTCCGTCGTATTGATTTCACGGCTCCAGTCATAACTGAACCCTAGCGATTGGATCTGGCGCTTGAAAGTTTTGATGTTAAGCTCGGTAAAATCAGCCGGATCGTTACCAGTATCCAGCGCATATTGCTCAGCCGGCAAGCCGAAAGCATCCCATCCCATCGGATGCAAGACATTGAAACCTTGTGCGCGTTTTGCGCGGGCAACGATATCCGTCGCCGTGTAGCCTTCCGGATGGCCTACATGCAAGCCTTGGCCGGATGGGTAAGGGAACATATCCAATACATAATATTTCGGTTTCCCGCCCGCTTCAGTCGTTTTGAAGGTACGGTTGTCTGCCCAATATTTTTGCCATTTTTTCTCGATCGTTTTGTGCGTATAACCCATTTCCAGCAACATCCTTTTCTTTTCATTCATCCAAACAGGCGATGGCCATAAAAAAAGTCCCATAGGCAGCGTCCATCACTGGTTCTGCCTATAGGACGAGTTTTTCGCGGTACCACCTATATTGAATGTCTTTGCATTCCTTATCATGCCTGTAACGCAGCGATGCGGTCCCGCTTACTGATGCTTTCGGCGGAACAACTCAAAGGCGAGTTCAAAAGGCTCTTTATGCATTTTCACCATCCATGCACTCTCTTCAAAAAAGCTGCTCTCTACTATTCCTTCTCTATGTCTGTTTCAGTTATGAATTGATTCATCTGCTATTTTAACAAATAAAACGCATTTCATCAAGACTTGATGTCTGCAGTAGTCATTCGGCTGATGACTTAGAAAGTGATGACTTGGCCGACATAAATGACATTGGAAGTCATATCATTCGCTTCGATCAAAGCCGCTAAGCTAACACCCTTTTTCTTGGCGATGCTATACAATGTATCGCCTTTTTGGACAGTATACGTATTGCCGGATGGCGCAGGCGCACTAGTGGTCGGCGCAGTTGTCTGCGTTGAACTCGTCGTTGCAGCCAACTTCAAGGATTGGTTCACAAAAATGATATCCGTATTCAGGTTGTTCCAAGTCTTCAGTTCAGCAACGGAAACGCCATTAGCGGAGGCTATCTTATAAAGCGTGTCTCCTTTTTGGACCGTATATACTTTATTCACGACTGTCGGAACAGAAGGTGTCGTCACAGTCGGTGGTGTTACAACTGTGGAATTATTCCCAGTCGAAACTGAGTTCGTCACTTTTAAGGATTGACCCGGATAAATATAATCGGAACTCAGATTGTTCAGTGTTTTTAATTCAGCAACTGTCAGTCCGTTCGCATTCGCAATTTTCCAGAGTGTATCACCGGATGCCACAGTGATTGTGCTTACAGTCGAAGGCGGTGTCGGCACTGCTGGATTGCTTGGCGGCGTCACACTCGGTGTTGTCGTAGTTTTTTTAACCAATAATGTTTGCCCCGGAACGATGACATCACTCGTCAGGTTGTTCAGAGTCTTCAATTCAGCTACACTCAATCCGTTCGCATTCGCAATTTTCCAAAGCGTGTCGCCGGATGCCACCGTTATAGAAGTTGTTCCAGGGGTCACTGTCGGCGTGGAAGGTTTGTTTGGCGTATCTGTGCCCGCGCTCTTCAAAATCAGTACTTGACCTGTCATAATAGCGTCACTTGTCAAGTTATTCAATTTTTTTAATTCCGCAACGGTCAATCCGTTCGCATTCGCAATCTTCCACAAAGTATCTCCGGACACGACAACGACACTGTTGCCGTTGGATGGTGTAGTTGGCGTTGTTGCTCCAGGGGTTCCAGTAGTGATGCCGTTGATGTAGTTCATTGGGTTGACGACAGCCCCATTTTCCTGCACTTCGAAATGCAGATGGACGCCTGTCGAGCTGCCGGTTGTTCCCATCACGCCGATTTTTTGTCCTTGGCTGACGGTCTGCCCTACGGATACCGATAGACCTGATTGCATATGCGCATACAACGTTTTGATGGTCACGCCGTTAATTTTTCCGTGGTTGATGACGACATAGTTGCCGTAGCTGTAGTGATAAGTCGCGACTTCCACTACGCCTGCCTGAGCCGCGGAAATAGTACCATTCCCTGCGATATCAACACCTCGATGGAATTCCTGTGCCCCATTTATAGGAGATGTACGGTATCCGAAGGGAGATGAAATGTATCCACTGGCTGGTTTGATGAAAGCACCTGTGACAGTAGTGCCTGTATTCGTTCCAGTAGTTGGTGCTGATGTGCCAACAGTCTTCAAGACTTGACCCGGATAGATTGCATCAGAAGTCAAACTGTTTGCGGCTTTGAGTGCGGCAACGGTCATGTTGGTTGCATTCGCGATCGACCACAATGTATCACCCGATTTAACGGTGTATGATTGGGTAGTTGTTTGACCAGCATTGTTGTTTGATTCATTTTCGGTCTTATCTGGAGCAGTCGTTGTTGTTTTAACCAGCAACAATTTTTGGCCAACAAAGATTGTATCACTCGTCAACGCATTCAAACTTTTCAACTCACCAACCGTCAAGCCGTTTGCTGCAGCTATTTTGTAAAGGGTATCGCCAACAACTACCGTATATTCTGAAGTTGGAGTAGTTGGTGCTTTTTCTTCATCCGTATCTTCATCAGGGTTGTTTCCCTCGACTATAACGCTGTCAGGCAACACCAGACGATCTCCCACATAGATCATATTGGAAGTCAGTTTATTCAGCGTCAACAGATCCACTAACGAAATACCATACTTTTTAGCGATTGCATAAAGCGTGTCGCCGGGTTGAACGACATGGAAAGCCTCCCCCGCTTGAACCGGAGCATCCGGTGTATCAACTTCTTCCGAATCTTCTTCAGGTTCACTTGGTTTCTCTTGTTCTCCAGTATCTTCTTCTGAATTCTCGGGCAGGTCGACATTCGGCAGGTCAGGAGTATCAGTAGGCTTTTCAAAATCGACATTGCCTGCAGCCGGATTTTCGACTTCTTCGTCATCTACAAGTTGATAGTTATCATATTGATCCAAACCGTATTGTGCAATGATTCTGTTCAACTTGGCACTGTAGGCTGTATCCGTAGCATAACGACCGGTCAAATAAGCTGTTGCATCCTGGTAAGAGGCTGCATTGCTTTTCCAAGCACCGGCATAATAATTCGGATTCCAACTTGTTCCATTCGCAAGAAGATTTGCATAATCCTGCAAGGATTCGGCTTAGGAAGGATATTTTCTGAATTCAGCATTGATTGGGTAGTAATTCTGCCCGCCGCTGTCCTCAAGTGTTCCCATGTTGACAGATTCTCCGTTATAGTTCCCTTTGATCCCGAACAGATTATAGTTGGGAGCCGAAGCTAAAGCGCTGGTACCCCAACCGCTTTCGAGGATGGCTTGAGCCATCATCACAGAGGCATAAAGATCATTTTTGGCAGCGATTATGGTCGCGGAAGGGATGATCTGGTTCAAAAAGGGATTAGTGGAATATACTTGTGTATCCTTTGTTCCGAGCGCAGTCTTCTCTGCTGCCAGAACCATTTCGACTGGCTTCACGACAGTTGTCATGAATAAGGATGTACTCAATACCGCTACGCTGCGTTTCAGTCTTTTATTCGTGGTGATAAAAGAATTGGTCAGTTGTTCTTTTTTCTTTTGGTTGATGCGTTCGTTTCTGGATAACACCAAAATATACCACTCCTTGTATCAAAAATACTGCCTATATGGCAGTGAAAACATCTGGTTTTTTAACAATGATGGAAAGATAATTTAAATTTCTTTTAAGAAATAATCCAACATACCTATTATATGTTTGTTTATCACATTTTTGAATGGCTTTCATAATCATATTCTATATTTAATAATTGAAATAAATCTGTAACAAACCATTCCACGAACAATATGTAACCCCTTTCCCCATTCAACTTCTCCTGAAATCCGGAAAAGCTATCAAATAGACTACAGACAGACCAAAAATCATGATAAAATGGATACTGAGGTGAAAGTATTGACAAATCAATTTTTATACAGTGACACGAATAAACGTTACCATACATGGAATTATCATCTGCAACAACATTTCGGCGAAAAGATTTTCAAAGTAGCCATCGATGGCGGTTTTGATTGCCCAAACCGCGACGGCACTGTCGCACGCGGCGGCTGCACCTTCTGCACCGTTTCCGGATCCGGCGATTTTGCCCAGGACAGGGTCGATCCGCTGCCAGTCCAATTGCGCAAAGGCATTGATATGATGCACAAAAAATGGCCGAATGTTAAAAGCTACATCGCCTATTTCCAGAACTTCACCAATACGCACGCACCGGTTGACATTCTGCGCCACCGCTATGAACAGGTCGTAAACGAGGACGGCGTGGTCGGCATCATGATTGCAACGCGCCCGGACTGCCTGCCGCCGGAAACAATCGCGTACTTAGCTGAACTGAACAAGCGCTATTATATATGGGTGGAATTGGGACTTCAGACCATCCATGAGGAGACAAGCAAAATCATCAACCGCGCGCATTCCTATGATACCTACCTGAAGGCGGTCGATGAACTTCGTGCGCACAATATCCCGGTGTGTACCCATCTCATCAACGGTCTTCCGGGAGAAACTCATGACATGATGATGGAGAGCGTCAAACGTGTTATCCTGGATTCGGACATTCAAGGCATCAAAATCCATTTACTGCATTTGATGAAAAACACTAAAATGCTTCGGGACTACCATCAAGGACGGCTACGTTTGTTAGAGAAAGACGAATATGTTGGGCTTGTCTGCGATCAGCTCGAAGTCATTCCGGAAAAAATCGTCATCCACCGGATTACGGGAGATGCTCCGCGTGACACGCTTGTCGGCCCGATGTGGAGCCTCAAAAAATGGGAAGTGCTGAACGCAATCGACCATGAGCTGGAGCGCCGCAATACCTATCAAGGAATCCACAATATCAGAAGTAAGGGTGAGGAACATGTTATTGTCCGCAGTGGACTTCAGTCATAGTTTGCTGAAGGAAACAGTCTGCAAAGGAGATTTAGTCATTGATGCCACTGTCGGAAACGGTAGCGATACCGTCCTTTTGGCTACACTGGTCGGTCCGACAGGCAAAGTGATCGGTTTTGACGTCCAGAAACAAGCCGTCGAAAATACTGCACAAAAACTATTGTTGGCAGGACTGACGGATCAGGCTACCCTTCTTCATCAAGGGCATGAAACCCTTGGGGATGTGCTGGCCGACAATGCAAAAATCGGCGGTGCCATCTTCAACTTAGGATACCTGCCAGGATCCGATAAAACGATCATCACCAAAAAAAATACGACCATCCGTGCCATCGAAGCCTTGCTCCCGAAATTGCGGATCGGCAGTTACATTCTCTTAGTCGTGTACAGTGGGCATCCTGGCGGCATGGAAGAGAAGAATGCCCTGCTTGATTACTGCAGTAGCTTGAATCAATCCTTATTCAAGGTACTGCAGTACGGCTTCATCAATCAGATCAATCATCCGCCGTTCTTGATTGCCATCGAAAAAAAGAAAACTCCTTACATGAAATAAAAAAAAGGAAAGCATTCCGGCAAATGACCGCAACGCTTTCCTTTTTTTGCTTGCTTTTATTTGTTCGCTTGAACATATGAAAGCAAAGCTTCTGTTTTGTCTGTCTTCTCCCAAGTGAAGTCAGCATCTTCCCGGCCAAAATGTCCATAAGCCGCCGTCTTTTTAAAGATAGGTCGACGCAGATCCAACATTTGAATGATGCCAGCTGGCGTCAAGTTGAAGTTTTTGCGCACTGCCCCTATCAAAGTGGCTTCGGGATATTCGCTTGTACCGAATGTATCGATCGCAATCGATACTGGTTCAGCAACTCCGATCGCATAGGCCAATTGGATTTCACATTTCGTCGCCAATCCAGCCGCAACAATGTTCTTCGCAATGTAACGGGCCGCATAACTTGCAGAACGATCCACTTTTGTAGCATCCTTACCTGAGAAAGCACCGCCACCATGACGCGCATACCCACCATAAGTATCAACGATGATTTTTCTCCCAGTCAGACCGGAATCGCCTTTAGGTCCTCCAATGACAAAGCGACCAGTAGGATTGATGAAGTATTTCGTATCAGCATCCAACAAGGCATCGTCGATGACCACATGGATGACATGCTCCAAAATATCTTTTTTCAATTGTTCCAACGTGACATTCTCATCATGCTGCGTGCTCAAAACGATTGTGTCCACACGTTTCGGTTTGCCGTCTTCGTCGTATTCCACGGTGACTTGCGTTTTTCCGTCCGGTCTTAAATATTCCAAAGTACCGTCTTTGCGGACTTCAGATAAACGTTTCGCTAATTTATGACTAAGCGAAATAGGTAATGGCATCAGTTCTTCCGTTTCGTTGATGGCAAAACCGAACATCAACCCTTGATCCCCTGCCCCGATTTCATTGTAGTCTGTAGTCACCAGTTCTCTGCGCTCCAGTGATTCGTTGACACCGATTGCGATATCGTCGGATTGTTCGTCCAAGGATACCATAACGGCCAAATTATCCGCATCGAAACCAAATTTACCCCGCGTATAACCAATTTCAGTTACAGTATCGCGGACGATCTGCTGGATATTTACGTATGCGCTTGTCGTGATTTCTCCGAAGACAACCACCAGTCCGGTCGTGACTATCGTTTCGCAAGCAACACGCGCGTTTGGATCAGCAGCCAACAACGTATCCAAAATTGCATCGCTGATCTGATCAGCGATTTTATCCGGATGACCTTCCGTTACTGATTCTGAAGTAAATAATCTTTTTTCTACCATTTTTCATTCCCCCATTTTTTGGTTACAAGGCGTCTTCACATATTGTGAATCCTATCGGGATATTGCAATTAGCCTCTGAAATGCAACATGTCTAATATACGCTATCATCGCTAAAAAAGCAACATAAAATAAGAAGATTTCATCTTTGTATCATAGATGACGCAAACAAATACTGATGTAAATATTTTACGTCAGCTTTTTTCAATCCTGACATCGCTTGACATCGCAAAGACGTTAACCTATGATGAATTTGCGCAATAGATACGAGATGAAACACACTCTATCATTAATAGAGAAGGAAGAGATTATGCTGACAATCCAGAAACAATTCATGAATCTTATGCACAATACCTTTTTGTCGATGCTGACAGCCCCGTTGACGCTGCTTCTTTTCGGGGCATGGAGAGGAACGACTTTCAACGGTCCCAACTATCTGTTACTATTTATACTTTATCTTTTTTTGCTTTTTTCCCATGCCTTGGAACGCCTACTTTCAAAAAGAGAACATTCCAAAAGAAAGCTCCCCTATAAAATGATTTTGGTTTTAGGGTTTCTCTCAATCGTAATGCTGACCATCATATTTTATCTGTCGAATATTGTCCTGACTGCGGTTCTTTTCCTGTATTTAATTTACCTGATCTTACAGTTTTATCCTTACAGTATGGCAAATACATTTTACGAAGTAATGCTGCAGCCTTTCTTTAAGGTGCTTATTCTTTCATCAGTATCTTTTTTTTCGCAGGCAAACTTTATTCCGTTACAGCTTCAATACGAAGTACTTCCAATGATCCTGTTCCATATTTTTTGTTTGATACAGGTCCAAATTAAGAATACTATATACAGCAATCAGCCAAATTCTTATTATCAAGAACTACTATTAGAGCATTCAAATTTTCTAAGAATGACCACTTTTCTGCTTCCCTACGCGGCAGGTATTCTCCAGATAGTTAATCTCAACAGCCCACTATGGGCCATAAGCTTATTCGGATTATCTATCCTAATGGTTTTCCCTTTATTCAAGAGAACATTTCAAAACGATCTCAGAATCGAACAATATTTAACTAACTATGCTTTTCTTTTCACACTAAGCTACTCATTATTATTTTTGGTCTAAGAAAAACAGGCAGATGCGTCCTTCGACTGATGCATCTACCTGTTTTTTTGCAGGAATAGCTTTGTGGGTTCTTCATTCAGCCCTGAATAAGCAAACACTTATCACTTTTCCGAAGGGCTTACACGTGAAGCTGGCCATAAAATTTGATTGCATGAAACATGTTGTGAATCTGTGAAACACCTACTGTGACGCACTTCTCAACCTGGATTCCCGGTAAAATTATAACGCGGAGCGTTGAAAGGTTGATAAATCAATGTTTCTTAGTTAAACCTCGTTATAAATATTTGTAGCGATTTATAACGAGGTTGGTGAAAAAAGGCCGTAGGTACGGGCTCTTTCAGTACCACGTTATAATAATCCGGGAATGAAGGTTTCAATTCGAAAAATTTTATGCTTTCCCAATTATTAAAAAAAAGCACTCAGAAGAGTGCTTTTCGATGATGATCCGTACGGGAATCGAACCCGTGTTACCGCCGTGAAAGGGCGGTGTCTTAACCGCTTGACCAACGGACCATAAATATACTAAAAAGAAAATCAGAACCAATTGCGGGGACAGGACTTGAACCTGTGACCTCCGGGTTATGAGCCCGGCGAGCTGCCAACTGCTCCACCCCGCGATAATAATAATAATAATAAAAGGAGGATAAGGGATTCGAACCCTTGCGCGCTTTTACACACCTGACGGTTTTCAAGACCGTTCCCTTCAGCCGGACTTGGGTAATCCTCCAAAGTTTATAATGATCCGTACGGGAATCGAACCCGTGTTACCGCCGTGAAAGGGCGGTGTCTTAACCGCTTGACCAACGGACCATCTTGTTTATTTTTCTGATAAAGCTACGGAGAAGGAGGGATTTGAACCCTCGCGCCGCGTTAACGACCTACACCCTTAGCAGGGGCGCCTCTTCAGCCACTTGAGTACTTCCCCATAACAAGAAACGTTCTATTACTGTTGGTGCTTTATCAATGGGCCTAAATGGACTCGAACCATCGACCTCACGCTTATCAGGCGTGCGCTCTAACCAGCTGAGCTATAGGCCCTTCTTAAAAAAAGCGGGTGAGGAGAATCGAACTCCCGACATCAGCTTGGAAGGCTGGGGTTTTACCACTAAACTACACCCGCATGGCGGCTCCGACGGGATTTGAACCCGCGATCTCCTGCGTGACAGGCAGGCATGTTGACCCCTACACCACGGAACCATGCGTCAAAACTTTTATGAGGTTACACTGTGGGCTTTCGCCCAAGTGTATCATGCTTGTAAGCTGCTGAAGCAGCGACAATCATGACAATTGCGGGGACAGGACTTGAACCTGTGACCTCCGGGTTATGAGCCCGGCGAGCTGCCAACTGCTCCACCCCGCGATAATGAATAATAAGGAAACACTGTGCGCTTACGCTCAAGTGTATCATGTCTGTACTGTCGCTAAAGCACCAACAGCAATGACAATGGCCGAAGGCCCCTAAAGGAGGATAAGGGATTCGAACCCTTGCGCGCTTTTACACGCCTGACGGTTTTCAAGACCGTTCCCTTCAGCCGGACTTGGGTAATCCTCCATAAGCTGATACATTTTTTTCATGGACCTTGCAGGACTCGAACCTGCGACCGGACGGTTATGAGCCGTCTGCTCTAACCAACTGAGCTAAAGGTCCGAAGCAAGGCATTATAGCGGCGAAGGGGGTCGAACCCATGACCTCCCGGGTATGAACCGGACGCTCTAGCCATCTGAGCTACACCGCCAA
>NZ_FOQC01000029.1 GCF_900113645.1 Trichococcus flocculiformis
ACTTTTTCGATCAAGGGCAGTTCATCGATCTTTAGCTTCTGGTAATTTAAATTGTCCGGAGCAGTTAACTGAGGCATGCGGGAGTTTCGCGTCAACAGGAGTACTAACTTCATCAACGCAAGAATAATCATTCGTTGACGCTTGATAATATCAACTAAATAGGTTAATAATAGAGGTAGCAACTTGTCATCTTCCTTTCTTTTGGGGAAATAGTGCGGTGTAGTTACCATCACTATTAACCAAAAATTGGGGGGTGGCAAGTTGTTTTTGTCGTTAACCCCGTTAAATCAACGAAAAAATACAAAATTGAACGTCTGGCAGAGCTAAACTTTGACAGTACGAAACATACAGGAGGAGTAAATATATGAAGCGAAAAAGATTAGTGACGACAGTAAGTTTATTGGGGGCGGCATTTTTGGCTGGCTGCGGCCAGATCGGAGCGGAAACTTCAAGCGAAGCAACGAGCGGTTCTGCAGCTGAGGCGGTGGAAGTGACTACGGTGAAAGTCGCGCATACACAAAGTTCCGCACCGATGAATTATGTCGATGAGAACGGCGAATCGACCGGCTATGAAGTCAGCGTGCTGAAGGCCATCGACGAGTTATTGCCGCAGTATGAATTCGAATATGTGCCGACTTCCGACGAGGATCTGCTGATCGGGATCGAATCCGGCAAGTATGCTGTCGGAACGAAAGGCGCTTGGTACACCGAGGAGCGCGCACAGAAATTCATTTTCCCTGAACATTACATCGGCGCCAGCAGTATCGGCGTGCTGATCCGTTCGGAAGATGCGGCTGAAATCACGGACTTGGAAACATTCGCGGCTGCCGGCAAGAGCCTAGTGCCGATTTCGCCGAACAACGCCCAGTACAATGTGATCCAAGCATTCAATGAAGAGCACCCGGATACGCCGATCGAGTTGACTGCGGCAGACGTATTCGAAATCGCGGATGCCTACACCTGGTTGTTGGAAGGCCGCTATGACGGCTACTTCGCCGTCAAGACCGCTTATGAAGTGAACGTGCTGGCAGAAGGCGCACCGTACAGCCAATACAAGGATGATTTTTCCTACTTCGTCTATGAAGCGCTGCCGACATGGCCGTTGTTCAACAAGGACCAACAAGCGTTGGCCGACGCATACGACGAAGCCTTCCTGCAATTGCAAGAAGACGGAACAATCGATGATTTGATGATCGAATTTCTTGGCGAAAACACATTCCAATACGTGAAGGAATAAGATTCGCGCTGCTGCCGGAGAACGGAACACAACAGCTGAAGCTACAAAGGGAGGCAAAAAGATGAATCGTCCATTCGACATCACTTATATTTGGAAGGCAGTGCCGGACATTCTGTCCGGTCTTGGCGTGACGTTGCAATTTTTGATCGGAACGATCGTGATCGGAGGCATCCTGGGATTTTTGGCGACCTGGGCAAGACTCCGCGGTCCAAAATGGCTGCGGGCAATCGTCCATAGCTATATCTGGATCATCCGCTGCACGCCTTCGATCGTCATGATGTTCTTGGTCTTTTACGGCTTGCCGGAGGTGCTGTTGGGTGTCTTCGGCATCGACATCAATAGCTGGAACCGCCTCTACTTTGTCGTCATCGCCCTGTCGCTCCTGTTCTCCGCACCTTGCTCGGAAATCATGCGTTCGGCTTACTTGGCGGTCGCTAAAGTGCAACGTGAGGCTGCCCTCAGCATCGGCCTTACGGAAGCGCAAGCGTTCAGAAGAATCGTTTTGCCCCAAGCGCTCGTGAGTGCGTTGCCGAACCTCGGAAATTCGTTCATCCTGTTGATGAAGGAGGGAGCTTTGGCCTACACCATCGGCATCGTCGACATTATGGGCAAAGGCCAGCTGATCATCGCGCGCAATCTCGGCGGATATTCGATCGAGACCTACATCGCCTTGGCGGGCATCTATTGGCTATTGACGCTGGCGATCGAAAAAGCGTTCAAGTTGGCGGAAGACAAACTATCAGCAGGAAAACAACCGCTGCGCGCGGCCTAAGAGAAAGGAGCAAGACGCATGACCATTGATTTAGCCTATGTGCAGGAAATTCTGATCCTTGTGTTGAAGGGCATCCCGACAACACTGCGCTTGACCTTTATCCCCTTGCTGCTCGCGTTGCCGTTCGCTTTCCTGATCGCAGTGGCAAGACAGCGCAATCTCAAAGTACTGGCCCGTGTTTCCCAAGTTTATGTGTCCTTCATCAGAGGAACCCCTTTGATCGTTCAGATTCTGGTGATGTACAGCATCTTCCCGAGCCTGTTGAATGTGTTCGTGAAAAGCAGGGGAATCGATTTCGACGTTTTCGGCATCAATCCGATCTACTACGCCTATATCGTCTTTACGCTGAATACGATCGCAATCCTGTCCGAAGTCTTCCGTTCGGCCCTCGAAACGGTCGACAAACGTCAGCTGGAGGCGGCCCTTTCGATCGGCCTGCTGCCGATCCAGGCCTACCGTCGCATCGTGATTCCACAAGCATTGGTGGCGGCAACGCCGAACTTGTGCAACAGCACCGTCAATCTGCTGAAATCGACCTCGCTGGCCTTTCTGATGTCGGTCCAGGATATCACGGCCATCGCCAAGACGGAAGCGGCATTCGGCTACAATTATCTGGAGTCGTACCTTGTGATTTTCATTGTGTACATTGTGCTCTGTTCACTCGTTCAGGTGTTTTTCCAATTGTTGGAGCAGCGCTTATCCCGCTACAAACGCGGGCGTAACATTGCCGTAAAATCAGAAAACCAACCGGAGTATTTTGTAGATGCGCGAAAGGAGCGATACCATGCTGGAATTGAGGAATATTCATAAGAAATTCGGTGAACTGGAAGTCTTGAAAGGTGTGGACATCGCCGTTGAAAAGGGCGATATCGTCGTGATCCTGGGTCCAAGCGGTTCGGGTAAGACGACCTTGCTGCGCTGCATCAACTTCCTGGAGCGCGCCGACGAGGGTTCGCTGCATTTCGATGAGATTCAGACCGAATTTTCGAAAGCAAGCAAGAAGGACATCAATGCGGTGCGGAAAAAATCTGCATTCGTTTTCCAGAATTACGGCCTGTTCGACAACAAGACGGTATTGGATAACGTCACTGAAGGCCTGATCGTCGGACGCAAAGTTCCCAAAAAGGAAGCCATCGAAGCGGCTATCCGCGCCTTGGAAAAGGTCGGGCTGAGCGACCGCTTGGCCTACTATCCTTCGCAACTATCCGGAGGCCAACAGCAACGGGTGGGCATCGCCCGCGCCCTCGCGGTCAACCCGGACGTCATCCTGTTCGACGAGCCCACTTCGGCTTTGGATCCGGAACTTGTGGGCGAAGTGCTGCAAGTGATCCGCAAACTGGCGGAGGAAGGCACCACTATGGTCATTGTCACGCATGAAATGACCTTCGCCAAGGAAGTGGCCAACCGCGTCATCTTCATGGATCAGGGGGTCATTGTGGAGGAAGGCGCCCCTGAAGCTATTTTCGGCAATCCGAAAGAAGCCCGCACCAGAGGGTTCCTGCAGCGGATTTTGGCCCGCGCTTGATCTAACTGGCAGCTCCCTTATTTAGCTCGTCCTACCGTTCGCAACGGGGGCGAGCTTTTTGTGGTTATTGGAAGTATCGGCGTTGCCTATCACAGTTGTTCGGAAATCGGAATTATCCTAAAGCATCCTGTGATGGTAAGCTACTTGTACATACATATCAAAGAAATGAATTCCAATATAGGAATAAAAAGTTTGAAAATCGTCAGGAGGAACAGTATGTTAAAAGATAAATGGATCATCACATCAGCGCTAGCGATCAGTTTGGTGTTGACAGGCTGTTCGACCAGCGACGCCGCAAACACACAAAGCAGCGAAGGAACCGAGACTTCGTCAACAAATACCGCCGCGGAGCAAGTCATCACTATCACGAATACGGGGGAATTGGCTTCCTTGGACAACGCCATCTCAGCAGATAACTCCAGCTTGGTGGTGCTTGAGAACGCAAATGAAGGTCTTTATCGCGTCGGTGACGATGGCGCGTTTGAATTGGGTATCGCCGCCGAAGAGCCTGTCGTCAGCGAAGACGGACTGGAATATACTTTCAAGATCAGGGAAGATGCGAACTGGTCGAACGGTGATCCGGTGACCGCGCAGGATTTCGTCTATACCTACCAAAAAATCGTCGATCCGGCGACGGCTTCCCCGAACATCAATAAACTGTACCCGTTGAAGAACGCCGAAGCGATCAACAACGGGGAGTTGGACAAAGCGGAACTGGGAGTCGAAGCGGTCGATAAAAAGACCGTGAAGTTCACTTTGGGCAATCCGACCGCTTATTTCAAGGATTTGTTGGGGACGTCTTCCTACTTGCCGCAGAACCATCAAGTGGCGAGCGAGTTGGGCAGCGCCTACGGAACGAACAGTGAAAACACGGTGTACAATGGACCTTTCGTCGTGGAAGGTTGGGAAGGCACGGATCTGAACTGGTCGATGGTTCCAAACGAAGCTTATTGGGACGCGGAAAACGTCAAATTGGATCAGATCAACTGGGAAGTCAGCAAAGAAATCGCCACGAACATCAACTTGTTCGAATCCGGTGAAGTCCAGTTGACGCAGATCAGCAATCCTTACATTGAACAATATGCAGGATCCGACGCTTTGGTGACGGAACCGAAAGCTCTGTCCGGCTATGTCTGGTTTAACCAAGGCCGCACGAGCACAGCCAATGTCCATCTGCGGAAAGCTCTTTCTACTTCGTTCGACAAGGAAGCGTATGTGGATACCGTTTTGAATGACGGTTCCGTGCCTTCGAATGGTTTTGTGCCTTCCAATTACGCGTACAATCCTGAAACCGATGAAGATTTCCGCGAAGAGAGCGGCGATTTGGCAGTCTACGATCTGGAAACGGCACAGGCCGAGTGGGAAACCGCGAAGGAAGAGCTCGGAATCGAAACATTGTCGATCGAATTGCTGACTTCCGATACCGAAACTTCCAAGACGACTGCCGAATTTCTGCAATCACAATGGCAACAGAACTTGCCCGGTTTGACGATCACGATCCGCAATGTACCATTGAAGAGCCGGATGGAATCGACCACGAACGGTGATTACGACATCGCCTACGGAACGTATACCCCGAGTTACGCCGATCCGATTGCCTTTCTGGAGATGTATGAATCCACAAGCGGCCTGAACAGTTCGCGCTTTGCGGATGAAGGTTACGATGCCTTGTTGGACGACACCAGAAGCACGTATGCGAACGATGCGGAACAACGTTGGGAAACACTATTGGCGGCGGAAGAAACCTTGATTGCCGAGAACGCCGTGAATGCGCCGATCTATCAAGGCGCCAACGCCAACTTGGTCGATCCGTCCTTGAAGGATGTGCAGATCCAACCAGTGGGCGCAGCGATGTATTTCCGAACGGCTTACGTGGAAGAGTAAACGGACAATAGACTGAAAACAAGCACTTGAGAAAATATCCGCTTAACGGACTTGCCTTCAGAAGGCGACCGTTAGTCGGATATTTCCTTATATTGATATGAAAAGCGTCAAAGAAAGGCGGATGAGGTATATGTACGAAAATTTATTGGAAAGATTCATCGCATACGCAAAGGTCGACACGCGTTCGGATGACAGCAGCTACACGGTGCCGTCAACGCATAACCAGGTGACATTTGCCTTGGAGTTGGCAAAGGAACTGATCAGAATCGGTCTGGAGGAGGTCGAATATAATGAAACGAATGGCTTTCTGACCGCGACCCTGCCAAGCAATACGGCAGAAGCAGTGCCGGTCATCGGTTTCATTGCGCATCTGGACACGGCTGATTTCAACTCAGTCAATATCCATCCACAGGTCCATTGTGCTTATGATGGCGGCGATATCGTCTTGAACGAGGCTGAAAAAATCATCCTCTCGCCGAAGGAATTCCCGCGCTTGCGGAACTATATCGGGGAGACGGTCATCACTACGGACGGCACGACCCTGTTGGGCGCCGACGACAAAGCCGGCATTGCCTCGATCGTGACCGCCTGCGAGCAATTCATCGCGCATCCGGAACGGAAGCACGGGAAGATCCGTCTTGCTTTCGGACCCGATGAAGAACTTGGGGCTCGCGGGGCGAAACTGTTCGATGTGGACCGTTTCGCGGCCGACTTCGCCTACACGATCGATGGCGGACCGATCGGAAATCTGACTTACGACAATTTCAATGCAGCCCAAGCGGAACTCACCATCCGCGGCACGAGCGTCCATCCCGGTTCCGCAAAGGATACGATGGTCAACGCTTTGCTGGTCGCCAGTCAATTTGCGACGGCTTTGCCTCAAGAGGAGACTCCGGAACGCACCAGCGGCTACGAAGGCTACTACTTGCTGACTAGCCAGAGCGGGACCATCGATGAAGTCAAGCAGACCTACTACATCCGCGATCATGACCGGGAAAGCTTCGCTGCCCGCAAGCGTTTCTTCACCGAACAGGTGGCGGCGTTCAACTCCCAGTTTGTCGAACCGCGTATTTCCTTGACGTTGTTTGATCAATACTACAACATGCGCGATATCATCGAACAGCATCCGATTGTCATCGACTTGGCGGTGCAGGCGTATGAATCCTGCGGTATCACGCCGGTATTCAAGCCGATGCGCGGCGGGACGGACGGCTGCATCATCTCTCACAAAGGCTTGCCGACCCCGAACCTGTTCTCCGGAACCGAAAACGGCCACGGCAAATACGAATTCGTTACGCTGGAAACGATGGCGAAATCCGTCGACGTCATCATGGCGATCGTCGAACAGAGTGCCGTACTGAGTAAAACTTTTCAGCTGGAAGCATCTTCTCCTTAACGCAAGCCGTCAAAAATCGGGTATAATATACTTAGCAAACTGCAATTGGGGAGGATGTATTGCATGAAAGAAACGGAAAAAGTATTGAAACAGTTGAACAAATTCATTTTGAATCACGTCGAGGATTACGACTCTGTGGATGAAGCAGTTGAAGCATTCACGAAGCTTTCCAACGAGGCCAGTGCCAAGGGCGAAACGTTCGTAATCGGAGAAATGACAAACGAGGAAAAAGCGACTGAAGAGCTGGAGAAGCTGGAGTTCGCGGCTTCCGAACGCGAATACGCAGCGATTTTGGAGCGTGCCTTGAAGTTGGATCCGGATAATTTGGAAGCCCGGCTATTTAAACTGGATCCTGAATCACTCGAATTCATTCATGAACTCAAGAAACTGGAGACACTCGGAAAGGCAGTGATGCAAAAGCGCGGTCTGGATGATGAGGAGTCCATCGGAAACTATTGGGGAATCGTCGAAACCAGGACATACTTGCGCATCAAGGCGCTGTATGCGGATGAATTGCAGAAACGCCGGATGTTGACGGCTTCCGTGAGGGAGTATGAAGATATTTTGCGGTTGAACGAAGCTGACAATATGGGGATCCGCTACATTCTGATGGGTATCTACTGTCAGTTGGAACAAATGGAAAAAGCCAAAGAGCTTTACCAGCGCTTCCCTGAAGCATCCGCTCAGATGCTGTTGCCGCTGATTCTGCTTTCATTGAAATACGATGACGAGTTGAGCGCGAAACGCTATTACAAAGATCTACAGAAAGAAAACAAAAGCTGCAAAAAAGTTTTTGGCCGGCGGGAGTTTGATCTGGAGAGCATGGTGGAAGCAATCGATGCTGTTGATTATCTTGCGGACAGCGAAGAAGAACTCTACATCGCGATTTCCAATGTAATGACCGACTTTGCGGTCGTGCCGGATATGTACTATTTCAACTGGCTGAAGAAAAATCTAATCAAACCGCCTTCATCTAAACCGTCTAAGCCATCTAAGAAATGGATCCAGAAGAAAAAATAGTTGCCTGGGTGTTTGACAAAAGCTCGGTAAAAAAGCCGATAAGGAAACGGAATATCCGTGACCTTATCGGCTTTTTGTGTGCTTATGGTTGCTGCTTTCTACTTCAAACAGTCTTTATGGAATTGCAGATGGTCTTCGATGAAGGTAGCGATCGTAAAGTAACTGTGATCGTAACCGTCCATTTTTTCGTAGCGCACTTTCTTGCCTTCAGCGGCTTGCAGGAAGGCTTCCTCGTTCAGTTGGACATCATAAAAATTGTCAGCTGTCCCTTGCGAAATAAGGATGGGCGGAGCTGCAGGGCTTTCCGCGATCAAGCTGGTCGCGTCCCACTCCGCCCAATTTGTTTCATCAGTCCCCAGGTAGGCGGTGAAGGCTTTTTGGCCCCAGGGAACCTGTGACGGATTCAGGATCGGTGCAAATGCCGAAATGGAGCGGAAGCGTTCCGGATTCTTCAAGCCGATGACCAACGCGCCGTGGCCACCCATCGAGTGTCCCATGATGCTCTCTTTTCCTGAAAAATTTGGAATCAGAGCATAGACAAGTTGAGGCAATTCTTCCGTCAAATAAGCATACATCCGATAGTTTTTTGCCCACGGTTCCTGGGTGGCATTCAGATAGAAACCGGCGCCTTGGCCTAAGTCCCAACCTTCATCATCCGCCACAGCCGTTCCGCGTGGGGAGGTGTCGGGCATGACGACCGCCATGTGGTGCTGGTTTGCGTATTTTTGGAAGGCGCCTTTTTGGCTGAAGTTGTCGTCGGTGCACGTCAAGCCTGAAAGCCACCAGATTAAATCTGTCGGCTTATTGTCCGTTTGTTGGGGCAGGAATAGACTGAAAACCATATCGCAATCCAGTGTTTCAGAATAGTGGCGGTATTTTCTTTGTTCGCCCTCGAACGCTTTATGCGTTTCGATCAGAGTTGTTGTCATGTCCTTATTCTCCATAGGTCAAAATCGTGCGGATCGACTCGCCTTTGTGCAACAGGTCGAAGGCTTCATTGATGTCGGTGAAATTCAGGTGATGCGTGATGAAGCTGTCCAAGTCGATTTCGCCGTTCATGAAATCCTCAACCATTCCGGGCAGTTCCGTGCGGCCTTTGACACCGCCGAATGCAGAACCTCTCCAGACGCGTCCTGTCACCAATTGGAACGGACGGGTATGGATCTCTTTGCCGGCTCCCGCGACACCGATGATGATGCTTTCGCCCCAGCCTTTGTGGCAAGCTTCCAAAGCGGCTTTCATGACTTCGACATTTCCGATGCATTCAAAACTGTAATCCACGCCGCCGTTGGTCATTTCGATCAGGACTTCCTGGATCGGACGATCATGTTCGCTTGGGTTGACGAAATCAGTGGCGCCCATTTTTTTGGCCAGTTCCCATTTGTCGGGATTCATATCAATAGCGATGATGCGCTTGGCTTTGGCTTTTTTCAAACCTTGGATAACAGCCAGTCCGATTGCTCCAAGTCCGAAGACTGCAGTCACTGCGCCTTCTTCGACTTTTGCCGTGTTTTCGACAGCCCCGAGGCCGGTCGTCACGCCGCAACCGAACAAAGCAACTTTATCCAATGGCGCCTCTTTATCGATGTTGACTAGGTTGATTTCATTCACAACGGTGTATTCACTGAAAGTGCTTGTCCCCATATAGTGATAAATCGGCTCTCCGTTGTAAGAGAAACGGGTCGTTCCATCCGGCATCAAGCCCTTGCCTTGGGTTTCGCGGACGGCTGAACACAGATTTGTTTTGCCGGACAGACAGAATTCGCATTCCCCACATTCCGGCGTGTAAAGAGGAATGACATGGTCCCCGGGCTTCACGGAAGTGACTTCATCACCCACGGCAACGACCACACCGGCACCCTCATGGCCCAACACGGCAGGGAAAACACCTTCCGGATCTTCACCCGACAAAGTGAACGCATCGGTATGACAGACGGAAGTGTAAAGAATCTTCACCAATACTTCTTTGGCTTTTGGCTCTGCCACATCTATTTCCACGATTTCCAACGGTTTGCCTGGTCCAAAAGCGACAGCTGCTCTGCTTTTCATAATTTAATTTCCTTCTTTCTAAAAAATGGTATTTCGTTCTGTTAAAGAATACTATATAATGACTGTTGTGTGAATACTGACATAATTGTCACTATGATTAATTTTATGAAAAGAGGCTGCCTGATGATCCAATACCAAGAGAAAGAATTTTACAACACTAAAGATTTAGCGTTATCTGTTGTGGGGGGGAGATGGAAAATTGCCATCATCTGGTCCTTGCTGCACAACGGAACGCTGCGGCTGAGCGAGTTCAACAAGATCCTTCCTGACATCAACCAACGGATGCTGATCCGTCAGCTGCGGGAACTGGAGCGCGACCTGATCATCGCCAGGACGGTCTATCCTGTTGTTCCCCCAAAAGTCGAGTACCACCTGACCGACATCGGCAAGGAATTGGCACCGGTCGTCCAATCCATTTGCGACTGGGGAGACCAATATCTGAAAGTAATAACGGAGGAATAGTCTGTGATTGAGTCGTTAGCCGGAAGAGTATAAGGCTGCAAGAATACTAAAAACCCGCCAAACCCTTTTGGCGGGTTTTTAGTATCGAAAGGTGAGTGGAGTACCCCGCCAAAAACCAGTTGGCCGCTTATCTCGGCGAATATGACGCAAAATAAACGACCAAAAGCCCGTTGGCGGGTTATTTCAGCCAAAACGAAAGAAAAATAACCCGCCACCCTGCTCAAAATAAAAAAGTAACCTCCGACCACCATAATAGTTGTACGAACAAATTAAATATGATATCTTAATTTGTAAGTACATCTATTTTGTGCGGAATCAAATGTTAGCGGTTGCAATTATAAAGGAGGTGTTTTTTATCATTACCAGGTCAAGAATATCCAAGTTGTTGCTTTGCGGTATGGCCATCAGCATGGCTGCAATGGTCCAGTCCAAGTCACAGGTGCACGCGGCAGAATCAGATGAGCCCATCACTTTCTCGAATGCATCGGTCCACGATCCTTCCATCATCCAAGATCAGAAATCCGGGATGTATTACGTATTCGGTTCGCATATCGCAGCCGCGAAATCGCCGGATCTGATCAATTGGCAGAATTTCACCAACGGCTACACCAGTACGGACAACACGATTTACGGTGACCTGAGCGGAAACCTTTCCGAATCCTTCGCTTGGGCCGGGGAAGATGATGCTGACAGCAAAGGCGGCTATGCGGTCTGGGCGCCGGATGTCATCTGGAACAAGCAGTACAGAAATGCGGACGGCAGCAAAGGCGCCTACATGCTGTACTACAGCGTTTCATCTACTTACATTCGTTCGGCTATCGGCTTGGCTGTGTCCAAGAATATCGAAGGACCCTACACATATGTCGATACGATCATCTATTCCGGATTCACGGAGGAAGAAACGTATGATGCGAACAGTGACGTCAACAAGCAATGGGAGAGCACAAATATCGATGAGCTGATCGAAGAGGGCGTACTGGAAGAGCCTAATCCAGAGTGGTTCACGGAAAACGGTGTCTACAACAATGCGGAATACACGAACGCCATCGATGCCAATGTCCTGTACGACAAGCAAGGGAAACTGTGGATGACGTATGGTTCGTGGTCGGGCGGGACC
Organism: Trichococcus flocculiformis; assembly: GCF_900113645.1. Taxonomy (GTDB): domain Bacteria; phylum Bacillota; class Bacilli; order Lactobacillales; family Aerococcaceae; genus Trichococcus; species Trichococcus flocculiformis. The sequence goes on from NZ_FOQC01000029.1 coordinate 11,463, forward strand.
TTCATTCTTGAATTGGATAAAAAGACGGGCATTCCGCTTTACCCGGGCGAAGACGGCGTGACTAAGGACGGCCGAATGATCGACCGTTATTTCGGAACCAAGATCGCCGCCGGGTATGGGCGTTCTTCTGAAGGGACTTATGCCGTCTACGACAAAAAAGCAGGCTATTATTATCTTTATTTGACATATGGTGGATTGGCGTCTGACGGCGGCTACCAGATGCGACAATTCCGTTCGAAGTCGATCACAGGACCTTACGTGGATGCAGCAGGAAGCGAAGCCGTCTATCCCGAAACCTTCGACAAAGGTGTAGGCAATTTCCCCGGGGTCAATGACCATCAGGATATCGGCAACAAACTGATCGGGAACTTCCTGTTCACCCGCGAATTGGGTGAGGACGGAACCGGGGACGGCGTCGGCTATCTGTCGGCGGGACACAATTCCTATTACATCGATGCCAAAGCCGATAAGGAATTTCTCGTATTCCATACCCGTTTCCCGAACAAAGGCGAGACGCATGAAGTGCGTGTCCATCAGACGTTCAAGAACAGCAACGACTGGCCGGTTCCGACACCCTATCGCTATGCCGGCGAGACGATAACGGAAGTGACCCAAGAAGAGGTCACCGGCACTTACAAATTCGTCAACCACGGCAACCAGATCACCGGCCAATTGACGGAATCCACACTGATTCAGTTGCAGGCTGACGGTACGGTTGCGGGGGCACAGGCAGGCACATGGCGGCTGTATGATGATTATCGGGTTGAGCTGAAACTGGCTGACGGCACTTATGACGGGGTGTTCATCAACCAATGGGATCCGACGACAGAAGCGTGGGTCATGACCTTCAGCGGCATGTCCGAGAGCGGACAGGTCATCTGGGGAAGTCAAACGAGTACGACAACGGACGCGCAGCAGATGGAGAAAATCAAAGCGGAACTTTCTGCGTCCATGCCGGAATCCGTCGTGAAGAACATCGAGTTGCCGACTACCGCTGCGGGCGGAACCACTATCCAATGGACTTCCTCCGATCCTGCAGTCATTTCGGAAACAGGCGTCGTCACACGTCCCGAAGCGGACCAACCGGCAGCGATCGTGACGTTGACGGCACTTATCCAAAACGAGCTGCAATCGGAGCAACTCAGCTTCGAAATCCAAGTCGAACCGAAGGAAGCCGGCAAGCTTTCGGCTTATTATTCCTTTGATGAGACCTATCAGAATGCGGCAGGCGATCAAACCGATGCGCAAGTGACCGGGGACCGGATCAACAACACAGGCGGAGCTGTGCCGTTCGTTGAGGGTATCAAAGGGCAGGCTGCTTCGTTCGACGGTAAATCCGGACTGTCGCTTGGAAAGGGCTTGATCACCCAGAATGCCTATACCGTAGCTTTTTGGATCAATCCAGCTGAGTTGAATCAGTTCACGACGGCCTTCTTCGGGGCTGCCACTGAGCAAAGTTGGATCAGCCTGACGCCTGTAGGTCCAGCCAACCAGACGATGCTCTGGTCTGGTCAGCAATGGTATGATGCGCCGATCGGTTCCACCATCCCGGCTGATACGTGGAGCCACGTGGCCTTTACCGTTTCGGATGGAAAGGTTGCCGTCTATACCAATGGCGAGGAATGGTTCGCGGGTGAGGCGTTCCCGAACATCTTTGAAGGTTCAGCTGCATCATTCGGCTTGGCCGTCAACTACTGGGATCAGCCGTTCAAAGGTCTGATCGATGAATTGTACATCCAGGACGGCATCGTCCTCCCGGCGGATGAAATCAAAGCGCTGTACGATGAAGGGGCCGCAGTTAATCCTGATGCGCTCGTCGCCGAAACATCCGTCAGCCAATCGACTTTATTGTACGGCGGACTTGCTATCGGAGTTATGGCCATCGCTAATGTTTCGGGGATTTACTTCAACAAGTCAGGTAAGAAAACAGAAGAGTAGTTCATCCGAATGGGGAAGCCATGTTTTCCTTGAACGGAAATGTAAAGAGGCCGGATCGCTGTATCGGGGCCTCTTTTGTTGATTGCCGACAAGGCCGGATTTGAATAGCCCGGAAGGGTTCTGGCTTTACTTCAGACTCCATTTGTTCGATAATGAATATGAATGCGGCTCATTTTTGTTACAAAAAATTTATCGAAAGGAGGATGACGAAATATGATTACACTTTTCCGAACGATTGAGCCGTTGGAATTGCTGTTCATCATTGGTGTGGCCGGCACTGTCTTGACATTCCCGCTCAATGATATTTTGTCTGTGGGCTTCTACGATATCACTGATTTTTTTCTGGGCATTTTGACGGCGAGTCTGCTCGTCAATGCGCTGCAAAAATCGGATAGTTGGTCAAATGCCTCGTTCGCAGTGGCTTTTCTGGTTGTTTCAGCTTTCATCATCGCCTTCAAGATTTTCTTTGTCCTGCCCTTATTGAAGCGCGCGGAAAACAGCACCATCACCAGCTCAAAAGATTTGGAAGGCAAAGAAGCGACGGTGACCGTGCCGATCGGGCAGAAAACGATCGGTGAAATCATCGTATCGACCGGATTCGGTAAAATGAACAGAATGGCGCTCATCTATGCCTGTTCCGACACCGCGGATATTCTGAACATCGCCAGCGGAGAAACGGTACTGATCATTGAAGTCCGGGATAACATCGCCTATGTCACGCCCTACAGAAATGCTATCCACAGCCCTGTGGATAAAACGACTGAATGGAATCAAAAAAAATATAAAGGTGGAAAATAAATGACGAATTTTTTGGATCAGTTTATGGGTATCGGTATTTTAGTGGTTTTATTGGTGGTTGCTTTGATCATTTTCATCGGGCGCTACAAAACGGCTTCGCCGGATAAGGCGCTGATCGTCAGCGGGAGTTTTCTTGGCAGCAAGAATACGCACATCGACAAAGCGACCGGCAACACGATGAAAGTGGTGCGCGGCGGTGGTACTTTTGTCATCCCGGTATTTCAGACAGCCAAGGAGCTATCGCTCTTGTCGAGCAAATTGGAAGTCAGTACGCCGGCTGTCTACACGGAGGAAGGGGTTCCTGTCTCAGCTGACGGAACAGTTATCATTAAGGTCGGTTCCACAGTGGAAGAAATAGCCACAGCAGCCGAACAGTATTTAAGCAAGCCGACAGAGGATCTGGAGAATGAAGCCCGCGAGGTTTTGGAAGGCCATCTGCGCTCTATTCTGGGTTCCATGACGGTCGAAGAAATCTACAAGAACCGCGATAAGTTTTCGCAAGAAGTCCAGGCAGTCGCCAGTGTTGATTTGGCTAAGATGGGCTTGGTCATCGTCTCTTTCACCGTGAAGGAAGTGACGGATGAAAATGGTTATCTGGATGCTCTGGGACAACCGCGGATCGCCCAGGTCAAACGGGATGCGCATATCGCTCAGGCTGAAGCCGATAAAGAGACGCGCATCAAGCGTGCCCAAGCGGAGCAAGAATCGAAGGAAGCCGAAATTTTGAGAGAGACCCAGATTGCGGAATCGAATAAACAGAAGGAATTGAAGCTGGCGGCATTCCGTCAAGAGCAGGACGTAGCCAAAGCAAAAGCCGATAATGCTTATGCGCTGGAAAAAGCGCAGCTGGACATCTTGTTGAAAGAAAAAGAAATGAACGTTGACATAACGGAACGTGTGAAACAAATCGAACTGGAAGAGAAAGAAATCATCCGGAGAGAAAAACAATATGACGCAGAAGTGCGTAAGAAAGCTGATGCAGAGCGGTATGCCATCGAAACCAAAGCGGCTGCCGACAAACAAAAAGCAATCTGGGAATCCGAAGCAAGGGCCAAAGAGAAGGAACTGAACGGTTTGGCGGAATCTGCCAGCATCCTTGCGATCGGGGAAGCCGAAGCGAAAGCGAAGGAAGCTTTAGCGAACGCGTTGAAACAATACGGGGAAGCAGCCATCTTGACGATGCTGATCGAAAAATATCCGGATATCGTGCGTGCTGCTGCGGAACCGATCTCCAATATCGACAGAATCACGGTAATCGATGGCGGCAACGGCAGTCAAGGGGCTGCAAAAGTGGCCAACTATGCCAGTCAAGTCCTCACTGCTACCCAGGAAGGCCTCAAAGAAACGACCGGGATGGATGTGACTGCTTTGATCGAGTCTTTCATCGGAAATAAAAATATCGGCAGCAAACTGGGCGCGCTCAATGACACCTTGTCTGCAGACATTTCAGCTGATAAGGAGATCAGTCCAGCGGCAGCCGGCAAAGAACCGGAATCGGGAGTAGCAGTTTCTTAAAAGTAGGCATACAGCCAAGGCTTAACAGTCAGAATATTCACAAGAAAAGCTGAACGGGTTCGTTCAGCCCTGAAAGAAATTTAGGAAATCTGTCCGACTGAGCATCGAAGAGCGCAATAGGACAGATTTATCTAATTTCCGAAGGGCTAACTCGTGAAGCTGGACATCATTTTAGATGCATGAAACATTTTCCAAACTTGTGAAACACGTACGGTGATGCACTACTGAGTTGAAAAAAATTTATAAATTCCTATATGTTAAAATCAGAATCCTTCGGAAGCCCAAAAGCTCCGAAGGATTTTTTTTTTGACCAGAAAAAACGGGGCGTAATTGTGGTAAAATCATTATATGATAATTAAATCACAATTGGAAAAGGGGCGCGCATATGGCTTATCGTGTTTTTCGGTCGCCTAGCCGGTATATTCAAGGAGTAGGCGCTATAGACATATTAGGGAAGGAAACGGCTGTCTACGGGAAAAGGGCATTCCTGCTTACGGACGATTTCGTTTGGGGCTTGCTCCAGGAAAAAGTGGAACGGGCGCTGGAGGGTTTTCCTTACCATTATGAAGCCTTCACTGGCGAAGCCTCGCTTGATGAAATGGTCCGTTTGGCTGACGCGGTCGCCGATGTCACTGCGGATGTGGTCATCGGTCTCGGCGGCGGCAAAATCATCGATGTCGCGAAAGGCATCGCAGCGGCTTGCGATTTGCCGGTCGTGATTGTCCCGACCACCGTTTCCACGGATGCACCGACCAGCGCCATCTCTGTTCTCTATACCGAGGACGGGTTGTTCGATCATTACCGGTTCTATGCGAAGAACCCTGATTTGGTGCTCGTGGATACGCAGATCGTTATTCAAGCGCCGATTCGATTCTTCGCAAGCGGTATGGCGGATGCCTTGGCTACCTGCGCAGAGGCGTTGGCAACAAAGATCTCCGGGGAGAATGCTTTGGCCGGCGGTTTGCCAACGATTGCCGGCACCGCTATTGCGGAAGCGTGCGAAGAAACCTTATTCCGTGAAGGACTCAGCGCATTCGCTGCTGTCCAAAAAGGCTTGGTGACGCCGGCTGTCGAGGCGATCGTCGAGGCGAACACGCTGCTGTCGGGACTGGGTTTTGAAAATGGTGGCTTGGCCGCCGCCCATGCCATCCACAACGGATTCACGGCCATCAAAGGCGAGGTCCATCGCTTGACGCATGGGGAAATAGTCGGCTTTTGCCTGTTGGTCCAACTCATACTTGAAGAGCGCCCGCAAGAAGAATTCAAAAGGTATAGCCGTTTCCTGGCCGCAATCGGGATGCCGACGACTTTGGCCGAGATGCATCTGACCGGAGCCACGCGTGAAGAGCTCCTTGAAATCGGAAAGCTTGCAGTGGCGCCGAGCAACACCATGAAAAATCTAAACAAAAACATAACGGCTGAGCAAGTCGTCGCCGCCATTTTGGCAGTGGATACATTCATCGGAAAGGAAGAAAAAGAATGATCATTGGAGTACCGAAGGAAATCAAAAATAACGAAAATCGCGTGGGAGTAGTGCCGGCAGGTGTGCAGATGCTGGTCCAGAACGGCCACCAGGTAATGGTCCAATCCGGATGCGGTGTCGGATCGGGATTCGAAGACGGACAATACGAAAAGGCGGGAGCGAAAGTGTTGGCAGACGCAGGCCAAGTCTGGGCCGCGGAAATGGTCATCAAGGTGAAGGAACCATTGGAATCGGAGTACAAATACTTCCGCGAAGACCTGATTCTGTTCACATACTTGCATTTGGCTGCCGCACCTGAGTTGACGGAGGCGATGCTGCAAGGGGGCCTGACCGCAATCGGCTACGAAACGATGGTCGGCAAGAAAGGGGACTTGCCGTTGCTGACGCCGATGAGTGTCATAGCGGGCCGTCTTTCCGTCCAGATCGGTGCGCAGTTCCTGGAAAAACCATACGGCGGTAAAGGTATTCTGTTGAGCGGCGTTCCGGGTGTTGCGAATGGGAAAGTCGTCATCATCGGTGGCGGTGTGGCCGGACGCAATGCTCTGCAGATTGCGTTGGGTTTAGGTGCCCATTGCACGATCCTGGACGTCAGACCGGAAATATTGACGGAAATCGAAAATTTGTACGGAAACGCGGTCATTACGTTGCTGTCGAACGAGTGGAACATTGCCCATGCCATCAAGGATGCTGATGTCGTCATCGGGGCTGTCCTGATCCCAGGCCGGAAAGCGCCTACGTTAGTGACCGAAGAAATGGTGAAAAGCATGCAGCCGGGTTCCGTGATCGTCGACATCGCCGTGGATCAAGGCGGTATTTTCGAAACCGAAGATCGCACGACCACCCACGACAATCCAGTCTATGAAAAATACGGCGTCCTGCATTATGCGGTGCCGAACATGCCTGGTGCCGTCGCACGCACTGCCACGATTGCGTTGACAAATGTGACCTTGCCTTATGCTTTGGAGATGGCTGATCAGGGAGCAGTCCAAGCGGCAAGAAACAATCCGACCATCCTGACCGGATTCAACGTGCACAACGGCAAGTTGACGAATAAAGATGTCGCCGAATCGGTCGGTGCAGTCTACACCCCAATCGAAACTTTGTTGTGAAAGTTACCGGAATCCCTGCTATATCAAGCAGGGATTCCGTTTTTTGCATAGTATCCATCAATGGGCACTTGTATTTTTCTGCACAGTTTACTATACTATTTGTACGGACATATATAGAGGGAGAACATACGATGAAAACAAAATACCAGGTGATTGCCGATGAGATACGCTCAAAAATACTTTCGAACGAATTCGTGGTAGGTAAAGTCATTCCGCCCGAACTGCAATTACAGAAGGACTATGGAGTCAGCCGCCATACCGTCCGGGAAGCGATCGCCTTGTTGGTGAATGAAGGCTTTTTGCGCAAGGAGAAAGGTTCCGGGACTTACGTCGACGATACGTATCAGAGACGTGGTGACGGAGTATCTTCGAGCAAAACGATCGGCGTTATCACGACGTATCTGTCGGATTATATTTTCCCGTCGATCATCCGCGGCATCGAGCAGAGGCTGCGGGAAAATGGCTACTCCTTGCTGTTGGCGAGCACGAACAACGATGTCGAACAGGAGCGGGAGTGTCTGGAACAGATGCTCAGCCAAGGCGTCTCGGGGCTGATCGTGGAACCGACAAAAAGTAACCAATACAATCCAAATTTGGCTTATTATCTATCCTTCAAGGAACGCGGCATACCGGTCGTCATGATCAATGCCAACTATGAGGAACTGTCGGTCCCGTTCATTTGCGTCAATGACACGAAAGCGGGCTATCTCGCTACGAAACATCTGTTCGAGCAAGGCCATCGGCATTTGGCGCTGATCACGAAAATCGATGACCTGCAAGGGAAGTACCGCATGAAAGGCTTCATCAAAGCCCACGAAGAGATGCGTACAAATTTCGATCCGAAAAATGTCTACACGTACACAACAGAGACGAAGGCGCAAGTTTTCCAAACGATTCGGGAGAAACTGGCGAGCGATCAGGAAGTCACCGGAATCGTCTGCTACAACGATGAAGTGGCGCAGGGCTTGATCCAAGCGCTTGCTGACATGGGCAAACGGGTTCCGGAAGATTATTCAGTGGTCGGCAACGACGATTCGTTCCTGAGCACGGCAGGCAGCGTCAAGCTGACGACGCTTTCCCATCCGAAAGAAGAATTGGGAGCGGCAGCTGCTGAATGGATCATGCTGGCCGTACAGCAAGAAGTGACAGGCAACAAAATATTCGAGCCGGAGCTGATCATCCGCGATTCGGTCAAACGGATCTGATAACTGAAGAATGAAGCTGTCCCAAAAACCGGGATGGCTTCTTTTTTGTGTTCGGACAAATATTCAAATTACTCCTTTACATGTACGGACATATAGAATATAATGAATCCAAGAAGAACGGACAGCATCCGCAAAAGGGTGTACCGCAAAAAGGAGGAAATATTTTGACTGAGAAGTTACAAGCGATAGTCACTGATATCGAATCGCGGCAGACGAGCATCGGAATCGAATTCGGCTCCACCCGCATCAAGGCGGTGCTGATTGACTCCCGCTTCGCTCCGATCGCATCCGGCAGTTACGAATGGGAAAACCAATTGGTGGAAGGCATTTGGACGTATTCATTGGACCAGATTTGGAAGGCCTTCAGACAAGTTATGCAGAACTGACGCGCGAGGTTAAAGAGAAATACGGCGTGACCTTGACCGCAGTCGGATCGATCGGTTTCAGCGCGATGATGCACGGCTACATGGCGTTCAATCAGGAAAATGAGTTATTGGTGCCGTTCCGGACTTGGCGCAACGCCACTACGGCTGATGCCGAAAAGGAATTGACCGCACTGTTCAAATACAATATCCCGCAACGCTGGAGCATTGCTCACCTGTATCAAGCGGTTTTGAATAAGGAAGAACATACAAATGAAGTCGCTTTCTTTACGACTTTGGCAGGCTACATCCATTGGCAACTGACAGGCAAGAAAGTTTTGGGAATCGGCGACGCATCCGGGATGTTCCCGATCGATGTCGAGAAGAAAAATTACGACGAACGGATGATTGGTCAGTTCGATGCATTGGTCGCAGAAAAAGGCGCGACTTGGAAATTGGCGGATCTGCTGCCGGAAGTACTGTTGGCAGGGGACGCAGCCGGGAATCTGACGGAAGTGGGGGCCAAACTACTTGATCCGACAGGCACACTCGAAGCGGGCATCCCGTTATGTGCGCCGGAAGGGGACGCCGGGACCGGCATGGTCGCCACGAACAGCGTGGCGGAGCGCACCGGAAATGTATCCGCAGGGACTTCGGCATTTGCGATGATCGTATTGGAGCAGGACTTGAACGAAGTGCATCCGGAAATCGATCTCGTGACGACACCGGCAGGCAGCCTGGTCGCAATGGTCCATACCAATAACTGTTCATCCGACATCAACGCCTGGGTCAAGCTTTTCCGGGAATTCAGCGAGGCAGCCGGTTTCGCGATTGATACGGACAAATTGTTCGCCACTTTATTCAACAAAGCGCTTGAAGGCGATACCGATTGCGGCGGATTGCTCTCGTACGGCTATTACTCGGGCGAGAACATCACCCATTTGGCGGAAGGACGGCCGTTGTTTGTCCGCACACCGGAAAGCAACTTCAACTTGGCCAACTTCATGCGCGTGCACCTCTTCACCGCTTTCGGTGCAATGAAGATCGGCATGAACATCCTGAAGCAGGAAAATGTCGCAATCGACAAAATCGTCGGCCACGGCGGCATCTTCAAAACCCCTGAGGTCGGCCAGAAAGTGTTGGCTGCCGTCATGGACGCACCGGTCACCGTCATGGAGACGGCCGGAGAAGGCGGGGCATGGGGCATCGCATTGTTGGCTGCCTACGCTGACCGCAAGGAAACGTCAGAGACTTTGGATGCATTTTTGGACAAGAAAGTATTCGGTGCCGATGAAGGCATCACGATCGCTCCTGATGCGCGCGACGTTGAAGGTTTCGGAACTTTCATCGAACGTTACCAAAAAGGGTTGGCGATCGAACAGGCTGCAGTCGAGCATTTGAGTTTGAGATAGAAGGGAAGGAAACATCTTGCTGGAACAATTAAAAGAAGAAGTTTTTCAAGCCAATCTGGAATTACCGGAACGGGGACTGATCAAATATACGTGGGGAAACGTCAGTGCGGTTGACCGCGAAAAAGGCTTGTTCGTCATCAAGCCCAGCGGCGTCGGCTATGACGACATGAAAGCGAGCGATATGGTTGTCTGCGACTTTGACGGCAACGTCATCGAAGGGGATCTGAATCCGTCATCCGACATGCCGACGCATGCCGTCCTGTACAAAGAATTCCCGGAAATCGGTGCAGTTGTGCACACGCATTCGACTTGGGCAACGATTTGGGCGCAAGCTGGATTGGATGTGCCGGCCATGGGCACGACACACGCGGATACCTTTTACGGCACGGTCCCCTGCGCCCGTTTCTTGACGCAAGCGGAAATCGACAGGGGTTACGAGGAAGAGACGGGGAATGCCATCGTGGAAACGTTCCGCGAACGCGGCATCAAACCGATGGAAGTTCCTGGCGTGTTGCTACATGGGCATGGACCCTTCACTTGGGCCAAAGACGCCAAAGGGGCAGTATTGAATGCGGTCGTATTGGATGAAGTCTGCAAAACCAATCTGTTCGCCCGTCAATTGAACGTCTTCGCGGAAGAACTGCCGCAACGCATTCTGGATAAACATTATTTGCGAAAACACGGAGAAAACGCCTATTACGGGCAAAAAAAATAGGGGAGCTGAAAATATGTTAGAAGTAGGAAAAAAAGAATTTTGGTTCGTAGTCGGTTCACAACATTTATATGGTGAAGAAGCTTTACAAACAGTTAAAAACAATGCGGCTGTTATCGTGGAAAGCCTGAACAACAGCGGCAAACTGCCTTATCCGCTTGTGCTGCAGGAATTGGCGGTAACGCCCGATACGATCACGAAGATCATGAAAGAAGTGAATTACCGTGATGAAGTGGCAGGTGTGATCACTTGGATGCATACCTTCTCGCCAGCCAAAATGTGGATCCGCGGAACGAAACTGTTGCAAAAACCGTTATTGCATCTGGCAACTCAATTTAACGAAAGCATTCCATGGGCAACAATTGATATGGATTTCATGAACTTGAACCAAGCGGCACATGGCGACCGCGAGTACGGCTTCATCAATGCGCGCCTGAAAAAGAACAACAAAGTCGTTGTCGGCTATTGGGAACGTGAAAATGTCCAAACCCAAATCGCGGAATGGATGGACGTGGCGGTAGCCTACAATGAAAGCTTCTCCATCAAAGTGGCGCGTTTCGGCGATAACATGCGTAACGTTGCCGTGACCGAAGGCGACAAAGTGGAAGCACAAATCCAATTCGGCTGGACAGTCGATTACTACGGCATCCGTGATCTAGTGGACTATGTCGATGCGGTCGCAGACGAAGAAGTCGATGCTTTGTTCAATGAATACAAAGATTTGTATGATTTCGACTACGGCGATTATGAGCAAGGCAAATGGGAAGCGCACGTCAAAGTGCAGGCGCGTCAAGAAATCGGCATCCGTCGTTTCTTGGAAGCGGGCGGCTATACTGCCTTTACCTCAAACTTTGAAGATCTGCATGGCCTGCAACAATTACCAGGTCTCGCAGTACAACGTTTGATGGCAGAAGGCTACGGATTCGCAGGCGAAGGCGACTGGAAAACAGCAGCAATCGACCGCTTGATGAAGATCATGTCCCACAACATCGACACCGGCTTCATGGAAGACTACACGTATGAAATGGCTGAAGGCAGAGAAGCGATTCTGCAATCGCATATGTTGGAAGTCGATCCAGGACTGGCAGTCAACAAACCGAAAATTCTGATCGCACCATTATCGATGGGGAATCGTGAAGAGCCTGCCCGCCTTGTATTCGACGGCAAAGCAGGGGACGGCGTTGTCGTTTCGATGGCTGACTTCGGAACGCACTACAAGTTATTGGTGAATGAAGTTCTTGCCTTTGAACCGACTGAGGCAGCTCCGAACCTTCCTGTCGCACGCGTCCTTTGGGAAGTGAAACCGAATTTCCATGACGGCATCCGCGCTTGGATCGAAGCTGGCGGCGGTCACCACACTGTTGTTTCATTGAGTTTGAGCACAGATCAGATCCTGGCTTGGGCAAAACTGGTCGGCCTTGAAGTGGCCTTAATCAAATAGTTTTTTTCGATCGGTTTGACAGAAAATCGTCAAACCGATTTTTTGGAGGGCATTTGTGAAAGTGTTCGCAAACGTTTTCAATAATATAATGAAAAGGAGCAACAAAAATGACTGCATTTGATTCAAAAGCGTATCTGGACAAGGTGGATGCCTTCTGGCGCGCCGCCAATTTCATCTCCGTGGGACAGCTGTACCTGAAGGACAATCCCTTGCTGCAACGCCCGATCGAGGCGGCTGATGTGAAACTCCATCCAATCGGCCACTGGGGAACCATCTCCGGACAGAATTTCATCTATGCCCACTTGAACCGCGTCATCAACAAATATGACCTGAACATGTTCTACGTCGAAGGACCGGGACATGGCGGCCAAGTCATGGTTTCGAACGCCTATCTGGACGGTTCCTATACGGAAATCTATCCGGAAATCACCGAGAATCTGGAAGGTTTGACGAAACTCTACAAACAATTCTCCTTCCCCGGCGGGGTCGCTTCCCATGCGGCACCGGAAACACCCGGCTCGATCCATGAAGGCGGCGAACTCGGCTATTCGCTTTCTCACGCGACCGGCGCCATCTTCGACAACCCGGAAGTGATCGCGGCGACTGTCGTTGGTGATGGGGAAGCTGAAACCGGTCCGTTGGCGGCCGGTTGGTTCTCCAATGTGTTCATCAACCCGGTAACCGATGGGGCTGTTTTGCCGATCCTGTACCTGAACGGCGGCAAAATCTCCAATCCGACGATCCTCGACCGTAAATCGAACGAAGAATTGACGCAGTACTTTAACGGCATGGGCTGGGAGCCGTTGTTCGTGGAAGGGACCGATCCGGAAGCGGTGCATCCGATCATGGCGCAAGTGTTGGATACGGCTGTCGAGAAAATCAAAGCGATCCAAACCGAAGCCCGTAAAGGCTCCGCAGCCGAAGCGAAGATGCCGGTTTGGCCGGTCATCATTTTCCGCACCCCGAAAGGCTGGACGGGTCCGCAAACATGGGACGGTGAACCGATCGAAGGCGGCTTCCGCGCTCACCAAGTGCCGATTCCGGTGGATGCGCATCATATGCAACACATCGATGCGCTGGTGGATTGGATGCAGTCCTACCGTCCCGAAGAGTTGTTCACTGCCGACGGCCAATTGGTGGCTGAGCTGAAAGAAATGGCACCGAAAGGCGACCGACGGATGGCTATGAATCCGGTCACGAACGGCGGAATCGATCCGAAACCGCTCAATATTCCGGATTGGAAGCAGTATGCCGTCGACACGACCGTACCGGGCGCAGTCATTGCCCAGGACATGATCGAGTTCGGTAACTTCGCGCGCGACCTGGTCGTGGACAATCCGGATAACTTCCGCATCTTCGGACCGGATGAAACCAAATCGAACCGCCTGAACAAAGTCTTCGAAGTGACGAACCGCGTCTGGATGGAAGCGATCGATCCTGCGTATGATGAATGGCTTTCTCCGTCCGGCCGTGTCATCGATTCGCAGTTGTCCGAACACCAGGCCGAAGGTTTCCTGGAAGGCTATGTCCTGACTGGGCGCCATGGTTTCTTCGCCAGTTACGAAGCCTTCCTGCGCGTGGTTGATTCGATGATCACCCAACATTTCAAATGGTTGCGCAAAGCCAAAGAACAGACGTGGCGCAAACACTATCCGTCCTTGAATTTGATCGCGACTTCGACCGTGTTCCAACAGGACCACAATGGCTACACCCACCAAGATCCGGGTTTGTTGACGCACTTGGCTGAGAAGAAACCGGAATTCATCCGCGAATACTTGCCGGCGGATGCGAACTCCTTGATGGCCGTGATGGCGGAAACGATGGCTTCCGAGGAACAGATCAACCTGATCGTATCTTCGAAACACCCGCGTCCGCAATTCTACTCTGCGGAAGAAGCGGAAGTATTGGTCAAAGATGGCCTGAAAGTGATCGACTGGGCTTCGACTTGCGGAGACGAAGAACCGGATGTCGTGATCGCAGCAGTGGGAACGGAACCGAACCTGGAGGCACTTGCGGCAGTCACGATTCTGCACAAGCAGTTCCCGGCATTGAAGATCCGTTTCATCAACATCGTGGATCTGTTGAAACTGCGCCATCCGGATGTGGATCCGCGCGGCTTGAGCGATGAAGCCTTCGACGCCTATTTCACGGCCGACAAACCAGTCATCTTTGCTTTCCACGGTTTTGAAGGCTTGATCCGTGACATCTTCTTTGATCGCCACAACCATAACCTGCACATCCATGGCTACCGCGAGAATGGGGACATCACGACACCATTCGACATGCGCGTCTTGTCCGAGATGGACCGTTTCCACTTGGCGCAGGATGCGGCCAATGCTGTTTACGGCGAAGAAGCGTCAGCCTTCTCGCAAAAGATGACGGAAACGGTGGACTTCCACCATAAGTTCATCCGCGAGAACGGCGAGGACATTCCGGAAGTGATGGAATGGGAATGGGAAGCTTTGGAAGGTGCGGCAGCAGCCAAAGAACTGATCGCAAACAAAGCGGACTGACGTAAGAAAAACTGTTAAAAACATCAAAAAGATGCGTTCCCGCGCCTAGGAGCAACTGCTCCAAGGCCGGGAACGCATCTTTTTCGGATATTTTTTGTAAATGGAGAAGCTGCCGGGAAATACGGCAATAATCATGTTCGTGGGACCGCGTTGCGGGCAGGTTGTCCGATTCGATCGGGTTATCGGACAACCTGATCAGACAGTGCGTTCAGCTATGCGGCTAACGTTATTCACACGGCCTGCAGCAGGTCGTATTGGGATTGGTAGAGATGGTGATACAGGCCTTTTTTGGCCATCAGCTCTTCATGGGTGCCGGCTTCGGCGATATTGCCTCCTGCCACGTAGAAGATCCGGGAGCTGTTTTTGATTGTCGACAGCCGGTGGGCGATGATGAAGGAAGTCCGGTCTTTCAGCAGTTTCTGGAGGCCTTCCTGCAGCAGTTCTTCGGTCCTGGTATCGATGCTGGCGGTAGCTTCATCGAGAATCAGGATCTTCGGATCGGCAAGCAGGGCCCTGGCAAAGGAGAGCAATTGTCGTTGGCCAGCCGATAGGGTACTGCCGCGCTCTTCAACAACGGTGTGGTAGCCGTCCTTCAGGTTTTGAATGAAATCATGGGCGCGTACAACTTTCGCGGCTGCGATCACTTCCTCCTCGGTTGCATCGAGCTTGCCGTAGCGGATGTTTTCCAGAATCGTACCGGAGAAGATGAAGGTATCCTGCAGCATGACGCCCATTTGGCTGCGCAAGGAGCCGAGGGTGACATCGCGGACGTCGTGACCATCGATTTTGACGCTGCCTTCATTGATGTCGTAGAACCGGCTCAGCAGATTGATGACGGTCGTTTTGCCCGCACCTGTTGGACCGACTAAAGCGATGCTCTGTCCCGGTTCGATATGGAAGTTGACCTTGTGCAAAATATCTTTGCCTTCCTCATAACGGAAGGTTACATTTTCGAAGTCGACTGCGCCTTTGACTGGCGGCAACTCGTAGGCGTCCGGCGCATCCTGGATGGAAGGCACCTCGTCCAATGTTTCGAAGATGCGCTCCAAATAGGCCGTGGCAGTGATCAAGGAATTATAGAAGTTCCCGATATTGATGACGGGATTCCAGAAATTGTTGATGTAGCCGATGAAGGCGATCAATGTTCCGGTCGAAACGGACACACCGATCTGACGGATGCCCACAAAATAGATCAGGCAGGTCGTCAGTACCGAAATATTCAGTACACCGGGCCACATCAGGAATTGGATTTTGACGGCTTTCATCCAAGACGTCCGGTATTCCTCGCTGACTTCATTGAAGATGTCATAATTGACCTGTTCGCGGGCAAACGATTGGGTGATTTTGATTCCCGAAATGCTTTCGTGGATATAGGCGTTGAGGTTGGACTGTTTGTTGCTCAAAATCTGAAAGGCTATCCGCTGGCGCTTTTTGATGAACAGCACCAGTCCGAAGAGAACCGGCAAAAGAGCCATGCTGTAAAGCGTCAAACGCACATCGATGAGAAGCATGAAGCCCAATGTGATCACTACATTGAAAAGGTCAGAAATCAGATTGATGAGCCCATTGCTCAGCAGGTCGCTCAGCGTATTGATATAATTGACTACGCGGATCAAAATCTTGCCGTGGGGCCGGTTGTCGAAGTAAGCAAACGGCAGGCGCTGCAGATGTGCAAAAATATCGTAGCGCATGTCTTTCAGAATGTCCTGGCCGACTTCGGTGATGGCATAGATCCGATAGCGCATGCACCAGCCGATCAGCACAAGGGAAAGGATGAAGATCCCACCCAAACCCAACAGCTGGGGCACATTTCCTGACGGTATCAGGTCATCGATTGCAATTTTTGTGAAATAAGGTCCCGCCATGCCGGCGATGTTCGCCACAATGATGACAGCCAATATTTTTGAAATTGGTTTTTTGTAGGGGCGGATATAGCCGGCCAAGCGCCGGTAATGTCCCCAATTGAATTCTTGTTCTAAGCTTTCGTCGACATCATACGTATTGCGTGCCATTGATTTCCCCTCCAGTCAATCCGAGTTGTTTGCAGTAAACGTCATAGTATTTCCCTCGCTTGGCCAAAAGTTCCGCATGGGTTCCTTGTTCGACGACTTGGCCTTTTTCCATCATCAGGATCAGATCTGCATCCCGCACCGACGAAATCCGGTGGGCGATGATGAAGGTCGTTTTGTTTTCCGTCAATCCAAGCAACTCCTGTTGGATCTTCGATTCGGTTTCCATGTCGACCGCGGAAGTGGTGTCATCCAAAATAAGGATGGCCGGATCCTTCGCCAATGCCCGTGCCAAAGAAATACGCTGCTTTTGCCCCCCAGACAAACCGACTCCGCGTTCGCCGACAATCGTGTCGTATCCTTGGGGCATACTTGTGATGAAGCCATCCGCATCGGCGATCCGGGCCATTTGTTGGATGTAGGAACGGTCCACCTGCGGATTGCCGAAAGCGATGTTGTCCTCGATCGTATCGGAAAACAGGAAAACGTCCTGCATGACCATGGCGATGTTCTCCCGCAATTGGCGGACCGGGTAGTCTTTGGCACTTTTGCCATCGATCAGGACGGTTCCCGAAGTGGGATCGTAGAATCTTCCCACCAGATTAACAAGCGTTGTCTTGCCTGAGCCTGTTTCGCCCAAGATCCCCAACGTCTGTCCGGGACCTACCGTAAAGGAGACGTGCGACAGGATATCCGTTCCGGGGTCATCGGAGAAGGCGAAAGAGACATCGTCGAATGTGACGGTCCCCTTGATCCGCTGGTGCTCTTGGACAGCCGTTACCGGAATCCGCGCCTCTGTGTCCAACATGTCACGGATTTTGACGCAGGCGGCGGAGAAGCGCTGGACATCGTTGATGAGCCAGCCGCTCATCCGCATCGGCATATTCAGCATCCAGAGGAACCCATTGAAGGCGACCAAATCTCCCATCGACATTTCCCCGCGGATGACGTACAAGCCGCCGAGCACCAAGGCGATTGCATTCAGTGTTCCGGCGAAACCGTCGAGCCAAGGGAGATAGGTACGGGATACAGCTGCGGAATCCAGATTGCGGCGCTTAAAGTCTTCGTTGTGCTTCGTGAATTTTTCGATTTCATGGTCTTCCCTCGCGAACGCTTTGACGATACGGTTGCCGCCGATGTTTTCTTCCACCATCGAATTCAGCCGGGAGAAACTTTCCCTGATCTGGAAAAATAGCGGGAAGGCTTCTCGGGACATCTTTTGCGTCAGTATGAAGATGACCGGCGTGACGGCCACCAAAGCCAGCATCAGCGGAAGGTGGATTGTGCCCATGACTGCGACGGCCATCACGAACCAGAGGATGCTTTCCAGGATGTTGTAGGTGACCCAGGAAACAAAGTGACGGATAGCATCGGTATCCCCGGTCATCCGGGCCATGATATCCCCGACCCGGGTATGGTTGAAGAAGTCGAAGTCCAACTCCTGCAGTTTCCGGTACATATCCTGGCGCAGCACAAAGAGTGTGTTTTGGCCGATCCGCTCAAACAGCATCTGGTAGCTGTAGCGGATGGTCGTCCGGAAGAGCGTGATGCCGATCATCAATGCCAAAATCGGCACCAATAAATTATCCTGCCCGCCATCGATGACTTTGTCGATCAATTCCCCCGCCAAGAGCGGATTGATGATGATCAGGAGGGCATTCAGGAAAATAAATAATAAAGCCAGTAAGCTTTTGGATTTGTATGCCTGTGCGTAGCGCCAAATCCATTGGTAATGATTCATAAGACAGTCCTCCTCAAAAAAAGTGTATGTTAACAGGTTACTGTTTTTTTTAGGAATGAGAATGGCTTTTCTTCGTCAGATTCCTGTACAATATAAGGGTATTCAACAGAAAGGACTTTTGCGATGGCCTACACACACGTACAAACATTCAATCCCGAAATTCTCTATGCTTTCGATCCGCTGAACGAAGCCGGAAACTATTCCAAAACGCACAGCCACAACTTTTTGGAAATCAGCATCCTGCTCGAAGGGGAAGCAGATTACTTGGTGGATGGGGAACGGCAGGACGTGGGAACCGGCACTGTCATGCTGTTCAATCCGGGAGTGAAACATGCGGAGCGGCAAAAAGAGGGCACATTTTCCCATCAACTGCATATCGGTTTGACGAACCTTTCGCTGAACGGACTTCCCCGTAATCATTTTCCGAACAAACGCGCATTGCTGGATCTTGGCTGTTATGCGGATGCCTTCATGGAGAAGGCCTGGCGGGTGACGAAGGAGTTCAACGAGCAGCGGAGCGAATATCAGCTGATGGGCAAAGGGCTGATATTGGAGATGCTGGGGTTGTTGCTGCGCAGTCTGGAGGACGGATCCGATAATACGCTTCCGCCGGCGCTTTCCCAAACTGCCGTGCGTCAACAGCATCTGGTGAACCATGCCGTCTATTATCTGGAAAACCACCATTCCGAAGAAATCACGTTGGAACAATTGGCGCAACAACTCTTCGTCAGCCCGGCCCATCTTTCAAAAATCTTCAAGGAAGCGACCGGATTGAGTCCGATCCATTACCTGATCCACGTGCGCCTGAAGCATGCGAAGGAACTGCTGAAGCAGGAAGAATGGACCATCAAAGAAGTCGCCCAGGCTGTCGGCTATCAGGACGCGTACCACTTCAGCAAACTGTTCAAGAAATACTACGGGACTGCGCCTTCGCAAGTCGCTAAGGAAGAGCGAACGGTATAGGAGTATCAATAACAAGAAAAGGAGCCGACTCAAGTTGAGGCGGCTCTTTTTGTTGGAAACTTCCGGATACCTGATGGCATAACGGTGAACGCAAGATCCGGCCCTCAGTTCCGTTGAACCGAGGCTTGGCCGGAGTTTAGGATTTTATTTCAGTTGTTCTCCGATGAGGATGACTTCGCCGGAGAAGGTGCCGATAGTTAGCGTTGTCCTCCTGCGAGCGGGAGCCTCACCGGAGCTATAATCAGATTCCGGTCCCTCCGGCCAGAGGAGCATCGGATCGGATTCGAGAATAATCATTACTGACAGGCCCTTCTTGACTTGGCCGTGCCTGATATCACTCTTCAAGTAAGAAAGCTCATGGTTTAGTTCGTTAGGTGGGAGTTCTTCTTTGCGGAATCGAAGCAACCGTAACCCTGCCAACTGTTATTTTGTATCTTTTCCTTGATATCTGCGGATGATACTCTTAAACAACGCTTTAAATAAACGTTTTAATAAAATTTTTCAAGAAATCAGTAAACCGTTGTGCTGAATTGCTGGAAACGCATCAAGAGAAATGTTTAGACTTAAAGAAAGAGGTGATTTTTGTGTCAATAAATGCAAAACAAATCATTGACCTGAATTATTCATACTACCCGAAACTTTGACATGAATAACCCTATTTCATCTGCAGTATTGGATTTTTGGCAGAGTTGTTATTTTTTCCCTTTCAAAATGTCTCTTAGAGACGAAAAGAAGCACGGAGTGCGATTGTTATTGTGTTTTTGGGCATACTAATCCCTTTGTTCGAACGATTTTTTTAAATTAGCGGGATCTCACCAAGACAAGGATTGAATTTGCCGTAAGATATGAAAAAATTCGTCTTGATAGACATGATGGGTACTGAGTTTTAGCATCATGCGTCTTCCGCTGTGGATCAGTT
>NZ_FOQC01000010.1 GCF_900113645.1 Trichococcus flocculiformis
CGGGAAACTGATCCACAGCGGAAGACGCATGATGCTAAAACTCAGTACCCATCATGTCTATCAAGACGAATTTTTTCATATCTTACGGCAAATTCAATCCTTGTCTTGGTGAGATCCCGCTAATTTAAAAAAATCGTTCGAACAAAGGGATTAGTATGCCCAAAAACACAATAACAATCGCACTCCGTGCTTCTTTTCGTCTCTAAGAGACATTTTGAAAGGGAAAAAATAACAACTCTGCCAAAAATCCAATACTGCAGATGAAATAGGGTTATTCATGTCAAAGTTTCGGGTAGTATGAATAATTCAGGTATTATTTTGTACTAATTCTACAACTATCCCATAACTAAAATATCTAATGAATATTTATTTCCACTCAAATATTGGATTTTTTTCTTTCGATCAGTAAATGTTTTAAATGATAATCCTTGCCATTTATCAAGTGATAACAAATCATACACTTCTTCGGGAACTATATTTTTTTTCACATAATATGATTTAGGATAATAAGTTTCAATTACATGTTTAACAAAAGTATTAAAACACATTGGTTGATCAGTATTTATCCTAGTCTCAGAATTTTGAAAATGCATGTGCGAACTTGGATGATCTGGGGCATCATGTGATGAATCATAGTCAAATCGCACTGTAGATCTCATTAATATCCTATTCTTATCATATTTTTCATCCATGATTTCTTCAGAAATTAATTCCGGTTCAAATTCGATAGAATTTTGATATGAATCGAAACTCAATGGACAAGGAATCCAAGAAAAGTTTTGAGTTACAAGTATATCATCTTTAAATTGAAGAGAACATCTAATTACACTGTTATCAAATAACAATATTTGAAAACTTCTGTTTGTTAAAACTTTTTGATATGAATCAATAGCTGAAAAATTTTTTGCATTTACTCCTTCTTGAAAAATCTGGTTACTCCAAGAAATTGTAAATTGTTTTTCTTTTTGTACTAATATCTTGGGAATTATTATTAATGTTGCAAATTTTGCGCTCTCAAGCATTTCCATAGTATTTATCATTTGATCAAAATGTTGTTGAACCATCAATGGTATTCTGTACTTAGTCATTATTATCACTTCTGCTAATTATGTCTTTTAATTTTAGAAGTAACCCCTCGTCTATCGCTCCCATTGTATCTAGTTCTTGTAATTCTTCTATGGCTTTATTAGCTTTAAGATTTAGTCGTTTTTCTTCAGCAGAGAGTTCTCTATGGACTTTTCTTAAATGTTGTATTTGTTCAGCTGTTGGAATATGGAAATCTAATTTAAATTCCTTAGAAACACACATTGTAAATTCTTGTTCAATCTTCTCCATTCCTAAGCCCACTCCACTTACTCTAACCCAACCTCTCGAACGCGTGATAGCAGTGAATAGAATATTTCTCAGTTTAATTAGTTCAGAGCCTTCAGCACAATAATCCGCATTGATTACATATACCATTGGTGCCTCATTCCCCTTGGCTCTATAAATACTTGAACAAGTAACATAATTATCTGATCTGAAAACATCTCTGGATGTAGTTACTCCAGCCAAATTACTGCTTATGTTTCTTCTAAGAAGATGTTGCCTAAATTCCGTATATTCACTTTTAGAAGTTAAAGCATCTGGAAAAATAACCAATATATCATCGGCATCAAGTTCATCTTCTTCAATATTTTTCCTTATACTCTCAGCAACCCAATTATATTGATCTACTTTGGAGTTAAAAGCGGGCTGAAAAATCACTGCCTCCTCCGGACTCATTAATTCATCAAAATAGTTTGGTGAAGCCTCTGAAGCTCTCTCTAAAATAACTCGGCATCCATTTTGCAATTCACCATCTGTAATTTTATAACCTATATCTTTCCATAGTGATAAATCATTAAAAAACTGAACTAAATCTTCTCCACCATTTCTATAAATCCCGAACCCCAAAGCATGTGCCGCGGTTAACGCCCATTTTGTATTACGATAACAAATTGGCAATACAATATCTTTTCTTGGCTTATTATCTTCATTTATTAATTCGATTTCAGCTTGACCAAAAACATTTGTACCAAACATTTCTCTCAGAGTGGGCATTTGTTCTTCGTTTAAATTTTGCAGTTCATCATACGCGTAAACAATTCGTTTAGGCGAGCGAGTAATTTTATAGCATAATTGAAAAAAATTAGCTGGCATATCTTGAGCTTCATCAATTAAAATTATATCATATTTATCTTCATACGATTTATTTATCAAAGGTAAGACCTCATTAACAATTCCTGAAAATGCATCTTTTCTACCGTATCTTACTTGCGCATTTTGATAGTTCATTGGTGTAATATTTAAATTAGAACATACTTTGGAGTAGATCCCCTCCTCATACGTAGCTCCCCAAGAATGAAGAATATGTAATTTGTCCTCATCTATATCTTCATCAGAATACTCTCTATAAAAATTATTTATCATTTCTTTGAATTGTTGACCTAAACTTCTTGTATAAAAAGTAACCGCAATATCCCATTCTGGGTTTTGGAAATGTAAATATGCAGCTTTAAGAGCCAAAACAACTGTTTTTCCTGATCCCGCAAGCCCCCGAATTCTTTGAATACCCTCTGGTATTTCAAAAGCTGCTTTCTTTTGCCATTCATCTAGATTAGCTACTTCTTTCTCAATCTTCTTTATTTTTGAACCCAAAGAATTTAAATTTCTTACATTTTTTCTTTTTTTCTTGGGTTTCATTGAAGCTATTTTTTGAAGTGATTCTACTAAATAAGAATAAAGATTGTCTTCGATTGAGATTGCATTCTTAGCCAATTCTTCAGATATATTATCATTCCCAAATACTAGATAATCATCATTTACTTCTATAGGGCTATTAGTCACATAATTAACAACAATAGGATTTACAGCTAACCTTCTACCTTGTCTCAAATTTCCGTACTTTCGTAATGTAAACTCTAATTTATAATATAGCTCATCTTGATCGTCCTGAATGTTTTCAGTCTCAAAAGAAAATGCAATCAGACCATAATTTCGTGAGACTAATAAAGCATCTATACTTGTTTTAACATCATCTTGTGCAAGAAGTGGATATCCTAAATACAGAGTGCCTACTATATCTAACTTTTGTAAATTATCAATTAACTCGTTTGACGCTACTGGGTTTTTAGTTGAACCTCGAACAATATCCATATATCTATCCCCTATCATATTATTAATTTTACATAAACAAACACTTTTCTTTCAAAAATTGTTATTACAATTAAGTATACATTTCTTAAATACTGAACTCCTCTATTTGAGTAGTATAAAAAATAAATAGTCAGAGAGACAACAATCTCTTCGCACACTTTAATAAATTCCATCATCTAATAATATCATTATTCAGCTATTGTATTTTTTCAAAGGCATTTAGTTCACCCTCAAGTTTGTTTATAGTTTCATCTAGAATCTTTGGCTCTTTAAAAAGCCTTTCCTCTCTATTCACCCATGGTGAGTGCCCGAATCCACAACATACACTTGCCCCGTTGAGCTATTCACAACAATTGTCGAATTATATGAAGTAAATATTAGTTTCCGAATACTTTTCAAATTTCTAAATATATTACCCTATTCATTATAAAAATATTGATTTATTAAATTTGAATTTGGTAGATCAATGGTTACAGGTGTATACTCACTAATAAAATTCGCAAAAATATAAAATGAGATTCAACATTGTAACTACTTTTTACCTCAAAGATTTTGATAGCTCAAATTATAATTCAAGAAGATTATCTTTTGATCTATCTCGGAGATCTTTTTCTTTTATTTACTACTATCGTTTAAATGATACTCATGAACGATTCTTTGAATATCAGCAATTTTTTGTACAAATCTGTCTAGCTTTACACACGTTTCAAACATATAATAATCTGATTTTTAAAAGCTCTCATTAGCTTTTATCAAATCATTTTTTCTTTTAATTATATCATAATTGTTTATTTAAAAATCACAGGAGTTTCTGTGTGCTTATAAAAAGATAATGAATATGTAAAATAGGAAAACATTTAAACGTAGAACCTATACTTTGACTATATATTTTATTAACTACATTAAAATTCTACGAGAAGAAAAAAATTTCAGCCAAACAGAATTCACTAATACTTGATATTAATTTAAAATTACTCATAGCTAACAAGAACGATTAGAGATTATTCCTTAACGCTCTTACTTTTTAAAATGATCTATTAGTTAAATAGGCACTTAACGATTGTGGAAAAAGAAACACTCCATGACATAATTTTAAGTCAATCATTCCCCCAAAGACGCAGCCATGGCTTTAATAGACCAAATAAAAAAGCTCGAAACGCTTTATTATCAACGTTTCGAACTTCTATTTAAAAATTAACCCACTGACCCTTCCATTTCATATAGAAACATTCTGGGTTAACCTACTTAATCTTGCGTTACCATATTTCAGATTAATCAAAATTATGTACAACCCAAAACAGGCTGTGTCTACTTGCAAATGGAACTCAAAATGGAATTCACTTTTTTGCCCGTCAGCGCGAGAGAAGCTAATAAAACCTTCCCCATGCTCTTCCGTTTTCTCTACAAACCATATAACGATCATACCCGCTATAAGATTTGTAATGGATCCAGACATAATGGCCATCGTTGTAATAGCTGTCATATCGCACGGATTGGCCCTTGTTGTAAGTAGCTACAATCGCGCCGGATGTATTCGGAGCGCTGCGGACATTGATCGCGAAATCAGGCGCGAATGTGCCGCTCTCAGAAACCCACTTGCTGGCCGGTGCAGGCGTTGGCGCAGGAGCTACCTGAACAGGCGCTACCGGAGCGGCCGCTGCTGCTGAACCTGCAGGTTGTGCCAATTTTGCGCGGAAGGCATCCATCTGCGCTTTGGTGTAACCAGGGCAGCTTGTGTTGTTGTAAATCTCCCAATGGCCTTTTACCTTGCTTGCCGGGATATTTAGATCAGCCATAATTTTACGTGTCAGCCATTCGCGCGCATCGATTTGCGCTTGCGAATAATCGTTACCATTTCCGGCCTCAACGCTGATATGGACCACGTACCAATTGTTGTCCTTTACACCCCAGGTAATGCGTTCATAGTCGTAATTCTGGTAAATATTTCCATCCGCGTCAATGTAAAAGTGATAGCCGCCGCGGTTCCATCCAAGCGTGTCACGCCAATAAGCCTCATGGTTGGTGATAAACGCTCTGTTCTTGCGCAATACTGCGGTGTAGTGCCATCCGATTGTCGTGATTGCAGATAGCGCCCGGTCTTTGCGTTGACCGCCTAGCGCGTCTGCGCGTCTGTCGATAATTGTGTACGCCATGATTATTTACCCTCCTTCAATGTTTTTGTTGCTGCATCCCACATACCTGATGCAGATGCCCCATACAGCAATCCCTCGAACGCATTGACAAAGATGTCGCCTTTGTAGATAAAGCCATATAGAGCGCCGAATAGCGCCCCAAAAACTACGGCCACAAATGCCAGGTACTTGCTTTCCATCCCTGCGCGCTTGGCCATTTCCACGGCAATCATCGTGATTGGTGCGATGAAAATATTAAATTCCATTCTCTTGATCCCCTTTCAATACCGCATTCTCAATCTTCAATTTCTCGTTATCGTCACGCAGCGCTTCGTTTTCGTCCTCCAGTTTTTCGACGATAACTTTATAGCCATTGATATCCTTGATGTATTTGCTCTCGATTTCTTTTATCTGTGATTTCAGCTGATTAACTTCTTTTTGCATCGCATCCACCTGATCTTTATAAATCGTAAATAGATTAGTGATATTTTTAGTGTATTCTTGCTCAATTGATCCGTTTGTCTGTTTGTTAGCAACAGAAAACGTCACCGCCCCAGTGATGGCACTTGCGATTAATGCGGATATCCATTCCATTGTCCACGCTCCTTTTGCATATTAAAAAGGCTGCCCGCATGGACAACCTTCTTATTTATTGCACATATCGTTTATGTGCGTTTTTCTTTCGTTCCTCGCTGACAATCACATATCTGAGCGTCGTTGACGGGTTACTATGTCCTAGCAGTTGCTGCAGGTCGCCCAACTCTATGCCATTGTCGATTGCGATTGTAGCCATGCTGTGACGAAACACGTGAGGAGTAACCTTCTTGCTGGTTTCAACGCGGCTCGCCACTTTGTTGATGATTTTTCGAATTGCCGCGTTACTCATTTTTCGATACGGCCGCAATGTTGTAGCGAAAAGATATTCGCAATCGTCTTCTTCCTCAGCCCGATCTTCAAGGTATTTCTTCAGGTAGAAAATAGCTTTACCATTCAGGTAAACTACCCTTTCCTTGTTTCCTTTTCCGATGACTGATAAGCTACCATTTCGCCAATCGATGCTTGCTTTTGTCATTCCGGCCAGCTCGCTGATCCGGCACCCAGTAGAATAAAAGACTTCTACAAGCGCGCGTTCCTTTGAGTTCTCGCAGGCATCGCGAATCATTTCCAATTCGTTTTGACTCATGGCTTTCGGCAGGCGTTTTTCCTGTTTTGGCGTTCTTATTTTTGCGGTTGGATCGCGCAGAACGAACTCTTCGGCTACCATCCATTTATAAAAAGCCTTCAAGGTTGATAACTTTTTAGCTACGGTCCCATTTGACCAATCCGGCCTTGATGCCAGGTAACTGCGGACATCCGCCGTATTAACCTGTACCACAGCTTTGTTAACGTACTGGCTAAATTTATTTAGATCAAGCCTGTTTCCGTATAAAGTTTGCTCGCTGTAGCCTTCCAAGCGTAATGCATTCAAGTAATAATCTATTTTTTCCGCAAAGTCATTTTCCATTTCCTCGACGGTTCTTCTGTTTACAGTGTAATTGTTCGCGACTTCCTCAAATCGTAATTTGAGTTTTACTACATCAGCATCTGATACAAGAGTGGAGGCCATAGTTTCTAATTCCATTAACAATCTCGCCGTGTCATTCGCTGCCATTGCAATTTCATTCCCTTCTCAACATATATCGTATATATCGTATATGTAACATAATACAGCCATTGTTTGCATATGTCAACTATATCGTATATACTATATATATTAAGTAAAGGTTAAGGGGATGCCAACATGGTAGAAGATGCCAAACTTGTAAAGAAGCTTATCAATTACCCAGATTATATTGTCGAACAGGTAGAAGACTATCGGTATGAGAACAGATTGCCAAACTTTTCTGCAGCTGTGATCGAGTTGATTCAAAAGGGACTGGAAGCATCTAAGAAAGAAGAGCCTGCTGAATAATCAGCAAGCTCTCTTTTTTTGTTTTAAGATATGAAAACGCGGTTTCTATTTTCAAAAAATAGGCCGTTTTTTGTTTTCATTTCATTTCAGACTAGCAACGTTATGGTTCAGCCGTTATTTTGTCATTGGTGCTAATCTTGACAAACCAACTTTAAATACTTTAGCGTAGGGCTCGCCATTGACCACATGAATATGATCCGACTCGATGAAGTAGCTACCGATATTTAAAGCGTTGATGCCGGCATCTTGCAGATTTACAAATGGGATCCCCCACATCTTAGCAATCTCTCCAACTCTGTCAGCGTAGTCGGATGATTTTAAACCTAATGTGTTATGCGTCTTGTCTGTCCAGCCTAAACTGGCAAAGTTAAGCATCTCACCATAAGGACAGCCGACAAGTAATATTGTAAGCATCGGATATAACGTCAAAATTTTAGTTAGCATAACATTATAAGCGCCTGTAAAGTTTGCAGTATCAACATTTGTCAAAGATAAATCGCCTAATGCTCTGCTCTCTCCCCAATCGTTTGTGCCACCTAATACAGTCAAAACGTCCGAAACAGCAGACAAAGCATTGATCCTAGCATCTTGCCAAAAGGCATTTGCGCCTGTACCGCCTACAGATGTGCCACCGATACCGTGATTTAAGATATTTGAAAAATTAAAATGGTTTTGAAGATATGACTTCCACTTTCCTTGTGCGGTGATGCTATCGCCAAGCGTGTCAAGCACCTTGTTTTCCCATCCGGTTTTAACTCGGTCAGCAAAAACGGATTTTATCGCCACCGTATTAAGATGATTAAAAACGTTAAACGGCTCAATCAACTTGTCGCATAACAAATCAAGGTAGGTGTCCGCTATGCCAGTCACATCCACAACGTACTGCGTTAAATCAATGTTTTGATTGAGTACAGTCAGCCCGATTGCACTACCGATTTTTGTATACGTGCCATCGACGGTTAGAGTTTGCAGTATCATTTTTTCCGAGTTCGCCGCTAAAGTCTGATTAGTCAAAGCGAGGGATAAAAAAGTAGCGTTGTTTTTGATAAATGATTTATACAGATTTTGAATAGGGTTTGCCGTGTTATTTTTAATGATGCTCACAAACAGATATTTGTGATTTGCTTTTGGTGTAAACGTGTATCCAAAATAAGCATTTCCGGCAGTATTATTTACCAGATTAGTCTTCGTTGGTATAGTCACGTCTTGCGTAGCGGTCAGATTATAATTATATGCCGTGCTTCCATCAATCTTATTGTTGACAACAGACGTTTGCAAAGCATCGCTAAACGAGTTTGCGTTAATAGACAACGGCTCAACCGTTTTTGCTTTGCCGCTGATGTCGCTATAACTAGCTTTGTAGGCTTTTAAAACGTCTGCACCATAGACAATTGCAGCAGCAATATCAGATGTGGACACATTGATATTATCGGTGATTTCAAAAATGTTATAAGTCACTTCGATTGAGTGATTACCGCTCGCGCCCTGTAAAACATAATCCCACAAGACGGATGTGTCAGCGGATGGAACATAAGTAAAAATATCGGTAAAGGACGCTCCGGAAGAAATGCCTGTCGATATTTGCGTGTTGTTTAGGATAGTAGCGTCTGCTTTATAAAGCACGCGGCTACAACCGAGGGCGATGGCAGATGTATTTTTAACCGTGGCGATCACAAGATAGGATTTGCTCGCCAACATATACAATTTGTAACCACCGCGTACAGATGCGGCTCCCGTTACCGAGTTTGTTATTTTTCCTGCACCGTCAGAACTACCATAGGTGACACCAGTATTAAAGGCGCTATCTAATACGAGGTTTGTCAGTTGCGCTATTTTTTTAATGCCTTTAAATAGGGTTTTAAATTTAACAGTTCCGTCACTCAAACCTGTTGCTTGATAAACGCCACCGCTCGTCCACGCAGTACCGTTATGGTAGTACCAGTTTCCAGCAGTATAGCCACCTTCTGCACCTGTATAGACATAAATCTTAGCAACATCTGTCATTTGAGCAACTAACGATACAGCTTTTGGTGTAGCGATTGCGGATAGTTCCGCTTTAGTGGCGGCTTGTTCCAACTGTCGCTCGGCTGAAAGTAGCCGGCTGTTGTTTGTTGACTCAAAATCTTCCAACTTCTCAGCAAGGTTAGCTGCCACTATTCCGTTTTGCAAAGCGATATCGAATTCGGCAATATTGGCATCGGCTGCCTCTAATGTGGCGCTCAGTTCGCCGGCTAGTTCGTTAAACTGGTTTGTCCTGTCTGTTTGCGCAACGTTAAAGGCAGCCGTGCGATCAACTTGAGCATTGTCAAACTCAGCCTCTCGAAGTATCTCGTTCGCCGCGAACTCATCGAGGTATGCCCGCGCTTCTCTTGTGAGTGTGGTCCAGTCGTAAATCATGACCTCTTGTGCTACTTTTGTTTCTAGCCCATTCAAAATTTCGAATTCATACAACTGCGAAGCATATTCGACAATTGGCGTTCCCGGCACGGTTACAACCAACTGAATTTTTGCGATTCCGGCGTGATTCCCTTCATTTTCTTTCAGCGTATAGGAAAAAGTATTGCCTACTTTATCGACGTCTGTCGAAGGATTTTGAGAGAAAGAACCGTCTCTCATGTAAATCATCGTTATAGCCGTCGCTGTCGCCTGCTCTTCTACCGTTAAGTCTGATACGACGAATTGGAATACAACTGAATTCAAATCGTTTGTAAAAATTTTCGGGACATCCCATTGCCTGGTCTGCTTTGTAGACTTAATTAAAACATCGTATTTAACAATTTTTTTAGCCATTCTATTCAATCACTCCTTTTTAAATAAATGCGACTTGTCTCCATGCTCCCCATGTACCATCGTAGTAGTTCCGGATGTATGTCGCCGGGTTCCCGGTTTCGTATCGCGTGAATGTTTGTTTGATTCCGGCATGCCTTTCGACAAACAAACTGAACGCTGCCGCTCCCGCCACATTGGATATGGTTCCCGCTCGCGCGTTCGTTGGGCAATAATAAAGCCCTGGCGTTTGCACGGCGTTAAGATCAGAATTATCGACCAACTCTTTCGATACCATCCCGCTGGATTCAATCGATCCATCTACTTTCAATTTCCCGGTCGTATAAATGTCGCCATTTTCTCCGATCGAAACCGTTCCTGACAATCCTACTCCGTCATACAGATGGATGTTCAACCCGGTTCCATCCGCACCGGTTCCGATAAAGGCCAGTAGAGTTTCATCTTTCCGACGCAATCTCGCAAAGGCTCCGTCTGCGGCATCAGAAACCGGAGCGATGATGGTTGGCGCTTCAATGAATTCCGCAGCCAGTGCAATCTGCATACCATCCTTTTCTGCAACCTTCCCGAATGCTATCCCTTTCCCTCCTGCGAAATAATCAATCAATGAAAAGGCGGTGGATAGTTGCATCGTTTTCGAAACCTTGTCATCGGTGCTGAAATAATCATTCACCGTGAATTTAATATCCCAGGCATTATTCCCGCTGATATCCGAAATTATCACATCGGTTTCAATTATGTACGCTGCGCTTGTTACATTCTGATTCGTCCATATTTCACTTGTAACGGTTTTTTTTGAAATCGTGAATATCTTGTCATTCAGATTATTCACGGCCGAAACAGCGGCTCCGATTGTGACTTTTGCGTATTCTCCTTCATCGTTCGGGGTTCCATCTGCATCGCATCGACTTGCTTTGAGCAAAGATAGGACGGGAGGTGAATAAGGCAGCGCTGATATCGTCACAGTCCTGGATGCGGTCCGCCCTCGCGAATCTGTTACGGTATATTTGATGGTTTGGCTTCCAGCAACATTCAGGACCTCGCTCGTCGCATCGTTGGAATTGAAAATTTGCCCGTTCATTTCGATTTTATGACCCACGATAGATGAACATTGCACCCCGCCAACAAACGCGCCTGTGCCGGCCGCCGTTGCTCGTATTTTGGATTTTGATTGCACATAAGCATTGAATTTCGACGCAAGTCCCTCCACTGCCTCAACATGAGTGACTTGTTCAGCGGAAACCGTTGGAACAACTGATGCCGGAACGTTTGCAGTGAACCATACTTCATTGGTTCCGATGTAGCCCCCGTTTCCGTTATACGTGTGAACCGTGAATTTTCCGGAATTCGCATTTCGAGTAGGAATCCGCGCGCACCAATCCAAGGGCAAAACAAAATCAAAACTATTCGTGTGCCGATCCATGGCGCCTATATCGGTTTTCACATTCCCAATGTCAATCGAAACATAGTGTGTAAAATCCTCACTCGCTCGATTCAAATTAACATGAATGCTATCGCCGTACTGAATGCCGTTCGTCGCCACAGTTGGAACCGATGCGCGAGGGATGGTATTCAACCAGGCCGAACCGTAAACATCAACAACGCCGATATATGAACCGTTCCAGGTGATGTCAAAATTATGAGTAGCGTATATATCGAACCATTTGGAACCGTCATTCGTGTGATAAACCGTTACTGTGTGCGAACCCATCCATTTCGATTGCCATGCATTGATAGTGGAATTATTCGAAAAGTATTTCGTGTTCCCGTTGATTGACAGGCTCGTGATGGATGATGTCGCATCATATACGCTCGCCCATGACTGTAACGAGTCGATGTATAGGTGAGCAGTAACGACCGAATAATTTTCATTGATGTTCTGTGTGGCGCTCCACTCAACGCGCAGGCGGAACGCGCCATTATTAGAGAATCCCTGTGTAAAGCTGCCTGATAATGCCATGTTTACTCACCTACCCATTTAAATGACAGATTGCCGTTTGATCGCGGTATAAAAGCATAATTCCCGATGCGGATGCTAGTCAGTATCCGCGCCTCTGTGATGTAGAAATTGCTGTCGCTCCAATAGGCGACTTCCAATCCGTTCAGAACAAACGCAATACGATCATTTTCTATTTTCAACTTCAGCGGATTGCCTACCTCACCCAGAATGATGTCTCCATCCAGAAATTGGATGAATTTACGGATTTCTGTGAAGGATGCGGAAGTTTCGCCACCTAAATCAGTAATAAACTGCTCCAATGTGCCGAAATCAAACCTAAAAGAATCATTTGTTTGAGTAAATGTCGTGGATACATCAAGTTTGTATTGCTCCAATTCTGATTTGGATGTGTAGGTCTCGGATACGTCCATTCGAATCGCTGATGCAGATTGTTCGATATTCGAATTCAGCGTGGTAACTTGATCTGTGACATAATTTTGAGTTTTTGTGTTCGTTTCGCTGAGGTTATTCGATACGTTTTCGATCGCTTTTTCTGTGTTCAGCTGACTTTCCGAAAAAGTCGCGTAGTTTGTTCCCAGCGCCAGCTTGTTGTTCTGTGGTTTGTCCATGTCGATGGTCAGCTTCTGCACCAGCATGAATTCATTCAGCTGATGGGCCGGGCTGTTTATTTTTACGTATTCAAAGAAACGAAGTTTATCTATCTGATCATCCGTCATGGACAAATCGATCGCGGAAACATCAAGCGATACGTTCAGATTGATGCGGCTCGCAAGTTCGGCAGCCGCTTTTGTGAGCAGGTTGCTTCCGATTGTCACGTCATCCCATGTTTTTGTATCAAAAATCCAGCCATAAGCATCGACGGCCTCCTGATTAAACACGTAATCAATACCGCCGTTCACGGCTGCAATGGTCAGGCGTTCGTCTGTGTCGTTCCCAAGCTTTGCTCCATAAGGGATAAGTGCCGTTACGATGTCCTGCCCTTTGATTTCCTTGTTCAGGTCCAGAAGGTTTTCGCCTAGCTCTATTTCCTGGAGGCTCTGCATGGTGGAATCTTCCAGGTAATCCAAGTAGTTGATGCCGCCCGACCTGCGAGTCCTGATATAGCCGCCCAGCAACTTGATCAATTTGTCGTTGACCACATCCCACGCGCTCGATGCTGTGATGCTGGACCGCGTGATGTAGTCGTTTGGATCGGTCACGGTCACGTTTCCCAAAACAAAACGCTTAGCTACTTCCACCTGCGCGTTATATTCATTCAGGATATAGGTTAAAAAGCCGGACACGCTACCGGAGTAGGTGTACGGCCGAATGATGCCATCGTTCAAAAAAGCAAGATCTCCTTCACAGATGACGTCCTTCGCATTGTTAAAATCAAGCTTGTCACCCAGCACGCGTCCACGGAATACCATGTAAGCATCCTGGTACACTTCGATCGATGATTTCAGCGGCTTAATTAGGTCGTACATCGGATGTGACGGATATATTTTAAAATCAAATGATCCCGTTTTATTTACTTCCAACGCTATTTTTTTATCAAAGATAGCTAGTTCGTCAACACGGGGGTCGAA
Source organism: Trichococcus flocculiformis (assembly GCF_900113645.1). GTDB lineage: Bacteria > Bacillota > Bacilli > Lactobacillales > Aerococcaceae > Trichococcus > Trichococcus flocculiformis. The sequence goes on from NZ_FOQC01000010.1 coordinate 13,573, forward strand.
TAGTAATTTGCCATCACAATAGACTGTATAAACCACTATAACGCCCCCTCTTGATATTCAAACAATACGGTCGTGCCTGCCGCGCCTGTGATTGTCAGCGCGTTATTGCCATAGATTAATGCGATATTCGTCAGCCGTTGTGTTCCAGCGTTCACACTGATCGTCTTGCCGTTGAATGCGATTGTTACTGCCGCGCTTGCCGTGATCGTCGGTATTACTCGTTTGCGTTCGTTCATCAAGTTCAGTGTGTTCGTCCCACTCGCTCCAATGGTCGTATTTATCGCTGTGACGTCGTTTTTATACTTCCACGGCTGACAGGTTGCCTTCACGGTCAAAACAGTTAGAACGCCATCATTTTTAAACGATGTAGCGCATCTGCCTATCAAGTAATAACCAGGTTCATTTTTCGTTCGGATGGTCCGCTGTTTGCCGTTTAAATATCCAATCATCCACCTCTCCAGTTCAACGGAATAGGTTTCCGGTTTAATTGTGAAAACAGCTTCGAACGGCCGACTTTCGTAATGCACTTCTCCGGTCAGCGCTTCTGTCAGATCCAGAGCACCGTCTCCGTTCGGTATTTCCACATAGATTTCTTTCGGTTTCGGAGCATCGATAGAGAGCGCGGTTAGGTAAAGCCCCCAGTCGCTGAATGATGCTATTCCATCGAAAAATACTTCATTCACCTACCTCGCCCCCTCAATCTGTAATCATTACCTAGTTGTTTGTCCATTTCGGACCGGATTTCTCCGACCAGTGCGCCAGTGTCCATAACCATCTGCCTATTTGGATCATAATCCGCGAAAAACGCAGCGATAAGATCAATAATCGCATCCAGCCTATTTTGGACGCTTGCCATCTCAAAATCCTGAGAATAAATTTGATTCCCAGATAATAAATTTTTAGAAAAATCGGCTTCTATGTCCCTGTTTTTAAAACCATCCAACTCATCAGACATCATGCTCGACAATGATGTTATGCCCATTTCATCTTGCAGACTTCCGGCCACTCCACTAACGGTTTTCTTCACTGTTTCGAATTGATCTTGAAGCCCTTTGTTCAATCCGTGCATAATTGCATTACCTGCTGGTATTAACAGTTTTTTGTCATACGAGATCGGCCCTTTATTCTTGGCAATCCATCCTGCAATGCCGCCCACAAAATCCTTTACGGCCCCATATGCGGATTTCAGACCGTTCAAGAATCCGTTCATGATTGCGGACCCGGCGCCGCTTAAACTAATGTTTTTTAATCCGTTGAAAGTATTTTTAATTCCGTCTACGATTCCGGTAATTCCTGATGCTACCCCGGATATCGCATTTTTCATACCATTCCAAGCGCTGCTCATGGTGCTCTGCAAAGAACCTCCAGCCGTTCCTAATCCGCTGAAAACAGATTTAACACCATTGATCACGCCGGTGATCGCACTACCGGCCACCGAAATAGCTGACTTGATTAAATTCCAAACAGAACCCAACCCGCCGCTCAGCACACTTCCGGCAGAACTTAAGGAGCTGAAAACCGTTTTAATCGTGTTAATTACACTTGATATCAGGCTTCCGGCCGTAGAGATTGCTGTTTTGATGTTGGTCCATGCATTGCTTATGATGGTCTTCAACGAGTTTCCAGAGCTGCTCAAGTTGGTGAACATCCCAATCGCTACACCTACCCATTCCGCTACTACTGTTAGCGCTGGTACACATGATTTAAAAGCTTCTACAAGCCAAGAAATTGCCGGTGTTAAAAGCTCGACAACCGTCCTGATGAAATCAAACGCGGCAGATACGCCAATCAGAACCCCTTTTATAACACCGCCCAAGAATGCACCGACTACCTGAAGGACTGGCATCAATGCATCCGCCAAAATTGCTATTAGCGGCTGAATCGCGTTCCACATCTTGACAAACGAGTTAACGACCATATCTATCGCTGGGCTGACAATAGCCATCATCACGCTAAATGCGTTCGTTATTGCCGTAACGATGGCGGTTATTAGTGCTTGGATTCCGCTGAAATCCAGCTGAGTAAATGCCGTGGCAATCTTCGTGATGATCGGAGCGATTGCATCCACAACGGTTTGGAATAATACCGGTAATTGTCCAAAAACGGTTTGAAAGGCATTTACAATCGGCGAAATGGTACTCATGACCGTTGAAAGAAGCCCTCCCATTCCACCGGAAATGCCTATCCCTAAATTATTTAAGAAGTCTGTTCCGGCTTGCGTGAATAGAGGTGCGGCCGATTGAAAGAAGGTGGCAATCGCACTTGGTAAAGATTTCAAAATGTTTGATACCATCGGCAAAAAGTTTCCGAAAAAGAAAGTAGAAGTTGTTTCTGCCAAAGCTTGAAGTGCAGGTTGTATGTCCTGGCCAAGTGACAAGCCGCCCAAAACATTAGAAAAAGCCGACTTCATCGAAGCGAGCGAACCACTAAAAGTTTCTGCGGATTCTCTTGCGGTCGTGCCGGTAATGCCCAATTCTTCTTGTACAGCGTGAATGGCGTTATACACATCATTCAGGTTGTTAATATCGTATTCCACGCCTGTTAACTTAGTCGCATCAGCAAGCAGGCGTTCCATCTCGGCTTTGGTACCGCCGTATCCAAGCTTAAGGTTATCCAGCATCGTGTAATTCTGTTTCGCAAACCCTTGATATGCATATTGGATGGATTCCATGCTAGTTCCCATCTTGTTTGCATTGTCAGACATATCAATCAAGGCCATGTTTGCAGTTTCGGCAGCCTTCTCTGTGTCTCCGCCCATCGACTGCAACAAACTCGCACTAAATCCGGTGACACTCTCCATATATTCATTAGCAGATAATCCGGCTGTTTTATACGCGTCGTTTGCGTATTGCTTTACTTTATCCGCGCTACCTTTAAATAGCGTTTCAATACCGCCTAATGATTGTTGTAGATTCGCCCCTTCAGACAAAGATGAAGAGATGATTTTACCAAGTGCCGCCCCCGCGGCTGCTAGTCCTGCTGCTGCAGCCAATTTTAAACTCGTGCTAAGTTGACTCCCTGCTCTTTTTCCGGCCTCCGGAATTTCCATGCCTAACTCTTTTTCGATTATTCCTGCTATCCCTTTTGCGGACGGCATGATCTGCACATAGGCTTGCCCTAATTCTGTTGCCAATCTAAATCACCTCCCGCTTTTAGATTTAGCAATAATTGATTCCTTGTGGATTCAAATTCTTCTGCTGAAGCAAACGCGACTTCTTCTTTACTTTTTTTCGGCAGATTAAGCACTTTTTCCAGGATAGAGATTGGGCGATTTTTACCATTCTGACCATCTTTTGTCTGCGCCCAAAGAAGAATACCCAATTTGTCGCTAATTCCGGCCAATAACATAGTTTCGATCGAAGCTGTTTGTTGGCTGAGTTTCATTTTTATTCTGGAATTTTCTCTCAAACCACAAGAAAAAACGGCAACCGTTTGAAGTGGCAGCCGTTTGTAATCGTATATTTGATATGTTTCTGCAAGGTCACAAATTAAGGATTCCTCGTCTAGATTGATCATTCCAGCGAGGACTAGGAGTTTTTTGTTTCACCTTGATTTTGGAAAATTTCCGTGATTTCTTCTGACATTTTTTCAGTCGGAACAATCCCGTTTTCGGTTCTGAGATGGTCTTTCAGTTTTTTGGTTTGTTCTTTTCCCAATAACAAATTGACTACACGAGAAAGGACCAGCGGATTTTCTTCCAATTCTTCGATTGCTTCCAGTAATTCATAGTTGTTCAAACGTTCCTTATCTAGTTCGTATGAAAATCCTGATTTAGTTTTTCCTTTAATCATTGATTACCCCTCCGCCGGTTTCTGGATATACTCATAATGCGTGTTTCCTTCTTCGTCAGGTAACGCCTGAATAGTAGTCTCGTATCCGATAGCCTCAGCATCACCATATACGATTTCTCCAATTTCCGCTACTTGTCCATTAGGGACAACGATTCGTTTCAAAACGCCGCCCTTCAGGATCATGTCAACCACCAGGCAGTGCGCCTCTAATGTTTTTGAGTTCGCTTTGATTGTAATTCCTGCTTCAAGTGTGCCTGTCACGTTGGCAGATCCGTAGACCTCCTTCAGGACTTCGACGTTGGTCGCTTCGATTAATGTATAACTAAACGTGTCCCCTTTTTCCGTTTGCACCATATCGACAATGTCGCCGCCCCACGCTTTTATTGTTTCTGTAGACGGCGAATTTGCGTTGCTCATTCCGTCCTCTGAGATATAGCCCAAGCTTTTAAATTCTACCCCAACAGCTGTTAGCGCACTCGTTGGCAAAACTGTTCCTAACGGTGCGGAATAAATCGCTCCGCCAACCTTAGGCTTTGCCGTCGAAACGTTCTCTGTCTTTGACATATGTTTTCCCCCTAATAATGTCCGATATCAAATACAGCTTGATACCGGTATTCTTTTGTTGTTGTATCGGTGAAATTATAGTCACTGTTTAAGCTGACTCCTCTAATTTCATCCAGCAAAATTAAGCTTTCTACTGCCATTTTTACTCTTTCGTTCAGTTCCGCTGCAGCATATAGGCTCTTCGCGTAGCTTTGGAACGCAAAAACAGCAGTCGGCAAATGATTTCTCTTGCCGCTGCTTGTTTTTTCCAAAACAACATAACTTTCGATTTTTGAACTCGGTTTTTCAAGAAAAACTTCGACATTCAGCTCTGAGGCTAGACGGTTTTTAATAATTGTCTCAATCATTTATTTTACCGCCTTTAGTAATGTGTTGTTATTCAAATTATCTTTTTTAGCTTTGGCAGTTCCTGCGCTTACCCTTGCGTTTGCCCTGTTTTTTCCGACGTAAATATCTTGCTCATATCCGTCTCCGCAGCGCTTGCGAATTGCGGATGCACGATCATTCAGAACCGCTTGCATCCCGTCGGATTTCATTAATTCTGCCACACCTTTTCGGTTTAGCTCAAATTTACTAATCATATCGTTCCACCATCACTTTCTTATTCCAAGCAAGAGGGATAAGTTCATCGATGCCTTGCAAAGGAATGCCAAAAACACGCCATTTTTCACCGAAGAAATGTACTTCTTGATCTTCCCACGCATTTTCATCGCCCTTAGGAATGGCAAGCGTATAGACCGCTCTTTTACCGGTGATAGTGAGTTGGTTAATGACATCTTCAGCGGATGTCGGGCTGAGCAGGACGTTATTCACTAGTATTTCCTTGTCTTCAAAAATAGGCGCTCCGAATGGATCTGTACCGGCAAATTCCTTCCCGATCAGAGTCACCGTTATACCTTTAATTATCGCCATAAAGGTTAATCACCCCATATCTCTGTCTGCGTAAACCCAATCTAGCTAATTCAGATTTTTTTATAAATAAGCCGCCACCAGGTACCAGAAAAGACCCTGAGGCAGAATAGCCCAGGGCGGTCTGGTTAAATTGTGTCATAGGCTCTTGATCTGTGGACGTCATTAATGTTCTGGCAACGATATCGACAGCGACAGACTTAACTACATTTGCATATGCAGCACTCTTTAATACCATCGCATCCAAGTCCTTGCCGACCTTTTCCGCTTCAACACGCAATGAGTCGGACACTACCTCAAGCAGAAAGCTTGCCCTGTCCGTTTCATCCTGCTTTAAATAGCGCCATAATGTCTCTACGTCACTGATTTTTGCAAAAGATGACATAATGATCACTTCCCATTAAGCATTAATTCATACAACTCTTGTTTCTTCAACCTAGGATCGTACTTAATGCCAAAAGCATCAAGCTCTTGTTTGATTTGCTTAACTGTGATCCCGTCAATCCCATCTGCGCTGTCGTCAATTTCTTCAACGACCTCATCAACATTTTGCTTCACATCCGGGATATCCGTTACTTTATCAGGTTCATCAGTGTTTACTTTCCCTTCGCCGCTGCCATTATCTTCGATTTTTACTTTTTCTTCGTCGCTGGTACGTTCTTCGACTTTTACCCAATATTTACCAGAAATATTACAGAGGCTGTCAATTACAGCCCCTGTTCGTGTGTTTTTATATTTCATAATTACACTCCTTTGACAATCGCAAAGCTCTCGGCATCCATAATTCCCCATCCTAAGTATGTCTCAGAACGCAGGTAGACTTGGTTGTAACCTTTCAAGTCTTGGCCAGAGTTATCCGGATCACCGTATTTAATAACTTCGAGCGGAATTTGTTTTGCATAACCCCATTTGAAGCTGTCAGCGAAATCCCCTAAAATTACAAGGTCGTTATTATACGCCGAAACCGTGGCATTGATGTCGTTTTTAATGCCATTAATTGATCCTGGATTGGCTCCCCAGGCTAACTCAGGGAACTGCTTGACGTTATTTACCTTATACGCTGCCAAAGCGGCAGAGAACGTTGGAGACATGGCCATACCGGAAATTACTCCGCCAGATGCTTGGATCATTGCAACCGCCGCTTCGATATTATCGTCTGGGGTAGCTGAAGTATAGGTGACATTTTGTGTTACGCGGTTATCGAAATGATTTGTGCCAATAACAGCAGATGCTAAACCTGACCGCGGGTTAACACCATGCATTGCCATCAAATCTAAACCTTTTGCTAGTTTTTTAGCATATCCATCATTGAAAGATTTGATGATACTGATCTTTTCTTCATCCGAAGCCAATAAGAACTCGTCGGACACGCGCGCGCCGTATTCCACTTTGATTGGAATGATTGTTAATGGTTCAATTGATACGCCGCCGTGTGTTTTTTTGCCATTTTCAGCAACAACGTCGATTTCGGAATCCATAGTAAACGTGAATTCTTTCTGCCCATTGAAAGGTATTGGGACCTGCTGAGAAAGAACAGCCAGCGAACTTTTTCCTTTCACCTTGTTAATTAAATCTGATACTAATTCCGGATCAAATAAATTCCCTTTTGATAATGTTGTCATTGTTTTACTCTCCTTCTAAATTTAAGTTTTCTAATAGTGATTTGTATGCTGCATCTTTTCCTTCGCCGATTGGAGGTTCCGCATTTTTTAAAGGTGGTGGAGTTGTTTGTTTGCCTACAAATGCAGCTAACCGTTCCGCGTCAGCCTTAATGCTATCCTCATCAGTTCCAACCAATCTGTCGGCTAAATCAAACGGCAATCCGTTCTGCAAGGCGATTCTTGTGCGCAAATTCGCAGTTTCATAGCCTGCTATTTTTGCATTCAGATCAGCTAATGTTTGCTCATGCGTTTTAGCCGAATTGTTCGTCTCTTCTATGGTTGCCTGCAAAGCCCCGACTTCTGTTTCTAGTTCTGCATTTCGCGCCTTTACTTGATCATAGTCGGCATACTTTTTGCCTAAAGTCTCTTGCTCTCTTAAAACTCTAGCTTGTACCGCCTTGTCAAATTCCTCTTGTGTTGTAATTGGTGTAAAGTCTGCCATTTTTATCTTCCTTTCTCCCGCTTAACCCGGCGGTATCGGTAATTTTGTATTAAAAAAGCAACGACCATAGAGAATGGCGTCGCTTAATACCTGATTTGTTGTTTTTTCTTCGGCTTCGCGTTATGGCAAGCCCAATGCGCTAATAGGGCGCTGTCCATTAGACAAATATCCATATCGTCGAATTGTGATTTATATCCAAAACCACCGCTTGTGCCTATGTTTCGCTTGTCACAGTTAGTTACGACTTTTTCCAAGGAGGGTTGGCCAGCATGACAAATGTTTTTCTGATATATCCCTTGTTCCCAAGAAGCGTTGGCGTTAATGATTTCTTTCACCGTTGGCAAAACAGGTGCTTTAAGTCTGAAGTCTTTCATTTCGTTCGTTAAAATACTCTGCCCGCTTTGGCCGTCGATTACAACACTTTCGATGTTCGCTTCCTTGAAGAAATTAATGAGCCATTGGTTGCCGTTTCGAATGGATTGACAGTCCAACGTTTCCACGAAGATTTTTCCAGAAAGCGTCTTAACAGCGACGCTCATCGCTACGTTTGCGCCATCGTTTCCGTATTTGACACCAACAAAAAGCGGCCCTCTTAAAATCGGCAGCATCTTAACCTTCAAGTATTGCCACTCTTTTGCTGAGATAGCCGACTTTTGGTTATATTTAGGCCAATAACCCAGACGCTGAATGTTGTGGTCCAACTCATCTTCCCCGAGTTCCGCCTCGATTTTTCGCTCGTTTAAGTGGTAGCCCATCGAAGGATTTGAATTGTACCAGGCTTCTACATCGTCAATTTTAGTCATATCTTCAACAGACCATTCTGCCCAGCCTGCATATTTCGATTGGCCAAACAAGGTTTTTTCCCGGTAATCAGTAAAGACGGTGCCGCTTGAAACAGGCGTTGGAGGAGTTCCGCACATGATTGTCATCGGATTGTGACTGTCGGTGACGGTGTATTTCAAGGCTGACTCTTGTTCGGTTGTGTATTCTTGCGCTTCGTCAATCACTAAAAGATCAAAACCTTCACCAAGTCCACCACTGGATGTTCTCGTTCTGAATTGGATCACTCCGCCTGATTTATAAAGCTCCAACCGCTCTTGGCCCTTGGCTTTGATGGAATTGAAATCCTCACCTTCAACGTAACCAGAATCTTCCAAGTATTTTTTTAACTTTTCGAAAGACGAATGCGACGTGCTGATGCGATGCGCGGTATGTAAAGTGCTCAATCCGTTTTCGAGCGCCCAAAGTTCCATAATATAAACAACTTCAGTCTTACCATTTCGTCGCGGAATCGAATAGCCGAATTTTTGGTGCACCCACAAACCATCATCTTCAACGGCCATAATCGCCTTCAGCATATTCAGCTGCCACTCATAGCATTTACACTTGGTTTTGTGATAAAAATCTATCGCTTCTTGATAGAGGCTTTTGACATATGGCAAAATTACCGATTGAGTAGGAAATTGATTACCAAATCTTGCTTTAGTAGTCATATGAATCCCCTCTCAATCTTGATCGCATGATAACCCTGTCGCTGGGATGTTGGATTACATCCTTTCTAATTTTGCGCATTCTATGGCATAAAAATAGCCAACCCTATGCCATCGCATTATGGGAATTCCTTTATTGCGACAATTAAAAGTGCCCCACAAGAAGTTCTTGACAAACTCAAACATACCCATCACCTCCTTCATTTTCCGATTTGCATCCTTGCTTTTAGCTTTGCGTCTTTTTCAGGATCTACCCACGCTTTTGTCCAGACATTTTGTCGCTTTCCTTCACCCGGGTTGTAATCGACGGTGCATCTGCATCTTTCATGCCTGCGGTACACATCTTTCGGCTCCCCTCCATAATCATATGTTCCCGCTAGCTTTTGGCACCAATCACAAGCACGACCAGAAACTCTGCGCGTGATTTTCGGCCTTAGTCCCGCCTTTGCATGAAAGGTGGCGTTGGCGCGAATCGCATCATCCACAATGCTTTGGCTAAAATTGACAATCGGTTCATCCAATAGCCACTTCACTTTTTCAAAATCAGGATCAGATGATATACGGTTCACAATTCCATCAATCCGATCTTGGCTAATACCAGGAATCTGAGCCTTTAACTTTATGCCAGCAGCACGATTTAGATCCGTTTGCACATCCCCAGCAAAGCCAGTGATCAATTCAAAATTCTTTTGCATAGTCGGATTTAACAATCTATCAGCGATGTTAAAATACATGTTGCCGTTCGGCAAAACGCTGGCCGTTATATTTTGGCCAAGAACATCTGCGAGTATTTCACCAACCTCAACAGCAAAGTCATTCACATCTAGATAAGTAGCTTTTTTGACCTTCATAAGCTTTAACGCTTTTTTTAGCTTATCGCTGTTATATGTCCGTTCGTCAAATTGCGATTGGATTTTCTCCAGTAGCCCAGGGACTATATCATCCATTTGCATTGGCTCCTTTTAATCCGGTTAAGTTTCTGATCGCTTTTCCGTCGATATATCCCGGAATCGCCTGATTTATTTTAATAACGCCATCACCGACGAGGGTCAGCGTATTAGCATCCGCTTCGAATAGAGGCTCCCACATTGGGGTAGTGTTTATGAATTGGCTTCTAGTGTATGGGAAATCATCTCGTAAACAAGCTGCGATGTATGCAACGTTTAACAAACCTGACCCTAAACTGCGTTGCGCTTTGCGACCTGCAAGCCTCAAATTTTCATGACTTGCTTTAATCGCCTCAACGCTTGATGGATTGTCTGAGACAAACCCTAAATCATCCAAAGTTAATCCCATTTCGCCGGCGAATCCTGCAGCTGCTGTTCGTAGCTGTTCGGTAAAAGGTGACATCGATGATGTTGTGAACTGCCCAAGTATCGGTTTATCCCCGTCGTCGTCTTTAGTAAACTGAAGCATCGAAGAAACCGTGGCCTTCCAACTCTCCATAGGTTCGGCATCATTACTTAAGCCAGTAACATATTTTTGAGGGAACGAATAAAATTCCGCTGTTATATCTGCACGTTCAAGCGTCCTTTTGGCGTACCGCTGGAAATACATCCCTGCCCTTGAAATCCGTGAACGCCCAAACGGTCTCGCTTCGTCTGGTCGATGGATAACCGGCACCAGCAAAGGATGAGGAAAGTTATGTGAAAAAGAAATATCTTCAATATTTTTGTCTTTGTAGTAATAGTTCGTTTGTCCTGGTAAAAAATGCGCTTCTAGTGTGGCAACTCCATTTTCATCCCTTTCAAGCACTGCATAACCTTCAGTTAAAAGCCCTGTGATCGGATCGATAACGCCTGTTGCATCGCCTGCACCGACAACTTGCAAGCGAGGTTCATCGTCCACACCTTTTGAAATATAAACAAATGAACAAGATGCAATTAACGCCGATAATACAACGCTATCAAAAAAAACATCCGGATTGTTAACTTTAAAAATTTCATTTACTTCAAAATCATCATTTTCGAATTCCCGGAATACCAATCGATCTGCTAAACTGTCAACACCCTTTGCACACCAACCTATAACCGATCGATAGCGTCTGCGAATTTCTGGAGGAATTGTAATCCCAACCATTTGCTCGGTGTGCTGCATAGCGTATTGCTTATAGCGCATATCCACACGGATTTTGTGTGCATTGAGCTTATTTCTTAAATAATCAATGCCTTTTTCGCTCATTATTTTCCTCCTTTCGATTTCGCGCGAGAAAATATGTACAGTGACGGCGTGAATGGCGAGCGCAGAGGGCGGGAGGGACCAACCCCCCCTCTTCTGCAGGCCTTCAATTGCTTTCACATTGATTCTCAGCCTTTATAAGTGGCCCAATTTGTGCTCTGTGGAAGGTTTCTATTTCCCAGCACTTGAGGCGCTTCTTGCTTTGCTAAAAACATTTTGTCAGATTTCTGTCTGTTGCACGTCCAATGGGCAAGCTGCAGGTTCTCCATGGCAGATGGATGTCCGCCTTTTGAGACTGGAATGATGTGGTCAACGACTGGGCTGAGTGGCTCCGGAGCTTTGATGGAGAAGTCCACTTGCTTCCCGCAAATACCACAAACGTTCTGAGTCTTGAATATCACCTTCTTGTTCTTCTCATAAGCAACGCGATGGGGTCCTTGTTTGTCTTGCCTTACCATGTCCCACTCCTTTCTTTTACTGGCCAACGAGCATAGAAAAAGAGCAACCACATCAGCAGCTGCTCTTTCGTCGATTTGTTATGCTATTAAGATAACTCTTTTAATACAATAGTTACATAGTTTGATTCCACCATGGAATCATAGTAGATTACAAATCCTCTACGAATTTAATCGTCTTAACCATAGATGCATGCTTCGCCATGATGTAAGAATAACTGTAATTAAGCTCCTCAGCGATTTCCCTCAAAGTCATACCATCCATGTATTTCATCTTCAGTATCTGATTGTCCAGACCCTTGAAGCGTTCAATCATAATCATCAAGGCTTCCATTGCCAATTCTTTCTCACCGAGAAAGGCTCTGTCTCGTTTTATATACTCTTCCAGGTGGGCAGCAGTGGATTCATTGGTTATTTTGACTTTCCCCAAGTCTCTAGGGTCGTACCATCTCTCCAGTTCCATCTCTGACTTCCTTATTTTCCATTTCAATATTTCAATTTCTTCTTCAAGCTTTTGGTACTCCTGTAACCATTGATACCTGATGACGACCACCACCCTTTAAATGTCCGGACTATAAATGATAACCATCAGCCCTTAGCCCCTTCAGTTAAGATCCATTTATCGAATTCGGACCTTGACATATAACCAATGAACACAAGGCTCATAGCGTCTATTTCCCACGGCTCTGCATCTCTATCCATCCCAAACCACCGGAAGTTAATAGAGTAAATAGGCTTTGCCGGATGCTTCCCACTTAAGGTTTCGAACCAATACAGCACTTCATCCATCTGCAGCACCATCTTTTCTTTAGTTTATAAGTCGGCTTCCTTGACGAAAATGCCGTCAATCATTTTCCCTTTACGGTCTTTGATTTCTGCATAAGCTCCTGCTATGCACTCTCCAACGCTTAGCCCTAACTGCAGCGATAGGATCGTGAGGACAACATACATGTCCCCTATGGAGTCTTTTACTTGCTCTGGCTTGTCTTTTGCCAATCCCTGGCATAGTTCCCCGTACTCCTCACCTAGCTTAAGCATCTGCTTTGCTGGGTCAGCTGCATCCAAACCTCTTTCTCTTGCCCATTCTTCGATTAATGCCGTTAGCGCTGTAATCATTTGCTATTCTCCTTTTCTCTAACACTATTTAATTTTTCATTGATTTCTTGCTCTTCATCCCATTTTTCTTCCAGGCCCATATAGCCTGACCGCTTGTAGAGTTTCCCGTCTTCCAACTTGTACTGCTTTCCGATAGGTCTATCAGTGCATCCACAAATGATGATCTTTGTCGGACGATCCTCTATGTAAAAAAGGTCATAACCTTCACTTTTCAAATGTTCGATTGCTTCCTCTTGTGTCATACTTTAGCCCCCCTTAGTGTCCTGTGTTAATCCGTTGCCATATCCAGTTGAAACACTCGCTTTCTTTCCTGTCTTGGACATTCCGAATGTTTCCGGCCGATTATCCATCCTGACATTAAAAGTCGTCAGAATGGAAATATAGACGTTATTTTAAATTACTTGGAATAGTCCCCTCGCACATCTTTTAACACACCGTTCATTTCTTTCAAGAACGATGCTCTCGGACTTCTTTGTGATCCAAGTCTTGTCAACTCAAGAATGGATCCGACAATCTTTCTTTCTAACCGTTCCCTGAGTTCTAGCCCGTCGTAAGCGATAGCCATAAGCAGCTGTATTTCGGTTATGCTGAAGTCTCGTGGGTGTTTCGTTTTTAAGTGATTGAATGATGCTCTGTCCTCCTGGTACACGCGACGTTTGATTGTCTAAAGCGCACTTTGTGTACTATCATCAGTTATTTCCATGTTCATCTTCATGATGGATTCGCGGCTCTCTCTCATAGTTAACCCACCCTATGCCAAAATCGTGATATTATCGACAGCTTTATCGCCCTGCTCAACAATCAAGTTATTATGCAGATACTCGGCAATACTTGCTTTGGCAGCCGCTCTCCAAATGCATCCGTCAGCCTCAAACAAGGCGCATCCAGGGGCATCGTTGATTCTAAATACGAACTTACTTTCCGGCTGATCGACTTCATGGAACGTTCTATATGGCTTAAGAGTTACAGGGTTTGGCGCTTTTGCAAGCTGCAGTGTAGAAACACCTGTTTTTATGGTCGTTACTTGAGACACGCCGTTATCGGCTATCTCAGCCCCTTTATCAATCTTAATTGCCGATGCATAGTTTAACACCACGTCATAATCGCCATCGGGAATGAAATTCGACTGCATCATGATGTTGAATGATTCCACATCCATAAAGTGCTTGTATCTTATTTCAGGCGTGATAGCTTTTACCACCGCCAACACCCGACGTCTGCTTTCATCATCCAGCTCCGTCTTGACTTCAACAGCATCATGATCCGTGACATGTACGATCAGATTGGCATATTCTCCAGTTTCATCCAGCTGTTTACGGATATACTCAACCAGGCTCGTTAGTGATGAAAGTTCCAAAGGCTTCGGATAACGACGCGGATCCAATTCTCGCAAGTCGTGTGCTTTTGCATCGAAATATTCCTTGTCCTCGTAACTTCTCACGATTTTCTCTTCGTTATCTTTTAAATCAACCACATATTTCAAAGCGTCTTTTAAGTTTTCCATTTTTATTCACCTGTCCCTTATTTGATTTTTCTTGAATTAAAGTCGATAATGCCGCCATCTTCGATTTCTTCTACAGGGATTCCCACATCCGTCTTGAGCGTGCTGTCGTTTGCATCGAAGAACATTTGACCAGGTGCGGATGATTTTAGTTCCGCTGCATGGATGTAACCTGAATCATCCCTACCGGCCATCATAAGCGCGGAGACACTTTCCGATGGCTGAAGCTTACTCTTGACCGTTACATTTGTCTCGATGACTTGCCGAGTGGAATCGGAAGAAAACTCAACGTCGATGATCAATTTTCGGCTTGGTTTGAATGCCGTATTCACATCCAGGATGTTGGCCACAATCTTTCGGACTTCCTGGTCTATCTTTTCCTGCACTGCTCCACCAGCAAGGTCGCTGATATTAAAGTCTATGTTGTTCATGCTTCTTCCTCCTAAAATGGATTCTCCGGCTCGTAGTTGTCGAAGTTCGTGTAATTAAATCCTGGATCGCTGGATGCATCCATCCCGTTTGATTCTTTTGGCTGATCTTGCCTATAAGTATTTTCCCGCGGCCGCTGCTCCGTTGTTTGCTTCGGCTCCAGGAGAGTGAAGCTATCTGCAACAACTTCAGTAACGTATACGCGCTGCCCTTGTTGATTATCATAATTTCTTGTTTGGATCCTTCCGGTTATGCCGACTAAAGAGCCTTTACGAGTGAAATTCGCGAAATTCTCTGCAGATTTTCTCCAAATGACACAGCTGATGAAGTCGGCTTCTCTTTCTCCTGCCTGGTTCGTAAACTGTCTGTTTACAGCAAGAGAGAATGTTCCTACTGCCGTGCCGGTGGATGTATAGCGTAAATCGACATCTTTTGTAAGACGGCCTACCAAGGTGACGTTATTGATCAAATCACTTCACTCCAATCTTTAATAGTTTTTCCAAATCAGTTGGAGATCTATTGTTCCAGCTGATTTCATGCATATCGCTATTTCGGATAATTTCAGCCGGCATTGATTCGATGTTGTCAAAATCTTTCTCCCGGTATCCCCAGCATCCATCATCCATATATCTTTTTGGCTTCATGGAATAAATAACAAGCCATGTATCATTAACGCAGTCTCGGACTACATATCGGAACCCTTTATCGTACTTAACTCTGAGCCATTCAAGGACCTGTTCGCGAGTTTTCTCTTGGAAGAACGTATCACTCATCCGATTTCCTCCAACTCGGCCCAAAAGCTGTTTCCCGACTTCAGCGGAATCTCCTTATGCAACTTCCCTTTGTCCAGCATGAACCTATATTTTTTGCCACCATGCTCAGCTATTATGTAATAGCTTTTTTTGAAGAAACCTATTCGTTCGGGCTTTTTAATTTTGTAGCCAAGGCTGTTTATAAACTGCAGAGCCTCATTCAGATTCATATGCGGTACCTCCGATTTCCTTATTCAACTGCTCCACCCGATTGGTTGCCATGTCAAACTCGAATTGTTTCCCACTCAACTCCAACCGCACCTTTGCCAGTTCTTGCCGGACGTCGATCAATTCATCGCGGTATTCCATTCCCTGGACTTCGAGCCGTGTTTCATACCATTCGGCCTGTTTTTCTATTTCTTGATCCAAAAACAAATTTTCTAAGTTGGTCACAATAAGCAAAGCCGCTAATATGGCTAGTATTGCATCTTTCATTCTGCATCCTCCAATAGTTCCGGATTTTCGTAAATGTTCCCAACTAAATCCATATAATCGTTATCAATTAAAAGTTCCGCTACCGCAGTGCCACCTATAGCGACTACCCAAAAGGCGCCATCATAAAACTCAACTTTCCAATACTCGCCGTCGTCTTCCAAAATATCACCTTCACAAAATTCTGTGGCAGTGGAGTCATATAGTCCGGTGTACTGCGTTACTGTTTCCGGAACTACCTCTACGCAAAATTTATATATTTGCTCCATCGGGCAACTAAGTAGGTCAGACGTCGCAAAGCAAATGAACGTCAATTTTCCGAAACCATTTTTTATTGGAACGCCTTGCACCCATCGGCCATCTTTTGTTTTACCGCGAAACTTAATCTCTCTGCTCATTCTTCCCGTCCCCCTGTTCTCAGCGCATCGGCAAACAGCTGAATAGGATCTTTCCAGATTCCATTCCAATCACTTTATATTGCTGTACCATCTCATCCACAACCTCAATTAATAGTGTCAGCCGTGTCAGCTTCAAGCATCGGCGGAAGAGTAGGATTAATCACATCTGACATGCTGCTCATGGCTTTTTGCGCATCCAGCGCGAGCCGTCCTACTTTAACTATTTCACTCGCTACACCTTCGACCCTCACAGACCGTTCAAATTCAAGCCTTAACTCAGCTTCTGACATGTCAGGCTCATTCAGCCTTTCCAGTTGTTCAAACAAATAGCCGTTCAAATCCCCCAGATTCTGTCTTTTCATGTTTTCCTCCTATCCTATCGCCGTAAGTGCGCCGATCATCACTTGATTGTCCTTCGATGCCAGCTCATCGATGATATGCGTATAGGTTTCTTGGGTAGTGGAAACACTCGAATGCCCCAACCTGTCCGCTATTGAGTGGATTGTCACTCCTGCATTCAAAAGGATGGATGCATGCGTGTGACGCAGGGCGTGGACGGTTATCACCGTTACTCCGGCTTCTTCGCATTTCCTTTTCAAAAAATAATTCACCGTTGAATTAAAAACCCGCTTGTATTGGCCGTTTTCGAATTTTTCCACAAATATCGGTTCATCCGGCGGAAGGTCCTTGATTACCGGCGCAAACTGCCCGACTATCTGCCAGTCGATGGCGATTTTCCGAATCGATGACTTGTTCTTCGTGAGATCGAAACAACCGTTCGATGTTTTATAAGACCAGGTCTTGTTTACGTTCAGTGTGTTCGATCGGAAATCAAAATCATTCGGCGTCAGAGCGAGTAACTCGGAGAATCTCAAACCCGTTTTTAAAGCGATGACCACGAACCAGTCCATGTTTATTTCCTGGCTGAAATTCAAACTGTTCACCAGTCGCTTCGCCTCATCCACATTGAGCCATTTCTTTTTCTTCGGAGCAGGCGTCTTCCCTTTTATCACGGCTTTATAAGTCGGATCCCTTTCTATTTGTCCTTCGTGGAACAAATCCATGATGCATCCCTTAACCTGATGATGAAAGTCCATCGTCGTCTGCTTCTCGTGGGTTAATGCATATTCATTGATGATGCGCTGATAGGTCCTCCGATCCAGTTGGCTGATTTTTAACGTTGGAGCAAGCTGCCTCAGCGTCCGGTTTGTCATTCGATATTTCTTCAGCGTCACATCCCTAACAGCCCCGACCTTATATGTATCGATCCACTCTTCGAAATAATCGGCGAACAGCTGTTCATTTTTCTTTTTTCTTGCCAATTCTTAATCCCCTTTCAGAACAGGCTTAACTGCTCTTCCTCTTCCGGACCCTGGTAAAGATAGCGCGTTTCTGATCCGACGCTTTCAATGTGCTGGATAGGTTCTTCCAGCCATTCGTTCACGTTGAAATAGTTTTTGCATGCATCAGAGTGCGGCATGATATTGATACTGCTAAATGTCGTATAGCCATCCTCATCATTTTGGAGGAAATAGACCTGTTTGAACTTCCTTGTCAGCGTGTCACCGTGAAGCACAGCTGCGTTCATTCCTCTTATGGCCAGATTGAACAACAGGAACGGAAGCGCCCTGTCAGATAGTTCCTCGCATTGGTAGAAGCATAGAGATGGCCGATACTCGAAAAATCCGATTGCCATCTTATCATCCACCCACTTTTTAATTGTGATGCCTCCGCTTCCGGCCGCTACATCCAGGTTCATTCCCGGGCCATTGCCGGCCAATTGCGATAGGACACTCGCGACCGCCATCGGTGTAAAATCTTGATTCAATTTAGCTTTGTTTGAATGCTCTTCCTCGAAATAGATGTGAAACCAATCGTTATCTAGATTCACCTCGTGTTCCAGGAATTTCTTGAATAGTTCTTCGCGTTTTCTTTTATCGAAAAGCACCTTCATCAGCACATCAGGCGCCTGGTACGACTCCTTTATGCCGAATAGTTCGTCAATTTTAGCGTTTGTCAGCATCTTTTTTCAGGTCACTCCTTTTTATTGCGATTTTTGTCAGCAATAAGGCGGTTTCTTTTGTTTCTTTGTCGTAATAATCAAATTTCCGTTTATTCAGTACAGCCAGCTCTCTCCGCGTGATGCATACCAGGTTTTCTATCGCGAAATCCGTCTTATCATCGTTGGCGAACAGGATGCAGCAGTCATCCGGCAGCGGGCCGTTTACTTCTTCCCAGATGATCCGATGCTTTTGCTTCCAGGTTAGCGGGCCGGTCTTCACTTCGGCTATACCACGAACGCTTATTCTCTCTGTTCCGATTGGCAGGAAGTTCCTCTGTTGCTTTTTAATCTTGAAATCAACACCGGCCTTAAGCCCTTTCTTCCATCCCGGAAGCTCAGTCTTGCTCTTTACGCCATGATTCGTGCGCCAGTTTTGAAATTGTTTCACGCTAACTTCTTTTCCGAACTCCTCTTTGAGTAGCTGAATCATTTCAGCATTGCGTCGGCCGTCGATATTTTCGACTATGAAAGCGGCTTCCTCTTCGGAAAATATACTCTTTCTTGGCACATCATCACTCCTTATGGGTCTCAAAGCTTACGACTTGGATACCTTCCTGCTTTGCGTATTTCAGAGCATCGGAAGTATTTTCAAATACACCCACCACTTTATTCCGAATGCAGTCAGTCATAATTACTTTAGCCATCCCGTATTACCCCCTGTAATTCAATTTTTCATACTGCTCTTGATTCATGATGACACCAACAACATGATGCTTTCGCATGAAGGTTTGCTGACCTATCTTGTGTGATTCTTCATGGCAGCCGATGCATAAGCACATCAAGTGATGCTTTGTGTGATCAATCTTCTTTCTGTTGCGGCCGGCCCCAATTGCATCCACGTGATGGACCTGCCCTTTTTTACCGCATAGTGCACATTTCCTTGTCCAGAGGCACTTGATCAGATAGTGCTTGATGTCATCAACGTAATTGAGCGGAGATTCTGCCAAACCAATATCATTGTCGAGGCAAAAATCGACGATATAAGAGATAAACTTGCTTGCGACTTCTACGGAGCAGTTCACCTGCAGTTCCGATGTGCTGAAGTACGGGACCTGATGCAGTTCCATGAATTCCCGTTTCCGGTCCTCTCGCACCTGGTCTATGCTTTCGTCTCCGGTGTACTCCTTGATGTCCCTGCATAAAGCGTTTATGTATTTGCGCTGCTTCGCGGTAATCACTCGGCTATCAAAGAGTCGGAACTCGCCGAACAAGTCGCCGTTTGCATCCACCAGTCTGTCAAAAAGATATTCGGGGATGGATGCATCCATACGAATGATCATTTCTGTTTGGCCAAAAGCGTTTGTCCTTCTGGCCAGAACTTCAGCAAGCCGGTTTATGCTGCCGTCATCATTGATTTGAGCCAGTCTGGATGCATCCTCGGCCATTTCTCTTTCTGCTTTGGCCAGAAGTTTGTCCAGGGCTTTTTTTCTATGCCGTTTCTTCATCCGGCTTCGCTATTCTTTCCGGAAGATTTCAGCCGTGCGATGCGTTCCTGCACTGCTCGCTGCTGATCAGGGTCCGGAGCGGTCTCCGTAACGTCACGCGGGGTCTCTGCCCATTCCGGCATCTTCTCCGTTTTCCGTTTCTTGTAATTGGCATTGGCAGCCACACGCATCTGATCATACTTTTCACGCAACTTCTTCGTGCAGAGGACATTGATCTTCCAAAAGTCGTCAGCCTGGCTCCATTCGATCATGCCTTTCACCTGCTCTATCGTACGGCCGTCCAGTTCCACCATCTTCCTGAGTTCATCGGCCCAGGACTGCATGTTTGGCTTTTTGGCTTCTGGGTTATTCAAGAGCATTTTTGAAAAGAGATATTCCGAGAGTTGAAGATAAGGAGAAGTGTCGTCATAAATCCGCTTGCCGGATTTTGTCGACGTTATATCTTTTATATTCTTTTCTTTATCTTTCTCTATATCTACTTCTATATCTATTGCGTGATGCGACGTTACGGGTAACGTGTCCGTAACGTTACTCTCACGTTTTTCTAAATCTTCGATATTAAGTTGTTCGATTTTTTTCCTGTCACGATAGCGTTTCTGCCTCTCTGCGTTCTGCAGCTTCACACGGGACATCGCCTCGACGTTCTGATGTTTCTCCCAGTTCGTTATTAGGATGACGCCCTCGCTGGTATCAATCATTTTAAATCGTTTGAATGTTTCGAGCGCGAGTCGGATAGTGTTTAGCGGCTTGTTAAAAATCGTGGATAGCATCTCGTCTGTATATGGCAGGTCTTCATCGATGTAGATTCTGCCGTCATCATTCGTTTTACCCGCAAGCGTCAACAGCCGGACCCATATGATGATGATGGCATCGGCTTCCGGCATCGCCTCTATGAGCCTGATTTTTTCATCGTCAAACATGTTTATGGTCAGTTTGACCCATGTAATTTCGGCCATTTCATCCACCTTTCTTTCTGTGATATACTTTCCTTGTAAGGTTTTTTCTTTACGGGCTGATGTTGGCGCATCAGCTTTTTTTGCGTCTTGCTTTAAATCTGCGATGATACTCCGCTTGTGCATCAGCAAGTTTGATCTTTGTTCTTGTGTCCAACAATGGGTAGTGTTTCATTTCCAGGAACGAGCCATCGACAAGGTTAACCTGCAGGACCGGAACTGATCGGCCGTCGATTATTTCCCATATACGTGCCAGGTTTGGATCAGACTTGCTTTGTTTATGCGTAAGACCGCGCCGGGCCATAACCTGCGCCAAGATAAACAACGTCATCCATTTGCACCACCTAGCCAGACATCACCGGATTCCACTACCATTTCCAATAACGCTGCATCCAGATATGTGTCAAGAGCCTCGTTTTTCGCCTTCTCCAACTGAGGCAAGCGGCCACTTTCTGCAAGTACCCGGCGATCACCTTGGAACACGAATAGACGGTAGGTGCGTTTATCCAAGAATAAAATGCTGATGCAGGAGGTAAAGTGTTTCTTTTGGAAATCCTTGGCCTTCTTTTTAGCGTATGCTGCTGTATAAGTTTTCACTTTCCTTCCACCTCCTGTTGGGTATTTTTCCCCCAAAATTCTTCAATTCCTCCGATTATCAGTGCTTTTGATTCAAAATCTGAATACCCAGCCTTCATGAACTCTCTCCTGACTGCGTTGACAATCACCGTTGTAAGAAATACGAGTTCGATCGGGTCGCCCTCCATCATAGTTAACTGCTCGTCCTCGTTCCTGTATGCTGCGCATGTGATGTAAATTTTCTCAGTCATTTTTTTCACCGCCTTCCAGCATTACAGTTGCTTGCACTATTAAATCGATTTGATCGTAATGCTTTGAGAAACCCACATAAGGATAAACAAAACTTGATCTGTCCTGGATATATTCCCGATCTGCTTTTAAACCTTCGAATGATTCCAGATATTTATCTACATTTTCAAGCGAGTCACTCGTGAGCAAAAGATTAATTTTTGCTCCCATCCTCATTGCATCCAGGACAGCCTTTTCTATTTCAGTTACCGTCTCTCTCATGGCTTGCTCCCCCTTAAAATATCAACCCTAGCTCAATACCGCCGGCTATGCCGAAGAATAGTAATGCAATACTGACTACGACGGTGGTCCCTATAAAGCTGACCAATCTATCCTCAAACTCATTTGTAAAGATTTTCAATTCCAATCCCCTCTTTCACGCTGGCGGGCGTTTATACTTTTCGATTGTCAAAAAACTTGATGATGTCATTTCGATCGTATCTATAATCATTGTCAGAAAACCGCGTCACCGGAAGGCCTTCCGCTTCCCATTGCTTCACTTTCTCATTACCAACTTTTAAGGCTGCCTTCAGTTGGCTCTTGTTTGGATAAGGCGGCAGATCGTAATACAAATTTGTCGCTTGTTTCGCCCCCTCAATAATGACGGAGGCGATTGTTTTTCTTATTTCGTCTTCCAATTGGCTCGGCAGCTGGATAGGAACATCTACCTGCATGGGTTAAACCTCCATTTCCATCTGTTCATAGTTTTTAACAAGCATCGACGTCGCTTTCGAAGGCTCCCAGTCGTCTATGAACTCAATCACTTTTTTGTAATCCTTCTGACGAAGCTGAGTCCTGGTCCGAACTCCGGTTATTTCGGCAATCTCCTTGTTGATCGCCTTAAATAGCTCCTCTTTTTGCTCCCGGTTCATGCTGTAGGCGCGTTCCTTGCCGATCTGGTACACCTTTCTAGAAATTGATTTTCCGATGTACGTGTATTCCCCGGGATCCAGTTTCACGTTTTCTTCTAAATGGATAACCCTCGCATCCACCTGGTTTACTTTTTCTTGTGTGTGTTCCGTCGCCTGGAACATCAATCGAAGCGCATCCATTGGGTCTTTCGGTATTTCATAGAAACCCTTTTTCCTGATCGATGGAAGCACTTCTTCAGTTACCCAATTTTCAAATTTTTCGGCTTCCGGCAATTTCGAACGGAAGACCAAGCGATAAACGTCTGACTCTGGAATTAACTTGAATTGCTGAGGGCGACCTAGCGAATCGCTACCCCATGCCATGAACCCTTTTTTACAATGCTTATTAGTGGCGTCGCTAGTATTCGAGTAGCCAAGGGTCTTCGCTACGTCGTTTGCTACAAAGAATGGTTCTTCATTGACCAACATTGTTCTAACCTCATTGCTTTCAAAATTAAATATTTGCAATTCGTTCATTTAATTTTCCCCCTTCACTTTGTCACCATTTTGGTGCTTCCTTGGCAAAAAAATAGAGTCTATGCTTTTGCCCAATAATTTCGACAAAGCGAACATCTCGTCTTGAGTAAATTCGCTTTTACCTTTTTCTTTATTGCGATAAGACAATGTTGAAATACCAAGGTGTGCAGCTATTTCTTCTTGGGTCATTTTCAACTTGTCTTTTCTCATCGCATATAACTTCGATTGCATGTATCTCACCCCCATGAACAAAGTTTAGCACCATTTTGGTAACTTGTAAATAGAATTTTATCTAAAAAGACAAAAAAGTTTCCAAATCGGTGATTTAGTGGTATTCTATTATCATCTAATGAATACTAAGGTGGTGATGAAATGGAGCTAAATAAATTCATTGGAACAAAAATAAAGAAATTCAGAGAATCAAGAAACATGACCCAGGATGAGCTTGCAGAGTTATTAGATACTACACGACAGTCTATAAGTAGGTACGAAAATGGAGAGAGGAAGGCCAATCAAGATTTACTGTTTGAACTAGCATCAATTTTCAAGGTATCTTTAGACGATTTTTTTCCAGTAAGAAACTTGTACGATCAAACGAATATAATTAAAGTAACACCAGAAAATATGGTCGCAATACCAGTCATTGGAACAATCGCGTGCGGTGACCCCATACTTGCTGACGAAAACATTATAGGGTATCGATACCACCTGAAGGACAGGTTGCCAAAAGGTCAGACCTTCTATTTAACAGCAAAAGGAGATAGTATGGAGCCGAAGATTCCGGATGGATCAGATGTATTAATAAGGATGCAAGATGATGTTGAGGATGGTGAAATAGCCGCTGTTTTAGTCAATGGGGATTCAGAGGCTACTCTTAAGCGTGTAAAAAAACAGGGTGATATCGTGATGTTGGTAGCCGAAAACACCGACTATGCGCCATACATCATCACGGAACACAACCCGGCCAGGATATTGGGTAAAGCTGTAGGAGTTAGCTTTTATTTATGATATTTACCGTTTTAGCGGTTTATATAAAAAACTATATTGGAGGAATTATCATGAAGAAATATTTATTGTTGTTTGGTAGCGCGTTGGTATTGGCGGCATGCGGATCACCGAGTGACGTCGAAGTTTCGGAAGAGGCATCATCAACTGCTGCCGCATCCTCAGAGGCGGCTTCCGCAGTTAGCGAAGAAGTCAGCGCACCTGGTAAAAGAAGCAATCCGGTTGCTGTTGGTCAATCAGCGACATGGGATGTTATTTATAGTGATGCAGAATCCAACAGAATTGATGGGGTTATAACGGCATCGATCTCAAATGTAGTCAGAGGCGAAGAAGCTTACAACCAACTGATTGCCGCTAACCCGTATAACGAACCAGCTCCTGAAGGTTTTGAATGGGTAATTTTCGATTTGAAAGCAACTCTGGACGAAGGCAGCGCTGATGATCCATTTAATACGGTCAATTTATCCATTACTCCGGTTGCATCAGACGGCAGCGAAGTGGCCCAACCTTTCTATGCAACATTTGAAACCGGTACTGACTTCGGATTCAAGGATTTATATCAAGGCGGCACCGACGAAGGTAAGAAAGGTTTGATCGTTCCCGTTGGCGATGAAACTTTAGTCGAAATAACTGACTGGAATACCAGCGTATTCTTTAAATTAAACTAAACAAAAAAAACACCACTCTCCCCAACCAAGACGAAAGTGGTGTTTGCCATAAAATAGCCTTATTTAAAGGTCTATTTGTATATAATCATTTTAACATATTTGAGAACCTACTGATAGTTCTTTCGCGCTGGCGGGCAAGAGAGGTGTGGAGGTTTTTAAATTGATAAAGGAATATAAAAAGAAAGATGGCTCAAAAGCATACTTAGTCCAAGTGTATTTGGGCATCGATCCCGTTACCGGGCAGAAAAAAAGCACGACAAGAAGAGGTTTAGCAACGAAGAAAGAAGCGGAAGTGATGGAAGCCAGGCTAAAGGTAAGCTCGGCGGACGGCACACATACTACTCAAAAAAAACGACGTTACCGTTTCAGCGAAATTTATGAATTGTGGTTACAACAGCATGAGCGCGAAGTGAAGTCCGGATCATACGGCACGACAAAGCGCTATGCTGAGTTGCATGTTCTCCCCTATTTCGAGAATCTGTTTATCGAAAAAATCGACATTGCTTTTTGCCAAAAGATCCTGAATAAATGGACAGATCACTTCAAAAGTGCAAAGTATCCGAAACGAATTGTATCCGAAACGTTGAACTATGCTTTACTGATGGGGATCATAGACACGAACCCGATGAAGCTGCTGAAGCTTCCGCGACAAAAAAAGGAACAACCTATGCAGCAGGAGAATTACCTGGATTCGGATGAACTGAAATATTTCCTGGAGTGCTGCGAGGATTACGGCAATGAGAAATTCACAACCTTCTTCCGGCTCCTGGCATTTACTGGATGCAGACGCGGCGAAGCGTTGGCGCTGACCTGGAATGATATTAATTTCAAGTCAAAAAGAATCACCATTTCAAAAACGCAAACCGTCAACGAAGACGGCATTGCGATCGTTTCGACTCCCAAAACGTTCGAATCGTATCGGGAAATATCCATTGATAATAAAACAGCTGACATGCTCATGGCTTGGCGATCGGCCCAAAGGAAGCTGTACTTCAAACGCGGGATCAATACCAGTTCAAAAGAGCAACTTGTTTTCACTACCTACCCGGAAAACAAATTATACAATGGTCCGACAGTGAATGACTGGCTGAACACGATTGAACGTAAGTACAAACTGAAGCACATCACCATTCACGGCTTCCGGCACACACACTGCTCGCTCTTGTTCGAAGCCGGCACCCCGATTCAGGTTGTCAAAGAGAGGCTTGGCCACAGCAACATTAACACGACGATGAACATCTATACACACGTAACCAAAAAAGCGGAAGATAATGCTGCCGAAAAGTTCGCGGAACGCTTCAATTTTTGATTCTCAAACAAATGGAATTCAAAATGGAATTCACTGCACCATTTCAGAAAAAACAAAAAAGCTAGAAACAGCTATGCACAGCCGTTTCTAGCTTATAATTTACGTTTTATCCTACAGACCCTTCCATCTCATACGCAATCAGTCTGTTCAACTCGACTGCATACTCCATCGGAAGTTCTTTGGTGAATGGCTCGACGAAGCCCATGACGATCATTTCGGTCGCTTGGGACTCGCTGAGGCCACGGCTCATCAGGTAATACAGTTGCTCTTCGGAGATTTTGGAAACTTTCGCTTCGTGCTCCAGGGAGACTCTGCCGTTGTGGATTTCGTTGAACGGAATCGTGTCGGAAGTGGAGATGTCGTCCATGATGATCGTGTCGCATTCGATATGCGAGATCGATCCTTCCGATTTCTTGCCGAACTTCACTTGTCCGCGGTAGTTCACTGCCCCGCCATCTTTGGCGATCGACTTGGAGACGATCGAGCTGGACGTGTTCGGCGCGTTGTGGATCATTTTCGCGCCGGTATCCTGCAGTTGGCCTTTGCCTGCGAATGCTACGGAAAGCATCGTCCCTTTGGCGCCACGGCCGTTCAGGAAGATACTTGGGTATTTCATGGTCACTTTGGCACCCAAGTTGCCATCGATCCATTCCATTGTCGCATTTTCCAGGGCTACTGCACGTTTCGTAACCAAGTTGTAGACGTTTCCGGACCAGTTTTGGATGGTCGTGTAGCGGCAGTAAGCATCCTTCTTCACGATGATTTCAACAACTGCGGCATGCAGACTGTCGGCCGAATAAGTCGGAGCGGTACAACCTTCAACATAGTGGACGCTGGCGCCTTCGTCGACGACGATCAACGTGCGTTCGAATTGGCCGGAGCCTTCGTTGTTGATACGGAAGTAAGTCTGTAACGGCACATCGCATTTGACACCTTTCGGCACATAGATGAACGTACCTCCGGACCAAACGGCCGAATTCAAGGCTGCTTGGAAATTATCTGTCGGCGGTACAACAGTGGCGAAATGTTCCTTGAAAATTTCCGGATATTCCTTCAGGGCCGTATCCGTATCGGTGAAGATGATGCCCAATTTCTCGAACTCGTCCTTCATGTTGTGGTAGACGGCTTCCGACTCGTACTGGACCGTTACGCCGGCCAAGTATGCACGTTCGGCTTCAGGAATCCCTATTTTTTTGAAGGTTTCCTTGATTTCGTCCGGCACATCATCCCAAGTCCGGGCAACTTTATCGGTGGCTTTCTGGAAATAGGTGATGTCATCGAATTGGAGAGTGGATAGATCCGGCCCCCATTTCGGCAACCCTGCTTTTCTGTAGGCTTCCAATGATTTCAGACGGAAATCCAGCATCCATTCCGGTTCATCCTTTGATGCGGATACTTCCCGGACGATTTCTTCCGTCAGTCCTTTACCGGTGGAATAGATGATTTTTGCGTCGTCATGAAAGCCAAATTTATAATCGTCAACTACTGGTACTTCACTCATACAATCTCTCCTTCATGCGGGGATTCCGCTTGTTCTTCCCCTTTTTCTTTTTTGTCCTGGATAATTGCTCTTTCCAAAGCCTTCCAAGCCAAAGTGGCGCATTTGATGCGGGCAGGGAATTTTGCGACGCCGTTCAGGACGATCGCTTCGCCAAGGTGTTTTTCATTCGGCTCGATTTTGTCCTGGACCAGCAGGAAAAATTCTTCCGCCAAAGCCACTGCTTCTGCCTTTGTTTTGCCGATGACAACGTCCGTCATCATGCTGGCGCTGGCTGTGCTGATGCTGCAGCCATGGCCGGAGAATTTCGCGGCCGTGATCGTGTCGCCGTCCATCGCCAATTGCAGTGTGATGACATCGCCGCAGGTCGGGTTGTTCAGCTCGATCTGTTCGTCGGCGTTTTCCAAGGTGCCGTAATTGTGCGGGTGACTGGAGTGGTCAAGAATGACATGGCGGTATAGGTTTTCTAGTTTAGATAAAGCCATCTTTGAAAAACTCCTTTATTTTATGCAAGGAGGCGATGAATTGATCGGCCTCTTCGAAAGTGTTGTAGAAATAGAAACTCGCCCGGGCTGTCGAGGATACGTCCAAATAACGCATCAACGGCTGCGCGCAGTGGTGACCGGCGCGAACAGCGATGCCTTCCATGTCGAAAGCCGTAGCCAAGTCATGCGGATGGATCCCTTCCAGGTTGAAGGTGATCACGCCCGTATGCTTTTCAGGATCGGCCGGACCGTAGACAGTGATGCCTTCGATCGCCTGCAGTTTCGGCAGCACGTAGCGCACCATTTCCTTCTCGTAGGCTTCGATGGCATCCATGCCGATCGCTTCCAGATAGTCGACGGCAGCGCCAAGGCCGATTCCGCCGGCGATGTTCGGTGTGCCCGCTTCGAATTTCCAAGGCAGAACGCTCCAGGTGCTTTCCTGATCGTAAACGAAATCGATCATTTCGCCGCCGAATTCGACTGGCTCCATCTTTTCAAGCAAAGCTTCCTTGCCGTAAAGCACGCCGGATCCGGTAGGCCCCAGCATCTTGTGGCCGCTGAAGGCGTAGAAGTCGGCGTCCAATGCTTGCACATCGACTTTCATGTGCGGCGTCGACTGCGCGCCGTCCACGACGATGTAGCCGTTGTGCTGGTGGATCAATGCGGCCAGTTCCTTGATCGGATTGGTGACTCCCAACACGTTCGAGGAATGGCAGACCGACAGGATTTTGCCTTTTGCAGTGATGACTTCGGCCGATTTTTCGACATCGACGAAACCGTCTGCAGTCAACGGCAAGTAGACCAATTTGGCCTTCTTGCGTTTAGCCAACTGTTGCCAAGGAACCACGTTGGAGTGGTGTTCCATCGGCGTGATGTAGATCTCGTCGCCTTCTTCGACGATCAGATCGCCGAAGCCGACAGCAACCCAGTTCAGGCCGGTTGTCGTGCCGCGGGTGAAAAGGACTTCCTTCTCTGAAGCGGCATTGATGAAGCGGCGCAGCTTTTCGCGGGCGGCTTCATAGGCTGAAGTCGCGCGTTCCGCCAACGTATGCACGCCGCGGTGGATATTGGCGTTGTCATGCTCGTAATAGTGTTGGATGGCTTCCAGCACCTGTTTCGGTTTTTGGGAAGTGGCCGCATTGTCCAGATAAATCAGCGGCTCGTCGTTTACGGTCTGGAAAAGGATCGGGAAGTCTTGTTTGATTTTCTTTGCATCGATCAAAGTTTCATCAACTTCCTTTCGATCATCTCCACCAAACCGTCACGGATTTCTTTGACCGGGATGGCCGCGATGACCGTACCCAGGAATCCGCGGATGACCAGACGTTCTGCTTCTGCCTTAGGGATACCGCGGGAAAGAAGATAGAACATCTCTTCCGGATCGACGCGTCCGACGCTGGCGGCATGGCCGGCTGTGACGTCGTTCTCGTCGATCAACAGGATCGGGTTCGCATCCCCTCTGGCGTTATCGGACAGCATCAGCACGCGGCTTTCTTGCTGCGCATCTGCACCCTTCGCGCCTTTGATGATGTGGCCGATGCCGTTGAAAGTCAAAGTCGAACGATCCATGATGACCCCGTGCTGCAGGATATGGCCGATCGAGTGCTTGCCGTAGTTCGTGACGCGGGTATCGATGCCCTGCACTTGTCTGCCTGTGGAAACAGCCACGACTTTGATTTCGCTGTGGGAGCCTTCGCCGATCAGATCGGAATCGAAATCGGAGATGACATTGCCATCGTTCATGACGCCGATCGCCCACTCGATGGAGGAATCTTTCAACAGGTGGCCGCGGCGGTTGATGTAGACGGACGTATTTTCGCCCATGGTGTCTACTGCCGAGAATTTGACTTGCGCGCCGGTTTTCGTGATGACTTCGACGATGATGTTGGCGCTGTTCTTTTCATTGCCTTCAGTTTCATAGCGCTCCACGTATTTGACGGAGCTGTTCACGTCAGCGACCAAAAGTACGTGTTTGACGAAGCTTTCCTTCACGTGGGAATTCTGGATGAACAGAGCTTCCAACGGTTCTTCGATGACGACGTTCTTCGGCACATAAAGGAAGACGCCGCTGTTCATGAAGGCTGTGTGGAAAGCGGTGAACCGGTCTTCTTCCGGCTTCACGGCTGTCGTCATGTAGTATTCCTGGACCAGTTCAGGATAATCCTGAGCGGCCGTATATAAGTCGGTAAAAATGACGCCTTGATCGATCAAATGCTGCGGCAATTGCTCCATCAGCGTCACGTTTCCGAATTGCACGATTTTCGGTGTGTCGCCCAAGTCGTATTGGAGACCTTGGCTGTTCACCAATTCCTCGCCGTATGCACCGGCGGAGATGGTTGTGTCAAGGAGCGGCCAACGGTGGTAGCTGATGCGTTCCATCAATGGGAAAGCCAGCTCTTCATATTTTTCAAGCCATTCCAATCGTTTATTGCGCATCCATTCCGGTTCTTCCTTTTCAATGGAAAACAGGCGAACCGCATCCAACAAGGACGTTTTTTCTTCGTTCAGCATGTGACGTCCTCCTATTCTTCATCCAATTGGATATCTAGACCTAATTCGTCGCGGATGCCGCGGTAGCCTTCCGCTTCCAGACGTTTCGCCAAGCTGGCGTCGCCGGATTTCACGATGCGGCCGTCCATCATGACATGGACGAATGTAGGGTGTACATAATTCAAGAGACGTTGGTAGTGGGTGATGATCAGGACGCCGAAGTCAGGACCGGACATCAGATTGACGCCTTTGGAAACGACTTTCAGAGCATCGATATCCAAACCGGAGTCGATTTCGTCAAGGATCGCGAATTTCGGTTCGATCATCATCAATTGCAGGATTTCGTTGCGTTTCTTTTCTCCACCTGAAAAGCCTTCGTTCAAATAGCGTTCGGCCATTTCTTCCGGCATATTCAGGATTTCCATTTTTTCATCCAATTTCTTGATGAAGTTCATGACCGAAATTTTGTCGTCTTCCGGGCGGCGGGCATTGATGGCTGCGCGCATGAATTCAGCGTTTGTGATGCCGGCGATTTCGCTCGGATATTGCATCGCCAGGAACAGGCCTGCGCGTGCGCGTTCGTCGACTTCCATTTCCGTCACATCTTCGCCGTCCAAGAGAACTTGGCCTTTTGTGATTGTGTAGCTCGGATGACCCATGATTGCTTGTGACAAAGTCGATTTACCTGTACCGTTCGGCCCCATGATGGCGTGGATTTCACCGGTGTTCATCACCAGGTTGACGCCCTTCAAAATTTGTTTATCCTCAATGGAGACATGCAGATCTATTATTTCTAAAGTAGACATAAATTAACTCCTCACAATCTATATATTTTAATCGAACCTTCATTATTGACACTACAACTATTTTAACCCAATTGAAAACCTTTCGCAATGGAATCATTATGAAAACCCCATTAATCAACGATACTTCTTTTCAATTTATAATCATTATAAACTATCGACCGATTTTGTCCACTCATAAGAACGATTCTTTCCCATATTCCCGATTATGATGTAAAATGATGAAAATCAGCCAAGAAAGAAAGGAAGACATCATATATGAGACCATTGATAGGTATCACCGGCAACCAATTACTGGAGGCTGTCCCTGCTTTCTCAGGAATTTCCGTCGCCTACACACCCATCGGATTCGTGAAAGGCGTACAGGCCGCAGGAGGTAATCCTTTGATCATTCCCATCGGCGCCCCCGAAACGGCAGCCGACTATATCGCTAAAATCGACGGACTGCTGCTGACTGGGGGACAAGATGTTTCGCCAAATTTTTACGGCGAAGAACCGAGCCTGCACATCGGCGCGACCTTCCCTTTGCGCGACGACTTCGAAATGGCGCTCGTGGAGGAAGCTTTGAAACAGAAAAAACCGATCCTGGCCGTCTGCCGCGGCTTGCAGATCCTGAACGTTCAGATGGGCGGCAGCCTATATCAGGACCTTGCGCATGAATATCCGGATATGCGCATCCAGCATGTACAAAAGACCGACTTCAAATATGCGACCCACTCCGTCATCGTGATGGAAGGCAGCCACCTCCACGAACTGGTCGGTGAAAAACTGTCGGTGAATTCCTTCCACCATCAAGCGTTGAAAGTTGTTGCCAAAGGTTTGCAGCCGGTCGGATACAGCCCTGATGGTCTTGTTGAAGCCGTTGAAGCGACTGATCCGGAACAAAGCATCCTCGCCATCCAATGGCACCCGGAGACGATGATACCGGAAGCTAAAAGCATGCGTCTGTTCTTTGAGGATCTGGTCGCGCGGGCTGCGCGCTAGGAGGATTTCGGTTTTCGGATTCGGGTCTCGGGTTTCTGGTCTCGGGTTTCGGGTCACCAGCTCCGGCGAGAGAACCTTGGCCGGAGTTGGTGGCGGAATAGTTTCGCGTCCTCCGGTGAGGAAACGTTCGCCGGAGGATCGCACAGGATAATCCGTTTTCCTCCGGCTAAATCCCTCTCACAGGAGAAAAGAACAGTTCCTGGCCGGCTCCTCCGGCCGACCCGGCCTTCGCCGGAACACAATTAAAAATCAAAAAGGCAAGCACTCGGACACGATGTCCGCATGCTTGCCTTTTCATCTTTTCACATTCTTCTAAAGTCCGGATTCATTCTGCAAAGCTACGAAGTCTTCAGTAGATACGTCCGTCAGCTCGACGATCCAGTTCATTGCTGCATCTGTGCTGTTCAGGTTCTCCGGATTGTTTTCCAATGCTTCGTTGACTGCCGTAACCGTACCGGCCAATGGAGAGGCCAAGTCGGTCATCGCTTTAGCGGCTTCGACACCGATCAGCGTGTCGGTCGTTTTGATTGCGCCCGTTTCAGGAAGATCGATGAAGCTGACTTCGCCCAGATCGTCCTGGCCTTTTTCGGATAGGCCGACGATGTATTTGTCCGCTTCCTTTTTGATCCAGAAGCCGTTTTCACTGTATTTCACTGTATTTTCAGTCATGTTTTTCCCTCCTTCGCTTATTTCCAGGTCGTGCTTAATTTTTCTTCGTCGTGGCCGACCGTGATCTGCGTGCCGTCCGTTACGAATGGCCGGCGGATCAGCATGCCGTCCGATTCCAGCAGGTCAAGCGCTTCTTCGAGGTCCATGCTGTCGAGTTTGTCCTTCAGTTGCATTTCCTTGTACAGATTCCCGCTCGTGTTGAACATACGGCGAAGCGTCAAATTGCCGGATGCGATCGCTTGGCGGATGCTTTCACGGTCGGGACGCTCTTCGCGGATGTCCTTCAATTCGTAGGCGATGCCTTCTTCGTCGAACCAAGCGCGCGTTTTTTTGCAGGTCGAGCATTGGGGATGTTGGTAAATTGTGATCATATAAGTGCCTCCTTGGGTTTGGATTCAGATTCCGAAATGTTCGTCCTCTTCCGAGAACATGTAGCTGCGGTAATGGTAGCGCATCGACATGACCAGTCCGATCCCCAGCATATTGCCGAGGAGCGCCGAGCCACCTTGCGAGATGAACGGCAACGGAATACCGGTGATCGGCAACAACCCGATCGTCATGCCAATATTTTCCAATACGTGGAACAGGATCATCATGATGACACCTGTCGCCATGTAGGCATAAAATTCATTTTTCGTGTCAAAACAGATGCGGATCATTTGGTAAATCAGCAGAAAATAGATAAAAATGAGAAAACAACCGCCGATGAAGCCGAAATTCTCGCCGATAGTGGAAAAGATCATATCGGAGACGCGCACCGGCACGTGGACTTCGGAAACGCCGAGGCCTTTGCCGAACAGTTTGCCTGATCCGATCGCTTTCATGCTTTGCGCCAATTGATAGGCGTCCCCGGTACTGTCCCCAAACGGGTCGAGCCAGGAATCGATCCGGGCGAATTGGTAATTCTGGAAACCGAAATTCAGGAGCACATCGCGGTTGTAGACAACCAGGTAGATGAGCAACGATCCGAGTGCCCCGATTATCCCGAATACGGGCAACAGGATTTTCCAGGATACGCCGGAAAGGAACGTCATGCCGATGATGATCGCCAGAAAAACGAGTGTCGTACCGAGGTCGTTCTGCAGGATGACCAAAAGGAGCGGCGGCGCCGACCACATGGCGATCTTCAGCAGCAGGTTCATGTCGGTTTTTTCGGTCCGGTC
Organism: Trichococcus flocculiformis; assembly: GCF_900113645.1. Taxonomy (GTDB): domain Bacteria; phylum Bacillota; class Bacilli; order Lactobacillales; family Aerococcaceae; genus Trichococcus; species Trichococcus flocculiformis. The sequence goes on from NZ_FOQC01000010.1 coordinate 47,537, forward strand.
ATCAATCTGCATATTGTGCTCGGTGATGACCCGCGCCAACATGATGATGAGCGCAACTTTCACGACTTCGGACGGCTGAAAAGTGACACTACCGAAGCGGAACCAACTTTTTGCCCCTTGGAGATAGTAGGTATTGCGGTCATAGAAGATCAGGACCAGGAACAGAAGCAGGATGCCGGCCCCATATGCGATCGGGGCAACTTTCCAAAGTTGTTCGGAATCGAAATGCATCACGATGGCGGCGGCGATGATGCCGATACCATACCAGACGATCTGCATGATGGTCGTACTGATGTCACCATCCGTCTGCAGGACGGTCGTTGAATAAATCGTCAGGACGCTGATGATGGCCAGAAGGAATACGGACAGGATAATGCCGTAATCGATCTTCGAAACATCCGCATTCTGCGTAGTTTGTTGATTTCGCATGATTAAATCCTTTCTTTCAAAAACAATAGGCGTGCTATCCTCTCATTATATAGAAACTTCGCGCAAAAAAAAAGGCGCCGAGGTTTAAAAAAACCTAAACCTCTTTGCCCTGTCTTTCTGGATTCGATCATATGTCTGCCTGTTTGTTCGTTTGGATACGCAGTTTTTTACGGATCAGACGCCGTTTCAGAGATTGCTCGTTGACACTCAGCGCCAATGCGTTCTTCGAATAACGGATTAAGTAGCGGCTCTCTTCCTTCAGCGCGACCGGCAACGGCTGGAAGTAATGGTACAGCATCACATTCAAGAAGCCACCAAGAATCAGCACCGTTCCCATCAGATACAACCACAACAGCAACGTGATCACGACCCCGATTGCACTGTTACCGATGGCCTGATTGCCGGCGACACCGACATACAAGGAGAACAGCTGCGAAATCAAGAGGAAGCCGATCGTTGCGAACGCTGCACCCGGTAGCGAATATTTAAATGACCAGCGCACATTCGGCACCACGTAATAAATGACTGTCATGATAATAGCGATGATCAAAAAGGCAACGATCCAGCGAAAATTTTCGAAGGCTGTGATGAAGTCCAACTGGATGGACAAAAACTCTTCGAAGAAATCCCGGATATACCTGCCGAACATGAACAGGAAAGCGACAAACGCAATCATGGCGACAAGCAGAAAGGCGATCACGAACGAAAAGATTCTGTGGACGATGAAATTTTTCCGCATCTTCGTGTTGTACACTTGATTCAAAACGTTCTGGAAGACATTGAATGCTTTCGACGCCGTCCAGATCGACAGCACTAGTCCGAATGAAACGACCCCACTGCTGCCACTGTTCAAGTATTGTTCCAGTATCGGGGTGAGTGTATTGCTGACTTCAAGCGGTAGGGCCATCTCCACGTAGGAGAGTACCTGCTCCCGCGGCAACGGTAATAACGGGATGATGTTCCCCAGCAACAACAGTGTAGGAAGCAGCGCCAACAAAACATAGTACGCCATCTCAGCCGACTGTCGCCCGATTTCCATCCGGCCCCAATGTTGCTGGAAAAGGACCATGATTTGGCGAATTTTTGGATTCTTGATGTATTTTCTTAATGCGTTCATTTGCTTTTTCCTCCCGCCAAGATCTATAGCTTAATCATAGACAAAAGCAGCTAGGAATGCCACCGAAAAGCATTGATTGTTCGATTCACCCTAGTTGCTCCGTCAGCGCCGGCGAAGGCGGCCCTTGCCGGAGATGAAGATCCCAGGGAAATGTCACCTCCGGCTTGCGCGGCTTCGCCGAAGTTCGCCCTCCGGATAACGACTCTCCTCCGGCCATCATTCGCTCGCCGGAGTTGGTCGCCGGCACGCACGCTGTTCTCCGCGGAGCGGCCCGCTCACCGGCGCTAGCGTTTTCCGCCGGCGAAGACGGCCCTTGCCGGAGATGAAGATCCCGATAAAATGTCACCTCCGGCCTGCTCGGCTTCGCCGGAGGTCGGCCCCCGGATAACGACTCTCCTCCGGCCATCATTCGCTCGCCGAAGCTGGTCGCCAGCACGCACGCTGTTCTCCGCGGAGCGACCCGCTCACCGGCGCTAGCGTTTTCCGCCGGCGAAGACGGCCCTTGCCGGAGCTGGCAATCCCAGGAAAATGTCACCTCCGGCCTGCTCGGCTTCGCCGGAGGTCGGCCCCCGGATAACGACTCTCCTCCGGCCAACATTCGCTCGCCGGAGCTGGTCGCCGGCACGCTCGCTGTTCTCCGGCTAGCGCTCCCTTGCCGGAGCTGACGACCTGTTCCGGCAGCCAGAACCAAAAAAACAGCCCTCCGCCAGCATAAAAGCTTTGGGAGAGCTGCATTTCGTTCAATCGGATCAGTCCACTTTCACAATCCAACCTTCCGGCGCTTCGATGTCGCCGAATTGGATGCCGGTCAGTTCTTCATACAATTTGCGCGTCACCGGGCCGACTTCCGTTTCCGAATAGAAGACATGGAAATTGTCCCCATGCTGGATGCCACCGATTGGTGAGATGACAGCCGCGGTACCGCACGCGCCGGCTTCGCTGAATTCATCCAACTTGTCGATGTAGACATCGCCTTCTTCGACTTGCATGCCCAAGTGGTGCTCGGCCAAGTACAACAAAGAGTACTTGGTGATGCTCGGCAGGATCGAGGGCGATTTCGGTGTCACAAAGCGGTTGTCCTTCGTGATGCCGAAGAAGTTTGCGGAGCCAACTTCTTCGATTTTCGTGTGCGTTGCCGGATCAAGATAGATGCAGTCGCTGAAGTTGCGATCATGCGCTTCTTTACCGGGCAGCAAGCTGCTTGCGTAGTTACCGCCGACTTTCGCTGCACCCGTACCATGCGGTGCGGCGCGGTCGTAGTCGGACACGATGAAGTTCGTAGGCGTCAAGCCGCCTTTGAAGTAAGGGCCTACCGGCATCGCGAAGATGGAGAAGATGTATTCGGTCGCCGGGCTGACGCCGATGTTGTCGCCGACTCCCATCAGGTATGGACGCAGATAAAGTGTGCTGCCTGTGTTGTACGGCGGAACCCATTTCTCATTCGCCTTTACGACCGCTTTAGCCGCTTCGACAAATTTTTCAACCGGAAACTCTGGCATCAACAGTCGTTGGCAGCTGTTGATCATCCGCTTGGCGTTTTCTTCAGGGCGGAACAGGTTAATGCTGCCATCTTTTGTGCGGTACGCCTTCATCCCCTCGAAGCAGGATTGGCCGTAGTGCAGTACCGGAGAGCCTTCGCTGATGTGGACTTTGTTGTCGGTCGTCATTTTGCCGTCGTCCCATTTGCCGTCTTTCCAATAAGAAATGAAGCGGTAATCCGTCTTGATGTAACTGAATCCTAGATTTTTCCAATCGATGTTCAACGCTTTTTGTTCTTCTGTCTGTGTCATTTCTGTCATCCAAACCACTCCATATCTCTATTATTTACCTGTCATACTGAAAAAAAAAGAATGAGCCTCTGTGATTAGGCTCATTCTTTATGAGAGCCCAATGAAACGGAAAGAGGACTCTACTTGTAATAAGTAAGAACCCTGGGCTAATTCACTTCTAGAATGACTAGGGCATCGAATGAGAACAACGCTCTCTTTTTGTTCTGTAGTGTGCACATTCCGCAAGTCGCATCCATTCTCATTCTCCCCCTTTTGTTTGTTAGATTATGATGTAATTCTATGCCTGATACTAATGAATGTCAAATGCTTTTTTCATCATTTTGTAATGTAAGCATTTTGATGAACAGAAAATCATTTCGGCAAGCGGTATGATGCCGGGAAAGCCTGCTGGATCAAAGCAATGTCCGCTGCATCCAGACGGACTTCAGCGGCTTCGAAATTCTCAAGCACTTGCTGCCGGTTGCGTGCGCCAGGAATGACGGCGTCGACGACGTCTTTGGTCAAATAATAGGCCAGAACGATATTCTGCAGACCAGTGTGGTGCTTCACAGCGAGCGGCCGAATCAGATCCACGCGTTTTAGGATATCCAGATAAGTATCACCTTGGAACTGCGGACGCTGCTGTTGTTTCTCCGACAGAACCGAAGTTTCCGTGTACTTGCCGGCCAATAGCCCGGATGCGAACGGGAAGTACGGGATAAAGGAGATGCCCTGTTCGCGGCAGTAAGGAAATAGATTTTCTTCGGCCGACTGGTTCAGGAGGTTGTATTCATCCTAGACAACGTCGATGTAGCCGTTAGCATTGCCTTCCTTCAGCTGCTCCAGATTGAAATTGGAGACGCCGATGGCACGGATCTTTCCTTGTTCCTTCAATCGCTGCAGCGCGCCGACAGCTTCGGCTTTGGGTGTCGCTTCATCCGGAAAATGGATGTAGTAAAGATCGATATGATCGGTCTGCAGACGTCTCAGACTGTTTTCGACCTGCTCCGTCAGAAAACCCGGATTGTTGTTCAGGACCATTCCCGCTTCAGTCACCTCGTGTGCACCTTTTGTGGCGATGACCACGTTATTGCGCAGGTTGTGTTCCTTCAATGTCTTGCCGATGATCGTTTCGGAAGTGCCCATTCCATACATAAACGCCGTGTCGATGAAGTTAAGCCCTTTATTGATCGCGCTCAAAAGCACGTCACCGCCGTATTCGGTGTTCGTTTCCGGATCGGCTGCGGCGATTTTGTTCGCACCCAGCCCGATCGGATGGATCAGCAGGTCGGTTCTTCCCAGTTTCACAAGTTCTGCCATGTCGTTTCCCCTTTCCTTGTCCATTCATTTATTCATTCATTATTTGCCGAGGTGGACGCGCTTGGACCAGAAACCTCCATGGATGTACTTCGGATCGTATGATACCATGAAAGCTTTCGGATCGATTTCCAACACTTTATTTTGCAGGTGGCGTTCGGCCTTGCGTGTCAGCAGGATTTCGAGCACAAGGCGCTCGCCGTCTCTTCCGTTGGCTCGGTAGCTGGAGACCCCGTAGCCGAGATCGCGCAGTTGATTCGGCATCGTACTGCTTACATCTTGTGTCATGACCGTAATCATCGTATAACCGAGTGCGAGCCAATCCTCGATTTTGATGCCGATACCGATGCCGGCGCCATAGCCGAGTGCATAGGCCGCCAGGTTGAGCGGATTGTCCAGACTGTTCATGACCATCGACAGACCCAATACATAAATGACGATCTCCACCATGCTCAAGAGCGGAGCCAAGATGCGGTAACCCTTCATCGTCAGCATGAAGCGGATCGTATTCAGCGTCACATAACTCAAATTGATTGCAAATATTTTTGCCAATAATCCTAAATCGAAAATCATCATCACTCCTTATTATTCTCTACCGTTCGACCCATCAGTATTGTGCAGGATGGCGGACGTATTCGCCGGTGACGATATCCATTTCCAACAATTCCCCGGTTTCGCCGTTATAGCGGTAAAAACCGACGGAACTGGACACTTCGGCCCCATTTTCGCGGACGTTGATGGTGACTTCATTCCCCTCGACTGATTCGACAATGAACAAGTACACTTCGCTTTCGACATAACCTGTCAATTGCGTGATTGTCTGTTTTGCTTCAGTGATCAGCGTAGCCTGCTCAGCGGTTTGGTCAGTGCCAACGCTGGTTGCGGAATCTGCAGTAAGGCTGCTTGCCGACGGTGTTTGAGTCTGGACACTCTCGGATTTTTCCGAAATGCTGGCTCTGGAAGCTGCTTGATCGCTCGCTTCGCTGGCTGCTTGTGTATCGGATTGAACTTGTGAGCTGCTTGTCGCCTTCTCGGTAGCTGATGTATCTGTTGCTGGATTTTGGCAAGCGACAAGCAGCCACGCGGTTGATCCTAAAAGAAATGCGGATAATCTCTTCTTTTGCATAATTCCCCTTCTTTCATACAGTATATGTTTCTATTGTACCTTTTTTGCGGAGAAATTGCTTTTGCGATCCATCAACTTAATCGAACCTTTACAATTTTATTGGATGTGGCGCAATATTGCAGCAGTTCATCAGGGCAGAAAGATTATGTTGCCACCTGGAACTCCGGTGAAGAACGCCTTCATCGTAGGACGGCGATGCAAGCTGACCGGTAATACCGGCCACTCCTCCGAGGAGGCTTATGCTAGTCGGAGGAGCACGTCTGAATGCGGTCCTGTCCTCCGGCGAACCCCCCTCACCGGAGGACGGCAATCATCATCCGCCTCGAAAGCAAAAAGCACCCCAGTGAGGGTGCTTTTTGGTCTTATTATGTGTTCGGTGATTTGCTGTTGGCTTTCAGCCCTTCAGCCCTTCCTTTTCCAGGATCAGGTCGTAACATGCGATCCCTTTCAGCAACACCTTCTCATCGAAGTTGAAGCGGCTGCTGTGGAGCGGATGCGTCCAACCCATGTCGGGACGGCCGGTACCGAGCAGGATGAAGGCGCCGCGGATGCTTTCTTGGTAGAAAGCGAAGTCCTCGGCCAGCATCAATGGTTTGACGACCTCGTAGGCATCGACCGGCAAAGCGTCCATCAAGGTGCCGATCATGTCCGCATCGTTTGTGACTTCCGGATAGAAATCGCGGATATCCAACGTGCAGATGACACCGCTCAAACGCTCGATGCCGGCGCAGATGTCGGCAAGGCGTTCCTTGATGGAAGCATAGACCGCCTTGTCGTAACTCCGGATCGTCCCTGTCAATTCAGCCTTTCCGGCCACGATATTGCGGGCTTCCCCGGCATGCAGCGTACCGATGTTCACGACAGCTGGTTGCAGCGGATCGAGATCGCGGGCCAGAATGTTCTGGACCGAAAGCAGGATCTGCGCGGCGGCGATCAAGGCATCCTTGCCGAAGTGCGGCTGCCCGGCATGCGAGCTGACGCCTTCAAGCGTGATGTCGAATTCACCGTTGCGCGCCATCAATGGACCCTTGGCCAAGCCGAGAATACCTTCCGGCAGGCTCGGATACAGGTGGTAACCGTAGATTTTTTCGACCTGCAACTCCTGCAGGATCCCGGAATCCATGATCCATTTCGCACCGCCTGGCCCTTCCTCAGCGGGCTGGAAGACCAAAACGAGTGATTTTTCCAGCATCGGCAGGGACTTCAGGTATTTCGCGAAACCCAACAACAGGGCCATATGCCCATCGTGTCCGCACGCATGCATTTTTCCAGGGTGAAGGGAAGCGAAATCCGCTCCAGTTTCCTCGGTTACCTCAAGGGCATCCATATCCGCACGGAAAGCAACCGCTACCGGGGACTTACCCTCCAGAACTGCTACCCAGCCCGTTTCGGCGGTGCTGATCGGTTCATAACCGAACGCCACCAGCTTCTGGCGGACGTATTCCGAAGTCAGCGGCAGATCGAAACCGATCTCCGGAATCTGATGGAGTTCCCTTCTGATCGTTTTCACCGTATCGTATAATTCTGCAATCTGCATGCTGTTCACCTGGTCCCTCCGCGTGTAGTTATTAGTCTCTTAAGTCAGCCAACAATTGAGTTTTTTCGCTTGTCTTTTCGTCCTTCATCTTCACGATTTTTGCAGGGGATCCCGCAACTACCGCGTTAGCCGGTACGTCTTCCAATACGATCGCGCCAGCTGCGACAACAGCGCCTTCGCCGATGTGCACGCCTTCGATGATGACAGCGTTCGCGCCGACCAAAACACCGTCTTCGATGATGACTGGTGATTTCGATGGTGGCTCAAGAACACCTGCAACCACTGCGCCTGCTCCAATGTGGCAGTTTTTGCCGATCGTGCCGCGTGCGCCGACTACCGCGCCCATGTCGATCATTGTGCCTTCGCCGATGACTGCGCCGATGTTGATGACCGCACCCATCATGATGACAGCGCTCTTGCCGATTGTTACATGATCACGGATGAATGAGCCAGGCTCGATGCGTGCATCAATTTTGGTAGTGTCCAACAGCGGAATCGCAGAATTGCGTCTGTCGTATTCCATGACTTGATCCTTGATCTTGTCTTTGTTTGCTTCCAAGAAAGGATAAATCGCTGAAGCGTCTCCGAAGACTGTGTAGCTGTCTCCGCTTCCGAAGAATTTCAAGCCTTCGTAGGCAGGATTTTCAAAATCCCCTTTGATGTAAAGTTTTATGGGTGTTTGCTTTTCGGCAGCTTTGATGTAAGCAGCGATTTCATAAGCATCTGTCAATAATAGTTCGCTCATTTTATGTTTCCTCCCGATCATTTTTTTCTGTTCCAACATGCCCATTATAGCATGCCAACCTGTTTTTGCCCTATGCGGCGGACGACCGTTTGTTCCTGAAATGCAAAAAAAATAGCGGTAAGCGAGTGCTTACGGCTACGGAGACCTGCATTCGCCCAACCAAGCTAAAGCGCAATCCTTTGTCATCGGGCAACGACAATGGAACAGCCCCACATTTGTTCAACCTGGGTCCAGCATTCGCATGCTTCGGCGACCGTCCCTTTCCCTTGCGGTACTCTTGACCAGCCGCGACCTCTTTTCGCTTGGCGATTCATTTATTTTTCTAATCGTACACTTATCCGGCAATCCTGTCAACCGCTCTGGCACAGAAGCTTCTTTCCGCTTGTCCTTTACGTGTTTTTGAGATAATTGTTTGGATACGAACGGGGCTCCGGATCGGAAAGTGCCGGGAAGGACCGGCCGCCCCTATGTGAAAACGCTCATTAAACTCGCGGATTTCTAATTTTCACCCCGGAGTATACAAATTTGCATAGAAATACGCCTGCAATCGTGTTATGTTATTTTCATGAGTTTGGACGTCAGCAGTCGGTTGGCGTATGTTCGGCTATACATTAGATCAAGGATATTTCATCTGGAGGAGATAATAAATTATGAGTAGAGAAACGAATCGTTTTGTCAAGCAACTGAAAGGATCGCCCATCCGTAACTTCGACGCCGCCATCAGTGATGTGAAGGACCTGATCCGTTTCACGATGGGAGAACCTGATTTCGATACGCCGGATTTCATCAAGGCTGCCGCCACAGAGGCTTTGAACCAGAATCAAACGCACTATGCCCCTTCTGCCGGTGTTCTCGAGACCCGCAAGGAAATCGCAAAATTCATGGAGCGGAAATACGGCTTGCACTACAACCCGGAGACCGACATCGTCCTGACGGTCGGCGCAACGGAAGCGATCACCGCCTCGATGTTCGCGCTGATGAACCCGGGCGATAAGGTGATCATCCAATCGCCGGCTTTTCCGCAGTATGAATACGTTACGCATTTGGCGGGCGGGCACAGCGTCAAGATCGACACTTCGGAGACCGGCTTCCTGATCACACCGGAAGACTTGACGGCGGCGTTGGATGCGAATCCGGAAACGAAGATGATCGTGCTGACCTATCCCAACAATCCGACCGGCGCGACTTACACAAAAGAAGAAGTCGAAGCATTGGCCGCGGTCATCAGGAAATATGATGTTTTCGTGCTAAGCGATGAGATCTACAGCGAACTGACCTACGACGGTGGTCATACATCCATTGCCGAGTTTATCCCTGAGCAGTCGATCGTGATCAATGGCACTTCGAAAAGCTATGCGATGACCGGCTGGCGCGTCGGCTTTGTCGCTGCCCAAGCAGACTTGATCCGCGAAATTTTGAAATATCACCAAAGTCTGGTCACATGCGGTTCCACGCCTGCACAAATGGCGGCTGGCGTTGCCTTCCGCGACGGCGATGAAGTGACAGCCACGATGAAAGCTGCCTACCGCAAACGCCGGGACATCCTGTTGGAAGGTCTGACTGCTGCTGGTCTGAAGATGAACAATCCGGATGGTGCCTTCTACCTGTTCCCGCGCATTCCCGAGCAATACGGCGACGATGATTGGAACTTCTGCATCGACCTCGCGCGTAAAGCCGGCGTCGGCGTCATCCCTGGATCGGCTTTCGGCGAATCAGGAGTCGGCTATTTCCGCATGAGCTACGCCGCCAGCAATGAGAATGTCATCGAAGGCTGCCGAAGGATCGTTGCCTTCCTGGAAGAATTGAACAAGAAATAAGGGAATAAATGTTGAACCGCACCGCACAATCGGGCGATTGTGCGGTTTTTTTCTGTTGACTTTTCAGCCGGGGATACGGCTAACATTTTTGCTTTTTCGTATTTTTGCTTTTTGCTCCGGCGAGAGCCGGTCTCGCCGGAGGTCCGGCTAACATATCAGTTGTTTCCTCCGGTTAGGGTGGCTTCCCCGGATGTAGTGGCGGTATTTTAATTTATTCTCCGGCTAAAGACGTCTTTACCGGAGGAGCAGCCGCGCCGCACGCCGCATGTCTCCGCGACAAAAAGAAGTGCGCGCCGGCTACGAATCCGCCGCACACTTCTTTACTTCATTCCATTACTCGGCAACCATCGCTTCGGCTTCCATCTCGCGGATCGATTCCGCGACCTTCACCATCATCGAGCATTCCACGCGTTTGCGGAACAGGTCGCAACTGAATTCATAATTGCCTTTCAGTGAACCTGTTGCATGCAGGGAGTTTGCAGGGCAACCGCCGCTGCAATACAATTTTGCCCAGCAATCTTGGCACTCCGGTTTGGAATAGCAGTTGACTTCCTTGAATTGGCTTTGCAGTTCCGGTTTGGTCACGCCATCCCAGATGTTGCCCAAGCTGAATTCTTCATCGCCGACGAACTGGTGGCAAGGGAACAATTCGCCCCAAGGTGTGACAGCCATATATTCCGTTCCTGATCCGCAGCCGGAGATACGTTTCTGGATGCACGGGCCTTCGGAAAGGTCCAGCATATAGTGGTAAAAAGTGAAATCATTGCCCTCTTCGCCGCGCTTCAGCATTTCCTCCGCCAGGATTTCATACTGTCTGTACAGTGCCGGAAGATGTTTCTCCGTCAAAGCGTAAGGTTCTGAAGGATCGCAGATGACTGGTTCCATCGACAGTTTGTCGAATCCAAGATTAGCGACGTGGAAAATATCGTTTGTGAAATCGACGTTATTGCCTGTGTAAGTGCCTCGGACGTAGTATTCCTTGTCGCCGCGCCCTTCCACGAATTTCTGGAATTTCGGCAAGATGTAGTCGTAGCTGCCTTTTCCGTTAACAGTACGGCGCAGACGGTCATGGATTTCCTTGCGCCCGTCCAAGCTCAATACGACGTTGTACATTTCTTTGTTCAGGAATTCATTGATTTCGTCGTTCAACAGCATGCCGTTCGTTGTGAAAGTGAAACGGAAAGTCTTCCCGGACTCCTCTTCCTTACTGCGCGCATATTCGACGATCTGCTTCACAACGCGCCAAGCCATCAACGGCTCACCGCCGAAGAAGTCGACGTCCAAGTTACGGTGGAATCCGGAATTCTCAAGCAGGAAATCGATTGCTTGCTTGCCGACTTCGAATTTCATGATCGCCCGGTCGCCGTTGTACTTGCCTTGGCTCGCGAAACAGTAATCGCAGGTCAGGTTACACGTGTGCGCCACGTTCAGGCACAGAGCCTTCACGAAGGTTTGGCGGTTCTTCAAGTCGACGGAAAGGTTTTGGTACATGTCTTCCGTGAACAATTCTCCGTTGGCCTTTAATTCTTCAACATCCGACAGCGTATCACGGATTTCTTGTTCGTTGATTTCAGGGTCGTTCGCATATTGTTCTAACATCATCGTGACGATTTCTTCGATTGGCGTTGCTTCATAGAGTGCGATGATGTCGAAGGCAAGATCATCCACGACATGCACAGCACCGCTGTAGGTATCCATTACGATATTATATCCATTCAGTTTATATTGATGAATCATTTCGGTTTCAAACTCCTTTTTGTCCATAAAATTGCCGCCTAACTGAAATCAGTCAGGCGGACTCTTTTTTACTTCGCTGCTTGTTTAGGGTTCACACAGCTCTGATTAGCGATTCCGCAAGAAGTTTTGCATGCGGATTGGCAAGATGTTTGGCATGCGCCGCAGCCGCCGTGTTTGGCAGTATCCTTCAGGTTGCGGGTGCTTAATGTTACGATTCGTTTCATAACGACATCTCCTCTGAAATAGGTTAAGGAAGCATATTGCTTGACAGAAAAACGCTCCCTTTGTGATTAATTTTACCAACAAATTGTTAGCCCGTCAATCTACCGTCCTATCAGCATAGTGACCGTTTTTATCGCTATCGTGATTCATCCAATAACTATCAAAATGCAAGTTAGTGAGCAAGGCTTTCGTGATGCATTATTTGGATATTTTTCGGAAGCCCATCGGCATCGCTGTAGACCTTTGTTCCCTTTTCCAAAAGCGTATGGACTTGGCGGATAAACCCATTGCTGATCCGTTCCCCAGGCACCAGCAAAGGAATTCCGGGCGGATAAGCCCATACGTATTCGGCTGCCATTTGCCCTATCGCGTTTTCAATCGGGCAATCTACTTTTTCCGATTCCAAGGCCTGCCAGATTTCGCATTGCTTTTCAGGCAAGGAAAAAATTAAAGTGACGTCATTTGAGCTATGCTCCCCGTTATGCGGATTGAGCGTGTTGTCAATGGCCAATAGCGCATCGGCCAAAGCAGCCATCGCGGCTTGCGTATCGCAGACGCTGGCCATCGCCAACGCATGATCGCCGTAAGCCATCTCCATTTCAATATGGTATTCGCTCCGCAACATTTCGGATAGTTTCTGTCCGGTCAATCCGGTTCCTTGCGTCGAAATCAAAATTTTGCCTTTGTCGAAGGCGAAAAAGGTTGGGTGCAGCGCCGACCTATCGTTCCCGTGGCAAAGCACCTTGAGATGCTGTAGCTGTTCCATTTTTTCCGAGAAGCCGGCTAACCTTTGATTGTAGTTTTCGAATAGCTGCTCTCCCTCGTCCCGCAGCAAGCGGAAACAGCGGTCGATCGAAGCCATCAATACATAGGACGGTGAACTGCTTTCGAAGATGGCGAGTTGCCGTGCCACTTCTTCCGGTCTGATCAGGTCGCCAGTAAGATGGGCCAAAGACGTCATGGTCAACGATGGCAACGTCTTATGCAGACTCTGAATTACGATGTCAGCGCCCAGTGCGGTCGCGCTGGACGGAAAATGTTCCGAGTGATTGAAATGCGAGCCGTGCGCCTCATCGACCAACAATGGGATGCCGTATGCATGGCAGATTTCCGCAATCGCCGCGATATCACTGACAAGGCCTTCGTACGTCGGCGAAGTCAATACGACCAACTGCGTATCCGGATGCGTTTTTAGCGTATCTGCGATGCTCGCAGTCGCAATACCACCATAGATTCCAAACGCTTCGTCCATCTCAGGCATCAGATAGACGGCTTCCAATCCAAAAAGCTCGATCGCATGGTAGACTGACTTGTGGCAATTCCGGGCGATGGCAATCTTGCCACCGCGTTTCATCGCGGCGCGGATTCCCGCCAAGATTCCGCAGGTACTGCCGTTCACGAGGTAGAATGAGCGCTCGGTACCGTAGAAGTCTGCGATTTCTTCCATATATTCATTGAGGATGCCGCTCGCGCCGTGCAGATTGTCGAATCCGTCTATTTCCGTGATGTCGATGTTGTAAGGAAGATCTGTGCCGAGCAGCGCGGTGTTCCGCTTATGCCCCGGCATGTGCATCGGAATGCTGTTGGATGCCGCATGTGCTTTCAGTCTGTCCGACAAAGAAGGTTTATTTGTATGTTTATCCATTTGTTTTTCCTTTTCTGGGTGATAGTTGTCTGCCTTCATTATAGCAGAGGAAAAAAGAACCGAGACAAACAAAATACCCATCCTCACGCTTTTTCGTGAGGACGGGTATTTCCAGCGTTTACTATTTCGGTTGTTCTGTGCTTTCGATCAATTGGACAAAAGCATCCACAATTGATTGGAAATATTCTTTCGTCGTTTCTTCCTTAACGGAACCGTCTTCGTTCAACAATTTGTGGACATTTCCGATATAGGCTTCCGGCTGCTGCAAAGGCACCATATTAAGGAAAACAAGCACTTGCCTTAAGTGATGATTTGCACCGAATGCCCCTAGCGCACCCGGGGATTGGCTGATGACCGCGACCGGCTTACCGTCCCAAAGGTTGGCACCATAAGGCCGCGAACCGACATCCAAGGCATTCTTCAAAGCCGCCGGATAGGAACGATTGTATTCAGGGGTCACAAGCACAAAGGCATCATAGCTTTTGATTTCTTCACGGAACGGGGTGTATGCATCAGGAAGCATGCCCGCCACATCGTCGAAATCCTGATTATACAAAGGTAAATGGCCAATTTCCATCAACTCAGTTTCATACCCGTCCGGGAACAGTTCCGCAAACGCCAAGGCCACTTTTTTGCTGTAGGCCTCTTCGCGCAGACTGCCAACCAAGAATCCGATCTTCTTCACCATAAAAATCATCGCCTCTCTTATTTTTGAATCGCCTCACACTCTTATTATAGTGAAACAAAATTACCTTTTCCAATGATTTGATTTACCAGAGAAGCCTCTTCTAAGACAACTTCACGCGGAACAATCCGCCAGCCAACGGCTCTTGCGTTTCGCCATCCTTTGCGGTCGTTATATACAGATACTCCAAATTTTCCCCACCCAGACAGCAGGACGTCACATTCTTAACCGGCATCCGGATTTCCTCAAGCTTTCCGCCGCTCTCCGGGTCCCACCTGCAGACTTTTTCGCCGCCGTATTGCGCCACCCAGATCATACCTTTCAAGTCCACACACATGCCATCCGGGTTGCTGCCATCGGTAATTTCAATCACATATTCTTCAAATATCGCTTCACCTGTTTCAGGATCATAAGCATAGCTGCCCACTTTTTTGGTCGGCGTGTCAATGAAATACAGCGTCTTTCCAGCCGGTGACCAGCCCATCCCGTTGGCTAAAGTGAGGCCATCCAAAACTGTTCGGACCGTGCCGTCCTTTTCGATGGCGAATAAAGCGGCTTCCCCTTCATAGGTGCCCTGATAGCCCATCGTCCCGACAAGCAGTCGGCCTTGCGGATCCAGCTTCCCATCGTTGTAGCGCATCCGTTCGTCATCGTGTGCCTTTACCACCTGTTGCTTTTCTTTCGTCCGCGGATCGATCCGGAAAATGCCGCTTTTTTCAGCCTCCAGAATCATCCCCTTCTGATCGAGAACGGCGCATCCCACTGGTCCTTCGGTTAAGTAGGTCTCCACCTCCCCAGTTTCAGGGTCGATGGCGTAGATCATGTTGTCTTCGATGGAAACACAATAAATCAGGTTGTTCTGCGCATCCCAGTGCGGTCCTTCCAACAATGTCGATCCAGCATAGAAAACCAGTTCCGGTTTTCTCACCTTAGCCTTTTCGGATTTCTTTTCCATATTTCTTCACCTCATATTACTGTGTCATTCTTACACACAGTATATACCAATAAAAAATGCTTTCCAATTGATATGATTTTATGGATAGTTTTTGACATCCGGTGATTGCGATTTTTTGTTCTGCTCCGAAAAATGCTATACTTTATGTGACTGTCCAAATGGAAAGATACTTTTGTACACATCTCATTTAAAGGAGAATGGCCATGGAAGAACGCAATACGCTTTTGATCAATCAGAGCACCATCATTTTTCCCTTGGGATCTTTCCAGGAAATCGAGGATGAACTCATCCTGAAGGCGGACAAGATCATCGTTGACCATGTGGACCAAGCTCTCCATCGCGGTGCTTTAAAAAAACTGACAGGTGAAGGACAATTATCCGAAAATAATATTTTTGCTACGTTGGGCGAATTAGCGGTCGGAAAGAAAGATGCCGACGACCTTTCACAGGGCATCACCCTCTGCATCCCGATCGGCACCGGAGCGATGGATGTTGCGATCGCCGGAGAAGTTTACCGAAGAGCACTCGAAAAAGGAATGGGTTACGCCTTTGATTTTGAAGCATAAAAACAGGAACGAGTAGGAGGGATTTTTATGAATACCAACAACATCGAAAAACAAAACAGCCACTTGAACTTGCAGGATCAAGCGGTGCAGGATATTTTCTTGCTCTATCAGGATTATCCGGAAGTGCCTTACATCTCCGAAAAACGCGACAAGGAAGGTTGGCTCAATGCCGTCCGGATCGGGTCAGAACAGCTTGTCCCAAAACGCAATATAATCCGTTTTGAAGAAGATATCCTACCTGGACACTTGATCTTGTTGTGGCGCATTCAGTTTGGCACCTTCACGAACGAGAGCGTTTATCCGAAATATTTCGAATACAATTACGGTATCAATGGCCGTCAAGCTTTGGATGAAGTGATCGAAAAAGGCTATGCGGTGGAACAGTCAGCGACCGATTCGCTGGACCACCTGAACGCAGCCGGCCTGAAAGCCATCCTGAAACACTACGCAGTAACCGGGTATTCTAAGATGAAGAAGCCGGAATTGATGAAGCTCGCTAAACAGGAATTGAGCGAAGATCAGCTCGCCTCCCAATTCCCACTGAGGGGCTACCGCATCACTCCGGCAGGCGAAGCGATCCTGGCAAAATATCCGGAAGTCGTCGACCGCCATCCCAAGAAGAAATACTGAAAAAAATAGCAAAAGCCTCAGGAATCCGATGCTGCTTCGGCTTCCTGAGGCTTATTTGTCTATATTTCGATCCGCTTCTCAAGAGAAGATTTGTTTCCTCGGAGGAAGATTGATCCATTTGATGCCAAAAAAAGAACCTAATCCGAAGACTAGGTTCCTATAAGTTTAATTTTGAATTAAGCTTTGTTTACGTTTGTTGCTTGAGGTCCACGGTTACCTTCTTCTACGCTGAAAGTTACTGCTTGGCCTTCTTCTAAAGATTTGAAACCTTCAGATTGGATAGCTGAGAAATGTACGAATACATCGTCTCCGCTTTCGCGTTCGATGAAGCCAAAACCTTTGTCTGCGTTAAACCATTTTACTGTACCTTGTTCCATAATTGAAAATCCTCCTCGTGCTATTGCACTTTATCATACATTGTTGCTAACGCTACGGATCGGAATTTTCGTAATGCAATTCTTTTCTCTAACCCAACAAAATGTTAAATTCATTGTATCATGCTTTATTCAATAATGCAAATCGAAATGGCAAACAGTATGTGTCAATCTTTTCTATGCAAAGTTCAGAAACCTTACTTGTAGTGCCAATTTGAAATTGTTTTAATATTGTCCCTGAAGCTTTGGCGCGCGTCGCTTGCCCTTCCCTCCGGGAATACAGTGAATCAAAAAGCGTAATTCACTGTATTCCCGGAGGATTTGAAGAAAATTCTGATTAACTCGCAAATATTTTCTTCATCATTCCCATGCTGCAGGTCGCGTTCATCGCTGGTATACCAGCCTGTCTAGCGGGTGTCCTCTCTCTGCCAGAATGTTTCTTTAACGCATTTCTGACTGCGAATTTCAGTTTTACCGCTAAACTTTCCGGAACGGTGCGTACTGGCTCCGTTAACGCTTTTTCTAGGGTTCCCATCTTCTTACCTTCAATGATGGAGACCATCGCCCGAGCGCCATCATGGCTCCAGTATTTCCCATTACCTTTCATTCGGTAGCTGTAAGGTCGATGATTACTTTCACAGCTTCCAATTCCCCGGATTCCTTTGCAGGATTCGATTTCTCTTAACGGACGAAGATACGCCCAGTTTCTTTCTAGGTAGGCTGCCAAAAGTCGTAACTCCTCTTTTTGATCTTTCTCCTGTTCTAGCGAGATTTTACTTTCAATCGTATCCAACACAATCGCAATCGAATCCCAATCATAGGACCATAGGGCCTTTTTCAGCGGCAGTTCCATCTCTGGACACCAAGAAAGACGGCTCTTAATCTTTTTGTGAACGTGATAGCGATCCACCTGATGGATATGTTCCTTACACACACCAATTGCCATGGCACAGTCCTCTGCCCGATAACCTGAGCCACCATCGGTGTTCGAAATGACTACCGTATTTTTGAGATCGTAATGACTCCCTAAATAAATCGCTGCTTTCTCCCATGCATCTTTCGCTGATTTCAACGATGACACAAATATCGGATTTTTCAGTTTCTTTCTTTTCCCGCTTGTTGTGACGCCTTCTGCTATTTGGACTCGGTGGATCTCTTCTTTTCTTTTCCCCTTGCCTTTAATGACGATCCCATCGCCTTCTACCAAGAGAAAAGGTACTTCTTTCTGTTCTTCGGGTAATGCCACTTCGTATTCTTCTAAGTTTTGTTTCTCCCACTGCGCTTGCTTTTCTCCTACCGATTTCACAATATTGCCCACTGTTCCATGGCTCATGCTGAACGAAGTCAGTTTAGTGACGGCTTCGGCCACACCGCGGTAGACGCTGCCAGTCACAAGTTCGGCCACTTGCTTTTGTAAAAGGGTAGAGTAGCGCTCGCTTTTATTGAAGCCACAGATGTTATCCAGTGGGAAAAAGCTCTTTTCACCTTTCTTCTTTAAACGTCTACGCATAAACTCGACTGTACCGAATGTGAAAGTAATCGTGCGTGAATCCCTGTTGGCGATACGCCATCCTTCCGCTTTAAACGGAACGTACAACTCGCTATCCAAGGCCTCTAAGGCCTCCTTCATGAGTTGACTTGCAAGATCTGAGAAATAAGCCTGAAGCGTAGTTTCTGCATCAAGCACATGATTTGAATCCTTTATTATGTGGTGAATTTCTGCTATAATTTTTTCCATGAAGACCTTCCTCTACACTAAATTGGCTACCAACCTTTAGTTGTATTGTAAGGTCTTCTTTTGGACTATTTCAACAAAAGAATAGTTTTGCATAGAAAAATTATACACTTAGTGGCAAACAATCTGAAAAACGACAACTTTATTGATAAAAGCCACAACTGACAGGCTGTTTCTCTATTTTTTTCGTGAATCCACTTCCAGTCAAATCTCTTTTGCTTCTTCAGCTCTCTTTTCTGATTTTATTTCCTCCAAGATATAGCTACCGGCAAAGCCCAGCAAGAATAAAATAGCTACGATGACGGCGCTCATACCGGCAAAAATCCCGAATGCATCGGATAAAGCCCCTGTGACCATCGGCATGATGATGGAACCCAAACCACCGATGACCAACAAAGTGCCCAAAGCCATGGGATAGGTCTGCAAGGTTTTCCCGACAGCGGCGATGATCGTCGGATAAATGCCGGCCATCGAGAAACCTACACCAAAAATCGCAAATGTTATCAAACGGACATTTGTTGTGGACAGCAGCAACAAATAGAAAACTGTCGTCCCGGAACAAGTCAACAGCAAAAGGGTTCCCTTCTTAAAGAAGTCACCGTAGAAGGCTGTAAGCAGTCTGCCGGCCAGCATCGCCACCCAAAGGAGCGAAGCTAGGACTTGCGCGTATTCCGTCGTCATCAGATTTGAATCCACAAAATATTTGACCATCCACCCGTTGATGCACGCTTCCGCACACAGATAAAAGAAGAGAATGCCTGCCCCGACCCAAAAGCTTTTCAATTTCAAAAAAGTATAGGAGGTCGCATTCTTATTTTTCACCGCACTATCGCTGAGTTTCATTCTCGAAAAAAGGACCATAGACACGAGGGCCAAGACAATGATAATGCCCGCAGCAACCTTCCAGCCCGAAAGTCCGAACAATCGCGTTGAAAAAATGACCAAAAAAGGTGCGCTCAATGCCCCTACTGCGAAGATACTGTGCAAAAAACTCAGGGCAGCAGGACTGCTGTCCGACACCTCGTTGACTACACTATTGTTGAAATTGGAGATACTTCCCCGGCTGATGCCGGTAAACAGGAAGCCCAATATCAACAGGACTGGATTTCCGGTCATTATCATGATGGCAAAGCCCACCACGACGAAACTGCACAGAAAGATGATTGCTTTTTTTCTGCCTAGATAGACAGGAAGAATCCCCGCCAGAAATCCGGCAGTGAGATTCCCAAGTGAATGGGCGGACAGTAACGTACCACTTACGGTATTGCTTAGGCCATACTCATCACTTATCAACGGTAGCATTGAGCCCAAAATCATTCCGTATAAGCCATTCACCGCAAATACAAAGAAGCAACAAAGCAAGATGTACCTCTCTTGTTTGTCCAATCTGGAATAAAATGTTTCTTTTGCCAATCCTCAAACACACTCCTCAATCATTTTTTTGCACGTAACAATAATTCCTATATGCGCTTACTGCAATCATATCATAAATCTTCATAACCGGATAAGGCTCTGTACCCATCGAACAAATGCAAAAAAAAGAACCTGATCCGAAGATCAGATTCCTAAAAGTTTAATTTGAATTAAGCTTTAACAACGTTAGTTGCTTGAGGTCCACGGTTACCTTCTTCTACGCTGAAAGTTACTGCTTGGCCTTCTTCTAAAGATTTGAAACCTTCAGATTGGATAGCTGAGAAATGTACGAATACATCGTCTCCGTTTTCGCGTTCGATAAAACCAAAACCTTTTTCTGCGTTAAACCATTTTACTGTACCTTGTTCCATAATTGAAAATCCTCCTCGTGCGTCTTGCACTTTATGATACATTGTTGCTAACGTTACGAATCGGAATGTTTTGAAACAATTCTTTTCTGCGCTTCACAAAATGTTAAAGTCATTGTACCATGTATTTTTGGATTGTGCAAGCCCTATCTTGTATTCGTATGATAACTAATTGCAGAAAAAGAGAAGCAATCACTGCTGGATTGCTTCTCTCATAGATTATTTATTTTCTTTATCGAGAATTTCGGATATTTTTCTGTCGACATAATTTAAGCCCATGCTCATGAAATATTCAGCCAGCTCTTCATCGCTGATATTTTTCACTTCGTAGCCGCCCTGTTTTCTTTTTGCGGCATAGCCTTTTCTCATTTTTTCCAGCATATCTTCGGGTAGCTCCACTTGAAATTTCTTCATTGTCATCGCAACCGCCTCCTATGTCATTGTCAGCCTGAACGATCGGATAAGATACTGGTTATATTCCGTATTGATCAGGTAACGCTTTCATTATACCCTTCTTTTCAAAATATATACAGAATTTTGTGCATAAAACAGGATTATATATATTTACAGATAGGCGGATTACTCCTATATCGGCAACATGCTGCTGAAGCACACCACCAGTCCGATAGAAAGCATCAGCGAACAGATTGGCTACAGGAATGTCACTTTCTTTTATCAAAAATTCAAACAAGCCTACGCTATGACGCCGCACGAATACAGGATGAACGTGAATTGAGCGAGCATTTTTGCACTAAACAAAAAATGACCGCTTTCCGGTTAAGGAAACGATCATTTTTATTGTTGGTTTATTTTCTTTTTTTGAACAGATCCCAAATCGAGAACGTGGCTTTTTTATATATTCGGTTGTAGGCCGTCCTTTTGGCGTCGCGGATCAGGCCCATTCCTTGTTTGCCATAGAACGGATTAGTCTTGCGTTTGATCGCCCGCTTCATCTTTCCGGTTGTCCTAGCCTTCAATGAGCGTTTCAGGCTCGGTTTGCGCATACCGAATTTCATGACTACCATCCCTTTCCGATACATGGATGCACTATCATTTTTTTGGATATTTCCGATGAATCATCCGGATGCTTGGTGCTATCGCAAACGATTAATTTATGTTTATTGATCCGCTACCGGCGCAAGCTCTTGTTCAGTCACCCATTTATGATTTTTGATTGTTTCACCTGTGTCTGTAGATATGTAGTCTACCATGTAAACCGTGGTCGACTCAGCGGCATCGATAATGGCAGTAGCGCCGTTCATGCCTTCCATGTGCTCTGCTTCCAGCATCACTTCACTGCCGACGCCAAACGGATCGATACCGGCATCCATGATTTCTTCCTGGATAACCCATTGATGGTTCTCCACTCTTGGATCTCCATTAGTTGGATCATAGGAAACTTCATAGGCTGTCGTGTCGAAGGCTCCAACAATCGTTGCTTCCGCGCCTTCCATATGCCCGGCTTGCATGATGACGGTGTCCCCCAATTTATAGGTCGGATTTTCCGCCTCCATCAACCCTTCCGGAATTTCACCGGAATCGTCATGGACCATATCCCCCATGCCTTCTGAACTGCTGGAGGAAGACTCTTCAACCATGCTTTCCATCGAAACACTTTCCGATCCGACAGAAGCTTCCTCGGTGTTAGTGTCCGTGGAGCAAGCGGCCAATAATACGGTAGCCGATAGACTGAACAAACTCATCAACATTTTTCTTTGTTTCATTTCTATCCATCCTTCCTTAATAGTTGTGCTTGTCACTTATTTACATTGTATAGAAATCGGCTGTATAATTCAAAGGATAGCCCTTCTAGGGAAATCTCTCCAAAATCCTGCGAGTTTCAAAATCCTTCCTTTTCGATTCTGCGCAGCTTTGGGATTCTTGTTTTGACTTGCGGCTTGCGGCACGCTACAAAAATATTTTGTGCATAATACTTGCTTTTTGGCATGGATGACGTATAATATGAAATGCAAGATAACTCTGTGCATTCCCATTACGGGGACGTTACGGATTCGACAGGTATAGGTCGAGCTTTTGATGCGCTCCGTAGGTTACGTCTACGCTAAAACGTTACAGTTAAATACAACTGACAAAACACAAAACAACACTTTAGCTTTCGCTGCTTAATTGTAGCTAGCTAAGATCCTCCTGGTATCGCCCATGTACTCAGATCAGGGTCTCAATGATGTGGGATACGCTGTGACCTTCCATCTGGAGGAATCAGAAGAGATCAATCAGATTAGCCGACAATAATGCCTGTTAAACGGCTAGTTCAAGGCGAATTCCAATAGTTTAACTATGAGCGTAGATTTGGAAGTGCCGATATGCTTGGACACGGGTTCGACTCCCGTCGTCTCCATACTAGTATGAGGCAAACACCCCATAGAAATGCCGATATGAAGCGATTCATTCGGTATTCTGAGGGTGTTTTTTTGTGGTTGTGCGAATTTTTTGGTTTGCCGGACCGACAGTTCGTCTCTGTCTCGGGTGTTTAGGTTACCGTCCTGGTCCAACGACCGACAAAGACAAAAAAAAGAGAAGCGGCTGCCCCAATGAGGCAACTGCTTCTCTTCTCTGCTTTATAGCTTATTTACTCATGTCTTCCAATTGGAAATGGATGGTTTCCATCGCTTGCAGCAATGCTTCTGCTGTATCCAATGAAGTCAAACATGGGATGTTGTTTTCGACTGCTTCACGGCGGATCAGGAATCCGTCGGTCTCGCTTGTCTTACCTTCCGTCATTGTATTGATGACCAGATTGATACGACCATCACGGATAGCGTCAAGAATGTCGTTGCTGTTCTCATTGATTTTTTCAATGACGTCGACTTTGATTCCTTCCGCTTCCAAAGCTTTACCGGTACCTGTCGTAGCAACGATATGGTAGCCTAACGAAATCAAACGTTTCGCCAATGGAATGACTTCTGCTTTGTCTTTATCCGATACCGTCATCAACGCTGTGCCGTAGTCAGGTACGTGCACGCCGGATGCGATGAAGCCTTTATACAAAGCTTTAGGCAAGTTGACATCTTTACCGATGATTTCTCCGGTAGACTTCATTTCAGGTCCCAGAACCGTGTCGACTTTCTTCAGTTTGCTGAAACTGAAGACTGGCATCTTCACGTATACGCCGGATTTCGACGGAACCAGACCTGTCTTGTAACCCATATCCTTCAGTTTCAGTCCCAGAATTCCTTTTGTGGCTAACTTCGCCATCGGAATGCCGGTTACTTTGCTCAAGAACGGGATTGTCCGGCTCGCGCGCGGATTCACTTCGATGATGTAGACGACACCGTTGCTGATGACGAACTGGATGTTCACCAAACCGATGGTGTTCAGCCCTTGCGCCACGCGGATTGTGTAATCTTCAATCGTTTGGATCAGTTCAGCCGACAGATTCTGCGGCGGGTAAACAGCGATCGAGTCGCCCGAGTGGACGCCGGCGCGTTCGATGTGTTCCATGATGCCCGGGATCAGGACGGTTTCGCCGTCGCAGATCGCATCGACTTCCAGCTCTTGTCCGATCAGGTAATGATCGACCAGGACCGGCCGTTCGGGACTGGCCAC
>NZ_FOQC01000020.1 GCF_900113645.1 Trichococcus flocculiformis
ATTTTTTTGACTCTCATCCAATGGATGAGCTTACCCAGAATTGAACCCCTGGTGAACCCGTAAGCTAAAAATGGGGATTTATTCAGCAGGCATTATATAATAAGAGTATGAAATGAAATCGATTTTCGGATTGTGGCAGCAGTCTGGGGTGGGTTGGCAGAACCAGAGCCTGCGATGCGAAAAATAGAATATTGGAGGTATTCGTATGAAATGGAAGGGTGGAAGAAGAAGTTCCAATGTGGAAGATCGACGCGGCAGTGGCGGCTTTTCAACGGGTGGCGGCGGACTGGGCATGAGTGGCATGGCCGGCGGCGGTATTTTCGGAATCATCATCATGATCATCATTGCCCTATTCGGAGGCGGAGACCTGTTTGGCGGGGGTGGCGGCAGCGCGCCTTCAGAAACGCCACAGACAGGCATCACTGAAACGAGCAACAAGACTGAGGACGAGATGGCTGAATTTGTATCCGTCGTATTGGCTTATACAGAAGATGCCTGGACACAAGAATTTGCTAACAACAATATGGAATATGTCGAACCGACACTGGTGCTCTTCAGCGGTCAAGTCCAATCAGCCTGTGGTGTGGCCGGTTCTCAAGTCGGACCGTTCTATTGTCCGGCCGATCAAAAATTATATATCGATTTGAGTTTCTATGATCAGCTTTCGCAAGAGTACGGCGCGTCCGGCGACTTTGCGATGGCCTATGTCGTCGCCCATGAAGTCGGACACCATGTCCAGAACTTGCTGGGCATCATGGATCAGGTGCAAGGCTACCGTGGACAAGTCAGCGAAACGGAATACAACGAGTTGAATGTGCGTTTGGAACTGCAGGCCGATTACTTGGCTGGGGTCTGGGCGAATTATGTCCAGGAGCAAGGTGTCTTGGAGGCGGGCGACTTCGAGGAAGCCTTAACAGCAGCACATGCTGTAGGGGATGATACCTTGCAGAAGCAATACCAAGGCTATGTCGTACCCGACAGCTTTACGCACGGTACTTCCGAGCAACGGATGCGCTGGTTCACGAAAGGCTTTGAGACCGGTGATTTGAGTGGCGGAGATACATTCAATATTGGATATGACGAACTGTAATTTTGAATAGATTTCGATGGGCCTGTCGCGTTGCGGCAGGCTTTTTAGCATCCAACTGGGCAACAGCAACCCGCTTGCTGATTCGATTGACACAGGCAATCTATAGGATTATAATATGAATAACACATGAATAGTTATTCATATGTAATGCGGAATCATTCCGTTTTTGAGTAAATAATTAGGAATGCTTAGGGCTAAGGAGGGGTACAGATGTCTGAGAAAGCGAAGCAGATTGAATGGTATTTGGACGAATTGGACTGCGCCAATTGCGCGAGCAAAGTTGAGACCGGTATCGCGAAAATAGAAGGGATCCTGGAAAGCAATGTGAATTTCATGACGAAGACATTGCGCATCGTAATCGAAGAGGATCAAGAGGCTGAAATTTTGCCGAAAGTGAAACAAAAGCTCAGTGTAATGGAGCCGGATATCCATCCGACTCTGAAAAAAAGCGGTGAACCGATCGGCTTAAATGGTCTGCCGCTAGTTGTGGCCCAAACGGCTGATGCAAAATATGCAGAAAATGTTCGCGACGATCGTGGCCCGACTTCCGATGATGCTGAAGTGCATAGCCATGGACATAGCCATGGACATAGTCATGCGCATGGTGAAGGGGATAAGGATGAAATCCGGAAAGCCGTTATCCGATTGGTCGTCGGCTTTGGGATTTTGCTGGCGGCAATTTTCGCACCGGTCAGTGGAATGGTTTCGTTGGCATTGTTTGTGACTGCGTATTTGGTTGCAGGCTACGACATCGTGTGGAGTGCGCTCCTGAACATCAAGAATGGCCAATTGTTCGATGAAAATTTCCTGATGACGATCGCCACCCTGAGCGCTTTCTACATCCAGGAGTATCCGGAAGCGGTGGCTGTCATGCTTTTCTATCAACTGGGCGAACTGTTCCAGGACATCGCCGTCGATAAATCCCGCCGTTCCATCGCTGAACTGATGGATATTCGGCCCGATTACGCAAATGTGAAAACAGAATCCGGTATCGAAAAAGTCGCACCGGAAACCGTCAAAATCGGCGACATCATCCTGATTCGGCCTGGAGAAAAAGTGCCGTTGGACGGAAAAATCGTGAGCGGAAGCTCGGCTGTGGATACCTCGGCATTGACCGGCGAATCTGTTCCGCGTGGCGTCAAAGCGGGCGACAGCATCCTGAGCGGGTTCATCAACAAAAATGGCGTCATCGAAGTCGCGGTCGAAAAGCCATTTGCGGAGTCCACGGTCGTCAAGATTTTGGATTTGGTGCAGAACGCCAGTGGTCGAAAAGCGCCGACGGAAAATTTCATCACTAAATTCGCCCGCTACTACACGCCGGTCGTTGTCATCGCCGCCGTGTTGCTGGCGGTTGTGCCGCCGCTTTTGTTCCCGGGCGAAAGCTTCCAGGAATGGCTTTATCGGGCCAGCATCTTTCTGGTCATCTCGTGTCCGTGCGCTTTGGTCGTTTCGATTCCGGTCGGCTTCTTCGGCGGCATCGGTTCAGCCTCGCGCAAAGGCATCCTCGTCAAAGGGAGCAACTTTCTGGAAGGCCTGAATGCGGTCAAAACGGTCGTGATGGACAAGACCGGAACGTTAACGGAAGGCAAGTTCGCCGTAACCCGGATCGAAAGCGCCGGTGATCTGACGGAGAATCGTTTACTGGAATTGACAGCCTATGCGGAAATGCATTCCAGCCACCCGATTGCTGATTCGATCAAGGAAGCTTACGGGAAAACGATAGCTGAAGAGAAGATTACTTCCACAAATGATATACCTGGTCACGGTCTGCAGGTCGTCGTTGATGGGCAAGAAATCCTTGTCGGCAATGTTAAAATGATGGAGAAATTCGGTATTGCACATGCGGCGACTCATGAAACCGGTACGGTTGTGCATATCGCTGTGGATAAACAATATGCGGGATACATCCTGATCGCTGATGCCATCAAAGCTGATGCGAAGGCTGCAATCTCCGGATTGAAAGCCAGAGGAATCCGCACGATCATGCTGACTGGAGATTCCCGCTCGGTAGGCGAAGCGGTCGCCGAAGAACTCGGCATTGATGAAGTCCATGCGGAATTGCTTCCGCAGGATAAAGTGACGAAGCTGGAGGAAGTGTTGGCACGCAAACGAAAAGGCGAAAAAGTCATCTTCGTGGGCGACGGTATCAACGATACGCCGGTACTGGCGCGTTCCGACATCGGGATGGCGATGGGTGGATTGGGATCCGACGCAGCGATC
Source organism: Trichococcus flocculiformis (assembly GCF_900113645.1). Lineage (GTDB taxonomy): Bacteria > Bacillota > Bacilli > Lactobacillales > Aerococcaceae > Trichococcus > Trichococcus flocculiformis. The sequence goes on from NZ_FOQC01000020.1 coordinate 3,311, forward strand.
GAGGCGGCGGATATCGTCATTATGGATGACAAGCCATCCAAGATTTTGACGGCAATAGCCGTGGCTGAGGAAACACGCAAAATCGTTTGGCAGAACATTATTTTTGCAATGGCAGTGAAAGGTTTGTTTCTGATTCTGGGTGCTTTCGGCGTCGCCACGATGTGGGAAGCCGTCTTCGCGGATGTCGGCGTGACCGTTTTGGCCGTGTTGAACAGCATCCGGATCCTGAAGAAATAATCGTTCGTATGTGGGGGCCGCCAGCGGCCCCTATTTGTCTGCTCCGGCGTTCGACGGAGCACAGTATCGCAAAAGGGTGTCAGCTCCGGAGAGCGTATGGCTCATCGAAGTTGGATACAGCAACACTTGCTGAACTCCGGGGAAGCTGTCCTCATCGGAGTTGGGGTCGTAACTGGGCTTCTGTCCTCCGGCGAGGCCCCCGGTCCCCGGTGTTCCCGCAAATCGGCCGCCTACGCTAGCTTCAGCATCGGCCGGAGCGTCCCAAACGGATTATCCACATAGCTGTGCTACAATGAAAAAAGAATAAAAAACGAAAAGTGAGTGATGAGATTGGAAAAAGGAATACGTAATTTTGAGTTTCAAAATCCTACAAAGATTGTTTTCGGCAAGGACCAGATCAAACGCATCGGGGATTTGATCCCGCAGGATGCGAAAGTATTGATTTTGTACGGCGGCGGCAGCGTTAAGAAATTCGGCACCTTCGATCGCGTCGTCGAAGCTTTGGGCAACCGCGAGTGGGCTGAATTCGGCGGCATCGAAGCAAATCCGACTTACGAAACGCTGATACAAGCAGTCGACAAAATTAAAACGGAAGCCTATGATTACTTGTTGGCAGTCGGCGGCGGCAGCGTCATCGACGGCGTGAAATTCGTTGCGGCAGGTGCGGTGTTCGATGGCAATCCTATTGATATGTTCGGCAGCGGTATAGGTAAGGGATTGCCAGTCACAAAAGCATTGCCTTTCGGGACTGTATTGACGTTGCCGGCTACGGCATCGGAAATGAACAACAATTCTGTTGTCACTTTTGTGGAAAAGCAAGCGAAAATCAGTTTCGCCAGCCCACATACTTATCCACAATTCTCGATCCTGGAACCGGAAGCGACCTACACGTTACCCAAACGCCAGCTGGCGAACGGTGTCATCGATTCCTTCATCCATGTGATGGAAGCCTATCTGACTTATCCGATCGATGCAAGGGTTCAGGACCGTTGGGCGGAAGGGTTACTGCAGACGTTGATCGAAATCGGCCCGGACGTAGTCGATGAGGACAACCACGACTATGCGATCCGCGCCAACTTCATGTGGACGGCCACGAATGCGCTCAATCGCTTCATTTCCCCAGGTGTTCCGCAGGATTGGTCTACGCACGCTTTGGGACATGAGATGACGTTGGCGTTCGGGATTGACCATGCGCGCACGCTAGCGATTGTGCTTCCGGCGATGATGAAGGTACGCAAGCAGCAGAAGTGGGATAAATTGCTTCAGTACGCGGAACGGGTGTGGGATATCCGCAGCGATTCCGATCTGACAAGCGATGAAGAAAAAATCGATCTGGCGATCAAAAAGACCGAAGACTTTTTTGTAAGCCTTGGCGCGCCGATCCGTTTCTCTGATGTTGAGCTGGGTGAGAGCGACATTCCCGGTCTTGTGGAAGCACTCGTCCGCCACGAAAAAGAGAATATTTCCGAGCGTGGGGACTTCACAAGTGAAGATGCAAGAGCCGTATATACAGCTGCGCTTTAAAATTATGTTTAACCTGTATCGAACTCCCTTTAATCGGGGAGTTTTTTTGTGCATTTTGCTCCTGTTAATTTAACAATTTTAAAAACTAACATAGTGACGCTCTGTAATATATGGTAAGATTAAAGAAATAGAGTATCGGAGTGAACAGGAAAGAAGGGTTGCCATTTGGAAAATAACCAGAGCATTTTCGAGACAATCTGCCGGCTGCGTGAAGAAGAGCCCGGTCTGCCTTATCGATTCCAGGATGAGCGGACGGCTGGGCAAAAAGATGTACTGTACGTCCTTGCATCCGAAGGGATTCCTTTTTGGCGCAAAGAGGATTTGGCGAAGGAATGCTGCGGCATCCTGAAAGACCTTGTCAATAAAGAAGACACCATATTGACAGATCCTGTCCTGCGTCATTTTCTGGAGCATTATCCAATCTGCAGTTACTTCATTGAATTGCGCGAAAGAGTACGGATTACTTTGGAAGCGGAAACAAGTTCGCGGGAGCGGTTGTTCCACCTCGGCATGCGCCTGGCCCGTAGCGGCACCGATCCGGAACAGGTGAAGTTGGGCATCATTCTTTTGGGCTTCTTTCCATATGATACGACCAAGCAGATTATGCGCGTCTTGGGTTATCACAGTGAGTACACCCTTTACGTGCTCGAGAGCATCCAATACGTTTTTCCCATGCAGAACAATTTCATTTTCGAATTGGCTAAGCACACAGTCGGTTACGGGAAGCTAGCAGCCATGTTCTTGCTGAAGCCAGTCAGATGGGAGCAGCAGCATTGGATGATGCACGAAGGTATCAAGAGCGATTTCCTCGCCAACATCTATACCAATCTCTGCATCCAGAAAACCGATATGCGCGCCTATTTCAAAAAGACGGAAATCACGGCCGCCAATTTCACGGATTTCGCCTACCTCATCTGTTATGCCGACTACAACAATGATAGTTTGACCATCGATGCCCAACTTGATTTCCTATATAAGTTCATCGAAAAGCGTGATTTTGCGAAAAACTTCATCGATCTTGGCGCGCTCGTCAGCATCTGGTATCAAGTCGTCGACTTTTGGCAACAGGATTACGACTTCATCAGTCAAAACGAGACGAAGTACCGCCGCACCAAAACCATGTGGGATACCCGCATCGCCCGTTACGAAAAGTTGGTGCATAAAGTGGAGAGTTTCCTTCATCAACCAAAATGGCGCCATATCGTCTACCAGGAAATTTCCGCTCCGAACGAATCGGATAACCTGATCATGAAGGTGCTCGTCTATCTGAATATGCATCCCGATTTTCCGGCTTTCATGGAAGTGTTGAGCCGGCAACCGTTGGGATTCAACATGCTTGATTTCTTTCTGAAAATCAATCCCGAATTCTATTTCGACGATGTCTGCGAATACTTAGAAGCGATCCTGAATCCGGATCTTTACGCGCTTCCCTTAGAGATCGAAGAACCGGAAAATCCGAGCGTTACGGATCTGATGCGCGCCGACGAATGGTTGCTGCGCCTATTCGAAGTGATGAGCGAGAAACGCAAATACAATGAAGTCTGGTGTATCCGCGGTATCCATTACCGCCATGCCGGTGTACGCAAAAAAGCGGTCCAAGTATTGCTGCAGAACCGAAAAAAATGGTCTGACCAGGTGGAACGCGAACTACAGATTGCACTTGAGAAGGAGCCGAACAGCAATCTGAAGAGGCAAATCAACAGACTGCTGCAACCTGAAAATCAGAAAGACAAAAAGGAAAGCCGATATCTGAAGTCGAAGCAGCCGCCATTGAGCTATGCCCATACGGATAAGGAATTGGTACATACCTACATCGCCGGCACGCAGTTTCATGAACTGAGCGGCGTCGCTGATTTCCTGAAACCGGGAGACCTGCTGCAACTCGTCCGCGAGACCGATAATGCTTATGATGCGAATGCCATCGCCGTTGCGACGCAAGCCGGCTACATGTTGGGTTACGTGCCACGATCAGAGAATGCTGTTCTGGCGAATCTGATCGATGCCGAGGAGCGTCTTTACGCAATCCTTGAATCGCCGACAGTCGAGATGGAACGGCCGAAAATCACGATTGTCCTGAAACGTACTTTTTTCCAAGCGCAACCGAACGGGGAAGGCCAAGGCATCATCCTGCCGTTCCCACCACCCAAGAAAAAGAAATACGAATAAGAAGAAGAAAAGCGGAACGAAGAGGAACACCGAAAGAACAGGGTGTTCCTCTTTTTGCGCGGAAATGAACTTGACTATTTCGCGGGAAAGTCGAAAATGGGAAGAGAGCATTAAATTGACAGAAGGGGGAGCAAATATATGAATTTTGGGAAACTGTTGGGGACTTTGATTGTGGCATTCATCGGAGGCTGGGCTGGGATCCGTTTCCGCGTGCCGGCCGGAGGGATGATCGGTTCGCTGATCGCAGTCGCCATCTACAATTATTTTTCGCAGATGGGCTATATGCCGGCCAATCTGAAGATCATCGGTCAGATCATCATCGGCGGGACCATCGGCATGAACTTCACGAAAAGCAGCTTGGCCGAAATGAAACAGGTGTTTTTCCCTGCCGTTACTTCCGTACTGATTTTGTTGACGGTCGGAGTGATTGCGGGCTACATCCTGCACAAAGTGGCTGGAATCGATCTGATCACGGCCTTGCTTGGGACTTCACCGGGCGGATTGACGGATATGACCATCCTGGCGGCGGCTTTTGAGGCGGACACGATCGTCGTCTCCTCCATCCATCTCGTCCGGCTATTCTCTGTCATACTGTTGATGCCGATCTTTGTCCGATTCATCAGCACGTACATCAATAAATAAGCAAAAAAGTGATCAACCGCGAAGAATCGGACAACCAAACGCCGACTGGATCATTGCTTGTCAGATAAGCGCGAAGAATCGGACAACTACACGCCAATTGGATCATTGTTTGTCCGATAACCGGAAAGAATCCGACAACCAAATGCCGACTGGACCACTGCTTGTCCGATAACCGGAAAGAATCGGACAACCGCAACAAAAAAGCGGCCGTCTCCAAGAGACGGCCGCTTTTTTTGACTGAAGCAACTATTGTTACTCGTATTTCTTCAGGAAGAATAATCCCAACGTACCCAGACCGGTATGCGAGCTGATTGTGGAGCCGATCGTATTCACATAGATGCGGCGCGGATGGAAATGCTCTTCGATGTATTGACGGATTTCCTCTATCGCTTCAGCATCGTCGCTATGACAAAGGAAGACATTCTGTTCCTGGATCATATCCGCCTCATCGCGCAAGCGTTCGTACATCCGATTCATGACTTTTTTGCGTCCGCGCAGTTTTTCGACGGGAATCAGTTCACCGTTCACAACTTCAAGCAAAGGTTGGATATTCAATAACCCTCCAAGAAAGGCGCTGGACTTCGAAAGTCGGCCGCCATCAGCAAGGTAGTTCAGATCCTTGACGGTGAAAAGGGATACGACATTGGCAGCCGTGAAACGGACACGTGATTCGATCTCATCCAAAGTAAAACCTGCTTCGCGCATTTCGATTGCTTCGACGACCGACAAGCCTTCACCGACGGAAGCACTCATGGAGTCGACGAGCCGCAGATCAAAGTCCGGGAACTCTTCTTTCAGTTGCTGGTAAGCAAGATAGGCCGCTTGGTAGGTGCCGGAAAGTTTGGCGGAAAGGGAAATATAGATGCCCGCTTCGCCGGCTTCGGCCGCTTTCCGGAATCCTGAAAGGAATTTTTCCAAGGACACTTGACTCGTTTTCGGGTGGCCGCCGCGTCCAATCATTTCATAGACTTTGTCGGCTTGTATTTCGATCATGTCTTCGTATTCGCCCGTATCCAGCAAAGTGGTCAAAGGGAAGACTTCCACATCATTTTCCTGCAGATAAGCATAAGCCAGATCACAAGCACTATCGGTAAATATTTTCATCAGTAACGCCTCCTCCAGCGTAAGTTTCATCACGGGATATTCCGTGGACTACTCTACATTATAACATGTTTCATCCGTTTGGAAAATTTCAGCGCTACGACTTCGTGAAGCGGACTGGAGCCGCTGCAAAAACAAAGGCTCAACCATTCTCTTCGCCCAGTTCCTCTTTGATCAGCAGCGCCGTCTTTTCCGGGATACCCAACGCTTTGATGTCTTCGTAGCTGGCTTCGCGGATGCTCTTCATCGTTTTGAAATGCTTCAGGATCTTCGTGCGGGTTTTCGGTCCGACACCTTCAATCTGGTCCAATTGCGAAGCGATGCTGTTCTTGGCGCGGATTTGGCGATGGAAAGTGATCGCGAAGCGGTGGACCTCTTCCTGGATCCGCTGCACGAGATGGAAAGCCTGACTGTTCGGACTGAGCTCCACGATTTCATCCTTCTCGCCGAAGATGAGCGAGGAAGTCTTGTGCTTCGTGTCCTTGACCATGCCCGCTACCGGGATGTCCAATCCGAGCTCGTCCTCCAGCACTTCCTTGGCGGCATGCACCTGAACCTTGCCGCCGTCCATCAGGATCAGATCCGGCATGGCGCGGCCTTCGCGCAGCAAACGGCTGTAGCGGCGGCGGATGACTTCCTGCGTCGTCGCGAATTCATTGCTGCCTTCGACCGTCTTGATTTTGTATTTCCGGTAGTTTTTGCGTTCCGGCTTTCCGTCCCGATAGACGACCATCGCCGAGACCGGATTGGTTCCCTGGATGTTCGAATGGTCGAACGACTCGATAACCTCCAGATATTCGATGCCGAGCGCCTCGGAAAGTTCCTGGATGGCGCCGACCGTCTTGTGGGTGTCACGCTCGATCAGCATGAACTTTTCCGTCAGCGCCAGTTCGCTGTTCGTGATCGCCAGTTCGAGGATGCTGCGCTTGCTGCCGCGGACAGGCGTGTGCACTTTCGTTCCGAGCGCTTCCTGCAGCAGTTCCGTGTCGACGCCTTTCGGCACGAGCACTTCTTGCGGCAGGATATGATTGGGATCCTGATAGAACTGCATAATGAAGGAAGCCAGCTCTTCTTCAGGCGTATCGTAGCAGGGGAAAAGGGCGGCTTCGCGCTTGATGATCGAGGATTGGCGCAGCAGGAAGACTTGAATCGACAGCCAGCCTTTGTCCATATGGAAGGCGAAGACGTCGCGGTTCGTGTAGTCGCGCGACATGACCGTCTGTTTTTCCACAGTCGCCTCGATGTAGCTGATCTGATCGCGGTAATCGGCAGCCTGTTCGAAATTCAGGCTTTCTGCGGCGCGGTGCATTTTTTCGCGCAGATCTTTCTTGATCTCCTTGACGTCGCCATTCAGGAAAGCGGCGATGCGTTTGATCTGGGCATCGTATTCCTCTTTTGACACCTCATGATCGCAGCAGCCGATGCATTGGCCCATATGGTAATAGAGGCAGGCGCGTTTCGAATTCTTGGCGCACTTGCGCAACGGATAGATTTTCTGGATGAATTCCTGCGTCTCCGTCGCCGCGTAGACGTGCGGATAGGGTCCGAAGTAGATGCCGCCGTCATCCTCGACCGTCGAAGTGATGATGAGCTGCGGATCTTTTTCGTTCGTGACCTTCAGATAAGGATACATTGTCCCTTGTTTCAGTTTGATGTTGTACTTGGGCTGGTAACGCTTGATCAGGTTGATCTCCAGCAGCAGCGATTCCTTGTTCGTTTTGGTTACGATCGTTTCGAAACGGTCAATGTCCGCGACCAACAGCTGCGTCTTGCCTTCGTGCTTGCTGTGGAAGTACGATTTAACTCGATTCTTCAGATTTTTGGCCTTGCCGATGTAGATGATTTCGTCATCCTTGTCCCGCATGATGTAGCAGCCGGGCAAGTCGGGCAGCAGCGCTAATTTTTGGTTGATTTCTTCTCTGCTCATCCGTTTCAATCCTTTTACTTTTCGTTGAGAATAGTATACCATGAATGGAAACATACGTTCAGTCGTTTGATTCTGAACGCAGTCATTTTGGGGACGATAACCGCCTCTCCAGCAAGGAAGTGCAAACAGTGTGATCAAGCAAATAAAATATGAAAAGTGGCAGCGTCAAACCGCTCTCTTTCTGGGCAGCCAGACGATTTCCCTGTTCGGCTCGTCACTTGTCCAATACGCAATATTCTGGTACCTGACCTTGGAAACACAATCCGGCGTCATCATGACCTTATCGACCATCTTCGGCTTTCTGCCAACTTTCTTCATCTCGCCATTCGCCGGGGTGTGGGCCGACCGCTATAACCGGAAGCGCCTGATCGTCCTTTCCGACGGCATCATTGCGCTCTCGACTTTGGTGCTGGTCCTGCTGTTCTTGGCGGGGCAGCGTTCCATCTGGATTCTTTTGGCGACATCGGCCATCCGCGCATTGGGTGCGGGCATCCAGATGCCGGCGGTCGGCGCCATCCTGCCGCAGATCGTCCCTGAAAAGGAGCTGACCCGGATCAACGGGCTAAACGGCAGCATCCAGGCTGTTGTTATGCTGGTTTCGCCGATGATCAGTGGCGCGCTTTACCAATTTGCGCCGATGGAAGGTATCTTCCTGATCGATATCGTGACAGCTGCTTTGGCGATCGCTATCCTCGTGTTCTTCCTGAAAGTCCCTACGCATGAAAAAGCCAGCCAGGAACAAGTCAGCAATTACCTGCAGGACATGAAGCTAGGCTTCAGCTATATCCAAAATCATACTTTTATCAAAAGGTTGTTCCTCTATTTTTCGCTTGCTTTCTTCATGGCAGCACCGGTGTCATTCCTGTCACCGCTGCAGGTTGCGCGCTCATTCGGCGATGACGTCTGGCGCTTGACGGCGATCGAAATCGCCTTTTCGATCGGGATGATTGGCGGCGGCCTCTGGATCGCGTCATGGGGCGGATTCAAGAACCGGATCCATTCCATCGCGGCCGCGATTGCGGTAATGGGTTTGTGCTCTTTCGGGATGGGCGTCATCCCGAACTTCTGGATTTATCTCTTCCTGATGGGCTTGGTCGGACTTTTCATTCCGCTCCTGAACGCTCCGAGCATGACGCTCTTGCAGGAAAAGGTCGAAGAAGATTTCCTTGGACGCGTCTTCGGCGTCCAAAGCATGGTCGCAAGCGCAATGATGCCTTTAGGGATGCTGGTATTCGGGCCGCTGGCGGACCGGATGGCAATCGAAATCCTGATGGCCGTATCGGGCCTATTCCTGATGGTCGTGGCCTTCTTCGCCATCCGCGACCGTGTCCTGCTTGAAGCAGGCAAACCCGAACCTTCGGACACCGGAAAAGAATCAAACTAAAGAGTGGAGCTGGCGTATTCGGCAGCTCTTTTTTGTGGTTGTCCGATACTTTGCGTTAATCGGACAAGCAGCATCCGCAGCGCAAGACGAGCAGCAAAGCATGAATGTCGGCAAACCACAAAGAAGAACCCGTCCTAAAATCGGACGGGTTCTTCTTGAGTTAATCAGTTTACAAACCGCATTTCAGCTGTACGCCGCAGTTGGTACAGGTGTTGCAGCCGCCCAGATCTTCGACCGTCCCTTGACGGCAGATCGGGCAAGTGTCGCCGATTTCGTTGCCGATTGTAACGTCGGTAGCTTCGAGATTGGCTATCGAATCAACCAGGAAAGTCTTGTCCTTGTTGATTTTGACGTGCTCTTTCTCTTCCTCGAGCTTGCCTTCCTCATCCCAGACATTTTCTTCGGCTTTCAGCGTCAGTACCTGGGAATCACGGCTGCCGTCCACATAGACTGTTCCGCCTTTGGCACCGCCCAAGTAAAGGCGCTCGTAGATCTTTTCGACCTGATCGACAGTGTAGCCTTTCGGTGCGTTCACCGTTTTCGAAATGGAGCTGTCGACCCAGCGTTGAATCGTTGTCTGCACATCGACGTGCTCTTCGGGCGCAAGTGTCATGGCAGCCACGAAGTAATCAGGCAAGTTCATCGGATCGGCATCCGGATGTCGATCCAGATATTCTTGGACGATATCCGCCTTCACTTCGATGAATTTGCCGAGACGCCCGCTACGGTAATACGTGAATGAGAAGTAAGGTTCGAGTCCGGTGGAAACACCGGCCATCGTCCCGGTCGATCCGGTAGGTGCCACTGTCAACAAGTGCGAGTTACGGATGCCATATTTCAGGACGCCTTCGCGGATGTGTTCAGGCATTTTTTTCATGTAGCCTGTATTGATGAAACGTTCGCGCAGGATCTGCGTCTCTTTACCGCTCTGTCCGACCAGGAACGGGAAGCTGCCGCGCGTTTTCGCCAACTCGATGCTTTCCTCGTAGGCCGCCACAGCAATCGTTTCGAATACTTGATCGATCAGCTGCAGGCTTTCCAGTGAACCGTAACGGACGCCGCAATAGATCAGCATGTCGGCCAAGCCCATGATCCCCAAGCCGATCCGACGTTCGCCAAGCGCTTGTTTTTTGTTTTCCTCCAGGAAGTAAGGGGTGGAGTCGATGACATTGTCCTGCATATGGATGCCGGTGCGGACAGTCTGTTCCAATTTGGCGAAATCGACCATCTGCAGGTCCTTGTTCACCATTTCGGCCAAGTTGACTGCCGCTAAGTTGCAGACGGAATAGGCTGCCAATGGCTGTTCGCCGCAAGGATTGGTCGCAACGACTTTTTGACCATAAGCTGTTGCGTTCGTCATCTTGTTGGCGTTGTCGATGAAGAAGATGCCAGGCTCCGCCGCATAAGTGGCGCAGACATTGATCAGCCGCCACAATTCACGGGCTTTGACGGTCCGGTAGGTGCGGACAGCATTGCCGGTAGCTTCCCATTCGCGGACATCGCCGCAGTTGGTCCATTCGGCATCATAGTGCGCCATCGCGTCCGCGTCGTAATGTTCGACATCCGGGAAACGCAACGCATATTCCTCACCCCGCATCACGGCGTCCATGAAGTCGTCGGTGATGCAGACGGAGATGTTGGCGCCGGTCAGGAATTCAGGATTGTTGACGCTGTAGGTGCCCCCATCGCGCAATTTCTTCTCGGCTTCATGGATGACCGATGCATCAAATCCGCCATGCCCCGGGATGTGTTTGTAGTTGACGATACCTGTGTACATGTTGATTTCTTTAGGTGAAAATGGGCTGAAATGCAGCTTCTCCTTCGCCAACATGCGGATCTGTTCATCTTCGAAGTTTTCGATAATGTAGCGAAGGATGCGCGGATTCTGCATTTTCGAAATGATGAACTCAAAGATATCCGGATGCCAGTCGGCCAACATAATCATCTGGGCACCACGACGGGAACCGCCTTGTTCGACCAAATGCGTCAGCTTGGCGATGTCATCCATCCAGGAGACGGATCCGGAAGAGCGGCCATTGACGCCTTTTACGATTGTATGGCGTGGGCGCAACGTCGAACCGTTCGAACCGACGCCTCCGCCACGGCTCATGATTTCCATGACTTTTTTGCGGTGATCGGAAATGCCACCGCGCGAGTCGGGCACGAAAGGCATGACATAACAGTTGAAATAAGTGACATCGGTACCCGATCCGGCACCGTAGAGCACGCGTCCGGCCGGGATGAAATTCAAGGCTTTTTGTTCTTCATAGAATTTCAGGAAAGCTTCATGGCGCAGTTCCGGCGTGATTTCTACCTCAGCTAAGCCATGAGCATTACGCATCGCGATCTGTTCGTAGAAAAGCTCCAGTGGTTTATCCAGCGTCAGGATCCGGCGCGTCACGATGCCGCCTTCCTCAACTTCGAAATCATCGATGTTGTGCTGGTACTCCGCGGAAACTCTGATGCGTGCCGTCTGGTCCTTAAGGTTGATGGAGAGAATGGTGCCGGTTCCTCGAGCTGGGTATTTAGGATCCTCTTTGACCGTTAAGATAACCAGATCCCCTTCGGAAAGGGTCTCCTTTGTGGAATCCTTGTAGGAGTAACGATCCAGCATGACGAGGCGGGACACGCCCTCATAGGTAATGTGCATATCCTCCGTGATCGGAAACACATGCGGGAACCGCTCGATGTCCTTGTTCAATTTTTCGAATCCTGCTTTAAATGTGGTCTTTGTTGCATCCACAATAATCACTCCTTCATTTATGGCGAAAACACTAGATGTTGTGCTGTCGGTTTGTTTCTCATACCATATATGTTAATTCTGTTCGCCAGATAAATCAAGGGGAACAATCGGAGAGTTGTATTTTGAAAATGGATGAAAACGTTGTTTGGGTTGACGAGGATGGGTTTGTAATAATATATCGGCCAATAAGAAGAGGTCATTGTGCGTCGGAAGGGGATGTCGGCTGATGCAGAGAGAATGAATGCCGAACAGCCGAGACAGGGCGCGGATGTCGACTGATCGAATACCGAAAACCGCAAAACACCCGACAGTTCACTCATGTGTCGGACGTCAGCCCAAGACTGAATGCGGAATAGTACCCGATCAGCCATCCCGAAAGCTATAATAAAGACAGAAAGAACAACATCCGAAAGGAGCCCAAGCATGAACGATAAAGAACGCTTCGCGGATATGATCCGCAAATCAAAACGCATCGTCGCCTTCACAGGGGCGGGTATCAGCACGGAGAGCGGGATCCCTGATTTCCGTTCGGCGGGCGGGCTGTTCGACAGGTTGAGTGGTCGCCATTTCACTGGCGAAGAGACGCTCAGCATCGGTTTTCTGGAGACGTATCCGCAACTTTTTTTCCGTAATTATGCGGAGTACTTCAATTTTTCGCAGGCGCGCCCGAACGCAGGGCATCGCTTTTTTGCGCGGCTTGAGCAGGCAGGCAAAGAAGTCGCCGTCGTCACGCAGAACATCGACAATCTGCACCAGTCAGCCGGCAGCCGCGCTGTCATCGAACTGCACGGCAATGGGACGAGATGGCGGACGTTCGAAACAGCCGAAGCTACCGAAACCACCCAAATCAGCATCGACGCACAAGGCATCCAGCGCGATCCCCAAGGCCGGATGGTGCGTCCGGACGTCGTGCTCGACGGCGAGATGCTCGACGAGGAGGCGATGGAGCGCGCGGCTGCAGCAATCGGCGCCGCGGACATGCTTGTCGTCATCGGTACCTCGTTGGCGGTCTATCCGGCCGCGAATTTCGTCCATTATTTCAAAGGACCGTACGCAATCCTCCTGAACCGTACACCCGTGCCGCAGTCATTGAACTTCCAGTTGACCGTCCAGACCGACGCCGGCGCTTTTTTGGCGGACGTCTGGAAAGAATTTTTTGAAAAATGAACCAAACTGCGCCTTGATGGAAATGGCATTCAGGAAAGGGGACATCATTATGACGAAGCTGAGACAGCTGGCGAGGTATCTGGTCTATTCCTACGAAAACCATACAGCAGCCCGGTTCGGCGACAATGAGCTGAAGTTGCAGACGATGCTGTATTTCGCGCAGCGGGAATGTTTGGCGCTGGTAGGGGAGCCGCTGTTCGACGGAAACTTCGAAAACTGGGCAGAGGGGCCGGTGCTGCCGGAACTGCACTTCTTCTTCGTGGAAGGCTACGATCCGTTCGAACCGCTGGAGATGAAGAAGTTGACGGAGCGCGAACAGTTTATCCTCGATCGCGTCGTTCTTTCCTACGGGCAGTACGAAGGCTGGTATCTGGCGGATTTGGCGCGCCGCGAAACATCCTGGCGCAACAGCAGATCGGATCCGGCGGCAGAATCTGCCGAGCCCAAACTGCTGGAGATTGCGGATATGCGCGAGGATGCAAAAAAAGTAAGGTTGTATGATCCGTTGTTTGATGTTTATCTGGATGAATTTGAGGATTTTGAAGGGGAGGTGCTGAAATCATGAACGAAACGCAAGCTTATATCGGTACCATCGTTAAGGCCCGATTTGCCTATCACGATTTAAATACGGACAAAATCGCCTTCAAATCGCGTCCGTTCCTGATCATCGGTGCGGAATACGATGAGTTGCCTTGCGATTTCACGGCCTTCCCAATTTCGAAAGTGTCCGCCAGCCAGAACGTCGATCCGGTCCACGACATCAAAGTAGCAAAAGAGCACTACCCCAAACTGAGCCTGAACGCGGCTGTCTCCTACATCCGTGTCCATAAAATCCAGACGATCCACAGCTCGCAGCTTGCGATCGGGATCCAGGACTCACTCAGCGAGGACTACCCGGACCTCTATGCCGAGGTGAAGGCAGCTTATCGAGATTTTTCCGGCGGGCTATTTTGACTAAGCCGAACAAGATCGGCGCGAAAACCAGGACGCAAAAAACTGGATAGCGGAGGTCAAGCAGACCCCCATCTATCCAGTTTTTTTGCAATAGTTTATACGATTCAGCTACTTACGCCTAAGCTTCCGGCAAGGAGAGTCCTCCTGCTAAGTAGGGATTGTTTGCTCATTTCTATTTCACACCATTTCCCTTTGTCGGGAAGGTAGCGACAACAGTGCCGTTAGCATCATTGAAAACGACTCGTTTTGAAGTCACTGTCACGGTAATGTCCGATATAGCAGCAGTTGCAGTAAGCTCAGCCAGAATGGCTTGTTTATCAGCTTTCGTAAGCTGGTTCACACTTTTAGCTCCACGTGCGTTCACGACAGCTTGTGCATTATTGATGTGGTCAATGACTTGATTCGCTTCTTCAGCAGTCACATCATTGGACCTCAAATAATTTTTTGCTTGCTGCACATAATTGGAAGGTAAGCTACTGGATACCAAAGTTTTGATGATATCATTTTCAGTTGCAGCTGCAACATTCGCTTGCACTCCGAAGAATAATACGAATGCAAACGATAGTGATACGATGATTTTTTTCATCTATTTTTCACCTCCTCTCAATGCAGATGTCCCACGATGTTGAATCAGTATTGTTCCATTTCGGCCGCATAGGTGCGGTTCTGGCGGTAGACTGCGCGTTTGGCCTTACTGATCAGACTGTACCGAATTGGTGTGCCCGGTGATTAAGGTGTTGCCAATGTCACCCGGGAACACGGAACCGTAATATTGGCCGGCCCCATTCGACAATTGCGTTGCATCGTCACCGACGAAAATCGGCGAGATAATTCCTGCTGCATCCACGCGCAGCGTTCCGTATTCATCCCCGTATTTTGGAAAAGAAAGCTGGGTCGCTTTGGCTGCTTCCTCCCCAACCTCGTTGTGGTTACTCAGATTCGTCTGCGCAACGGCGACTTCCTGCGGGAAAAACATCCGCGAAAAGTAAAAAGCGTGAGCGATATTATCAGAAAAAGCCAAGCAAAGCAGCGTGACGCCGGATGCGAAAAGCAGTATCGGAATGCCGACCAGCATACCGATCCTCCGCCGTTTTGCCCGATTTTTTTGACTTATTTTATTGTTCATGACCATGCCACTCCATTCAGTTTTGGTACGTGTTGAAAATATAGAAGGAAACAGAAAACGCCGTTTCAATTTCGGATGCCATATTATTATTTCATGGATGATATGCTTCCAGTCGATTATAGTCTTAAAGGACTATGGACGACTTTTATCGTAGTCGTGAGAAAGGAAAGATAAGAAAAGCTGAACGGGTTCGTTCAGCCCTGAAAGAAATTTAGGAAATCTGTCCGACTGAGCATCGAAGAGCGCAATAGGACAGATTTATCTAATTTCCGAAGGGCTAACCCGTGAAGCTGGACATCATTTTAGATGCATGAAACATTTTGCAAACTTGTGAAACACCTACGGTGATGCACTTTTGAGTTAAAAAAATTTTATAAATTCCTATCTCACAAAAAAAGCACAATGAAAATCAGTTGGAATGATTTTCATTGTGCTTTTTTTTAGGTGTACCGGTTGATTTCGACAAAACAAAAAGCCGGCACTCCCGAATGGAGTACCAGCCTTTTGTCGGACAATAGTTAAAAGTTTTTAAGGAGAATGGGGGTCTCCATCCCATTAAGCTATCAAGCCATGAGAAACGTTGTCAGAGCGCCATTCTTTCAACTATCTGATGGCTATTTTTTTGTTTCCACGTCTATTTCCACGTCTATATGCTAAAAATTCACGTATTTAGCAAACTTTTCGGCCGTTTTTTCTTTGGCTTTTTCGGTGACGTGTGCATAGATATTCATCGTTACTTTTATATCCGAGTGTCCAAGTCTATCCTGTACTTCCTTGATGGATGCACCTGCTTCGAAGAGCAAGCTGCAATGCGTGTGCCGGAAGCCGTGCACGGTGATTCTCTTCAGATCGTTGCGCTTGATAATCTTGTCGAGAACCTTATCCGGTTTGGTTGGTACCATGAGTTCATTTTTCGTATTCGGGAAAATCAACTGCTCACCGCTCATAGTGTTGAACCCAAGCTTGAGGAAGTCCGTTGCCTGCCTTTTGCGCCACGTTGTCAGCATCGACAGGGTGATAGGGTCTAAAGCTATGGCACGTTTACCTGATGCCGTTTTGGGTGTCTGTATGATAAGCCTGCTTTCAAGCCCCCTGGTCAACGTCTTATTGATCGTTACCGTTTCATTGGTGAAATCTAAGTCCTTCCAGGTAAGAGCTAACGCTTCCCCTTTACGCATGCCTGAGAAGGCTAGGAGCCTGAACAAAGTATGGTAAAGCAAGTTATTTGTTTGTTCTGCATATTCCTTGCTGCCTTCAAAAAAGCGTTGTAATTCCATCTTATCGAAATACTTGAGTTCCTCTTCCTTGCCCACTTCGGCCATTCTCCGGGGAAGTGTCACCTTGTCCATGGGATTACTCTTAAGCAGATCCATGCGAATGGCGAACTTCAAAACGGATGAAGTGTAATTCTTGATAACAGTATATTTTGAGTGGATGCCGAACCATTCGTTCACCTTCTTTTGGCAGAAAGGAACCGTAATCTTATCCAATTTCATGCTGCCAAACGTTGGCAGAATATGTTTATTGAATAGCTGAATGGTCTTGTTGAGTGTGCTTTCCTTAACGGTATTGCGATATTGTTCAAGCCATAGATCATAGGCGGCCTGAAAAGTGTCCTCGTTTGCTTTAATAAAGGATCCCTCATCCACATCAATCTTTAAGCGAGATAGAGCAAGAGCTGCCGCTTTTTTCGTGCTGAAGCCTTGTCTCGTTACTCGGATGCGGTTTCCGGTGTTTGGATCAGTTCCAAGATATGCTTGAAACATATAGGCGGTGCTACCGTCTTTTTTTGTGTATTTTTTTATGGTTGCCATAATAGTTCCTCTTTCTACCACGGGGCAGCGGTTTAAAAAGAGGTGCCGGGCTAAGCCGACATTATAATATTTTAAAGTACATTATAAAAATTGAAGTTCCGGTTTTCCCTATTATACGCTTCCTCGTAATCACTTACATTCTTAAGTGTTTTATTTTTATAATCATTTTCAAATTTAAATGAGTTTTTTTGTCTATCCAGAATAACGCTTCCTATTGACCAGGATATATCAATAGAATCTATGTGTAATTTTAAGGATGAATTAAACATAAATAAAAATATGATCTGAACAGTTAAGTCCATTAGTTCTTGTCTATCTGTTTTTTCTAATATTTTTTTTAAGTCAGCTTGATCCATTGGGGTAATAGAATTTTGAATTTTAAAATCACCGAATTTTGTGTTCAGTGACATAATTTCCTCATTATTCATGATTTCTAAGGTGCAGAGATAAGAACCTTCCACTTCCTCAAATTCATCATCTTCCCATTTAGAGCCTCGTTTTATCTCGGCGTGGTTTTCAACAGAAAAGGAAATAAACCCTGATTTTTCACTATACGGATTACTCCTTTTTATCTCTATAACCCCGAATTTTTTATTTTGAGAAACCCAAAAACGTAGTATCTCATTCTTGCTTTCGTTTTGTTTGAACTCAATTACCTCATGAAGATCAACATCCAAGTACGTACAGAGTTTATCCAACGTGTCAAATTTTATCGCTTTAACATCCTCTGGATTATTAACAATCGGAGTCAATGTACTCCTAGCGATTCCAGTAGCATTACTAACGTCAGTAATGGATAGCTTTTTATCCTTAAGTACTTCTTTTAATTTCACCTTTATCATAATAGACCTCCTCCTACTTAATTAAGCACATTGTAGCATGCACCCTACAAAAAGACAACAACAGCATTGTTGACACTACGCATTAAGTGTAGTATTATCAAAACATAAGACGTAGTGAGCGTGATACGTTTTATGGTTTTAGTACGCTACACGGAAAGGGGGGATAATCATGGACATTTCGAATAAAGAATTGCGCAATGCAATCACCAGAAGCGGTTTGAAGTACTGGGAAATTGCTAAAGAAATTGGGATTTCAGCATCAACTTTCTCTGTTTGGCTTAGATTTGAGATTGATGATACAAAAAGGAAAGCGATAGAAGTAGCTATCAAAAATTTAGAGGCCAAAAGAGGATACTAAATATTTCGAATCCTAAGGGTTACGCTAAATTCAACAAAACTTAATAGAGGAAAGTGGTGAGAACATGGCTAATCTGCAAATTCCGATATCTGACACGCTGCAGGATGAACTCAAATCTATGATTCGTAATGCTGCAGCGCAGGCAATAGAAGAAGCTGTTCAGCGAGAAACAACAGGCCGTGAGTGGATGAATCAAAAGGAAGCCTGCGAGTGGTTGGGCATCAGTTTTGGAACAATATCCGCATGGAGAAAGCAAGGGCTTCGGGTGGCTGTAGTGCAGGGGAAAACATTGCTGAGTAAAACGGAAGTTAATCGATTCTTAGAAGAACATTCATTTTAAGAAATCCGCGGGGCAGCGGTTCGAAAATCATAAAACGATTGAATATTAAACACGCCATGGCGACGGCGTAAATGACTTGGTGGATGCATCAAGAAAGGACTGGGAACAGTGATAGAAAAAGTATATTTAAATCATGAGGAGACGGGGCTTCCAGTAGTGGTTGGTTACAGCGTGAGAGATTTAATTTATCTCGAGGAGATGGGTTACAGGATTGAACGCTCATCATAGGATGATTATCACAAAGCGCGGAAACATGGCCTCGTGTATATCAAAGGTGAAATGTACGATGCTCAGGAGGAGGCGGCTTTTATTTACGATTGGAAAGGTATGCTGATAGGTACGGCATACCGAATAAAAAAAGAAAGGTGATGATTAGATGGATGCAGTAAGGGAAGCTTACATAGCTGGGTGGATGATATCGGGATTAACCTGGGGAACGCTAAAAATCATTTATAAGTACGCCATTAGAGGGGGAGATCATGATTAAAACTTTAAAAGATACGAATTTTGCAACGAACGGAATCGAAATAGTGTTATTAGATCTTAAAAGTGAGGGTTGCTATATTCCGAGTTTAAAGACGATATTCATAAACGAGCGCCTTAATCAAGCTAAGCAGAAAGAAATTATTAAATCTATTAAGGAGCGTGAACGTATTGGATAATGAAAATGAGCTAACCAGAGTTGAAATAGTTCTTCACGAATTCAACAGGGCCACAATTGATGCATTCCTTCAGGCTCGTGGTTTCAATACAGTGGACAAAGATTGGGACAAGAAAATCAAACAGGTCTTACTTGTAATCGAAGAGATGCAGCAAGGGATTAGGAAATGAGGAAAGGGGGGGAACGCGAATGAACATGGCAGAAAAAGAGGCGCTTGATCGGATTCGCGAAAGTCTAGAAGAATTTCCAGAAAGTCGGATGGCGCAATATGTCACGGCCGAGGACCTAAGAACACTATTGAAGTTGGTTGAAAAATGCACAAAAAAATAACCCTCACAGCCGGCAAGCGAGAGAGGGCATCATATTGAAATGCATGTAAGAGTAGTAAGGCAAAGGAGCCTTTCTTGCTGCTTATTTTACCAAATAAAACTAAACGGAGCAAATGCCAATGAAAAAACAACGATTAAATATAAATACACCAGCAGGGTGGAGCGCATACGCAGAGAAAATGAATACAAAAACATTTATCAGCGAATTCGGCAGACAGCCGCGGGATTATTCTGAGGTAACTGCATGGGTTAATGAATGCGTTGAAGCAGCCGACGCTTTATGTGATTCAGAAACCATTGAAAAACACGAAGCGAAACTCAGGACAGCTGACGGAGTCCGCTATTGGGTAACGGCTTTATAAGGGAGTGAAGGAAAATGATTAATCAAAAAATAAATTGCCAACTTTATGCAGTGAAGGCGGTTGAAGGCTATACAGAAAACGAAATTATGCATGGCGATATTCTCATAGTGGATGACAGCCAAACCGAAAAAAGATTGATGGATTTCCTTGTAGACAATAGAACGGTTGCGATCTTAGAGAACAGCAAAGGCGCTGATGACCAATTTTTAATTGGCGGCGTAGTAGAGATAATCCGATCTTTGACCAAAAATACAATTAGCGGTAATTGCGTATGCTAAGGGCCAAAAACATCCAAATTATTGAATACCCAAACGGCGACAAGATAGCTGAGCTGCTGGAATTATCAACCCAGGCATGGAATGCAAAGGCTGCAGAGCAGCGTAATGCACTATTTCTGAAGCTGTATGGGTTCGATGCAGAGAGCAAAGAAGAAGCACAATGGGGCATAGATAAATACTTTAAAGGTTAGTGGGTGACGTGTGAATGGCTGAAGGTGAAAAGGGGGCATTGCTGCCTGATATTTTAAAAGATGGTTATGGGTATTCTCCAAAAAAAATAACGCGTGATGCTTCCCTAAGCATTGAAGCCAAAGCGATATACTCTTACCTTGCTTCTTTTGCGGACGATGAAGGGAAAGCATATCCTGGAATAGAATTGATCTGTCATGAGCTTAATATCAGCGAAAACAGGTTCCATAAGCACAAAAAGCAGTTGATTGATCATGGTTATATGTCAGTAACTCGTGAGAGAAAAGAAAGTGGATGGAGCAATAATATCTACTGGTTACAAGGGTATTCCGTAACACGTCAAATTGTAGGTATACGAAATGAATGCATAGGAAACGTAGGTATAGGATTCGAAGCCATAGGAAATGAAGGCACTATAATTACCAGTCTTAATAATACCAGTCTTAATAATACCAATCTTAATAAAAAAGAACTTGTCGAGCAGAAGCCCGACCCTATCCCATACCGGGAAATAATCGACTATCTTAATTAAAAAACCGGGAAGAGCTTCAAGCACTCGGCAGCTGGGCACCGCAAAGCAATTAAAGCGCGGTGGAACGAAGGCTACCGCCCGGATGAATTTAAAAAGGTGATTGATAACAAGTGCGGCGATTGGTTGAAAGACACTAAGATGGTCCAATACCTGCAGCCTTCGACGTTATTTGGTACAAAGATGGATCAATATTTGAACCAAGTACGGCAAAACAGCAACCCAGGTAAGACGCTAGGCAACGGGAGCGGCATCTATGGCCAGACCTTCACCAAGGATTCTGATCCTGCGTTGTCGGATGAAGACAGAAAGAGAATAAGTGAAATTTCAGACCAGTTGATATAAAGAAAGGGGATTGATTGAAATGGCAATGGAAACAATCGGACGATTAAAAAGAGATGCACAGCAGATCATGGTAGATCATTCGTTCATCTTCGTTAATGAATACTGTACGAGTAAGACTTGTCCGACAGATGCTAACGGAAAGCCGGTCCATAAAAATGACTTCCAAAAATTGCAGAACTTAGTGACCGAAGAAATTTTCTGCCCGAAGTGCCGCCGTGAAGCAGTCGAGAGGTGCTTTAGAGAAAGCGAAACACAGCGTCATGAAATGATATTCGGAACTGAAGCGCAAAAGTACGACTACTTGAAACGATACTCTATCATCGGCGAAAGGGAGCTGATTACAAAAAACAAGGGGTTAAAGGACTATGTCCCCACCACAGCGGAAGCGAAGACCAATAAGGATCTAGCTACCCAGGCAGTGCTAAAAATTGTAGGGGGGACCCCTATTAACGTCTTATTAACCGGTAACACTGGATGCGGGAAGTCACATCTTAGCTTCGGCATTGCTAATAACGTGAACGAAATGAGCCGAAGAGATGGTCACGCGATGACAGTTGTATATTTCAACTACAAGAAAATCTACAACATGATTACCGCTTCTTTTAACGATAAGAGCTTAAAAGGACGCGACTATTTCTTGAAAATAGCCGAAAATGCACAATGCCTGGTACTGGATGATGTCGGATCAGAATTAATAAAAGATTCAGCATTTTCAAGCGAGTTGCTGACAGAGTTCTTAGACAGCCGAGAAGAGAAACATACCATTATTACCTCGAACTATAATTTTGATAGCTTGAAGCAGCTGTATGATGCGCGGTTCACGAGCCGTCTTTCTCGCTATCAATTTCCAATCACATTCGCCGAGACTGGAGATTATCGAGCCGGACAGATCGTGATGTAAAATTAAAGCGATATCTTCATTGAAGGGGGTGGTTAAAAATAGGCTGATGTCCTAAACCATCAAAAAATACAGAGAACGGAGGTGCATACAATGGAATTGGAAAAATTAGAGGTTAAGCTTGATATTGATCTATCAGGTATTGAGCAATCAATCAGTAAGGTTTTGCCGCAAATTAATGGACTTTTGAAAAAAGTCGAAAGCGCCACTGGTCAGAGTGGTAACAAGATCGAGCAAAATCTCGATATGAGCGATGCTACGAAAAAAGTAGAAAACATACTTGGTGACTTCATCAAGAAGTTTAGTCAACAGATGGACCGCATGGAAGAAATATCCAAAAGCAAGGCCGATGCAACATCCCGCAATCTAGAACAAGGGTTCAAGCAAACGCGTGTTAAAGCCAATAAGGAAATCGACTTGATGGTTAAGGATATTAACGCGAAAACAAGCGGAGCCAGAGCGGCGCAAAATAAGATAGCTCACTTAACAGCGCAACGGGCATCAGCAGTGAAATATGGCGATAACGGAGCTGTAGTTAAGTACGACGAACAGATAGCAAGTGCTGAGCAGAGAATGATGAGCTACCGGAACAAAGCTAGCGAAATGGCGCGAGCGATGAAGAAAGAATTTGATGCAGTGCCATCCAGCCTGAAGAACATTGCGGCTACAATGGAACAAAATGAGTCTCAAATCGAAACGATGCGCGCTAAAATCGCAAACATGCAGAGGCTTTATGAATCACAAAGGAAAATTACTGGTTCTTTTCAATCGGGCTTCAGCACAACCGATTCAGACAAATCATTAGATACGATGCAGAAGATTCAGAAGCAAACGGCTCAAATGAACAAACTGATTAGCTCTAACGATGCTCTTCAAAAAGCCTATGCGGATACAGAAGATAGAGTAAGATCACTAAGGCAGGCTCTTGGTCTTTTAGATAATGGACTAGCAAAATCATCCATCCAGACTGGGAATACAGCATTAGGGATACAAAATATCGCTGCTAAGTCTGATAAAGCCGGTAGTGTCTGGTCGAGATTCGGCGGATTGTTTAACCGCACATCAAATTTCATTGCACACGGTGCACGGAGAAACAGCTCGTTGATGGGAGGATTCTTCTCATTATTCAGTAAAGGATCCAATAACATCACCAAAAGAACAAATGGCATGAAAAGAAGTACAGGGTTATTTGGAAGTGCGATCTCTAGGCTGGCTACTCGTATTCTCATATACGGACTATTATACCGAGGGATTTTGGCACTGAGTAAAGGCATGCTGAGCGCACTAAAGACTAATGATCAATTTGCGTCTTCCTTGAATCAAATCCAAGTAAATCTCCTAACCGCTTTCTACCCTATATATCAGGCCGTACTACCCGCAATCAACGCGCTTATGAGCGCTTTGGCAAGGGCTACAGGCTATATTGCCTCCTTTATTGCCGGTATATTCGGTTCCACGTATGAAGCTGCTAAACAAGGGGCAAGTGGATTGTACGACAATGTGAAGGCGTTGGAAGAAACCGGATCGGGCGCGACGGAAGCAAAAGAAAAAATCAAAGAATTGCAGCGTGCCTTGATGGGCTTTGATGAAATCAACCGTATCGGTTTGGATGTGAATTCAGACAGCGACACAGGCGCGGGATCAGGCTCCGGAGCCGGCGCACCCGGCGTTAATTTCGATACTCCTGACTATTCAACACCGACATGGCTATCAAAATTTGCGGATAACGCCAGGAGCATCCTTTCACAATTATTTGAACCTGTTCAAGCAGCCTGGAACAAGCACGGGAAAACGGTTACAGATGCTTTTAAATATTCTTTAAGTGAGATTTGGGGATTATCTCAATCGATCGGATCAAGTTTCATGGATGTTTGGACAAACGGAACAGGCGAAGTTTTTATAGGAAACATCCTCTTATTGCTGTCGAACGTGCTTTATCTCATTGGAGATATAGCAAAAGCCTTTAAGGATGCATGGAACGATGAAGGTAGGGGCACTGCGTTAATTCAATCTGTTTTTGATAAGTGGAACTCGGTACTTGGATTGTTATACAAAGTTACTGATACCTTCAGGGATGCCTGGAATGATGGCACTGGTGAACGAATTGCCGGTAATATCTTAGAAATCTATACAAACTTAAACAAAGCTATCAGCGATATGGTAGATAATTTTGGTGAAGCTTGGGATGAAGCGGGTAACGGGGAACGCATATTTAAAAATATCTTAGGTTTTGCAGAAGACATCACAGAAAAGGCTAAAGAAATAACAGAAGCCACCAAAGAGTGGGCGGGAAATTTGGATTTTGGCCCGCTATTAGATTCGATTGCTGGAATGACGGGAAATTTAAGAAGTGCTTTGCAACCCATATTAGACGGTTTAGGTGGTCTATACGAGAATGTCCTACTTCCCATTTCCAAATGGGCTATAGAAGAAGGGGTTCCGGCTGCGTTTGATGCAATTTCCGAAGCTTTTCGTTTGTTAGGCAATGTTTTGGAAGCTGTAAAACCAGTTCTTGCTTGGTTATGGGAGAATTTCCTTGTTCCCCTAGGTGAGTGGGTCGGGGCAACTTTAGTTGGTGAGCTAGAATCCATCACAAGCACTTTAGGGTTCCTAGCAGATGCAGTAGAGAATCCTAAAAAAGCATTTGGAGAACTTAAAGACATTGTAGTAGAGAAAGCCCGTGAGATGTCGGAGAAAACAAAAAATTTCTTTGGAGATATTAGAGCAAATGCAAGTGATGTTTGGAATACCGTATCTAGCAAAGTAACAACAAAAGCAAACGAAGCAAAGACGAATGCTATCAACGCTTTTTCGAACATGAAAAGCAAGGTTGGCGAATATCTAAGCGTTATTCAATCAACTGCTAGCACAACTTTTGAAAAAGTGACCGGTTGGGCTTCGGGCTTAGGATCAAAAATTGCTGAAGGACTACGGAATGGCCTTGGGGCTGTAAAATCAGCCGCTAACTCCATCGCTAATGGCATTGTCGGTGTAATTGGGGGAGCGGTCAATGGCGTGATTGGCGGAGTCAACTGGGTGTTGGATAAGGTCGGTGCAGGAGGAAGTAAATTGTCCACTTGGGAAGTTCCTTATTTTTATGCAAAAGGAACGAATGCGCATCCAGGAGGTTTGGCAATGGTCAATGACGGTAGCGGTAAGAACTACCGCGAAGCTTTCCAACTTCCTGGTGGTCAAGTCGGCTTATTCCCGAACCAAAGAAATATGCTGGTCAATCTACCACGAGGCGCGAAAGTGCTGGACGGCGAAAGAACAAACAGCATGTACGGCGGCGTTCCTCGTTACGCGAACGGCATTGGCGATTGGTTTAGCAAAGCTTATAACGGAGCGAAAGAAATGGCCGGAACGGTCTGGGATTATCTATCGAACCCAAGCGAATTGCTGGATATCGCCATCAGCAAATTCGTTAACTTGTCAGATGCAGTAAACCCGGCTTTAGCCATCGCCAAGGGCGGGATTAGCACGGTAGCAGGAAGTGCGACAAACTTTATCAAAGGAATGCTTGAAAAAGGCTCAGAGTCACCTGTAGGAACCGGCGTGGAGCGATGGAGACCAACTGTTATCAGGGCGCTTTCCATGAACGGACTACCAACGACTGATGCTTATGTAAATGCTTGGTTGCGTCAAATTCAGTCTGAATCAGGCGGTAACGAAAAGGCTATCCAAGGAAATATAGGCGATATCAATAACAAGACGGGGGATTTGGCCAAAGGTTTGGTCCAAGTTATCGGAGCAACCTTCAATGCCTATAAATTCCCCGGCCACGACAACCGTTTAAACGGTCTGGACAGTTTGTTAGCTGGTATCAATTACGCCAAAAGTCGTTATGGAGCTACTGGCATGCTGGGTGTTATCGGCCACGGCCACGGATACGAAAATGGCGGCGTAGTGTCAAAAGAGGGCTACTACAGACTCGCAGAAGGAAACAAGAAGGAAATGGTCATCCCTCTTGAAAAACGCAACAGAGCGATTGAATTGCTTGAAATCGCAAAGGACTATTTAGGCGTCTCCGATACCAGTTCGTTGCAAATGCCTGATCTATTTTTAGAAACGCCTATGCAGCGATTGGATATGCCGATCTCTACGAGGGAAGCAGGCGGCGGGCTTACGGGTATGTCGGAATCGATTTCGAACGCAATAGCTATGTATGCTGCATCCGGAAACAAAGTGAGCGGACCGATGGAAGTCACGTTAGTAATGGATGGTCAGAAGATCGGAAAAATCGTAATCAATGAAATCAACGAGATTATCGATCGTACGGGAGCAATCCCTATAAATATCTAGGAGGGGTCCGAATGGATGAATTACTGTTAGTGGGTGGGCGTTACGTAAAGGCCCCCCAAGAGTTTAGCGTGGGATACCAAACGATCGATGCCGACACAAGCGGGAGAAATGCTAGTGGCACAATGGTACGGGATATCATATCGGAAAAAGTGAAATTAGAAATCAAGTGGGGTCCGCTGAGCGATGGAGAGATATTCGACGTCCTGAATGCGGTAGACCATGCCTTTTTTGAGGCATCTTACCCGAACCCAAAAACCGGCGGTATGGCCACAAAAACATTCTATGTAGGGGACCGGACGGCACCATTGTATTCGTGGAACGAAAAATTCGGCGCGATAAAATGGCAAGGTCTGTCTATGAATTTTATAGAGAAGTAGGTGAAAAATTTGCAAAACAACTCGGAAAGGTTCTCGGACGCATCGATGGATGATTGCTGTCTTGGAAATCTATGTAGCTGCGGTGAAGGGATTTGCTATCAAGCACAGCGTATACAAGAGAAAAATGGAGGTTTAGTTATGGAAGGCAATATCTTAACCGCAACCGAAGCGGCCGCCTTCTTGCGGATCTCGAAGAATAGCTTGTATGCCTATGCGAAGTCGAAAGATGAAGCGCTGCGAATACCAGGCGTGAAGATCGGTAAGAAATGGCGTTTTCACAAACAGGCGTTGGAGCAATGGGTGATAAAAGGGACGAAGATATGAAAAAGAGGAGGCTAATCTTATATTTTTATCTGACGTTTAACCTAGGGTGTTGCTGTGAGTACTGAATTTTTAAGCAGTATGATAAGCAAGGGAGTCGACAGATTTGAGCTTGATCTTTGTAATCAAAAATACCAATGTTCTAACTTTGGCCAGAAAAAATGCGGCAAGATAAATAATCCTAAATATAGAATGAGGAAAGGAGATAGATTTAATGACAGATGGATTGATCATCGGTGCATCCAATATAGTGGATCTGATATTTGAAAGTGTGTTCTCGGAAAAGCCTTTTAGCGCCACAGACGCGATAATTTATCCGGAAATAGATTCGATCATTAAAAAAATTGATGAACTTGGGTCTGTAATTCTGCCTAAACAAAGCAATTCAATTCTTTCTATCGGTGAGGAAATTTTAGAATCATATCAAAAGCTCCTCCTTGCTTTAAATAGAGAAATTGATGAAGCAGAAATTAAACAGCTATATTTATTACTGGATTTAAAGGCAGCCGCTTTAAACTCAGTAATTAAAAAAGCCATGAGTAATATTCTAGTGCGTAGCGTTGTTGAGTTTGTTAAACATTATGAGCTTTGCCTTGATAAAAATGCAAAAGAGCAAGTGCAACGTTATATAACGCAAATAGAAATGGATTTTGCACAACAAATTTCAGAAGAGCATTTAATGGATGTGTAGAAAGTAAATGGGGGTATATCCAAAAATGGATATACCCCTTCTTATTATTTGCAGGTAGCCGCTTGACGGCAACGTGAATATGTTTAAGGACGAAAGAATGTTCATATACTATTAATATATATTTGATATAATTTAGGAATAAGAAGTTGCTAAATATAAATAATGGAGGCGTCGAAAATGAAATTTTTATTTTTAATTATTAGTTCGGTTATGCTAGCATCCTGTAGCGCTGAGTATGATGCAGAAGAAGAGTCAAATTCTCCGGTGGTAGATCAAGTTATTACTCCTGATACAACGTTTACTGAGAATGTGTTAGAGAATGACCATTTTATTTTAGCGATTGAAAAAGTCGAAGTAATCCAAAGTCCAGCGGAAAGTAATCCAGGTCTATTTGTCACGTATAGGTTAACTAATAAGAGCGATTCGGAGGAACTGCTGCCCTTAGATACATTATTGTGGATTGAACTAGAGCAAAATAATGAAACATCCAGAGTGATTCTGGATTCAATGTACCATTTTTTGGATGCTTTTGGGGACGATACGGGGACTTATAACGAAATGGTGGATAAGAGTAATTCAAGGAACAATTATTTATTGCCTGGTAAAACAATCGAAGTGGTTGAAGCGTACACACTGAATAATAATGAATTCCCAGTTACCTTCAGAGGATTGGATTATGACACTTTTGAAGAAGTAGGAAGATATATTTTTAATATAGATGCAGAAGCGATTGCCACTGAAAAAGTTCCAGAGGTAGAAGTATATGAGATTGCTGAAGAGCCAGCTGAAAATACTGTAGTAGCTCTTGATAGTTCTGAAGCGGTAAATGCCCTTATTGATAATGGTTTTACTGTTTCTGAAACAGAACAGGGTATTACTGCAACGCCATTGTCTTCTGGTATATCTCAAGGGATATGGCTTGCTACTCAAAACAACGATGCGGACGCTTATCTTTCAAACGTAATTCATCCACTCTTTGCTGATACCAGCGCGCATATCGGAGGCAAGGTAGTTTATCTCTATTCTTATGAGGGCGATTTAATCTTATCAGCAGAAAACGGCGTTATTACCTACAGTATTGTTTATTGATGGAATACAGTGATAGAAACTTGTTAACGCGCTAAGAATAGACCATAAATAAGGAGAGATAAGAATGGAACTTATAGAGGTAAAAGCTAAATCTCAGCAATATGCGTTCACGAAAGACATCGGAGGAATATTTGGTTACAAAGATCCAGTGAAACTGCTTAAGAGTTTTAGAGATTACGCAGATAGCCATCCGAATGCTTTTCATCCGTATAAACCTTATGTTAAAAATCAAGGCATGGATACCCTGTACAGCATTATCTGCTTTGCTTATTACTTTGAAAATCGTGACTTATTAGAAGCGGGAACAAGAAGTATTACATTTAATAAAGAGTTACATCGCTTAAGAGAAGTCTATGATGCACCTGAAGAAAAAAGAATAATATAAAATTTTAGGTATAAGCGTTTGATTAAGTGATTGGATGTGCTGAAATTTCGGATCATTGGTATAAATTGTAATTAAAAGCTACGTACGAGTTCATCTCATTGGATAGGACCATGTAAGAATATGTAATTTCAATAAAAGCTATTCCGCCTTGAGCATCCGAGGTTTCCAAACGTAACGAAGTTATACGCGAAAGTCTATTAATGCAGCTGGATAACAGCTGATGCCCATGCCCGGGAGCTTGTGGGAAAACGTGGGATAAAAGAAGATGTAAAGCGCATAAAAACATTGATATACGGGATGCAACACTGCAACACGATGCAACACTTTTTGTTGCAACAAAAAAGTGATGCAACAAAAAGTGTTGCATCATTGACAGCAAACCATGGGATGGATAGTAATGATAATTACTTCACGGTCTATTGACTAGAATGTTGATGGCAAAGTGATTGATGCCATAACAGCACGGGATATGGATCATGAACCAGCGTGGATATTCAGATCATCAGCTATGGGATAGGGTGATGGATGAACATGACAAAAACGAATGGAAAGGGAAAAACGGCTAGTATTTTCGAAGAATGGCAGTATGAAAGCATGGCTAAAGAATACGGATTAAACGCGCGGCAAGAATTGTTCTGTATGTATTATCTTCGGTATCAGAACGCTTCAAAAGCGTATCGTTTGGCCTATGGTTGTAGCGCGCGAGTAGCTAACGTAAATGGAAGCAGGTTGCTGAAAAAACCGAAAATACAAGGTTTCTATCGGTGGTATCGAAACGTGGTGTGCATAGGCGCCGGTTTAAACGTAGAAAAAGCAGAACAGAATATAATCTTTCTTGATTCAATTTTTGCGACGAATCCATATCATTGGAACAAGCCGTATCAGCCATTTTAAATGCAACACAGGAATCCAACAATAAGATGGCGAGGGTGTCGGCTAAATACCGACCCCTTTTTTGTTGTCCCTAGCCGATCAGACTGACCCCGAAAACATAGCCTATACGCTTGGCTTTGCAAGAAGTTGCGAAAGGTGGCTTCATAAATATAAATGTGTAACAGCATGATAATATTCAAAAAAAGGTACATACGGACAAAGCGAACCCCCTTAAAAAAAGAACAGCACAACGGCTATGATGTTAACGTTTGTTAACATTAAAACTTTTTGTCATTTTAAATGACGGTAGCCGGCTGACCTAACGAAACGTTATGCCGCTATTGTCCGGAACAAGAGCAAAATTTTCGGCCGCTATCACTAAAAGTGACAGCGAAACAGATACGCTAGAGCACTTGTTTTGAAATCAATCAAATTGACAGCGAAAAGACGACGTCATTTTAAATGACGGTAGCTGGATAGGCTAGTGGGCTAAACCCATCCGCTATGGGTTTGAGCTATAGCGAAAGGCCATGCTATAAAGTGGCTCAAATTTACATTCGAAGCGATATTAATAATCGGTGATATAAATAGTCGTTCTAATGCCGATTCATTCAGACGGAACACAGCTCTTTCCTTGTGGTGGATTATAAGTGATTTCATATCCTCCGTTTTGTCGGGTATGCAGGGTTGCGGACAAAAGTGTCTGTCACTGAAAGGGTGCCTCGATTCAGGGCGACCTCATGCACCGAATCAGTGCAGAAGCTTCGACAAGGAAAAAGCTAAGTTCCCAAAATGGTTATTGAGGTATGCTCATAATCGAGCCGACCTTTGAAGACCTGCTCAGAATTGAGCAGATGTATATTCTAGATTTGGAAGAAAGGGAACTGGCTGAAAAGTCAGCCGATTGCCAAATGATAGCAAAACATGCGGGAAATATTTCCCACATCTAAAAACGTTCGATGGTCCGGACGAACAACAGGACCAGACAACAACGCGCTCAACCGAAAATCCGGCTGAGTTCACAACATGAGAATAGGTCTGCTCAAAATTGAGCCTACCTTACGAGGTGGCCGAGAATTCGGCAGCCTTAGGAAGATGTATCCAAAATTGGGCAGATCCTTCCGCGACCTAGCGAATCGCTACCCCAGGCCATTGAAGTAGATACCGTTAAAAATAACGAGATCTTAATACGGCCGAAAATCCGGCTGAACTAATGAGATACCCCCAAAATTGGGGAGATCTAAAGATTGGCCGAAAAGTCGGCCTATCTAATGGAATCGCGAAGCGCGACTGCATCCAGCAATCGGCGGACTTTTCCGCGCATTTAATAATAGCTTAACGCAAAATTGCGCTGAGGTGCGACAGCATCCATAAGAGAGCTGTTTTTTCAGCACGGGTCAAAATTAGATTGTCCTAAAGCCAAAAATGGATACAAGCTGACAGAACGATACGTTCGCTAGACTTCTATGAGTCCCTGAAATAAGGAGCCATGCAGTGATCAGGCTTGCACAGTTTTATGCCACCCCTGCAGTCGTTTAAAACGACGTCGTCTTTTGGCCAGAATTAACGAAGCCAGAAATGGATTGGTTCAGATCTCGCGGCGCAAAATTGCGCAGCGAGAATTCTACATTGGGTGGTCCTATGAGGCCCTAAAATGGGGTGACATCCACAAGTTGAGTCAGTGCTTTTCTTGGTCAGGGTGTCGGTGAAACACCGACCCCATAAGCAGCCGGATGACTCCTTAAAACAAGGACTCATAACGGGACCCTAAAACAGGGCCTAATAATAGCAATATCCAAAATTGGATAGTCCTTATCGAACGATTCGCTCACTCAGCAATGCAAAACATGCCTCCAATTATGGGGAGATGCGGAAAATTACACAGGCTTATAGATCGGTCGAAAAGCCGGCCAAACTTTCTGGCCAGAACCATCTCAAAATTGAGCCGGTATATTCGGCACTTTCGGCTGCCTTAAAAAGGGTGGCATATTTTTGTGCAACCCTAAAATAAAGATAGCGGTTTCAACTTGGTTGATATACAATAAGTAAAGGTTGATTTGGGCCCCCCGAGGCGAATCAGCCTATTTTTTTGAACATTTTTGCTTATTATGACACAAAAAGTACTATTTGTGATATATTATGGTCAGAGAGAGTGTTTCTATACTGGAAATAGAGAAGGTGGAATGTATGTCTACAAAGAGCTTTACCACAGATTTTAAGATCAACAAAAAAACAAGCTTTAAGTTAACTGATGCCCTGGACCATTCGAGACGTGTAGATTATCAAATTAAACAAAAAGTAGAAACCGTGACTGATAGAGATCGCATTCAAAAAATGATGTCATCGTTTATTGGAAAGTAGGTAAGGGATGACGTTAACAGTAATACCGATGAGTAATTTATTATCAATAAGTAGCGAAGAGGAGATAAATAAACTCCTCTTTTCTTTTTCGTGTAAGTCTATGTTAAAAGGTGCGAGTGATGTAGAGCATTTTTTACATAGTAAGTCTATTCAATTTGAAAATCTTGGCTTATCGAGGACTTATCTAGTAATGGCATCATATCAAAAAAAACCTTATTTAGCCGGGTATTTCGCTATTTCAAATAAACCATTAGTTATACCTAAAAAGCAATTCAACAGTATGAGTACTTCATTAAAGAAACGGTTAATGGGGCTAGGTTATAAAACTGAGATGGCTAACTATGAAATAAAGGGTATTTTACTTGGTCAACTTGGCAAAAACTATTCTGAGGAAGCGATTAAAGCCAAAGGAATAACCGGAGATGAGCTTATTGCTTTAGCTTATCAAAAGATTCGTGAGGCGTACATTTTGATTGGTGGGAGAATACTTTTTTTAGAGTGTGAGGATCACCCAAAATTAACAAATTTCTATTCTCGTAACGGTTTTTCAGAACTTGCAAATTATGAATCACCAAATAACCTATGCTTGTTCCTGAAGAATTTGAAGGATATATAGTTTTTACTACATCACAAAAAAAGCCACTCTCTTAATTTGAGGGCGGCTTTTTTTGTGCTCAGAATTACTAGAACGAGCTCAGACACGATCAAGTGATAATACTCTTCCCGGCTGCCTATGATAGGTGTAATTAAAATTACAAACCAAAATTGAAGGGAAGAGATAATTATGAAAATTTACCAATACAGAGACAGAGGGACTAATTATTATTTTACAACGGAGTTAAGCGAGTTTGATATGGTGATGAACCAAATGGTGCTAGTCAATTCACCCAACGCAGCCGATGGACATGAATGGTATTTGGCTGAAATTGAAGAGCCTCTAAGTCGTTTACTAAACATAATGCCAGGCACGAATAAAGAGTATAAAATGTATCAGCTTGTAGCATTTTTAGAGGCTATAGCAAAAGAAGATGGGCATGACCTGGGCTGGGAACATAAAAAAACTACCCCCTATCATCGAGAGTAGTTCCACCGCTGCCCACGCCACGTTCATTCCACGTCTATGTGCACGTCTATTTACTTGTAGTTGCATCGAATTGAATATCTTCAAAAATGCCGCTAAACCTTGATGGATAGCGGTTTTTTCAATCCGTTTGAATCAACTGAAATTGCTCTAAGGAGAATGGGGGATTCGAACCCCCGCGCGCCTTTCGACACCTAACGCATTTCGAGTGCGTCCTCTTCAGCCGGACTTGAGTAATTCTCCATAAAATATATTATAGCGCTTTTCAGCTGATCAGAAAAGAGGAATTTTAAAAAAAGTCACGAAAATGCAGAAAGCAAATAATGAGGAATCCAATTCAACAGACACGCGGTAAGAGAAAAGTGAAAGGTATTCTTCCTAGGGAGATTAAATTATGGTAATATGAAAACCTATGTACTCATTTTATTGTAATTTTTGCATACATCAGGAGGAATACGAATTGTATAAATTAATGAATCACTGGTACAAGCTGAGTCTTGTCAAACGTATCATCGCCGGTTTGGTCATCGGGATCATTCTTGCTGTCACTATACCGGACATAGCAAAACCGATCACAATTTTTGGTGCGTTGTTTGTCGGAGCTTTGAAGGCAATTGCACCCATCTTGGTATTTTTCTTGGTAGCATCTGCGATTTCGCAACATAAAAAAGGTCAACAGACGAACATGAAGTCTGTTATCGTGCTGTACCTTTTAGGAACGTTCTTGGCGGCACTCGTAGCGGTTGTCGCAAGCTTCCTCTTCCCGGTGACTTTGACATTGGGTTCCGGCGTCGAGGATGTCACTGCTCCAGGCGGTGTGGTGGAAGTCCTGAAGGCTTTGTTGTTGAACGTTGTGGATAATCCAATCAAGGCGCTTTTCAATGCCAACTACATCGGCATCTTGTCTTGGGCTCTCATGCTCGGTTTTACTTTGAAGAACGCTGCGGCTTCAACCAAGTTGATGCTGTCCAATGTTTCTGATGCATTGACGGAAATGGTCCGGATTGTCATTGCCTTCGCTCCGTTGGGAATCATGGGTCTTGTTTTTGATGTCATCTCTACAAGCGGAATCGGCGTATTACTGGGCTATGGCAAACTGCTTGCGGTGCTGATCGGCTGTATGCTGTTCGTCGCTTTGGTCGTCAACCCGATCATCGTCTACATCTATATCCGTTCCAATCCTTTCCCGCTCGTCTTCAGATGTTTGAGGGAAAGTGGCATCACTGCTTTCTTCACACGAAGTTCGGCTGCGAACATTCCTGTCAACATGACCCTTTGCGAGGACCTTGGATTGGACAGGGACACGTATTCGGTTTCCATTCCGCTTGGTGCAACGATCAATATGGCAGGTGCGGCGGTGACGATTTCCGTCCTAACCTTGGCAGCAGTCCACACCTTGGGTATCCCTGTTGATTTCGGTACTGCCCTCATCCTCAGTATCCTGGCAGCGATCAGTGCTTGTGGAGCATCGGGTGTTGCTGGTGGGTCACTGTTGCTTATCCCGTTAGCATCAAGTCTGTTCGGTATCCCGAACGATGTGGCTATGCAAATAGTCGGTGTCGGTTTTATCATCGGCGTCCTTCAAGATTCCTTTGAGACAGCTCTTAACTCATCGACTGATGTCCTTTTCACTGCGACAGCAGAATTTGCGGAGCGACGCAAGCAAGGCATCAAAATCTGATTCAAAACCGTAAAGCAAAAAAACCACTGATCCCTATGTCGGGTCAGTGGTTTTTTTGGATCTGTAGATTGATTACTCAACTTTCGCACACCGAAAAAGACCCTAAAGGCTTGATATATCAATAATTCTAGCTATACTATTATGCCGATAAACCGCTCGGGAACTGATTTTCAGGTTGATGAAATGCTCGTTTTAAGAAAGCAGGAAAGTTGTCGAAAACTCTGTCCAGAACAGACTGCACCATTTCTTCAGACAAGATAGGTTCTTCCGTGAGAGACGCCTTCAGGCAGTCCAATACCAATAGAATTGCTTCTGCAAATCGGATGTCCTCCAATTCATCACAACACAAAAAGAACAGCTGACCGATGGTCCTCGGATCTTGCGCTTCGCGCGTCCGAAGCGCAAGCATG